>NZ_CP036423.1:1857235-2476313 GCF_009910365.1 Aequoribacter fuscus | reverse complement strand
CAGATCGAGGCTTTTCTGGGTAAACCGCCGTTCAGCGACGACAAGCCCATGCGTGGCGTTGGCGTGGTAACCGGGCTTGCTTGGACATCAATGGGCGGCGCGACCTTATCAATTGAAGCCAATAAAATTCACAGCTTGAACCGAGGCTTCAAATACACCGGTCGTTTGGGCGAGGTCATGAGGGAATCGGCTGAAATTGCCTACTCTTACGTCATGGGGCACTTGGCTGAGTTTGGTGGTGATGCAAGATTTTTCGATGAAACTCTGGTTCATTTGCACGTGCCTGAAGGCGCTACCCCCAAAGACGGCCCCAGTGCAGGGGTGACGATGGCGAGTGCACTGTTGTCACTGGCTTTGGGTCGCGCAGTCACTGACAAGTTGGCTATGACAGGCGAGTTATCGCTTACCGGAGCGGTACTGCCGGTTGGCGGTATTCGCGAAAAAGTCATTGCCGCACGCCGAGTAAAAGTGAACCGTTTGTTTCTGCCAAAGGCGAATCAAAAAGACTTTGAGGAACTGCCCGAATACTTACAAGAGGGGCTTGATGTGAGCTTTGTTGATCATTTTACTCAGATTTATGGCAGTTTGTTTTCGAGTTGATGGTGACTCGGTCAGGCTTATTTGCAGCTGTGAGTCGTTGATTTAGACGTCGGCCAACAACACTGCGCGCACTGGGGCAGGGTGGCCTTCGACCGTTTTGCTGTGGTCGTTAGGATCCAGAAACTGTTCCAGTGAGTGGAACTGCATCCAGTCGGTGCGGCGTTGTTCGGCGATCGATGTCTGATTCACGTCGACGGTTCGCGCGTTTTTGAACCCGACCTTAGTCAGCCAGCTCTCCAGCGCCGCTGTGCTTGGCAGACACCACACGTTGCCCATTCGAGCATAGCGGCCTGGCGGTACAAAAACGGTATCTCGGTCTCCTTCGACGACGAGTGTTTCTAGCACCAACTGCCCGCCGGGCGCTAGACAGTCGCGCAATTGGGTCAGGTGATCAAAGGGGGAGCGTCGGTGATACAGGATGCCCATTGAAAATACGGTGTCGAAGGCTTTGATACGCTCGGGAATTGCCTCTACGCCCAGAGGTAAGACGCTGATATTTGGTTGGCGCATATAGTGTTGTATCGCCCAAAACTGCAGTACAAAGAGCGGGGTCGGATCGATACCGATAACCTCACGTGCACCTTCGCCTAGCATGCGCCAACAGTGGTAGCCGCTACCGCAACCAATATCCAGCACGCGTTTGTCTTGCAGTGGGGCAAGGTGAGGGAGCACCCGATCCCATTTCCAGTCGGAGCGCCACTCGGTGTCAATCTCTACGCCAAACACATTGAAGGGGCCTTTGCGCCATGGATGCAGGCCTTCTAGGGCTTGTTTTAGGGCGGCGATCATAGCGGGATTGTCCACCGGGCCTCGAACACCCACCGCCGACTCAGTCAGCATTCGCTCTGTAACGTCTAACGGCGGTAATGATGCTAAGGCTTCTTGCCAGCGCGCAAGATCGCCATAGCGCTGCGGATCCAGCCCCTGCTGGATTTGCTCGGGAAGCACTTCTGCCCAGGCTGCTAGGTCTGGGTCAAGTTTCCAGTTCAGAATTAAGTCGTCGTAGTTCACGCTTTTAAGGCCACGATCGAGGCAAAGTTAAAGCATTGGAACCAGACGTTAGCGCTGTCACAGCCAGCATCGAGCAGACGTTTGCGGTGTGTCTCTATGCTATCGCGTATCAGAACGTTTTCGATAGCTGAGCGTTTTTGGGCGACCTCTAAATCGCTGTAACCGTTGCGGCGCTTAAACTCGTGGTGTAAATCCATATTCAGTTGGTCAAGATGGGGTTCAGTGAATTCGACCTTCTCTGAAATGATAAGGATGCCGCCTGGGCGTAAGCTTGCAACAAGCTTTTGTATGAGCGCGTTGCGTAACTCTGGGCGCACGAACTGCAGGGTAAAGTTCAATACGATGACCGAGGCGTTGTCATAATCGACAGCGGTGATATCGTCGCAGCGCAGTTCTACCGGCGTCGTGTTGCTGTCGGTATCCAAAACAGATCGGCAGCGTTCAATCATGGCCGTTGAGTTGTCGATGCCAATGATCTTGCAGCTGTCAGGTAGGGGTTGCTGGCGCATGGATAATATCGACGCGCCCAGCGAACAACCTAAGTCGTACAGGTTGCTGTTAGCTTGGGCGTAACGCGCGGCCAATACCCCTGTCATGGCAATAATCGTGGGGTAACCGGGGACAGAACGTTTGATCATATCCGGAAACACCGAAACAACCGATTCATCAAAACGAAACGGTGCAATTTGATCCAGTGGCTCAGAGAATAAGTTATCTTTGTTGGACATGATTTGTCAGTTCGGTTCGAAAGCGCGCAATGATATCATGAGCCACTTAAGGTCGTAATGGCCAGTATTTACATAAGGATTCGTCATGTTAGCCACACTATCACGTTTACCAAAAGACAGTATTTTGGGCTTAGCCGCGCTTGCCAGAGCCGATGAACGTTCGAACAAAATTGATCTGACGGTGGGTGTGTACATGGACGATAACGGTCTCTGTCCGGTGATGCGCGCCGTGCAAGAGGCGCAACAGCAATTGGTACAGGCCGAGGTCTCTAAGGCGTATTTGCCTCCCCAGGGTGATCCGACCTTTGTGGCTGAGATGCCCAAGCTTGTGCTCGGTGCTGGACATCGCGCGTTGGTCGAGACCCGAACTGCAACGATCCAAACACCTGGCGGTTGTGGCGCTTTGCGCATCGCCTCGGAAGTGCTGGCAGTTGCAAATCCGTCAGCTAAGGTGTGGTTGCCCAATCCAACCTGGCCTGTGCATGAGCCTCTGCTTGGCAGCGTTGGTTTAAAATTTGCGCGCTATGACTATTACGACTATGCCACCCACAGCTTAAACTTCGAGCGTATGATGCAAGATTTACAGGGTGTAAAGGCGGGTGATGCGGTGCTGTTGCACGGCTGCTGCCACAACCCCTGTGGGGCGGATTTAAACGCCGAGCAATGGCAGATCGTGGCCGATTTGTTGCTAGAGCGCGGCGCGATTCCTTTGATCGACATCGCGTATCAGGGGCTGGGTGATGATTTGGAGCATGATGCTCTGGGGGTGCGTATGCTCGCCAGCCAGTTGCCCGAGGTGCTTATCGCGGCGTCGTGCTCCAAAAATCTAGGCCTGTATCGTGAGCGTACAGGTGCCACGATCTTTGTGACGCAATCTGCAGAGCACGCCGAGACCGCCCTATCGCAAGCGCTTGGTGCTGCGCGCCGTTTGTACAGTATGCCGCCGGCGCACGGCGCCATTTTGGCGGGTAAAGTGCTGGCGGATGCTCACTTAAATGCGATGTGGCAGCAAGAGCTTCAAAGCATGACGCAACGCATTCAAGGCTTGCGTAATCAGCTGAGTGTGGCGCTGACTGCTGCGACCGACTGTGATTTTAGTTTTGTCGCGCAAGAGAAGGGCATGTTTTCCTTTTTGGGCTTAACGCCTGCGCAGGTCTTGCAACTGCGTGAGGAGCAAGCCGTCTACATGCTCGATTCATCGCGTATCAACGTAGCAGGCTTAAAGGATGCGACGGTCGAGCCGCTAGCGCAGGCAATAGCGGGCGTGCTGCGCTAGTTCGAATCGAGCTCTAGCCAGCGCTCCATTTTTGCTTCGAGCTCGGCTTGCAGGTCGGCCAAGGCTTGGGTCTTTGCTTGGACTGCGTCGTGGCCTTGCTGGTAGAAGCTGGGCTCGGCCATCACGTTTTCTAGCTCGGCAATTTGAGTTTCGAGCGTATCAATCTGCTCAGGCAGGGCCTGCAGCTCGCGTTGCTCTTTGTATGACAGTTTGCGTTTGGTCGCTGGGGCCGCTGCGTTTGATGCTTGGACTTTAGGCGCTGGTGTGTTCGAATCGGAAGTCTGGGGTTTAGCGGCTTCGGCGCTTTCGTCTTTACTGTTAGGGTCTAGTGCCTTGAGCTTAAACCCTCGTGCTTCCCAATTGCTGAAACTGCCTGCGTGTTCGCTGACGCGACCGTCGTTTTCTACCACCAGTAAAGCGGTCACGGTATTGTCCATGAAGTCTCGGTCGTGACTTACCAGCAGCACTGTACCGGCAAAATTCAAAATTTGCTCTTCCAGTAGCTCCAGCGTTTCCATGTCGAGGTCGTTGGTGGGTTCGTCAAGCACCAAGACGTTGGCGGTTTGGGTAAACAGTCTGGCTAAGACTGCACGGTTTTTCTCGCCGCCTGACAAGGCGCCAATGGGTGTGTTGGCCCGTTCTTTAGCAAATAAAAACTCGGATAAATAGGAGTAGGCATGGCGTTTGTGGCCGTTGATTTCCACAAACGATTGTCCGCCGCACACGGCGTCCATGAGGCTCATGTCAGGGTCAAGTTCGGAACGTAACTGATCCGAATAGGCGATTTCAAGTTTTGTACCCAGCGATACCTTACCCGTCGTGGGGGTGAGCTTGCCCAGCAAGGTATTCAGTAGAGTCGTCTTACCGGCACCGTTGGCACCAACGATACCGATGCGGTCGCCGCGCTGCACAATTAAATTGATGTCTCGCAGGATGGTTTTGTCGCCCAGGCGGACCGATGCGTGCTCTACTTCGACCACGCGCTTACCCGAGCTCTGGGCATCGCCGATGCTGAAAGAGGCCTTGCCGGTGATCTCACGCCGTTCGGAGCGCTCTTTTCGCAAAGCTTCTAAGGCCCGCACACGCCCTTCGTTACGGGTACGCCGTGCTTTTATGCCCTGGCGAATCCAGACTTCCTCCTGCGCGAGTTTTTTGTCGAACTCAGCATTGGCTTTAGCCTCAGCGGCCTCCAAATGCTCTTTATAGTTCAGGAAGCCGCGGTAGTCGCCTTTCCAGACCTTGAGGTGTCCGCGGTCCAGCTCGGCAATGGTGTCGGCAATCTGCTGCAAGAAGCGGCGATCGTGCGTCACTAAAACAATGGCGCCTCGAAATTCTTTGAGCTGCTCTTCCAAAAATTCAATGGTAGGGATATCGAGATGGTTGGTGGGCTCGTCTAGAAACAGAATGTCAGGCTCAGAGACTAATGCTTTAGCTAGTGCGACTCGGCGCTTCCAGCCTCCGGAAAGTGATGCCAGTGTTTGCTCACCATCAATATTGAGCCGCGTCAGGGTTGCTTCGACTTTTTGCTGTAGGCGCCAACCATCTGACGATTCGATGATCTCCTGCAGCCTTTGCAGGCGCTCTAAGTCGTGCTCGGTCGCACTCATAGATAAGTGATGGTATTCGGCCAATGCGGGACCGAGCTCGCCCAAGCCCTCTGCCACCACCTCAAAGCACGTTGCATCACTCGCTTCGGGTAAATCTTGCTCGAGCATACCGAGTTTAACGCTGGGTCTCTGCCAACGTTCACCACTATCGGCTTGCACTAACCCTGCCAGTAATTTCATTAAGGTTGATTTGCCAGCGCCGTTGCGCCCAAGCAAACCCAGGCGTTGACCTCGGGTAATGGTTAGGTCGATGCCGTCAAAAATCTGGTGGGTACCGTACTGCAGGCTGATATTGGTCAGTGTTAATAATGGCATAAGGGTTCGCGAGTAAGAAAGCAGGCGTAGTTTACGCGTGCTAAGGGCACTTTACGAGGCGCATTTTCTACAAAAACCCACCCATTAGTACTCGGTTTCCGCTACTATTGGCGCCGTACGAATCGACAGGTAAGAATTATGACTGCTCGGGCTAACGAACGCCTTATTGCCAACTGGTTGACGCTGTGTTGTCTGGTCATTCTCGGAATGATTCTGCTCGGTGGTGTGACCCGCTTGACCCATTCGGGCTTATCGATGGTGGAGTGGCGCCCTCTGTTGGGTATTGTGCCCCCACTAACAGAAGCCGAGTGGATGCGCGTGTTCAATGAGTACAAGCTCTCGCCCGAGTACCAATTAATCAATTTTGGCATGGATTTGGATGGCTTTAAGTCCATTTTTTTGTACGAATATTTACATCGAGTGTTAGGGCGCCTGATAGGTCTGCTGTATTTTTTGCCACTCGCCTATTTCTGGGTCAAAGGCCGCATCCCTGCCGATATTAAAGGTCGCTTAGTGGTGTTCCTGATACTGGGTGGGTGCCAGGGACTGTTGGGCTGGTACATGGTAAAGTCTGGACTGGTCGAGGACCCGCGCGTCAGCCAGTATCGCTTGGCCGCGCACCTGGGCTTGGCGATCTTTCTGTATTGCTGCTTGGTATGGTTGGCGTTTGAACTGCATGCACGAGCGCGAGGCGTACAAAAACGTATCCAAACTGTTGTCTCCCCCTACGCCTTAGGTCTGGTTGTTTTGGTGTTTGTCATGGCTTTGAGTGGGGCTTTGGTCGCTGGCACACGCGCCGGCTTTGCTTACAGCACCTGGCCGTTGATGGGTAACAGCTTTATTCCAGAAGGGCTGTACTCGATGACCCCGTGGTGGCGCTCGATTTTTGAAGACATCACGACAGTGCAATTTAACCACCGCATGTTCGCCTACGTCTTAATCGCGCTGCTTGGCGCTTTTGCGGTGCGCTTGTGGCGTCAGGGTTTGGTGCTTCCAGCTATTTTTGTGGTGGTCGCATTAACGGCTCAAGTCCTGCTAGGGATATCGGCTTTACTAATGCATGTTCCGGTGGCTATTGGTGCTGCCCACCAAGTTGGCGCCGTCATTTTATTAACGGCCCTAATTTTTGCAGAACGCTCCCTCGTTTGGTCTAACGCGAAGGTTTAGGGTTAGGGCGGTCGCGCTTGGTGGCGGTCGCGCTGTCACCCGCCGAAATCGCGCGGGAAGGGGATTACACCCATTTGTCGGTGCTTAGATCGGTTCGGCGGCGCCCACTGCTTTTTCTGCGGTCGTCTTTGGTCAAGTCAAAACGGATCGATTCTCGACGATCCTTCAGTAGGCGTCTGTGGTAATAACGCCGCTCGGGACCAGTGTAAGCGACTTCTTCGCCTTGCTCTTCTTTTTTGACGCGGTCTTGCCAGCGAGAGCGCTGGCTGGTGAACGTGGGCCGGAAATCATTAGACATGAGCTATACCTCTCGCCTGCCTTATTGATTAAACTCGATGGGCGCCTTGTCTTCAGTTGCGCGATCTTCATTCGCTGGTGTTTCGGCCTCTTTGGAGGGCGTAGGTGCAATAATATTAGTCACCGCGGGCCCGGTAAAGCCGTTCACACCGGTGCGCACCAACGCTTTCCATTCATCAATGCTGGCCACGCCCTCTGAGAATACGCGAATATTCAGTGCGTCGAGTAGCTCAACCAAATTGCGCACCAATTTTTGGTTGGCGGGGTTTTGCTGTATGTCTCTAACAAAGGCGCTGTCGATCTTTAAGTAGTCGACACCGATTCGATTAAGCTTACCCATTTGAGCAATTTGGTATCCAGCGTGCTCGACGCCAAGTTTCACGCCCGAGTCTTTCAACGCTGCGGCAAGTTGCTTGAAGGCATCTAAGTTGCGGAAAACGACGGTCTCTTGGAACTCGATCCACAGTTTGCTGGCCCACATGTCGTTTTCTTTTAGGCGGCTGACCAACCATTCGGCGAAGCTACTGTCGGTCAGGGCAGAGAAGCTAAAGTTAATGCACACGTCCCGACCCGTGACTTGAATTTTTTGCAGGGCAAGTTCGATAACGACCTTGTCCAAGTTTTGCGACAAGTTGAGTCGACTAACCCAAGGGAGAAAGTCAGCCGCGGTATACTCATAATCGTCTAAGCCGATACGAACTGGCGCCTCGATGTGCACAAAATCGCCCTCGGCGTCCACTACGGGGAAATCACCCAGATAAAAGAGTTTCTCCGCGAACGCTCGATCTAGAGTCTCACGCCATTGTCCGACGGTTTCGTTGGCGCTTGACACCTGCTCGGTAGAGACTTCGGTGAGAGTCATTTGAGGCACGGTTGCCGACTCATTCTCCGCCAAGCAGGCATCCAAGCACGTCAGCAGTGAGCCAATGGTATCTTTGTGTTTAACGGCGCAGGCAGAGCCCGGCATACGAATGGCATCTTCTAAGCCCTGCTGTGCCACAACGTTCATCATGGTTTCGTGGATTTGTTGCGCGCTGAACGGGACGTCGTCTGTGCTAGGACACAAAATGGCAAAGTCTGACCCATTTAAACGCCCGGCGCTCCAGCCTCCCATGCGTAAGGTGAGTCGGCGCAGTGCTAGACCCATTTCGCGGATGAGGTTATCCATGACCACGCGCCCTTGGGCGCGGTTAAGCGCGGCAAGGTCCATGATTCGCACGAGGGCGAGCACCCCGGTTTGCTCTTGTCCTTGGCGCTTTAATTGCTCTTTTAAGGTGCCCAAGAAGGGCTCTCGGTTCATGAGTCCAGTAATTTTGTCTGTTTGACTTTCTAGGTTCCATTTTTCCAGTTTGCGCGCATCTTGCTGCAGGATAAGGCGGACTTTGTCGGCCAAAATGTTTAGTGCTTCCGCCAGTGGCCGGTATTCTGCAATAGGTGGTAGGGGGCGCGTTTCGAATTGTCGGTTGGCGATGGCTTCTGCATGGTCTTGAAGTGGTCTTAAACCCCGCGTTTGCAGTTTGATCAGTGCAATTCCACTAAACCCCAGTATTAACGAGGCAACTGAACAAAATATCAAGATGCGCAGGATGTTGTCCCACAGCAAGCTACTCGCGAAGGTCGGGTCGGTTTCGATAACAACGCGTTTTAGACTAGACCATTCACCGAGGATAAGCGCCTCGCCTTGTTCTACGGTTAAGTGTAACAGGGAACTGAAAGCATCTGGGGTAACACTGTCTAGCGAGCGCTGCCGCTGGTAGACGACTTTGCCGCTACCATCTTCGACTCGAATTAAGCTGTAATGGCCGAGATTGAATTGGTTGTCCACGACTTTTTCAAGCTCTGGGCCGCCGCCGCTAACACGGGCAAGCGCGCCAGCCAACACGGCGGCTGCATCGCTATTTTGATCGTTGATTTGCTCTTGTAAATGCTCTCGAGTGTGCAGGGTACTGAAAACTGAAATTCCGACAAAAACGGTGAGCATTGCCGCGACAACAATTAACCAAATGCGTTGGGTAAGTGACAGTGCAAGCATGATTAGTGCGTTTCCATAACAGGAAATCCTTGCGCTTCAAGTTTCGCTAGATAACGCTGGATTTGAGAAGGTTGATAATCGTTATCGGCTCGAAGTTCCTGCGGGTATCGGTAGTCAAAAGGCCGATAAGCCGCGACGGGGCGCAAGTCGGTGCGGCGCTCTGCGGGAATGATTCGAGTCTCTATCGAGTCCAAGATAAGTGGTGCATTGTCGTCGCCGCACAGGCAGAGCAACACCGTGTGACTGATAGGATTAGTCATGCTCGGTGTTGTGCCTTGTGCAACGGTATAAACGATCACGAGGCGTTCCGGATGAATGCCCAGCATCAACAGGCTTAGCAATTTGGCCAGCGCAAAGTCTTCGGAATCACCTTGTTCGTTGTTAAAGAGCTCGGTGGGTGTTGCCCAATAATGGCTCTCGCCCCAACTGTCCATATCGGATGCCAGCTGTGCAGATCGGTTGACGTAGTCGTTAACGCCTCGGAGCTTTAGTTCGAGCGGTTCGTTTTTGAGCTCGTTGATTTGATTTAACCAAGCACGTCCTTTGGCGTCTTTGACCTGGCCTTGACTCAAAAGATTATTGCTCAGCAATGACCAATCGATAGAGGCATAAGAGACGGAGGCGGCGCCAAAACATACGCTGGCCGCTGCAGAGAGCAGCAACTTCGGAAATTTGATGTATCGCCTCAAAGAGGTGCTTGCCGCCATGTTGGTTATCCGAACGCTGTCGCTAATCAAGCGATTTATCAGATGCTACCACGACTCGTTTGACTATGCATAGTTTGCCGGTTCTGTTATCGCCAAGCGGCGATCAGGCTTGGCAGGACCAGAGAGGTTAGTATCGCGCATATGGCCATGCTTAAACCTGCAAATGCGCCCGCGGCTGGACTTATTTGAAAGGCGCGGGCTGTGCCTACGCCGTGGGACAGCGTGCCCAGAGCCAAACCGATGGCCACGGGGTCTTGTACCCGCCAGCGGGTCAGGAGCCAAGGCCCAAGCATTGCGCCGATAATGCCCGTGCTGATAACGATGACCGCGACCAATGAGGCATTGCCCCCAATCAGATCGCTGATGCCAATGGCGACCGGTGTGGTAACGGATTTGGTCATCAAGGACATGAGGCTGACATCGTTCAGTTTTAAGCTCCAGCCCACTAAAAAAGCCACGCTTAGGTTGATGAGTGTCGCAGCGCCTAAAGACAGCACAAAGGGACGCCAAACTGCAGCTAGGCGCTTTCGCTCGCGATACAGTGGAATTGCGATAGCCACGGTGGCGAGCTCGAGTCCCTCTGACAAAATCCAAGTGTACGATCGGAAGTTCGAGTAGCTGACGTCGCGCCACAGTAAAAGCCCAATCATGAGGGCGCTGCTGGTCACCACTGGGTGCAAAAAGGGGGTGCTGTCAGCACGACGGTATAGCAGCAGCATGATGCTGTAAATACCGCAGGTGCAGGCCAGCCAAAACAAGAGATTGATGTTATGTGTCATGGCTAGCGTGTTTGCGGCCGAGCTTGGTGTACACCTGTATACAAACCCAAAATCCCGCAAGTGTAGAGACGAGCATGGCGGTAATAATGCCGAGCCCGTGCTGAGACAAAAGCGAGCCTAGGCTCATTAAACCCACGGCAGCGGGAATGAAGAGCAAATTCATATGCTGAAGTAAGGGGGTCGCAGCGTCGCTCAGGGGCTTAGGTATGTTGCCCAAGAATATCAAGAACATGAAGACAACCAACATGCCGATTACGGCCCCGGGAATTGGAATTGCGAATTGAACAACCAGATGGTTGCCGAGGGTCTTGGCAAGCCACAGTGTCATCAAGCCCACAGTCGCAAGCAACAACGTCGCAATATGCTTCATAAATGCTGTGGCGTAATTAAGGGCGCATAGCGCAAGTCTCGCAGAGAGGCGCAACCTGTCACGAAACAGCTAATTCTGAGCTGTTGCCGCCATTGCTCAAGGAATTCTGTAAGAGACTCTGTGCCATGATTTGCTGCCGCTAATATGGGCGATGCTGCGGAAGCAAACGAAGCGCCCAAACGAATACTCTTAGCGATATCTAGACCGGATCGTATGCCCCCGGATGCGATTAAGGTGAGCGACTCGCTTAGCGTCTCTTCCTGCTGTATCGATCTGAGTGAATCACGCAGATTGATACCAAAATTATGAAAGACTTCGCCTGTTTGGGCCTTGTTATCTGTGCGCGAGCGCTCGGTCTCGATCGCTGCCCAGCTGGTGCCGCCTGCGCCAGCAATATCTAGGTATTGGACGCCAACGTTCACCAGTTTTCTGGCAGTGCTCGGACCTAGGCCGTGGCCAACTTCTTTCACAATCACGGGTACCGGCGCAAGCGTGACCAGTGTCGCAATAGCGTCCAATACACCGCGCCATTGCGTATCGCCCTGTGACTGCAGAGCTTCTTGCAGCGGGTTTAAGTGCACAAAGATTCCGTCAGCCTCGGCGATGTCGATGCACTTTAAGGCATGGCTTAACCCTTCCGGCTGGACGAGCTGAGCACCGCCGATATTGGCCAGAATGGGTATGCTGGGCGCGATCGACCGGACTTGAAATGTAGAGCACTGTTCTGGTTGTTCGATGGCAATTCGCATCGACCCCAACCCCAAGGCCACGCCCGCCTGCTCGGCAGCCGCTGCTAAGGTTTGGTTGAGTTGGCGCGACGCGCGCGTGCCGCCACTCATGGACGCTATGATGAGTGGTTGCTGTAGCTCTTTCCCAAATAAGTGGCATCGCGTATCAATTTCGCTGAAATTCAGCTCGGGCAAGGCACAAGGTTCAAATTGAACCGAGTCCAGTCCGTTAGTGACCGACATTTGCATGGTGGGTAAGCCTGCCAAGGTTAAATGTTCACTTTTGCGATCGTTGATGGTGGACTGACTCATAGGTGAGTGCCGAATGAATACGTTCGGGGTAAATAATAGTCGATAAGTATCATGTGGGGCACTGTGAGTGCAAAAATTCCAACAAAGAATATACGAACCATTGCCGTGTCTAAACTGATCTCTGCGGGCATTATCGTAAATACCATCAAGGCAATGCCCAAGGTGAGGGCGGTAATGCCGCGTGCCAATCGTCTAGCGTTTGCTCTGTTTGAGAGTTGAGCGACTGTTTGTTGGGTATGCCTGCGGGCATGCCAAAAGCAGAAATACAAGCCCAGTGACCACAGTGGTGGGAGCAGCGGGACTAAAGCGAGTGCAAGCACCGGCGCAGCTAGGGATTTCACTTTTCGCGCTGCCAGTGCGACGTAAATTAGGGCGCAAAACCCCAGGGCCCACAAGGGCAAGATCACTGTGAGGCCGATTTTTATTAGCTCTGTGTCCGTCCTCAGTTGCGCAAAAATTGGCTCTGTCGAGGGCCAGTGTATCAGCGGCAAAAACAGTGTCCAAATGCCACCTCGAGCGATAATGTGCAGTTGCGGATGCGATAATTTCTGGTCGACGACGTCAGACTTTCCGAAGTGCCAGCAGCTCAGTGCTAAGAACAATACCATGGCGACGGTCGGTAAAGCGTACCAAACCATGATGCAAATAAGCGCAATCGCGCTATAGATGACAAAAGTAAACACCTGCCGATTTGGGGCGATGGTCATTTTTATCAGCGCAGCATCCAAGGCGCCATGTGGTACACCGAATAGTGCCATTAAAAGTATGGGTGTGACGACAGTGAACAGGCTGTGATCCATATCCTAAGCTTGCCATAAGGCGCGTATAAAAGGCCATTTTGGCGCGGTTATGATGGTGCGTAAACAGGGCCTCCACCCATCTTCGTCACACAAGAAGTGCGCCAAGGTGTCACCCGGCAGCCGCTTTGCCATAACCATAAACAGTTGGTAAATGGCCTCGGGCTGATGTTGTAGCACACGCAAAAACAGGGTGTCCATGAATCGCGCTCTATATGAGTAGACTTGCTCGGTCGTCAAGTCAGCCCCAAGCGCAAACGCCTTGGCGAGTTGAGTTATTTGGCGTTGGGTGCCATGCCAGGCATACCCGGTAGAGGCGCGTGATGAACCGCCGGCGATACCGCATCGCGCGAGTGTCCCGTCGGCGGGCGCTACCGGTCCCATGGGTAAAATGCCCGATTCAGTCTCGATGTGTTGCCAAGCGTTGTTCGGCGCTAGATGGTTCTCGATCCATTGTCCGATACACGCCTCGTAGTCGGCTTGTGCATAGAGTGTTGGGCTGAACGTCGTTGCTTCAATGAGCAGGTCATGGTCTGAGAGGGGTAAGGTATACACAAAGGTTAACCCGTCGTTGGCAATGGGGCGTGCGGTAAAGTCCATGAGCTGAGGCATAGTGTGTTCATGAGGGTTATCGCAACGAATGATACGCCCTACGAACTGTTGCTTTATGGTCGTGCTCGGGATCGCTGGCGGCCGTGTATCGACCAGCTGAGTCGACACTGCTCCCTGATCTTTGCAGATAAATTGGTAGCCCATCGATGTGCGCTCTACGCTATCGCACCTTTCTTTGATGCGCTGTATGCCGAGTAACTTGGCATGCTCCTCGAGCTGTTCTTTTAGACGTTTCCCATCGATTGCCGCGTAGTATGTGGTGTTGGCGTGTTGGGTGTAGACATTGCCGAATTTGTCGCGAAACCTCCATGTACTCCACTGTTTGTCAATGCAAGACTTAACGAACGCTGGGACAGTATTGTTGGACTCGATCCACGTGCTGATACGTTGAGGGCGCAGGTCCTCAGGCCCCACCAAGGTTACGTGTGCGCTCGGGTTTTCTTGCTTAAGTCGCGTAGCAAGACTTAAACCAGCGATACCCGCTCCTATAATTGCAACATCAGCCTTGAGGGTGGTCGACATGGGGCAGGCCTTCAAGGTTGGCGTGCAAGTGCGACTTATGACGCGTGGGCTTGGGCTGCAGCAGCACATACAGCAATGTGGGGAGGAGCTTCAGCGTTAACATCAGCTTCTCCATGGGGGCTATGACGGTGCGGCCCTCCCACCAAGCCAAGCGTCGATCCTGAAGTTTTCGGCCGATTGCTCGATACAAGTGAGCAGCGATAAATATCGCTACTCGGCTCCTTCTGGGAAGATAGGCCAGGCCGCAAAGCCCCGATTGATAGAAGACTTCTGCCCGCTGAAGCTGATCGGCAAGGGCATGTTGTACCCGTATTTTAATGGTCTCTGAGGCAAAACGAAGTTCTACGGGGGTGAGGTCAACCGGCAAGTAGCGTCGCCCGAGCTCGGCGTCTTCTAATACATCGCGGCAAATGTTGGTAAGCTGCATCGCTATCCCTAGGTCAATAGCAAACGGTAAGGCGCGCTCGTCACTCACGCCCAGTATGGGGCACATCATTAGGCCAACAGTGCCTGCGACGCGGAAACAGTAGCGATCGAGCTCGCTTTTACTCGTAATCGCGACCGACTCGGTATCGGTAATGAGGCCATCCAACAAACTCGCGAGCGCGGTAGCCGGAATTTGGTGCTGAGAGGTCAAGCGGCGCAGAGCCTCCCCGAGCGGGTAGTGGGTTGGTTGGTCGGCGTGCTCTAGGGCTAACTTCAGTGCTTTTAAGGTTTGTTTTTTGGTGAGTTTGGATTGCGTGGCTGAGTCGGCCAAGTCATCAAGTGCCCGGCAGCACGCATAGAGCTCAGCGGCCGCTTTGGCCTGTCGCCTGGTTAGGAAAAAAGAGGCCCAATAAAAGGTTTTGCCGTGCGAGGCCAATGTCTCCATGGTGCTTTCGGGCGCAGTGACTTGGTCGGACGTGAGAGGCTGCGTCACCATGGGTTCATGCTCCTTCGCCTCGCATGAGGTGCTCTACCACTTTGGCGGAGGACAGCACCCCCGGCAATCCGGCGCCGGGATGTGTGCCTGCGCCTGTGAAGTATAAGTTGCTCACATCGGGGTCGCGGTTGTGATAACGAAAATATGCAGACTGGGTGAGCGTCGGTGCGATCGAAAACCCCGCGCCATGCTCAGACCGGTACTGCGTTTTGAAATCCTCAGGCGTCATCCAAAATTCGGCGCAGATAGTGTCTGCAAGCCCCGGAAGGATGGTTTCATTCAATGCGGTCACAATCCGATCTCTCAGTCGCGGGCCTTCTACTTCCCAGTCGGTGCCAGATTTTAAATTAGAGACAGGGCACAGGACGTAAAAACTCTCGCAGCCCTCTGGAGCGAAGGTGGGATCCGTCGCCGTCGGACGGTGTAGGTACAGCGAGAAGTCATCTGGGACGATATGGTTGTCAAAAATATCCTCGAGTAATTCTTTGTGTCTAGGCCCCAGCCATATCGTGTGGTGCGCAATGTCGCTGTAAGTGGTGCGCGTGCCAAAGTAGAGTACAAACAGTCCCATCGAATACTGTGTGAGTGCTTCTGGGCGTCGAATGGGCTGGCGTTTAAGCGATTGGGGCAACAAAGCTCGATAAGCGTGGGGGGCATCTCCGTTAAAAACGACGTTATCGGCGCGTATTGTTTGACCCTGACTGGTCACTACACCTGTTGCACGGTGATTCTCGATAAGAATTTGCTCTATATCGCACTCAGTCTGGACCACTATGCCCTCTTCTTGCATTAGGGTTTTTAGTGCTGAAACCAGCGCGCCTGTTCCACCCATGCAAAAATGAATGCCCCATTGACGCTCTAAGTAATGTATTAGTGTATAGATCGAAGTCGTCGTATACGGATTGCCGCCGACCAGCAGTGGATGGACCGAAAATACTTTGCGCAAGTGCTCGTTACGAATGAATCGGCTCACCAAACCGAAAACGGTTCGGTAGCTTTGCAGGCGGATAAGCGCGGGCACCTGTTTGAGCATGGTCGTAAACGTGGTGAAGGGCTGTGCCGAGAGCTGTTCAAATCCGACTGCAAAAATCTTTTGGGACAGGGCGAGAAGTGATTGATAGCCAGCAACATCTTTGGGTTCGAATTTGGCGATTTCCGCAAATGTGTGCTCGATATCGCCTTTATAGGTGAACGATTTACCATCGTTAAAATAAAATTCGTACCACGTGTCCAAGGGCACAATGTCGGCATAATCGGCGAGATCTTTGTTGAACAGCTGGAAAAGCTCTTCAAACATAAATGGCGCAGTGATGACAGTTGGGCCGGCATCGTGACGGAATCCCTCGCGTTCGAAGACTTGTGCTCTTCCTCCGAGTTCGCTCAGTCGGTCAACCAGCGTAACCTGATGTCCGAGTGCGCGGCACCGCAGGGCGCTGGCAATACCTCCGAATCCGCCGCCAACAACCAAAGTACGAGTTTGATCAGTTGTCACGGTGTTTGCTCATGCAATGCCGAGTTTTGGTGAGTTCTAATGCAAGCCATTGATTAAGCGGGTTGATAACAGACTGTAGATTAGGGGGTAATCGCACGAGCGAAGCGCTGGCCATGTTGAAGTGGAAGTGCAAACGTTGTGCAGTATCTGAAAACGCATCGGACGCACACAGGCGCTGCCACCACTCTCTGGTTTCTACCGTATCGGCTATAATTTCTCCCGTCCTTATTTTGTCAGCCCAGAGCGAGAAGCGTGCCTTAAGGTGTTTGGGTAATGTCTCTGTGAAACTGGCGATCACGGCGTTAGGGCGGCAGTTCGCCAAATCGGAACAGGGTGCTTCAGCGCCATCTGAACCGCTGAAATTTCGAATGTCGTTAATCATCTGGAAGCACAGCGCTGCGTGATAAAAATAATGCTCTAGTTCTGCCTCGGGCGCGCTTTGCTGATTGATCAGAGCTGCGCCAACGACCCCCATGCCGAGTAGAGGGGCGGTTTTGCTGACAGCAATTTGCTCGTATTCAGACCACGCAGGGTAGCCGGCACTGGCAAATTCGGCGGCTTGGCCACCCACCAAAGCAGAGATGCTCGACGACAAAAGGTGGAGGCTTTCGGCACCCGCTCGCGCGGCAAACTCATAGGCTTTGGCGATTAAATAGTCTCCCAGACAGACGGCAACGGCCTCTCCGTACTGCCTAAAGGTTGTTTGCTGGCCTCGTCGCTTACTGTCTTTGTCGCATAGATCGTCGTGCACTAAGGACGCATTGTGCAAAAGTTCCACCGCCGCGGCCCAGGAAGACGCCGCCTGTGACGAGGATCCATACTGCCGCGCTGCCGAGTACGCCAGTTTGCCGCGTAAATGCTTGCCTCGCTTTTTAAAATGCTCACGACAGGGCTCGCGCAACGAAGAGGGCGCTTGTTGTACAGTCGTTTTGAACGCCCGTTCGAGCCCTTCTTCAACGCCCGACCTGCCTGCCGCGTGGGGAGGCGTCGGTGCTGCTGCGCCGCTTGCTACCGCTAAGATGGTCTGATCCATAGTCCAACCTTCAGTTATTTTTGTGTTGTTGGTATGGGGCATACGCACGCAAGCTTGCTAGAGGATCACTAGATCAAAAAAAATTTAAAAGTCAATTCCAGCTAAGTTTGGTTGCTAAAATTTTTTCCTATACAAAACAAAGGGTTGACTATTTTTTCTGGTGTTTCGTTATTTTTTTTGCGACGAAAGTGATCCAACTTGCGATGAGATGCGCATCAAACACGTGCATCTGCACTGTGGTAACAAGCGGTAAAATATCTCGAGATAAGAAAAATTGGAGAAATAGCTATGTTCAATAAAAGTGTAAACGTGTGGCACAAAGCAGGGGTAGTAGGCCTGTTAGCGCTCGGTTCTAGCTCTGTATTTGCAAGTACAATGCTGCAATCGGGTGACTTCGTAGGTTACTCGTTTTGGTTAATTTCTATGGCTCTGGCCGCGTCAACGATCTTCTTCTTGATGGAAGCTCTGCGAATGGGCGGCAAATGGGCAACAAGTTTGACAGTGTCGGCCTTGGTAACATTCATTGCTGCCTTCCACTACATGTACATGCGTGAAGTGTGGGTCAGTACGGGTGCGTCGCCAACCGACTTCCGATACATTGATTGGTTGCTGACAGTACCGCTGCTGATGATCGAGTTCTACTTGATTCTGGCCGCGATTACCAAAGTGTCAGGTGGTATTTTCTGGCGCTTGCTGATTGGTACGCTGGTCATGCTGGTACCCGGTTACATGGGCGAAGCGGGCTACCTAAATGTGACCGTTGGATTCGTCATCGGTATGTTAGGATGGTTCTATATTCTGTACGAAATTTTTGCGGGCGAAGCCAGCAAGGTTGCGGCAGCAGAAGCCACTGCGGCAGTTCAGAAGTCTTACGGTCTGATGAAATGGACAGTAACGATTGGCTGGGCAATTTACCCTATTGGCTACTTCTTGGGTTACTTGGCGGGTGGTACCGATCAGGGAACCCTGAATATCGTTTACAACCTAGCAGACGTGTTGAACAAGATCGCGTTTGGCTTGTTCATTTGGTACGCAGCAAACGAAGACACTTCAGCGAAAGCTTAAGTTCTAGGGTCCTTTCAAAGCCGCCGCGAGGCGGCTTTTTTCGTTGTAACCTGGCTGTGACGTCTGATCTAGGTGTCGAGCTGTTCTTTGTGGCGCTGATTTAGTGGTATTTTTTGCGAAAACCGAAAAAAACACCCCTCTTTTCAAAGAAAGTCACTCACCCCGGCGTAATTTCCTGTAAACTTGCGCGCGAAATTTTAAGTTGTATTTTTTAAACACTAAACTCGACGAGTAGACCAATGGCAGCAGATCTATCTTTATACAGAAATATTGGTATTTTCGCGCACGTGGACGCGGGTAAAACCACCACGACCGAACGTATCCTTAAGTTGACCGGTAAAATCCACCGTACCGGTGAGGTACACGATGGTGCAGCGACTACCGATTTCATGGAGCAGGAACAAGAGCGTGGTATTACCATTCAGTCAGCAGCGACAACCTGCTTCTGGAATGATCACCGCTTAAACATCATCGACACTCCCGGGCACGTTGACTTCACCGTAGAAGTGTACCGTTCGTTAAAAGTGTTGGACGGTGGTGTCGGTGTGTTCTGTGGTTCTGGTGGTGTTGAGCCTCAGTCAGAGACCAACTGGCGCTACGCCAACGAGTCAGAAGTCGCTCGTTTGATTTTCGTAAACAAATTAGACCGTTTGGGTGCCGATTTCTACCGCGTAGTGGATCAGGTGCGTGACGTATTGGCGGCTAACCCGTTGGTAATGACCTTGCCGATCGGTCGTGAAGACGATTTCGTAGGTGTGGTGGATGTATTAACCAAGAAAGCCTATATCTGGGATGACTCTGGTCAGCCAGAAAACTACG
Source organism: Aequoribacter fuscus (assembly GCF_009910365.1). Classification (NCBI taxonomy): domain Bacteria; kingdom Pseudomonadati; phylum Pseudomonadota; class Gammaproteobacteria; order Cellvibrionales; family Halieaceae; genus Aequoribacter; species Aequoribacter fuscus. Next base: position 2,457,122 of record NZ_CP036423.1, on the reverse strand, counting down.
AAGTGACTGATGTGCCAGCCGACATGGTCGATGACGTCGATGCTTACCACGAGCAGCTGATTGAAACTGCCGTTGAGCAAGACGACGACTTAATGATGGCTTACATGGAAGGCGAGCAGCCTTCGATTGAAGACGTTAAACGTTGTATCCGTGAAGGCACTCGCAAACTCGACTTCTTCCCAACCTTCTGTGGTTCAGCCTTTAAAAATAAAGGCATTCAGTTGGTATTGGATGCGGTTGTTGACTATCTGCCCAGCCCAACCGAAGTTGATCCTCAGGATCTCACCGACGAAGAAGGTAACCCAACAGGTAAAGTGGCTACCGTTTCTGTGGACGAGCCGTTCCGCGCTTTGGCGTTCAAAATCATGGACGACCGTTTTGGCGCTTTGACCTTTATTCGCGTTTACTCGGGTAAGTTGAAAAAGGGCGATACCATTCTGAACTCCGCTACGGGTAAAACTGAGCGAATTGGTCGAATGGTAGAAATGCACGCGAACGAACGTAACGAGATCGACAGCGTCCAGGCGGGTGATATTTTTGCCTGTATCGGTATGAAGAACGTTCAAACGGGTCACACACTGTGCTCTGTCGATAACCCCTGTACGCTGGAAGCGATGGTGTTCCCAGAGCCTGTGATTTCGATCGCTGTTGCGCCGAAAGACAAAGGTGGTTCAGAGAAAATGGGTATCGCGATCGGTAAAATGATTGCTGAGGATCCATCGTTCCGCGTTGAGACTGACGAAGACTCAGGTGAGACCATCCTCAAAGGTATGGGTGAGTTACACTTGGATATTAAGATCGACATTCTCAAGCGTACCTATGGTGTGGAATTAGTCGTGGGTCAGCCTCAGGTTGCCTATCGCGAGACCATCACCCAGGCAGTGGAAGACAGCTACACCCACAAGAAGCAGTCGGGTGGCTCTGGTCAGTACGGTAAAATTGACTACCGCATCCGTCCCGGCGAAGTCGGCAGTGGCTTCACCTTTAAGTCGACGGTTGTGGGCGGTAACGTTCCCAAAGAGTTCTTCCCAGCGATTGAGAAGGGCTTCGAGAATATGATGGCTGAAGGGCCGTTGGCTCGCTTCCCTGTACTCGACGTAGAAGTCGAGCTATACGATGGTTCTTACCATGCGGTTGACTCATCGGCGATTGCGTTTGAATTGGCAGCTCGTGGCGCCTATCGTCAGTCGATGTCAAAAGCCGGTCCTCAGTTGATCGAGCCCATCATGAAAGTGGATGTGTTCACGCCTGAAGATCACGTGGGTGATGTTATTGGTGACTTGAACCGTCGTCGTGGCATGATCAAAGACCAAATGCCATCGTCTACCGGTGTTCGTGTAAAAGCCGATGTACCTCTGTCTGAGATGTTTGGTTATATCGGTCACTTGCGCACCATGACCTCGGGTCGCGGCCAGTTTTCGATGGAGTTTTCGCACTACCTACCATGCCCAGCAGCGGTGTCGGCCAAGGTAATCGAAGAAGCCAAAGCGCGTCGTGAAGCGAAAAATAAGTAGGTCTTAGGGCCTGACTCTGAAAACCCGGCTAAGCCGGGTTTTTTTATGCCCGCGAAAAAGACGCTGAATTACGTTTTGAAGCGCTGGCGCAATCCCATACAATGTGGCGTTTGTTCAGGGGGTTACAAATAGTGACGGATAAGACGCAGTTAATTGAAGGCTTGAACGGGCATGCGCCAGGCTTCATTCGTATGCTGGGCGGGCGTATTGTTGATGTCGATTTAGAGCAGGCGACCTGCGTGTTCGAATTTAATATCAGCAGGGACTTTTGCCACAGTATTGATATCGTGCAAGGTGGATTTATCACCGCGATGCTGGATGCGGCGATGTCGCACGCTATTTTTGCTGTTGATCAAAGCATAACGGCGGTATCCTCGCTCGAGATTAAGACGTCTTACCTGGCACCGACTCGCGCCGGGTGTTTGCGAGTGGAGGGTCGTGTAATTAAAGCGAGCTACAAAACGGCCTTTTTCGAGGGATCTATTACCAACAGTGAGGGCGAATTGACGGCGACGTCGAGCTCTGTAGCGAAACTTGGCAGGGCAAAATAATGTTGGCTTGCAATAGTGCGACGACTTCAAGATGAGGTGGTAGCTACGACTGGACTTGAACCAGTGACCCCAGCATTATGAATGCTGTGCTCTAACCAACTGAGCTACGTAGCCACAATGTTTGCTTTGCCACTTAAATGCAGTGAAAAGCGGGTGAGATCTCGAAAATGCGCTGCATTTTTGAGAGCGCGAATAGTGCGGATTTTTCGCTTTTTTGTCAAGCCTTTCAGGTGTTTTTCACACTGACATTTTCTCGCACTGCTTCTACAATACTCACCTCTTCCGTCTGAGTTTGCTTGTTATGTCCACTGCCTCTTTATCGCTATTAGAGCAGCGCTTTGCGAAGCTGCGCGCGAATAAACTATTCGAGCTTTCGGTGATCGCTATTATCGTTTTTTCTGCCTTGATCATAGGCGTTAAAACCTACCCGTTGCCAGCATGGACGCAGCCCGTGATTGTCGGCCTAGACTGGGCAATTACCTTATTCTTTTTGGTTGAAATCACCATTCGGTTCTTAGGTGATCCTAGTAAAAGGACATTTTTCAAGAATGCTTGGAACGTCTTCGATACACTTATCGTAGTGGTAAGCCTAATCCCCATTGAAGACTCCGAATTGGCCTTGATTGGGCGCTTGGTACGCATTTTTCGAGTGCTCAGGATGGTGTCTATTATCCCCGAGTTGCGCACCTTGATCACTTCATTACTGGTGGCATTGCCGCAGCTAGGCTATGTGATGCTGATGATGTTTATAATTTTCTATATTTACGCCGCCGTGGGCGCCACGTTTTTTGCAGCGATTAATCCCGAGCTTTGGGGCGATATTGCCATCAGTATGCTGACGTTATTTCGTGTGATGACCTTTGAGGATTGGACTGATGTTATGTATGAGACGATGTCGGTATATCCACTGAGCTGGGCTTACTATTTGAGTTTTATTTTTCTATCTGCTTTTGCGTTTTTGAATATGATCATCGGTATTGTGGTGAATGTCTTGGAAGGCGAGCATAAAAAGATTGCGGCAGCCGAGGCAGAAGCGGCTGGAGAGCCAACCTTGCAGGATTTAAAGGCAGAGCTAGCGGAAATCAAATCCCTGCTGCAGGCGCGCTCTGAGACGCCTCAGTAGGGTTCAGTGATGGCTAAGTCGGTAACACCTAGCCCTTGTGCGCTGTGTGGTGCCAGCAGGCAGCTGACATTTCACCATTTAATCCCGCGCAAACTGCACAGGCGAACCAGCTTTAAAAAGCACTACAGTCGCGAGTATTTAAATCGAGGTATCGACATTTGCCAGCCCTGTCATCGCGGTTTGCATAAGCTTTATGATGAAATGGCCCTGGGTAAACGTCTGTATACCCTAGAGTTGCTGCTATCGGATGATGCGGTGCGGCGGCACGTTCAGTGGAGTGCAAAGCAAAAGCGTTAGTTTACTTTGCGTCGCGGTGCGCCTGGGATCGGTGGTGACAGGCCTTGTGTGAACTGAGGCCGCCGCTCGATGCAACAGCCTCAACAGGTCACTATACGTTGAAGCGGAAGTGAATAACGTCGCCGTCTTTGACGATGTAGTCCTTGCCCTCGAGGCGCCATTTGCCGGCCTCTTTTGCGCCGGCTTCACCTTTGTACTGAATAAAATCGTTGTAGCCAATAACCTCGGCGCGGATAAAGCCTTTTTGGAAGTCAGTGTGAATGACGCCCGCCGCCTCGGGGGCTGTCGCACCCACTTTAACCGTCCACGCACGAACTTCTTTGACGCCGGCGGTAAAGTACGTCTGTAAGCCCAAAAGCTGATAGCCGGCACGAATCACCCGATCAAGTCCGGGCTCTTCCATGCCAAGGTCTGCCAAAAATTCGGCGCGCTCGTCGTCTTCAAGTTCGGCGATCTCGGACTCTAATTTATTGCAAATTACGACCACAATCGCGTTCTCATCTGCCGCAATCGCTTTGACTTGGTCGACGTATTCATTGCCGTCAACACCTTCTTCGTCGACATTGGCGATATACATGGTTGGCTTAACCGTGAGTAAATGCAGCGTTCTGACTAGGGCTCTCTGGTTGTCATCTAGGGCCAACGCGCGAACTGGCTTGGCTTCGTTGAGGTGGGGGAGTAACACGTCTTCTAACAGCGCTTTCATCGCGACCGCTTCTTTGTCGCCACTTTTTGCCGTGCGCACCACCTTTTGCAGCTGCTTCTCGCAGCTTTCTAAATCTGCCAGAGCCAGTTCGGTGTTAATCACCTCAATGTCCTCGGCAGGGTTTACCTTGTTGGCAACGTGAATAACGTTGTCGTCGGAGAAGCAGCGGACAACGTGCGCGATGGCATCGGTTTCGCGGATATTTGCTAAAAATTGGTTGCCTAGGCCCTCGCCCTTCGAGGCACCAGCGACGAGGCCGGCGATATCCACGAACTCCATCGTGGTCGAGACTTCGCGCTCAGGCTTCACCAGCTTTGAGATCTCGGTTTGTCGAGGGTCGGGCACAGGGACTACGCCGGAATTTGGTTCGATGGTGCAGAAGGGAAAGTTCTCAGCATCAATGCCGGCTTTGGTGAGCGCATTGAAAAGCGTGGATTTGCCGACGTTAGGTAATCCTACTATGCCGCATTTAAAACCCATATTGAGTGTCCTTTAAGCTACTTAACTGCAATGCTGTGCAGTTGGTTCATGGCTTTAGCGAGGTCATCAGCAAGCACGTAAGTCAGTGTCTGCTCGGCCTCATGAATAATGTGTTCGATGGCGGTTTTGTCGCCTTGGTCGGGCTTGCTGAGCACGTAATTACTGACAGCTTTGGCGTGACCTGGGTGTCCAATGCCGATGCGAAGCCTAAGAAAATCTGACTTGTTACCGAGCGCTGGGATAATATCGCGCAGACCATTATGGCCGCCGTGACCTCCGCCGTCTTTAAAGCGAGCAATACCGGGGCTTAGATCGAGTTCGTCGTGAACAACAAGCACTTGTGTGCTTTGCAGTTTGTAAAAATTTACCGCGGCTGCGACCGATTTGCCACTGCGGTTCATAAAGGTGTCTGGTAATAACAGTAATAGCTCATGCGAGCCAATGACTATTTTGCTGGTTCGGCCAAAGAGTTTGGCGTCGGATTTCCACTGGCCATTGTGATGTTTTGCTAGGCTCTCTACAAACCAAGACCCGGCATTGTGCCGGGTCTGGTCGTATTGGGTGCCGGGGTTGCACAAGCCCACTATCAAGCGAATCGTCATGCTGCGCAAGCCCAGTAGAGAAAGCGATTACTCGCTGTCAGCTTCGTCCGAGCTGTCGCCTGAGGCGGCCGCGCCACCTTTAGGTGGTGTCACTGAGGCAACGGCTAGATCGTGGTCTGCGCCGAGGCTTAATGCAACCGAGGTTACGCCTTTAGGGAGCGTCAGGTCAGATAGGTGGACAATTGCGCCAACTTCTACATTAGTCATGTCGACTTCAATGAACTCTGGAATGTCTTTGGGCAGGCACGACACTTCGATTTCAGTCATCTGATGCTGAACCATACCACCACCAATTTTAACGCCTTTGCAGGTGTCTTCGTTGGTAAAGTGCAGGGGCACCTGTACTTTAATGGCTTCGCCCGCGACAACGCGTAAGAAATCTAAGTGCACCACTTTGTTGGTGGCGGGGTGGCGCTGCAAGTCCTTTAGTACCGCGCTTTCGGTGTGATCACCAAAATTCAAGGTCAAAACGTGGCTATAAAACGCCTCGTTTTCCAATGACTTTTCGATGTCTTTTGACACAACCGATACGCTTACTGGGTCTTTGTGACCGCCGTAAACAACACCGGGTACAAGGTTCTCTAGGCGACGTAGGCGGCGGCTCGCACCTTTCCCTATATCGCTTCGAGCAGATACTGCTACTTCAAATTGATCAGACATAGTCTTCTCCTTCATAAGCTTCTTAAGTACCTGCGACCGATACGAAAGAAGGGCTCAAAATACGCTGTTACTCGAACAGCGCGCTAATCGATTCTTCATTGCTGACTCGACGCATGGATTCTGCGAGCAAGTCAGCGATAGTAAGCTGGCGAATTTTGCCAAGGGCTTTGGCTTCGTCCGTCAAGGGTATAGTGTCGGTCACAATTAACTCGTCTAGGCTGGAATTTCGCAAATTCTCGATTGCCTTGCCCGACAAAACGGCGTGTGTGCAGTAAGCGACTACCTTGACGGCGCCTCGTTCTTTTAACGCATCCGCGGCCTTGCAAAGCGTTCCCGCTGTGTCGACCATGTCGTCAACCAGTAAGCAGGTGCGGCCGTCTACATTACCGATTAAGTTCATCACCTGTGCTTCATTGGCTTGGGGGCGACGTTTATCGATAATGGCGAGATCCGCATCCCCTAACTGTTTGGCGATAGCGCGCGCGCGCACAACACCGCCAATGTCCGGCGACACCACAATCAAGTCTTTGTAGCCGCAAGCAACGATATCGCTATTAAGCACTGGTGAAGCGTAAATGTTGTCAACGGGGCAGGCAAAAAAGCCCTGAATTTGCTCTGCGTGAAGATCGACGGTAAGCACGCGGTCCACGCCGACGTTAACGATCATGTCTGCAACCACTTTGGCTGAGATAGGTACGCGAGCAGACCTTACGCGTCGGTCTTGACGGGCGTAGCCGAAGTAAGGAACGACTGCGGTGATTCGTGCCGCCGACGCTCGACGCAGTGCGTCGATCATAACGACCAATTCCATCAGATTGTCGTTGGTCGGCGCGCAAGTGGGTTGTACTATAAACACATCTTTGCCGCGCACATTTTCGTTGAGCTCGACGGCGATTTCGCCATCGCTGAAGCTGCTAACTGTGGCATTTCCAAGAGATAAATACAGGCGGCTTGCAACCTTACGGGCAAGATCTAAATTCGCGTTGCCCGCAAAAACCATCATTCTAGTGGACACGTTGCTTCCTCTGGGTGCTGATTGGGCGATGATGAGTTCGCACAAAAATGGCTGGGGTGGGAGGATTCGAACCTCCGAATGCCGGGATCAAAACCCGGTGCCTTGCCGCTTGGCGACACCCCAGTTATTCGTTTATTTCAGTGCAGTAACGATGGGTGACTGGTTTACACCCTGTGCCACAAAGGCCCGACTGCCTGCTGGAACTTGCTGCGCTATTTTAGCCGCTCGTGCCCTAGATTGACACTCTAAAAATACACAACTTCCGGTTCCAGTGAGCCGCGGCGTTCCATATTGACCAAGCCATTCAGCAACAGCTTTGACCTCTGGAAACTTTTGGAAGACAACGCTTTCGCAGTCGTTCCGATACCGCCCCTCGAAAAAGGTCGCTATTGTGATGGCGGGCGTGTCTCGTGTCAATTCCTTAGTTTGAAAAATTTCAGCGGTCGCAATCGAAACTTTGGGCTTTACGATCAAAAATATCTTTTCTGGCAAGTTGATTGGGGTGAGGTGTTCGCCAATACCCTCAGCCCAGGCGCTGTGGCCGTGCACAAAAACAGGAATGTCTGCGCCTAATTCGCGACCAATCTCCGCCAATGTGTCGGCTGTTAAGTCCAGTTTCCAAAGTTTGTTGAGCACCAAAAGCACGCTTGCAGCATTCGAACTGCCCCCGCCAAGGCCTGCTCCGTCCGGGATGTGTTTATCGATTTCGATGTGCGCTCCCAGGTCGAGTTTGTCAGTGTGGGCCCGCAAGGCGAGGGCTGCTTTAACGGCAAGATTGCGCTCGGGTGCGAGCGGTATCTTGGGACATGTCAGAGTAATCTTAGCGGATTGATTCGCTCTAATGCGAATATCATCGCCCCAATCAAGCAGTTGAAACACCGTTTGTAGGTGGTGATAGCCGTCGCTGCGTTGGCCGGTAATGTGCAAAAACAAATTGAGTTTAGCGGGCGATACACCCTCGAATGCAGTCTCGTTTGCGGTCATTTTTGTGGTGTCCAACGCACGATGAATATTTTTAGAGTGTTGCCACTCTTATGCGATAGGCGAAGTTTTTGCGGCAAACGGACACCATGTTGTTCTTGCCACGCGCTAACCTCTAAACGCCAGTCTAGCGTTTCAGTCTGGGCTGCGTCGTTACCCAGTAGCCAGTCGGGAAGCAAGTGTATAGGTAGCAATACGTCATCCTGCAATTCGAGATTACCCTGGTCTAGCCAAAGTCTATTGTCGCCGTTTGCACTGCTCACATTGCAATAACGCAGATTGCAGTCTATGCGACTTTTGCCAATGCCGAAGGCGCCACTGAGCTCTCCACTGAGCAAGCCAGGCGTATAGTCAAAGTGGGCATAGCCCGAGCCCGATTCTTTCGGGCCAGCAAAGGCAATCTTGGTGTCCATTGACCAACGAGTAGCATCTGTCGCTGAGGGTGTTATAGGTTGCTGGGCGCAAGCACCCAGCCATAGCGTCAGCAGAGCAATGAGGAGCTTGCGCATTATTGGGTGACGAGCAATGCAGGTTGCAGACGTTTCAGTGTGTCAATCAGCGCCTGATGTTGGGGCGCCGCCTCTATGGCTGCCGTCCACAATTTGGTTGCCTCTTCGGCTCTGCCCATCGCCATCAGCACTTCACCAAGATGGGCGGCGATTTCGGGGTCTTGCATTTGTTGGTAGGCTAATTGCAGCTGTTGCTCTGCCTCCTGCAGGCGGCCAAGTTTGAACAAAACCCAGCCCATTGAATCGAGGATGGCGGGCTCACCCGGCGCCAACTCAAGTGCCTTTGAGATCAGTTCGAAGGCTTCTTCGTAGCGATCGGTTTGATCCGCTAAGGTATAGCCCAGTGCATTTAGCACAGTCGCATTGTTCGGGCTGATCGACAAAATGATGCGAAGATCCGCCTCTAACTGGGCCAAATTCCCCAGCCGTTGGGCGGCCATTGCCCGGGCGTAGCGCAATGACTCGGAGTTGGGATATACCGTTAGCGCTTTGTTGAGAAGCTCCACGGTTGCTTCGTCTTCTTCGGCCGTGCTGAGGACCTGGGCTTCGAGCGCGAACAGCTGTTCGCCTCGGCGAGGGAAGCGAGTGCGTTGGTTTTCTAGATAGGCGTGCAACTCTTGGAGCTGGTTTGTTTGCAGCAACATGGCGGCCACACGGCGGCTGGCGATTAAAAAGTGCTGGCCATCGCCTACGTGTTGGTAGTGATCCATCGCCGCTTGTAATGCGCCTTCTTGCTGGGCTATTTCGCCCAGATAATAGTGGGCTTCATCGATAAGTTGCTCTAAGGCGAGGCACTGGCGCAGGTAGGCTTTGGCGGCAAGAGAGTCATTAAGCTCTTTGTTGAGCAGCGCCAGGGCCATTAGGTACTCCCCTTTACGAGGGTGGTCGGCCGACAAAATTTCGTATTGCGTGCGGGCCGCCGACACGTCGGTGCCCGCGAGTAATTGCGCATAGTGTTGGCGCAGCGCTTCGTTATTGGGATTGGTTTTTACCGCTTGAGCCAGCCCGTCCAGCGGGCTCTCATGTTTGAGACTCAGTTGCAGGCGGGCCTGTAGCATGAGGGCCTGAATGTTTTGAGGTTCAGCCGCCAATAATTCGTTTACAAAGGTCAGAGCGCGCGTGTTATCACCATCTTCTGCAGCCATCAGAGCGCGGGCAAAGGTCAAGGAGCGCTCTTGTGAGCCATCGAGTTTGGCATCGATGCGTTGTTTTAGAATTTCACGTTCGGGAGAACTTAGGTCGGGGTAGGCTCTTGCTAGCATGCCAAAGTCAACGATTGCACCTTCTTGTGCAGCGTCGTAAAAATAGTCAAAGGCTTTAGCCCCGGCTCCGCGTCGCAGTGCTAAGATGCCCGCTAGGCGTCCCGCCTCGGGGTTGTTTGGTTCCTGCGCCAGCCAGCGTTTTACCAGCACAGATACAGCAGATTCGTCACCCAAGAATTGCGCTATGCGAGTAGCGCGCGCTGAAACCTCTACGTCATCAACTTGCGTTGCTAGGTCTTGGTACAGGCGTAACGCTTGTCGGTAGTCGCCTTGGCGTAAGGCAAACTCAGCCAGCAAAAAGTCATACACCAATTCATCGGGTATGGGGGCTTCCTGACGAATGATTTGAGGTTCTATCGTGCTCACGGGATCTGCAGTCGCTGCAGCAATCGGCTGCTGTACGGGCGCCGAACTGCAGGCGGATAATAGGCCTGCTAACACTGTGACAGAGATAATTCGTCTCATCGCCGATTCTCAATACGTTTTCGTCAATAATGCCACAATAATAGGGTAATCCCTAGGGTGTGTGCCATGTTCGTAGGGCAGAGTACGAAGGAATTTGTGATAGACTTGCGCGCTGTTGCAAAGTCGCTGTGTATGAGTAGATCAAATGTCCGTTTTGTTGATCGGTTTAAACCACAATTCCGCCGCCGTTTCGGTGCGCGAGCGCGTGGCATTTGGTCCTGATCAGCTCTCGGACGCGGTGCAGCAGCTGGCGTCCTTACAAGACAGCGAAGCCAGCATTCTATCCACCTGCAATCGCACGGAATTGCTGCTGGCACGCGATTCGGAGTCGCCACTTGAGGCGGAGGCCGTGATCCAGTGGCTGCACGAGTACCATCGGTTGCCGGCTGGTGAGCTTGACGGCCATCTTTATCTGCACACGGATGTCGATGCGGTGGGGCATATCATGCAGGTTGCCGCAGGCTTGGATTCCCTTGTACTTGGCGAGCCGCAAATTTTGGGTCAGCTGAAATCGGCTTATGCCCTGGCGCGCGAGTGTGGCACGGTGGGAGCGGTGCTGAATAGGCTGTATCAGCGCGTATTCGCTGCCGCTAAGCGCGTGCGCACCGAGACCGCTATTGGGGAAAATCCTGTGTCCGTCGCCTACGCTGCAGTCGATTTGGCGGGTCGCATCTATGAGTCTATGGCCAGTGTCAATGTGTTGCTAGTGGGCGCCGGTGAAACCATAGAGTTAGTGGGTACTCACCTGCGTCAAGCGGGCGCAAATCGCATGCTTATTGCCAATCGAAGCCTCGACCGCGGCCTAAGTTTAGCTAAAAAATTAGGTGCAGAGGCCTGTGTCTTGGGCGATTTGCCTGAGGTCTTACCGCAAGTCGATATTGTCGTGTCATCGACGGCAAGCCAATTGCCGATTATCGGTAAAGGTTTGGTCGAGACGGCTTTGCGGAAACGGCGTCATGAGCCGATGTTGTTCATTGACATCGCGGTGCCTCGCGATGTGGAATCCGAGGTTGCCGAACTGCACGATGTGTACCTGTATACGGTAGACGACTTGCGCGATATTGTTGACCAAAATAGGGCGCAACGTGAAACAGAGGCGAATAAAGCTCGCGAAATTCTCAATCAAGAATTGGTGCTTTACACTCGCAGTCGACGAGCCGATGCGTCAAAGCCATGGATTAAATATTATCGTGATCAGGCCTTTGCACTGACCGATTTAGAACTTGAACGGGCTCGAAAAGAGCTTGGCGCGGGCGCCGACCCTGAGGCTGTGTTGGAATCTATGGCCCGTGCTATCACCAATAAATTGATACACGCGCCCAGCCAAGGTTTGCGCAGTATTGCAGAACAAAACGTCGCAGAGCTCGATGTCGCCAAGCGCCTGCTGGGTCTGCCCGACGAATTAGATCAATAAACTGAAGGAGTGCGGTCATCCGCAACAATGAAATCATCACTGTTACATAAGTTGGAATTGCTGGTAGAGCGACATGAAGAAGTATCGGCCTTGTTAAGCGACGCCGAGACCATTAGCAATCAAGAACGTTTTCGAGAGTTGTCGCGCGAGTACTCGGAACTAGAGGAAGTGGTTGCTACGTTTAAGCGATACCAGACCGCCAAAGACGATATGGAAGCCGCGCAACTTATGCTGTTAGACGACGACCCTGATATGCGCGAGATGGCGGAGGAAGAGCTCGATGCCGCTAAAGAAGCAATAGAGGCACTGGAAATTGAGCTGCAACGCTTGCTGTTACCTAAAGACCCTAAAGACTCCGCTAACGTCTTCCTTGAGATTCGCGCGGGTACGGGCGGTGACGAGGCCGCTATATTTTCAGGTGACTTATTTAGAATGTACTCGCGTTATGCCGAGCGCATGAAGTGGCGGTTAGAGGTTTTGTCCGAGCGTGCTGGTGAGCACGGTGGCTATAAAGAAATCATTACCCGGGTAGAGGGGCGAGACGTCTACGCACACTTAAAGTTCGAATCTGGCGCTCACCGCGTGCAGCGAGTACCAGAGACCGAATCGCAAGGACGAATACACACGTCTGCCTGTACCGTTGCCGTGATGGCAGAGGCCGCAGAAGTCGATGCCATCGAGATTAACAAGGCCGACATTCGGGTCGATACATTCCGAGCCTCAGGTGCCGGTGGTCAGCACGTCAACAAGACCGACTCGGCTATTCGCATTACTCACCTGCCTACAGGCATTGTGGTGGAGTGCCAGGACGAGCGCTCTCAGCACAAAAACCGAGCACGCGCGATGTCGTTGTTACAGGCTAAGCTGGATACTGCAGCAGAAGAAAAAGCCGCGTCAGAGCAGGCTCAAGAGCGCCGGAATCTCGTGGGAACCGGCGATCGATCTGATCGCATCCGAACGTACAACTTCCCGCAAGGGCGAATGACCGATCACCGCATTAATCTCACCCTCTACAAGTTGGATGAGATTATGGAAGGCGACCTCGACTCGGTAGTGACCCCGCTGCGTCAAGAATACCAGGCGGATCAGTTAGCGGCATTGTCCGACGACTAGCGATGACGATTGCCGAGTGCTTGCGTTGGGCCAAAGCGCTGTTACCAGCAGACAGCGCTAATCTAGAGGCTCACTTGCTGCTTGAACAGGTCTCCGGCTTAGAGCGAACAACACTCTTCGCTTGGCCTGAACGTGAATTGGCTCCGCGCGTTGTGCAACAATATCGGGCATTGGTTGACAGACGCGCCAGCGGTGTTCCTGTCGCGTATTTGTTGGGACGCCGAGAATTCTATGGCTTGGACTTACACGTTGATCAACGCGTATTGATTCCTCGACCTGAGACCGAACTGCTGGTCGATGTAGCCTTAGGGCTCGCCCTGGATGTAAAGGCTGAGGTTCTCGATTTAGGCACGGGTTCTGGCGCTATCGCTTTGGCGCTGGCCTCCCAGCGCCCTCAGTGGTCAATATGTGCGGTCGATCGCAGCGAAGATGCTTTAGACGTCGCTACGGCCAACCAAGAAAACCTCGGCATTAAGAATATCGATTTTTATTGCAGCGATTGGTTTGCCTCACTGCCGCAGTATCAGTTTGATTTAATTGTGTCCAACCCACCTTATGTCGAGCCTGACTCGGCATACTTGCAGCAAGGTGACGTACGGTTCGAACCCATAAAAGCCCTGGTCGCACCGAATGCTGGCCTAGCGGATTTGTTCGCAATAATCGATCAGGCACCCAAGTATTTAAAGTCGGGTGGCACTCTTTGGTTAGAGCATGGCTACCAACAGGCCGAGCGCTTGCGTCAACGGTTTATTGATCTGGGATATCAGGGTGCACAGACACATTGTGACCTTCAGGGTTTGGATCGCGTTACAGGCGCGCAGTGGGCTTGAATTAATGGTACACTCCGCGCGGTTTAGTAAAAGCGACAATCGCGCAGGAGCACATGAGCACATTCAGTTTGGCCGATCAGGCCAATGCCGACACACGAACTTTTGAGTCTTTGGATCTCGACGAACGTCTGTTAAAAGGGATTAAAGATTTGGGGTTTGTGACATGCTCGCCCATTCAAGGCGCGATACTACCCCACACGCTGCGCGGTTTAGATGCGATTGGTAAGGCGCAAACAGGCACAGGTAAAACAGCAGCGTTTTTGATTACGGTCTTCAATGACTTATTAGCGCATCCTATCGACGACGAGCGTTTCGTGGGCGAGCCGCGAGCCTTGGTGATTGCGCCAACGCGTGAGCTGGTCATGCAAATCGCCGAGGACGCAAAGGATTTGGGCAAATACACAGGTTTGCGCGTGGTGACCCTCATTGGCGGTATGGATTACCAAAAGCAACTGCAAAAGCTGGATCAAGAGCCCGTTGATTTAGTGGTGGCAACACCAGGTCGTCTGATTGATTTTATGACGCGGCAAGACCTGTTTTTGGATCGCGTAGAAACCATCGTATTGGACGAAGCGGACCGCATGCTGGATATGGGCTTCATTCCTCAGGTCAAGCGAATTGTGCGCGCTACGCCCCCGAAAGAGCACCGGCAAACGCTGTTGTTTTCGGCGACCTTTACGCAAGACATTATCAACCTGTCCGAGCAGTGGACTTACAAGCCGATTAAGATCGAGATCGAACCTGAAAGTGTTGCAACAGCGAACGTCGATCAAAAAGTGTATTTAGTCTCGGCTGAGCAGCGCTACAAAATTTTACTCAATCTTCTGCGTGATGAGGCAGCCACCAGCGTGATCGTGTTCGCCAATCGCCGTGATCAGGTTCGGCATTTGTACGAACGTTTGCGGAAAGCGAGCATACCCTGTGGTGTGCTATCGGGCGAGATTCCGCAAAATAAACGCACCCGCACATTGGAAGATTTTAAGCGCGGCAAGCTCAAAGTGTTGGTGGCCACTGATGTTGCAGGGCGTGGTATTCACGTCGACGGCGTATCGCATGTGGTCAACTATAATCTGCCCGAAGATCCAGATGATTACGTGCATCGCATCGGTCGCACCGGGCGGGCAGGTGCCACAGGGACCTCGATTAGCTTTGCAAGCGAGGACGATGCCTTCTTGTTGCCCGATATCGAAGCGCTCTTGGGTGAGCGCTTAGAATGCGAGCACCCGCCCGAAAGTTTGTTGGCTTAAGATTGTAGTCTCGGTGACCCGCCGGCTTGCTGGTCGCAATACAGCAAGGTGGCACCGGCCACTGCAGCTGGCACGATAATTAAATTTAAGATAGGTATGCTGACGCACAGTGCTACGCTACCGCCAAATCCCATGGTCGTTAAGCGCTCTTGACCCGCGAACTCGATGACCGCTTTAAAACTTTGCCGATGATTGTCGAGCGGATAGTCTAGAAACTGCAGGCTCATCATCCACGCTCCCAGCAAAAACCACAGAAAAGGCACGGCGAAGTTTACCAGGGGTATCCAAGTGCAAATAAAGACCAGTATGGCCATGGGTAAGTAGTAGGCCAGTTTGCGCAGTTCGCGCATAATTGACATAGGGACAGCCATCAAGGCAGCACTCATAGTCTCGAAACCTTCCACCTCTTGGCCCGTGTAGTGCTCCTCGACCTTTTCCGCGAGTAAACTGTTAAAAGGCGAGGCGATCATTAGGGTTACCGTGGTAAATAAATAGCCACTCAGCAAGCCAAACAGTAACACCAGCAGTGGCCAAATGATCCATTCAATAAAGCTCATCCAGGCAGGCAGTGATTGTATCCATTCCGGTACTAAGGCGTTCAGATAAGAGATTGCCCAGCCGATCAAGCTGCCGAAGACGATCATATTGATGGCAAGTGGTATTAAAATAAATACCATGAGCTTTGGTACTCGCATCAGTTGAATGCCGCGTATTAAGTATTGAATGCCCTGGGTTGGATTGCCGCGCATAGAGAAGGCCTTTGTGTTCAAGAAGGGTTGTGGGGGTAAGTAAGCCAAAAAATGGGTTCGGCGTACAGCCCAGCTGTCGCTATAATACAACGGCAGGCCGCAGAGGAAAGAGTATGAACGAAGACGAACTGGACTTATTCACACAAGAATTCGCCGACGTAAAACCCCTGCGGCAGGATGAGCGGGTGGTTCGTTCTAAAGCCCCGAGTTTGGCGGCGGACGCGGTAGAGCGACGGCGTGAAGCTGCCGTGACGGGACCCCAAGCCGATAACAACATTTTGACGGAAGAGGGTATTGCGGCGCTCGACCCTTGGTTTGTGCTTGATTTCAAACGCCCGGGTATTCAAAACGGTGTGTATCGCAAGTTAAAACAAGGCAAGTACGATACCGAGGCGCGCTTAGATTTGCATCGAATGCGAGTGGTGCAGGCGCGTAAAGCCGTCTTTGAGTTTGTCGAGCAAGCCCTGGAACTGGGTCTGCGCACGGTGATTATTGTGCACGGCAGAGGCGAACGTAAGGCAGAAAAAGAGCAGGCGGCCATCTTAAAAGGGTGCGTCAACCACTGGCTGCGCGAGCTCGATGCCGTTCAAGCTTTTCACAGCGCTCAGCCCCAGCACGGCGGGACGGGCGCGGTGTACATTCTGTTGCGAAAAAACGAGATCCAAAAACAAGTGAATCGCGAGCGCTTTATGCGCTACTAGCGCTGAAATTACTTCAGCGCTTTGTTCAGCAGTTCGTTGACAAGCTTTGGGTTGGCCTGGCCTTTCGACGCTTTCATGATCTGCCCGACAAAAAAGCCCAACAGTTTTTTCTGCTTACCGTCATCGGCCGCTCGATATTGCGCTACCTGATCGGGGTTGTTCGCAACCACCTCGTTGACCAGACTCTCTAATGCGCCTGAATCGCTCACTTGCTTCAGGCCGCGTTGCTCGATAATGGCGTCGACGTCGCCTTCGCCTTGCCACAGGGCATCAAATACTTGCTTAGCCATTTTACTCGACAGCGTATTGTCTTTAATGCGCACAATGAGTTGGCCGAGCTGCTGTGCACTCACAGGTGCTTGCTCTAACTCGATATTGTTGGCATTAAGCTGTGCGGCGAGTTCCGACAACATCCAGTTGGCGGCCAGTTTCGCGTCACCACCGGCTGCGGCGGCGTCTTCAAAATAATTGGCCATGGCTTGGCTATCGCACAGAGCCCTGGCGTCGTAGTCGCCCAAGCCGTACTGTTCTTTAAAGCGCTCCCGCTTGGCATCGGGCAGCTCTGGTAAACTGGCTCGAATGGCGTCGATCGTCTCATCGTTTAATACGACGGGCAGTAAATCGGGGTCGGGGAAGTAGCGATAGTCATTGGCGACTTCTTTTGAGCGCATCGAGCGCGTCTCATCTCGCTCGGCATCGTACAGGCGTGTTTCTTGAATAATGACACCGCCGTCTTCTAGGACATCCGATTGCCGCTCGATTTCACTATGAATAGCGCGCTCTACGAAACGAAACGAGTTGACGTTTTTGATTTCGGTGCGAGTGCCAAATTCGCTCGCACCTGGACGGCGCAACGATAAATTGATGTCACAGCGCATTGAACCCTGTGACATATCGCCATCGGAAATACCTAAGTAAGTGACCAGAGTGTGCAGTGCTTTGAGGTAAGCGACCGCTTCTTCCGCGCTACGAATGTCGGGTTCGCTGACGATTTCAAGTAAAGGCGTGCCGGCTCGGTTCAAGTCAATGCCCGAAGCGCCGGGAATGGCATCATGTAGCGATTTGCCGGCGTCCTCTTCGAGGTGCGCGCGGGTAATACCTATTGTCTTGGTGGTGCCGTCAGATAAAGTGACTGTGAAGGCTCCCTTGCCAACGATGGGCTGTTCGAACTGACTTATTTGGTACCCTTTGGGTAAGTCAGGGTAGAAGTAGTTTTTGCGATCGAAGACCGACCGTTGCCCAATTTCGGCGCCGATACCCAATCCGAAAAGTACGGCGAAACGCACCGCTTGCTCATTGAGCACCGGGAGCATGCCGGGCATGGCTAAATCAACCGCGCTGGCTTGAGTGTTGGGTTCGGCCCCAAAACGGGTCGAGCTTCCGGAAAATATTTTGGATTGGGTGGCAAGCTGCAGGTGTACCTCGAGCCCGATAACGACTTCCCAACTCATGACTCACCTCCTGCAATGAGACCGGGGCGACGAGTATGCCAGTCGGTATTTTGTTGGTACTGGTGCGCCGTTCGCAGCAGGGTCGACTCGTCAAAATGATTGCCAATTAACTGCAGTCCAACGGGGCGATGATCGTAAAATCCTGCGGGCATCGATAAGCCAGGTAGGCCGGCAAGATTAACCGCCAAGGTGTAGATGTCTTCCAAATACATGGCCACGGGATCTTGCGTTTTGCTATTTAAACCAAATGCTGGGCCAGGGGTTGTGGGGCTAGCAATGATATCGACTTGGGTAAAAGCCTTGGCAAAATCCTCTGCGATGAGGCGTCGCGCGCGTTGTGCTTGTCCGTAATAGGCGTCGTAGTAACCGCTGGACAGTGAGTAGGTGCCGACTAAAATACGGCGTTGAACTTCTTTACCAAAGCCTTCACTGCGACTACGCACATAGAGGTCTTGAAGGTCCTTTGGGTTGTCGCACCGATAGCCATAGCGAACGCCGTCGTAGCGAGAAAGGTTGGTCGACGCTTCCGCCGGCGCGATGATGTAGTAAGCGGGAATCGCAAGGCCTGTCTGCTGCAGGTCGATGTCAATGAGCTGAGCCCCAAGCTTTTCAAGCTCACGCAAAGATTGTTGCAAGATCCCCGCCATTTTGGCGTCGAGTTGCTCATTAAAATATTGGCGTGGAATGCCAATGCGCAAACCTGCGATCGACGTGTTTAATTGTTCGGAGTAACGTATGGTCGGGTGGCCACTTGAGGTGGAATCTTTAAGGTCAAAGCCCGCCATGGCCTCGAGTAAAATTGCGCAATCGTCGGCGCTTTTCGCCATTACGCCACCTTGATCTAGCGATGAGGCATAAGCCACCATACCTAAGCGCGACACCCGTCCATAGGTAGGTTTTAAGCCAGTGATACCGCAAAACGCTGCGGGCTGGCGGATCGAACCCCCAGTATCAGTGCCCGTGGCTGCCACACATAATTCAGCAGCGACCGCCGCTGCGGAGCCGCCCGACGAGCCGCCGGGGACACAGTCTAGATCCCAGGGGTTTTTGACCGCGCCAAAAAAGCTGTTCTCGTTAGACGAGCCCATGGCAAATTCGTCGAGATTGGTTTTGCCCAAAGTTACTGCGCCCGCGGTGTCGATTCGTTCGACAACTGTCGCGTCGTAGGGCGGAACAAAATTGGCCAGCATTTTCGATGCACAGGTGGTGGCTAAATTGCGGGTACAAAATAAATCTTTGTGGGCGATGGGAATGCCGCACAGCAGGGAGGCGTCGCCCCTGCTCAAACGCTCATCGGCAGCTTGCGCCTGCGCCAGTGCGCGCTCAGATGCGACGGTGATATAGCTATTCAATTGGTCGTCACGTTGTTCAATGCGCTGCAGGTAGTCTTGGGTGAGCTCCACCGCCGAACGTGTACCTTGGCGTAACTCAGTCGCGAGGGTTCGGATGCTGGCAGTCATTATTCAATCACCGGAGGTACGACGTACAGGCCTTCTTCAGCAGCGGGTGCAATCGCTTGGAAGGCTTCACGATGGTTGGTTTCTGTCACGGCATCTACCCGCAGACGTTGGACTTCGTCGCGGGGGTGGGCCATGGGAGTTACGCCTTGTAAATCTAGAGCCTGTAATTGGTCTACGAGGCCTAAAATCTGGTTGATTGCGTGGGTCACCGGCTCGGCTTGCTCGGCCTCAAGTTGCAAACGAGCGAGTGTTGCCACCTCGCTGAGTTGACTGGTTGTGACGGACATATGGACTCTCTCTTTTCGCAGGCGGGCGAGTTTATCACAACGCTGTCCTTGCCCAAAATCGCGGGCATTGATAGAGTTGTCGAAAGAGAGGATAATTCAGCTTTTAAGCCGAACCGAGCGCAATTTGTGGTGTTTTTGAGCTGCGATACTCGATCTAAATGCGTCGCCTCGCCGGCCATTCCAACCCAACACTAGGGAAACGAAAACAACATGTTCAAACGACTGCGCGGTATGTTCTCTAACGATCTATCGATCGACTTGGGTACTGCAAATACCCTCATATACGTAAAAGACCAGGGAATCGTGTTGAACGAGCCATCAGTGGTGGCTATTCGTATTCACAATGGCCAGAAGTCGATCGAAGCGGTAGGTACCGAGGCCAAGCGTATGTTGGGTAGGACGCCGGGCAATATCACGGCCATTCGCCCATTAAAAGATGGTGTCATTGCAGATTTTCAGGTCACCGAAAAAATGTTGCAGCACTTCATCGCGAAAGTTCACGAAACACGCTTTATTCGCCCGAGCCCCCGAGTGCTTGTCTGTGTACCCTGTATGTCAACGCAAGTCGAGCGTCGGGCGATTCGTGAAAGTGCCCTGAGTGCAGGCGCTCGTGATGTTCGTCTCATTGAAGAACCGATGGCGGCCGCGCTTGGGGCGGGCTTGAATGTCGAGGAGGCCACCGGCTGTATGGTGGTCGATATCGGTGGTGGCACTACCGAAATCGCGATTATTTCGCTCAACGGCGTGGTTTACAGCGATTCTGTGCGCGTGGGTGGCGATCGCTTTGACGAAGCCATTATTGCCCACGTTCGACGTCGCTATGGCAGCTTGATTGGCGAGGCGACCGCAGAGCGGATTAAGCAAGAAATTGGTTGTGCCTTCCCCGGCGGCGAGATGCGTGAGATCGACGTGCGAGGGCGTAACTTGGCAGAGGGCGTGCCTCGAAGCTTTACGCTAACGAGTGACGAGATCCTAGAAGCTCTGTCGGACCCACTGCAACTTATCGTTCAAGGCGTTAAGTCTGCGCTGGAACAATCGCCGCCAGAACTCGCGGGCGATATCGCGGAATCGGGCGTAGTATTGACCGGTGGTGGCGCTTTGTTGCGTGATTTGGATAAGCTGATTTCCTCCGAAACTGGCCTGCCCGTGGTGATCTCGGATGATCCCCTGACGTGTGTGGCGCGCGGCGGCGGTATTGCGATGGAACGTATGGATCGGCACACCTTGGAGTTGTTGTCTAGCGAGTAAATCGGCGTGCACTAACCACGCGGGTTAAGGGAGAGACACATCAAACCGCTGTTCATCAAGAAGTCACGACTTGGACTACGTGCGGGTCTGTTAACTGCCCTGCTAGTCGTGATGTGGGTGGCAGATCGTCAAACGGACTTGCTTGATCCTGTCCGTCGCGCTGGGCTTGATGCTACGGACTTTATTTTCGACGTGGCAGCCGTTCCACGCAATATATGGCAGGCGTTGTCGGAGGCTAGTCGTTCTGAAGATGCCCTGTATAATCGGGTTGATCAACTCGAGCGCGAAAATCTCGTACTACAGGCCAAGCTGCAGCAAATGGTGGCGTTGCGTGCTGAGAACTCACGCTTACGTGCTCTCATGAATGCCGGGCCGCGCGAGCGTAATGATGTCTTGGCGACAGAAATTATTGGCGTGTCACCCAACCCAAACCGACAAATCATAGCGATCGATCACGGCAGTAATGAACGGGTTTATCCGGGGCAGCCACTCATTGACTCTGATGGCCTGCTGGGCCAAGTTATTGAAGTCGCCAGTGATACCGCCCAGGTTATGTTGATTAGTGACGCGAGTCATTCGGTACCTGTCCAAATCATCCGCAATTCGGTGCGCGCGATTGCTGAGGGCACCGGTGACCTCAATCGTTTACGCATCGAGTATTTATCGACGACCACCGATGTGGAAGTAGGCGACCAGCTTGTGACCTCAGGTTTGGGTGGGCGTTTCCCCATGGGTTACCCAGTGGCCAAAGTGGTCGCTGTAGAGCGTACCGATGGCGACCGATTTGCGACCGTTTGGGCAGAGCCTTTGGCTCAGCTCAGTCGAACTCGGCACGGTTTGTTGTTGTTTCCAGAGGGTGCTTTGGCCTCTGACATTACTCTCGGTTCAAGAGCTATCGCGCCGTGATACGTGATTCACTGGTGGTACTTTTCACCTTGGTGATTGCGATGTTGCTCAGTATTTGGACGACCGAGGTGTCGGGCCTACCCCTGCTGATTGATTGGGTGGCCTTGGTGCTGTTTTATTGGGTCGTTGCTCTGCCTGCCAGGGTTGGCCTGACCTATGCATTGTTAACGGGATTTACCGTTGACGTGCTGAGTGCAAGCCCCTTGGGCCATTACGCTTTGATTATGACTTTGGTGTGTCTGTTTGGGCAGTTGATCTGCTTGCGTTTTCGTAAAATGGACGTTTTGTCTCAGATAGCGCTGGTGTTCATGCTTGCCGGTGTCGCGCGCTTTATTGATGTTTGGCTGGCATCGTTCGAGACTCAAGCTGTTGCAGTGACTCCCCCTCTGTTAACCGCCTTGTGTAGCGCCCTGGTGTGGCCCGTGGTAATGCAAATTTTGCGCTATTTCAGGCGCTATCATGGCCTAACAGAATGGTGATTTTAGCGTCTCAGTCGCCGCGTCGTCGTGAGCTTCTCGCCCGTATTGTATCCGACTTTCAGGTTCGTCCTGCGGACATCGACGAGACGCCGCGTGCCAACGAATCTGCTGAGCAATACGTTCAGCGCTTGGCTCATGAAAAGGCAACAAAGGTACAGGAGGTGTGCGCTGGGAGTTGTATTATCGCCGCTGATACTACCGTGGTGGTTGATGACCTCATGTTGCAAAAGCCCGAGTCAGAGCAGGAGGCTTTTGCGATGCTTTCGAGTTTGAGGGGGCGAGAACACCGGGTGCTAACCGGGTTGGCCGTCTATACGTCGACGCGCCGAGCCCTCAAGGTTGTGAGCACGAGCGTGCGCTTTGCCTGTGTGAGTGACGATTTGATCAAGGCATACATCGCCACGGGTGAACCGAGTGATAAAGCCGGGGCTTATGCCTTGCAGGGTGTTGGCGATGTACTGGTGGAATCGATCGAGGGCTCAGTGAGCAACGTCATCGGTCTGCCCCTGCAGATCTTAAGCGAACTTTTGGTTGCCTCGGGAGTGAATTTGTCATTATCCCGGAGTGTCGATTAGGGTGTAGAATTCAGCCCATGTCTTCCAATACACCGCATTTTTATGATCGCTTGAGCAGTTTGCTGTGGCGGATTATTGTTTTCAGCATTGTACTGCTCGCGGTGTATGTCAGTTTTGGCCGTTTGTTGTCTCACCATGTTGACCGGTATCGCGAACCCATCATTGATCGCATCAATCACGCTATCCCTGGCCGACTCGAAGCTGAGCGAATTGCACTGCGATGGGAGTCGTTTGCTCCGACGCTTGTATTAAATGAGGTGATTCTTTACGGTGATTCTGGCGCCATCTCTGGGACTCGTGTTGAATTTGAAGCAGCAGAACTCAGCGTCGATATTGTAGCGTCTCTGCGGCTTTGGATGCCGAGTGTGTCGAGTTTGGCGATCAAGGGACTGCAGGTGGAATACCAAGTCGGTCTCAACAGCGAGGCGGCGAACAATGCGCCACGGTCCGCACAGTCCTTACAGTTTTTGACCCGGGTTCTGGAAGTGCTGATGGATAAGACTCGGCGCCTTGATATAAGTGCCGCGCGTATAGGGGTCAACCGAGAGAATAAATACTACGAGGCTCTCTTGGACTTCGATTACTGGCGAGATGGCAGTGAGCGCCAGCTCAAGATAACTATCGGCGACAGTACCGGAACCGATATTCAGGTGCTCGCCCAAGGGCTCGGTAACCCACTGCGACCAGAGGAATTTAACGGTAGTGGCTTTGCCTCGCTGGCGATGAGCCAGGAGCCTCTGGAAATCTTGTCAGGCAGTGCGCCCATAGCGGCACAGCAAAGCGCTGGGTTTGCTCTTACGGCGTATTTGCAGGCACAAGCGAACGATTGGCGCTTGGGTGGGCATTGGTCCTTTTCTGGGCTCAATTTACGCAACCCAAGCGCTGATGCTCAGCTCTCAGGTGAGCTCAGGGTCGATACCGATTTTAAGCATGCGGCTGCGCGCTTGTTTAATCTGAAGCTAGAGACTCAGTCTGAGCCTTTAGTTTTGCCGAACATGAGAGCGCACTGGCGAGACGGTGCACTACTGTTAAACAGCGAGACTCTGGATGTGCAGCAGCTGAGTCGTCTGTTACGCGAGGTGGCTAAAGACAGCACTCTGGCTAAGACCTTGGAAGAGCTCGAGCCGCAAGGACGCGTCCTACAACCCCGAATGCTGTGGCGTCAAGGTCAAAACAACCTGCGCGCGCATCTCAAATTAGACGGTGTGAGTATTGAAGCCTCCGATAAACGAGCGGGTGGTGCCGGTATTACCGGTGACGTGTGGTTACGAGATAATAAAGCGATGTTTCAACTCAACACCCCTGTGCTCGAGTTAGCGTTGCCTACCGTTTACGCCAAGCCCTTAGAAATAGCGAATGCGACCGCTGAGCTATACGCCTCTTGGGATGCTGCCGTTTTGCACCTTCGGGCGGATAATATTCATGGCTTGGCGGCGGTGGGCGATACGCACGGTAAGCTGGCGCTGAAACTGCCGTTTCAACAGGGGGTCGTTGCACCCGAAATGGAGCTTTATCTGGGCGTAAGTGAGGGTAATGCCGCCGCTCGCAACACCGTTATTCCCGCTACCATTCCAGAGAATTTGCAACGCTGGCTAGATACCGCGATTGGAGACGCGGCCGCTCGTGATCTGGGTTTTTTCTATCGCGGCTCGCTCCTGAAAGAAGAGCGAGATGCTCGCAGCATCGGCTTGATAGGCCGTCTCCAAGCCATGGAATTAAAATTTTTACCCGATTGGCCGGCGCTGACTATCGACTCGGCTGTGCTGATTATGGATGATGAGCAGACCGGCCTTTGGTTAGAGCAAGGAGGCTTGCCCGGTGTCAGGGCGAGCTCAGTAGGTGCAGAGGTGTGGCTTGATCTCGAGCGGCAACCACACTTGAGTATTGATGGCTCGATCCGGGGACAACTGGGTGCTGCTCTAGCCGATCTGCGAGAGTCACCGCTGGCGATTTATGTCCCGCAGACGAGTGGCAGCTGGGACGTTCAAGGCGAGATAGCTGGCCGGTTAACCATCGATACTCCTTTGGTCGGTGTGGTTCGTCCCGAGGTGAGTCTCAGTTTGAACTTACATGATGTAGGCCTGACTCCGGCGCCCGGTCTGACGCTTCGCAATATACACGGTGATCTCGCTTACAGCACCGAAGACGGATTTTCTGCCGAAACCTTAACGGGTAATGTTTGGGGGCAGTCTTTACAAGCGCGTATTGCCACACAGGTGGGTGAGGTCCAAACAACGCATATTGAGTTCTCCAGCGCGCTGCACGGCCCCTCGTTGGAAGCGTTTATGAATCTTGGTATTCAAGGTCACTTGCACGGCGAGAGCACGGTTGATGGCATTTTGGTGTTGGCCCCTGAGCAAGCCGCGTTACAGTTGACGAGTGATTTAAAGGGGCTGCAGATAGATCTACCCGAGCCTTTGGCAAAGCCAGCCGCTGCAAGCTTGGCGATGCGGTTTGATCTGGATCTTCGCGACCCAGCATTGCGCGGTGCGCTGCTACTAGGACAAGCGATGACCCTTGATGCTCAGTTTGCGACTGATCAAACTGGGTTTGCTGTCGGTCTTGGTCGATCGCCGCTCCCGCTGGAGGCCGGTTTATCAAGTCTTACCGGCGCTTTGCCTCGGCTTGATCTTGACGCTTGGCGGTCCGTTTTACCCGAGTCTAACGAGGCATCGCAGGCGCATTACCTTGTCCAGGATCTGCGGGTAGAGCGATTGCACTTTATGCAGCGCGAACTCGATTCCGTGGTATTAATGGCGGAGCGACAAGCGTCGGACTGGTTTATTGGCTGGCAAACCCAGTGGTTGAGCGGAGAGTTGAGTAGCAAGACGCAAGATGATCACTGGCGCCTACACCTAATCGATGTTGATTTGCAGGCGTTCGCTGAGCTCTGGGTGGATCAGGCAGAGTCGAGCCAAGGCTGGTCTGACTTGCCCGAGCTGCACGTCAGTTTTGACCAAGTCCGTGAGGGTGACCAGGTTTTAGGACGAGGTGAACTGCGCTTGTCTCAGAGTGACGAGGACTACACGCTAATGGTGATGAACGGCGAGTGGCGTAAACTCCGGGCCGATCCTGAACAGCCGATTACCTTGATGTGGCCCAAGCAAGGCGTGATGAATTCGCGCGTGTCGGGTGGTGTCTTGGTTGATAATTTAGGTGAGGTGTTTGAGGCGTTCGGTTATGAAAGCGTGCTAAAGACCCAGTCAGGCCGAGCTGATTTCGATTTAGAGTGGCCAGGTGGTCCAGAGCAGTTCGGTTTTGCTGGTACCGACGGGCAGCTCAAAATTCGCCTCAAAGACGGCAAATTCTTGAAAGCGTCAGCGGGTGCTCAGGGCGCTCTGAAGGTGATCACGATATTGAATTTTGCTGATATTGTGAGTCGTTTGAGTTTGACTCAGCTGTTTGAATCGGGCGTGCCGTTTAATCAGCTTGCGATCGATGCCAGTGCCGACCTGGGTTTGATTAATATCGATAAGATGAACATGGAGAGTAGCGCCAGTCGTTTTCAGTTTTCCGGGCAGGCTAACTTACTGGATGAAAGTTTGGATGGTCGTTTGATTGCGACCTTGCCCGTGGCCAGCAATCTGCCGTGGTTAGCGGCACTGACCGGAGGGCTTCCCGCTGCGGCTGGTGTGTATGTCATTAGCAAAATTTTTGAGAAGCAGGTCGATAAATTTTCGAGCGCTGTTTATTCGGTGAAGGGTACGTGGCAAGAACCTGAACTCGCCTTCGATAAGTTATTCGATACCAAACTACCTAAGCCAAAAGCGGGCGCTGAGCAGGGTGGCTCGGAAGAAACTGATCAGACTCAAACGGAGCAAGATGTTTTAGATGAGCCCGATGTTTTGGGAGGGCCCGGGGCCGCAGGTGATCAGCCGAGCCCTGACCAGACTGAAGCGTCTGTATCAGAGCAAGGCGTGTCGCCGAATTAAGGTGTCCCGCTAGGACTCTCGGGTGGACGCTACAGGGAGTTTTATGCGTCGAGTGCTGAGAAAATAGCTTTATACAATTTTCGATAGGACGCCGGTGGCGCCCCTTTGCTTCGTTCTTTTTGCGCTTGTTGCCACAAGCCGCGAAGCTGACTGCGTTCGGCGTGTTGGAATTCGCCGACAAATGCGTTAATCGCATTCATGCCATCAGCCATAATGTCGTCTCGCCAACGCTCAGCCATGTGATGTTTGTGAGCAGCTTCTTTATCGGTTTCGTGTTCACGATTTAGCGCTGCCATAATTGCGGTAGTATCGAGGCTTCTTAAGCGCTTGCCCAAGAATTGAATCTGTCGTTTACGACCGCTATTCGCGGTAATTCTCCGCGCGAGCTCAATACCCTCTTGCAAGGTTTCGTCTTCGATGGGAATTTGATCAAGACGTTTTTGTGGCAGTTCAACCAGCACTCTTGCGAGGTCCGTAAGCTCGGCCAGTTGTCGTTTCACCGCGCTTTTACTGGGGGGCAGGTCATCCCAGTCATCCCACTCTTCATCTTGCATAAAATAGTGTCGCTAATCCTAGAAATGACAAAAAACCCACAACGTCAGTAACGGTCGTCAGAATAACGCCGCCGGCGAGCGCAGGATCGATACCAATGCGGTTTAAAAATAAAGGCAGTGTTGCCCCCGTCAGCGCGGCCGTGATTAGGTTAATGATTAATGCGATGGCGATGACTAGGGACAAAGTCCAGTCGTTGAACCACAAAGAAGCTGCGACGCCAACGACTGCGGCCCAGAGAAAACCATTAATCATGCCGACAGCTAATTCTCGATTGATCAGCCAGCCTTGGTTGCTACGAGAAATCTGCCCCACCGCGATACCACGAACCAAAACCGTTAGGGTTTGAGTGCCGGCGATGCCACCCATGGAGGCTACGATGGGCATAAGCACCGCTAACGCGACGACCTTTTCGATGGTTTCTTGAAATAAATTAATCACACTCGCGGCGACAAAGGCCGTTAATAAATTAATGCCTAGCCACAAAGCACGTCGCGGAGTGGTGCGAAGAATCGGTGCGAAGGTGTCTTGTTCTTCGTCCAGACCCGCCATTGACATAAACGAATGGTCAGCATCTTCACGGATCACGTCGACGACGTCGTCGATCGTGATGCGTCCTAGGAGTTTGCGGTTTTCATCGACCACCGGCGCCGATACCCAGTCGTTGCGCTCGAATAAGCGAGCCACTTCAGTATCGGGCATGTTGGCGGGGATAGGATCGATGTCGGTAATCATCATTTCGCGCACCGATGCCGAGGGATCAGAGACCAATAGGGTGCGCAAAGGCAGCAAACCGATGTATTGATCTTGGCTGTTCACCACGATCAGACTGTCGGTCATGGACGGGATTTCGGAATGGCGCCGAAGGTAACGCAGGACCACATCCATTGTGACGCGCGCCCGAATGGTAATGGCATCGGTGGTCATCAAACCACCCGCTGTATCCTCTGAATAGGTCAAGACCCGCTCGATACGCGCTCGATCCTGCTGGTCCATTGACGCCAACACTTCTTGCGTGACGGCGCCCGGTAATTGCTGCAGAATATCGGCGATGTCGTCGTCCGCCATCCCCTCGGTCATTACCGCAACCTCGGCGGCATCCATCTCGGCGAGGAATAAACTCTGCAGTTCCTCGCTCAGTTCGCCGATGACTTCACCTTCAATCTCGGTGTCGACGAGTTGCCACAGAATGTGTCGAAGTTTCGGTGTCGACGATTCGATCAGGTGGGCGACATCTGCCGGGGGCATGTCATTGAGCATGCTACTCACGTCGGCAATGCGCGCACTGTCGCGCGAGTTCAGTAACGACTCGAGCTTATCGTGGGCAATGGAGGTGAGTTTTGAGCTCATGTGCGGGCTTCCTATCTACTGCGGACTAGGATACCAGATTTAGCAAAACCTCACTGAGGAAATTATTGAGCGAGCAGCGGAATTATTCGCCTTCATCAAAGCGTTTGTTAATGAGTGTTTTGAGGGCTTCCCACGCCTCTGCTTCATCTTTCCCTTCGATGCAGACATGTAAAACGGTGCCTTTCGCAGCGGCGAGCATCATAACAGCCATGATGCTTTTGCCATCCACCAAGCTCTTGGGGTCTTTGCCTACTCGACAGGCCGAACCGAATTGTCCCGTACACGCAATGAACTTCGCTGCCGCTCGTGCGTGTAAGCCCAATTTGTTAATGATTTCAATTTGTGCTTCGATCATCGCTAGGCCTTATTCCTCGCGCGATAGTAATTCGCGGTGACGTACGTGAATATTCGACAGGCTGGCGCTGAAGTGTTGGAAGAGTTGCTGCGCCATGAACACCGAACGGTGTTGGCCGCCGGTGCATCCGATAGCCACCGTGACATAGCTCCGATTGCTCTCACTATACGACGGTAGCCAGCGCTCGACGAAGGAACGAATGTCATCGAATAAACGTTGTGTTGATTCCTGCTGGCTTAAAAAATCGACAACTCCTTGGTCGGTACCGTTAAGAAGTCGTAGTTCTTTAATCCAGTGCGGATTGGGCAGCATTCGGACGTCAAAGACCAAATCGGCGTCTGAGGGGATGCCTTTTTTAAACCCAAACGATTGGAACAGTATGGACAACTCGCCTTTTTTTGCCCCTAAAAGTCGTTGACGAATGGTGTCACGCAATTCGTAAATGGTCATTTCGCTGGTATCCACCACAATAGACGCAGCCTCGAGCACGGGTTCTAGCAGTTCACGCTCTTGCGCAATGGCGTCTGATAAGGTGGTGCGCTGATTGGTGAGCGGATGGCGGCGTCGGGTCTCGCTATAGCGCGTAATTAGTATAGGGTCGAGGGCATCTAAATATAAAATACTGCCCTGAGTGCGCTCGGGGATGGCGGCTAAAATGTTGCTAAGATCCCCCACATTCGTCCAGGCGTTGCGCGAGTCAATGCATACCGCGACACCTTTGAAGTGAGCAAAGTGATCGCTTTCGATTTCCTGTAGAAGCTGCTCCAACAGCCCTAAAGGCAAGTTATCTATACAGTAAAACCCCTCGTCTTCAAGCAGATGTAGGGCGGTACTTTTACCCGAGCCTGAGCGACCGCTAATAATCACTAAAGGGCAGTTGTTCACGTGTTTGCTTCCCACGTTTTCAGGGCTTTGAGCAGTGCCTCGGCCGTACGAGCCGCTCTAATATCACGGCAGAAATTGGGGTTTTGGAACAGCCCAGCCAGGGTTGCCAGCGTAGTCAAGTGCTCTTGTTCCTCATTCTCGGGGACTAACAAGGCGAAGACTAAGTCGACATTCTGATCATCGGGTGCATCGAACTCGATGCCTTGGCTTAGGGTGAAGAATACACCAATGATTTCAGGTGCACCCTCTAGGCGCGCATGAGGAATAGCGATGCCCTGTCCTAATCCGGTACTACCGAGTTTTTCGCGGGCGAGTAGGCGATTGAACGTTGATCGCGCGGTAATCTCGGGGTAATCGTGCTGAATTCGCTCAGCGATTTCTTCAAACAAGCGTTTTTTGCTGGACACCTCAAGATGGGTGTCCAGTCGATGAGTGGATAGTAAATGGGTGAGTATGCCAGACATTGGCTGATCAGTGCCCCCTGGCTTTCTGCTTGTGCTTGATGACTTGACGATCGAGCTTGTCGGCCAATAAATCGATAGCAGCATACATATCTTCCGCCTCAGAGGCGGCGAACAAATCAGCACCCGCTACGTGAATTGAGGCCTCGGCTTTTTGTGCCGCTTTTTCAACAATCAGGGTGACGTCGACCTTGGTGATGTGATCACTGTGGCGTTCTAGGCGCTCAAACTTATTGGCGACATAGTTGCGCAAAGCATCGGTAACGTCAACGTGATGTCCGCTTACAGTCAATTGCATAAACTACTCCTTATTCAAATAGCAAGAGGAACGAGTCCTCGATTTCATACTACCTCAAACAAGGCGTTTGCGCTCGTTTGACGGTGGGATGTGCAAAATATCTCTGTATTTGGCGACGGTTCTTCGAGCAACAGTGATGCCTTCTGATGCTAGCAATGTCACGATTTTTGAGTCGCTCAGGGGCTTTCTGGGACTTTCCTCGGAGACCAAGCGCTTTATGATTGCTTGGATCGCGGTCGAAGAATGCTCGCTGCCATCGTCGTTGCGTACGTGGCTAGAGAAAAAGTACTTCAGCTCGAACACGCCTCGCGGTGTGTGCATGTACTTGTTGGTGGTTGCGCGTGAAATTGTCGATTCGTGCATTTCTACCTGCTCTGCGATTTCGCTCAAGATGAGCGGGCGCATTGCAATTTCGCCTTCCTCTAGAAAGCCTCGCTGGTGTTCGACAATTTTCGTTGCCACTTTCATCAGAGTTTCATTGCGACTGAGCAGGCTCTTTAAAAACCAACGGGCTTCTTGCAAATTGTCGCGCAGGTAGTTGTTTTGGTCACTGTTGTCTGCGCGCTGAATCATGCTGGCATAGGTGTCATTAATACGCAGCTTTGGTGCAATATCGGGATTGAGCTCAACCACCCATCGGTCCTGCTTTTTACTCACGAATACGTCGGGTATTGCGTACTCAGTCGATGCCGAATGATAGGTGTGGCCAGGGTTGGGGTCGAGCGTTTGTATCAGACCGATCGCCGCTTTTAAGTCATCTTCTGTTAGGCGAGCTCGGCGCATGATTTGCTTGAAATCGCCGGCGCCGAACTGGGCCATGTAACGGGTCAGGAGTAGATTCGCGGTATCGCGATTCGGAGTGTCAGCGGGCAGTTGTCGAAGCTGTAATTGCAGGCATTCCTGGAGGTCTCTCGCAAAAACCCCGGTGGGCTCAAACTGCTGTAAACCGTGCAATACGGCAACGACCTCGTCGAAGTCGATATCACCTTCTTCGGCAACGACCTCGTAAATTTCTTCCAGGTCGGCCGTCAAGCGTCCGTTATCGTCCGTGTAGTCAATAATGGTGACCGCAATCATGCGATCAATGTCTGACCAGTGCGTTAAGTTTAATTGCCACAAGAGGTGTTCTTGCAGGGTCGTCTCAGCCGCACCTTGTTGGGCGTAATCGAACTCTAGGTCGTCGTCATTGGTCGCTGGTGGTGGGCTTGACGAAGAGGGCAGTAGATCATCCCATTGAGTGTCTACCGGGAGTTCATCGGGAATGGATTGATCCCAATCTTCCTTACCGCTGGGCGTTTCTGCAGCCGCGTCTTCAATGTTGTCCATTGGGCCTTCACGGCTTCGAGCATCAAGTATCTGTGCATCGTCGGCGAACTCTTCTTCGAGTTCTAGCAGTGGATTGGACTCTATTGCTTGTTGAATTTCGAGCTGTAAATCGAGGGTGGAGAGCTGTAATAACTTGATGGCCTGCTGCAGCTGCGGGGTCATGGTTAACTGTTGACCGAGTTTTAGCTGTAACGACTGCTTCATGCCAAAAATCCACTGAGGTAGAAGAGGAGTGTAGCCTTATGCGCACCTTAACGACAAGTGTTGGCGCGGTTTTTGCTGTGATTTATTGCTGGCTATAAAGTGAAGTGCTCGCCGAGATAGATATCGCGAACGCGTTGGTTGGATAAGATGGCGTCGGCACCACCTTCGGCGATGATGTGACCTTCACCAACGATGTACGCTGAACTGCAAAGATCTAGCGTTTCTCGCACGTTATGATCCGTGATGAGCACACCGATATTCCGCTCGGCTACACTGCGCACGACGTCTTTAATGTCGTTGACTGAAATCGGGTCGACACCCGCAAAAGGCTCGTCAAGCAGAATGAATTTTGGCTCCAGCGCTAAGGCCCTCGCGATTTCGACGCGCCGGCGTTCGCCGCCCGACAGCGCTTGCCCTAGGGTATCTTGTACGGCGTGTAAGCGGAATTCATCGATCAACTGGTCGCACAAAAATGCTTTGGCTTTATGGCCCAGTTCTTTGCGTGTTTCCAGTATTGCCAAAATATTGTCCCGCACGCTCAAGCGTCTGAACACCGATGCTTCTTGGGGTAAGTAGCCGAGGCCCACCTGCGCGCGCTGGTGTAGCGCGAGTTTGGTCAGGTCGTGATCATCGATGCTGATAGCGCCCGCATCGGCAGGTACAATGCCGACAATCATGTAAAAACAGGTTGTCTTGCCGGCCCCGTTCGGACCCAAAAGGCCTACGATTTCGCCGCTGTTCACTTGTAGCGACACGTCCTTGACGACGCTTCGTCCTTTATAGGCTTTGGCCAGATGTTGCGCTCTTAATAGGGCCATCAGGGTGTACTACCTGAGGGCGGAATGACAACTTCAACGCGGCTCTTGGGCTGGTTGGCATCTTGACCCGCTTGGACGCGCTTTTCGTCTATAAAATATTCGATAAGAGGCCCGCGAATAATGGATTCACCGCGCTGAATGCGAGCATCTTGTTCGAGAATGACCTTGCGCGCGACCTGTTCGTAGCGAATTGTCTGAGCCTTCGCGTCAATGGCAGGTTCCGCGCCAACCATTGGCTGCACAAACGTCGCGGGTGAGCCTGTCGCGATGATTTTGATTTCTTCCGGGTTCGCTTGATCAATTTCCAGAGAGCTAGCAGTAATTGTAATGGTGCCCTGCACGAGAACGACGTTGCCTAAGTAGCGTGTAATGCCCTCGAGCTCAGATCGTGTCGCTTCGTCGGCGCTGATACGAATCGGATCCTGTGCTGATTGCGCTAAAACCCATGGGCTGAGCACGATGAGAAGGAGACCCAGGATGTTACGGTTCGAGCGGAGCATAAACAGAAGTCACCTTGTGCGTGAAGTGGAAGGACTGTTGTTTTAGGTCAGCAGTCAGGCCCTCTGATTGGGTTGTGGCGCCATGGTGAGCCAGTGTAACAATTGCGTCGGTGGACGCAATGTCTTTTACTAAGTCGAGTCGAAGCCGATCGGTGGTCAGTTGAATGTCGTTCGAGTCGTGGTTTAGAACAACCTGGCCCTGCAATTCAACGGTTTGATTATCTTCAAAAACGGTGCCTCGCATGGCACTCGCTGACCAGCTCTCACTGAGCGTTAATGTTCTGGATATGCTAGCGTTGGTGAGTTCTCCTCGCGCGACCCCCGTGAAGTAGCGAATTTCCTCCGCTCCGACACTGTCTTTAGCCTGTCCGTTGGTATCAAAGCGCACGGTCTCGCTATTTTTGAGGTAGGTTTGCAGCATATCGCGTGGGAGTTCTGGCGGAGCATCACGCATGTCAATGTCGTCGTAGAATTGCCAAGCTATTGCGGCGGCAACGCAGAGAACAATGGTTTGTATGCGCTTGCGAGTCACTAGGCTTGTTGCTCTACAAGTTGGTCCCACAAGCCGACGGTTTTAAGCCAAATCTCGGCTAAATCACGCACGGCGCCAGCGCCGCCAGCTTTGGTGCTACACCAATCAGCGACGGCCTTTACATCGTCAGACCCGTCGGCCACGGTCGCGCCGAGACCTGCCGCGATAATTGCTTTACGGTCGGGTAAGTCATCCCCCATGTAAGCAACGTGCTCTATCGTTAAGTCAAGTTGTGCGCAGAGTTCACGCAGTGCAGAGAGCTTATCTTCGCGGCCTTGAATAATATGCTCAATGCCCAGTTCTTGCGCGCGCCGGGCGACGATACTGGAGGTGCGGCCGGTAATAATAGCAACGGTAATGCCCGCTTGTTGCAGGAGTTTAATGCCCAGGCCATCGCGGATGTTAAAGGTTTTGAGCTCTTCACCGTTGTTGCCGTAATACAAGCGGCCATCGCTTAGCACGCCATCAACGTCAAGCGCTAAGGCTTGTAGGTCCTTGAACGGGGTCATGCGATACCCTCGCGCAGCAAATCCATCAAATGAATGACGCCTCGCACGGAGTTGCCCTCGGCGACAACCAGCGCTGAGATTTTGTTCTGTTCCATGATGTTCAGAGCCTCAGCGGCAAGATGATTGGCACCAATGGTTTTAGCGCCCGTGGTCATGACTTCTCGTATGGGAGTCGATGTCACATCCAGCCCTTTGTCGAGGGTGCGGCGCAAGTCACCATCGGTGAACAGCCCGAGCAGAACGTCGTCTTGATCGATCACCGTGGTCATCCCCAAACCTTTCTGGCTGATTTCTAGGAGCGCATCAATGAGCTTGGTGGCGGAGTTTACTCTGGGTATCGCATAGCCTTCACGCATGACGTCTGCGACTTTGAGCAAAAGTTTGCGGCCAAGCTTGCCGCCGGGATGTGAAAATGCAAAATCCTCGGCCGTGAAGCCCCGTGCTTCAAGCAGGGCAATGGCGAGCGCGTCGCCCATCACCAAGGCAGTCGTGGTGCTGGAGGTTGGTGCCAAATCGAGTGGGCAAGCCTCGGTTTCTACACCCGTGTCAAGGTGTGCGTCAGACGCCAGGGCAAGCGCTGAGTCTGGGTTGCCGGTCATAGCGATTAAGGGCACCCCTAGACGTTTGAGTAAGGGGAGTAGCGTCAGTATTTCGACGGCAGTGCCGCTGTTGGACAAAGCAACGACAACGTCCTGCGCTGTGATCATGCCCATATCCCCGTGGCTTGCTTCGCCTGGGTGCACGAAATGCGCGGGTGTGCCAGTGCTTGCTAGGGTCGCCGCAATCTTGCGAGCAATGTGGCCAGATTTTCCCATGCCTGTGACGATAATTCGGCCAGTGCTGGCCAGCATTAGCTCGCAGGCTTTGGGAAATTGTTGGTCCAGCTTTTGAGCGAGGTTGGCAACCGCCTCGGCTTCCATTTTAAATGTTCGCTTGGCGGCCGTGAGGGCTGCCGTCGGGTCTAAAGTCATTATGAGCGCTTAACCTATCGTCAAAGTAATGAGAGTGTAGTAGCAAAGACAACAAATTAGCAAAAACGCTCCCCATTTGCGGCCTAAACTGGCGGGTCTACTGTGTGACTTGACCCGTCGGTACGCGAGAATCATGGCGACACCCAGTAACAGCGTCAGCGCTGTCATGATTGGGTAGTCGCGGCTCAGGACGCTGCTATCTAGCACAAGCGGTGCGATTAAGCCGGGTATGGGAAGCA
The DNA here is from genome assembly GCF_009910365.1 of Aequoribacter fuscus. Lineage (NCBI taxonomy): Bacteria > Pseudomonadati > Pseudomonadota > Gammaproteobacteria > Cellvibrionales > Halieaceae > Aequoribacter > Aequoribacter fuscus. The sequence goes on along the minus strand of NZ_CP036423.1, from coordinate 2,421,565 downwards.
CCGCCAGCAAATTAAATAAGTTAGAACCCAGTACATTGCCCAGGGCAATTTCCGCATGTCCCTTACGTGCGCTGACAATCGACGCGGCCAACTCGGGTAGGCTAGTGCCGATAGCAATAATCGTCAGACCGATAATTAATTCTGATATGCCCAAAGTTTGCGCAACATTGACCGCGCCCCATACGAGCAGACGCGAGCTGGCTATTAATAGCAGTGCGCCTCCAACAAATCGAAGCCAGGCGTAGGAGGCACCGAGTTCTGCTATGTGTTCCTCTTCGGCTTGCTCTCGCAGAACTTGGTCGCGGCTTTCGTCACGTATCATTTTAGCGAGAATGGCAACCAGACAAGCAAGCAAGATAACGCCGTCCAAACGGTTGAGGACGCCATCGCTCAGCAACAGCGCGCCTAGCAAGGTGACGCCCACCAAAATCGGCACTTCGTTTTTTAAGTAGCTGTCTCGTAGCACCAGAGGAGCCGCGAGCAAGGTTGCGCCAAGGACGAGGCCAATATTTGCGATGTTCGATCCCAGTGCGTTGCCAACGGCTAGATTGCCAGCGCCGTCGAGCGCTGCGATAACAGAAACCACTATTTCAGGTGCAGAGGTGCCAATCGAGACGATGGTCATGCCGATAATAATCTGAGAAACACCCATCTTTTTCGCGATAGATGCAGCACCTTCGACAAATTGATCGGAACTCCAGATAAGAATTAGGAATCCAACCAATATGGCGGCAATGTTTACTAGCATAGAGAAATCGCCTGTAAGTAGCTGTTATAATGCCCTCAGCACACCCAACATCGGGTATACTCGCGCACCGTTGGCGCGCATTATACAGCCAACATCAACCAAGCGAAGCCCTACCGTGTATTTGGGAGGAAAAGGAGTAAAAATGATTGCTCGAATGAGTGTTTTGTTGTTCGCCACGGGCGTATTAATCGCAAGCCTAGGTGTACCTGCTCAAGCGCAAGAAGCGAAGAGTGAGGCGCCGTCGATGAGTGCCTACGACACTGTTTTCAATACCACCGAACGCGTGATAGATGTATTGGCCACGGCTGACGATTCTTCCGAGGAAGGCTTGACCTCGTACATCGACGCTTTGCGAGGCGTGATGGACGATGTCGTTGATTACCGTGGGTTTTCGCGTGCGGTAATGGGGAATTTTGCCTCTAAGCGTTATTACATGTCTTTGACTGATGAGGGACGAGCTACTTTGCGCGACCAGCTTGAGGCCTTTACCGAAGTCATGAGCCAAAACTTAGTCGAGACCTACGCAAAAGGTCTCATCGCGTTTGCCCAGGCTGAGATCGAGGTGGTCAAACCTGAAGGCGCGGAGTCGGGAAGCATCGAGTCGGTGTATCAAAAGATAACGCGTGCCAACGATGAGCCTTATCTGGTTGAGTATAAAATGCGACAGTCCAAAGATGGGAACTGGCAATTAGTGAACGTGATCATCGAAGACGTGAATTTGGGTGATATCTATCGCTCGCAATTTGACAGTGCGGCAAAAAAATACGCGCGCTCTTTGAAGTGTGAGTCCAACGACTCAGCCTGTTTTGAGCAGGTAGTTCAAAGTGTTATCGACAACTGGGGTAAAGAGGGGTAGCTCTGTGGATGCTCAGACTTTAGAAGATATTGTGGCGGCGGGTCTGCCAGAGTGCGATGTAACGGTCACGGAACAGGGTGGCCATTACACCATTCATGCGGTGGGTGCTGAGTTTGAAGGTTTGCGAGCGGTGAAGCGTCAACAGTTGGTCTACGCGGTAGTTGCGGACTTAATTGCTGCCGGAACCATTCATGCGGTTAATATTCGGGCCAAAACGCCAGCTGAGGCTGAGGCGTGATCGTGCGCGAGCGAAGCGGGGTATGCATTGGATAAACTACTGATCCGTGGTGGCAAGCCGCTGCACGGTGAGCTCAAGGTCTCGGGCGCAAAAAATGCTGCGCTCCCTATTCTCGCGGCAACGCTCTTGTGTAGCGAATCCGTGGTGGTGCGCAATTTGCCGCATCTGCACGATGTCACAACCATGCTGGAATTGCTGGGTTGCCTCGGTGTTGAAGTCATTATCGATGAACGCTTGGGCGTAGAGGTGGATGCCAATACCATTACGAATTATCAAGCGGATTATGACTTGGTGAAAACCATGCGCGCCTCGATTTTGGTCTTGGGGCCTTTGGTGGCACGTTTCGGTGAAGCGCACGTGTCTTTTCCCGGCGGCTGCGCCATTGGCAGTCGCCCCGTTGACCTGCATTTAAAAGGTCTTGAGGCGATGGGCGCAACGATAGAGGTTGATGGTGGCTACATTCATGCGCGCACGCAAGGGCGTTTAAAAGGCGCACACATTGTCATGGAGACCGTGACCGTCGGTGGCACCGAGAATTTAATGATGGCCGCGGCGCTCGCGGAGGGGCGAACCGTGCTGGATAACGCGGCACGCGAGCCGGAAGTGGTCGATTTAGCCAAATTCTTGAACGCCATGGGAGCAAAAATTACTGGGTATGGTTCTGATCGAGTGGTGATCGAGGGCGTCGAGCGGCTGGGTCATTGCGAATATTCTGTTATGCCCGACCGCATCGAGAGCGGGACCTATCTGGTGGCTGCAGCGGCAACCGGAGGCTCGATCACGCTACGGGGTGCCGAACCTGATTCTATGGACGTTATTTTGCAAAAACTCACCGATGCAGGTGCAGACATCCAGGTAGATGGTGATGTCATCAAGCTGGATATGGCAGGGCGTCGCCCGAAGCCCGTGAGTTTAAAAACGGCGCCTTACCCCGGTTTTCCAACGGATATGCAGGCTCAGTTCACGGCAATGAATGCCGTGGCAGACGGTGTGTCGACGGTGGTGGAAACGGTGTTTGAAAACCGCCTGATTCAAACCCACGAAATGAATCGCATGGGTGCAAAAATTAAAATTGAGGGGAACACGGCCGTCATCGAGGGGCAGCGGCAGCTGGCCGGGGCGCCGGTCATGGCCAGTGACCTTCGGGCCTCGGCGAGTTTAGTCATTGCTGGCTTGGTGGCACAGGGCGAGACCTTGGTTGATCGCATCTATCACATTGATCGTGGTTACGAGTGTATTGAAGAGCGCTTGCAGTCCTTAGGCGCTGATATTCGTCGTCTACACAGTTAACAAGGAAGTATCATGCTGACTATCGCGCTCACCAAGGGCCGAATCCTGAAAGAGACGCTGCCTCTGTTGGCGCACGCAGGCATTGAGCCGCTAGAAGACGTGCACAGTAGCCGCAAATTAATTTTCCCGACGACTATGGCTGGAGTTTCTCTGGTGGTTATTCGCGGAACTGACGTGCCGACCTACGTTCGCTATGGCGCGGCGCAAGTAGGCGTGGTCGGCAAAGATGTCTTGCTTGAGCACGGCGCGGAAGGCGTTTACGAACCACTGGATCTGGGTATCGCCAAATGCCGATTAATGACTGCCTCCGCTCTTGACGCCAAACCCGCTAATGGAAAGCTGCGAGTGGCCACTAAGTTCGTGAATGTGGCGCGGAATTTTTACGCTGAGCGCGGAGTGCAGGTTGAACTGATAAAGTTGTATGGTGCGATGGAATTGGCGCCCCTAATGAATTTAGCCGACGAGATTGTGGATATTGTCGATACCGGCAATACCTTACGCGCTAACGGGATGGCTCCGAAAGAGACCATTGCCGATATCAGTTCGCGGCTGATCGTAAACAAAGCGGCTATGCGCTCGCACCATGCGCAAGTGAGTGGTTTGATCGATCGCCTGAAAGAGGCGCTTCCTAGCGAGGTAGGCTGTGACTAGAATTCGACAACTTGCAACGACAGACGCCGATTTTGATGCGCGGCTCGCGGCGATCTGTGATGCTCAAGGCGCCTTGAATCAGAGCGTCATTGAGGCCACGGATGCCATTATCGGCAAAGTGCGCTCTGCGGGGGATGCCGCAGTCGTAGAGTTAACTCGGAAATTTGATGCTCGCGAGATCGAGTCTATCGAGGAATTGCGGGTTTCCATTGATGAGCTACAAGCGGCGGTTGCTCGACTACCTGAGGGGGGCTACGAGCAGCTATCTCTGGCAGCCCAGCGCATCGAGTGGTTTCATCAGCATCAAAAGCAAGACAGTTGGCGTGTTACCGATGCTCTGGGTAACACCCTGGGTCAGCGCGTATCGCCGCTGGACTCTGTCGGCGTGTATGTGCCAGGTGGAAAGGCCTCGTACCCCTCCTCGGTGTTAATGAACACCATTCCGGCAAAAGTGGCCGGTGTTGAGCGTATAGTGATGGTGTCGCCGTCGCCGAGAGGCGAAATTAACGATTGGGTCCTTGCAGCTGCCTATTTGGCGGGTGTCGACGAGGTCATCACGATAGGTGGTGCACAAGCCGTGGCCGCGTTGGCGTATGGCACCGAGAGTATTCAAGCGGTCGATAAGATCGTGGGCCCTGGTAATGCCTACGTTGCTGCGGCTAAGCGAGCAGTCTACGGGCAAGTGGGTATCGATATGATCGCGGGGCCATCAGAGGTGTTGATCATTACTGACGGTAGCGTTGATCCAGACTGGATCGCCATGGACATGTTCGCGCAGTGTGAACACGACGAAATGGCCCAAGCGCTGGTGTTATGTCCTGATACTCAATTTTTGGAGCAAGTACAGGGCAGTATTGCTCGCCTACTGCCAACCCTGGAGCGTCAGGCAATTATTGCTGCCGCACTGGAGGGGCGCAGTGCGCTGATTGCGACGAGGGATTTGGCAGATGCCGCCGCTGTGAGCAACCGCCTAGCACCTGAGCATCTGGAGCTGGCGGTAGCGGATCCTGAGGCCTTGCTGGAAGAGATCAAGCATGCTGGCGCTGTCTTTTTAGGCGCCTATGCGACGGAATCACTGGGTGACTACTGTGCGGGGCCGAATCACGTGCTGCCGACCTCCGGCACGGCACGCTTTAGCTCGCCCCTTGGCGTATACGACTTTGAGAAGCGCTCATCGATTATCAAAGTCGCGGCCCACGCTGGTCAGCGCTTAGGTGAGTGTACTTCCATGCTCGCGCGTGCCGAGGGCCTGACGGCCCATGCACGGAGTGCAGAAATGCGCTTTAAGGGAGACGAGCCCCCTCAGCTTTGAGGTGCTTGCTGGAGCGAGCCAAGCACCACGTTCAGATTTTGTGTGTTGTCACTCTCGTCCACCAGCGTCACGCTGATGATATCTCCGGGGCGCAATAACGCGATGCGGTGCATGGCAATGCGTCCATCGGTCACCGGCTCGTCGTTAATGGCGGTAATAATATCGCCGGGTTTTATTCCGGCCCGATCGGCGGGACCATTCGCGACTGTCTGAGTCACCAGCAAGGCACCGACGTTGGGTTGACTTGTGTCTGGGATGAAGGGTTGTACGCTAACACCCATCCAGCCGCGAATGACTTGGCCGTAGTCAATGAGGTCCTGCGCCACAAACGTCGCAAGATTGATCGGGACGGCGAGACTTATTCCAATGCCCGCACTGGCATTAGCGGTATTACCGCCAGTGTAAATCAGGGAATTGATGCCCAACAGTTCACCTTTGGTATTGATCAGCGCCCCGCCCGAGTTCCCCATGTGAATCGTGGCGTCGGTTTGGATGTAATCTTCATAATAAGCACCACCTTGGAATCCATAGCGCCCCAAGGCAGAAATGATGCCTTGCGTCACTGAGCTGCCAAAGCCCAGCGGGTTGCCAATGGCGAGGACGACATCGCCCACACGGGCTGCGTTTGAGTCGCCAATGATAGCGGGGCTTAAATGATCTAGGTCTATCTTGAGTACGGCGAGGTCGGTGGCTGGGTCAGCTCCCAGTATTTCGGCGCGCGCGTTGCGATTGTCATTGAGTAAAACTTGTATGGCGTCCGCGCCGGCAATGACGTGACGATTCGTTAAGATAATACCGTCTTCTGAGAGTATGACGCCCGATCCGAGCGAGCGCTCGACGCGCTGTTGGTTGGAGCCGCGGTTAAGTTGATTGAAGCGGTTGTTTCTCTGACTGGGCGCCTCATTCACGACCTTGGCGGTGTAAATGTTGACGACAGAGGGTGTCGCTGTTGCGACGGCTGTGGCGTAACTGGTCATCCGCTCGGCGGGTTGCGGACTGTTGGAGCGCCAACCGGTATACTCTAGCACCAGCAGTGCAATCGCAAGCCCAGCTATTGATGGCCACAGCCATTGTGACAAAATGCGTTGCATAGTTTTTTACCCAATGTAATGCGCTCAGTATACGCAATCTGATTGGAGAGTTCATATGTCTATCGAACGAGCTGCACTGGTAGCCGCTTTGGATGAATTGTTAAGCGCGAAATCGATATCGGATTATTGTCCTAATGGTTTACAGGTAGAGGGGCGGCCGAACATCCAGCGTGTCGCCACAGCCGTTACAGCATGCCAAGCTGCCATTGATGAGGCCATTGCTTGGCAGGCAGATGCCTTGCTGGTGCACCATGGGTATTTTTGGAAAGGTGAATTTGAGCCGGTAGTGGGTATGAAGCGACAGCGTTTGGCGGCCTTGTTAGCGGCCGACCTGAATATGCTGGCTTACCACTTGCCGTTAGATTACCACTTTGAGCTGGGAAATAATACGACGCTAGGTTGCTGCCTTCAGGACTATTTGCCGCCGTTTACAGTGTCCCCCGGCAGTGTTGATCAACCGATATGGCAGGGTGTGTTTGAGCAGCCATGTGAGGCTCAGGTATTGCACCGAGGGATTGAGCTCGCCCTGGACCGATCCTGTGTTTGGGTGGCGGCTGACGACGCCTTGGTGCAGCGTTTTGGGTGGTGCACGGGCGGCGCGCAGGGTTTTATTGATCAAGCTGCGGTGCTTGGCTTGGACGCTTACATTAGCGGTGAGATTTCAGAGAAAACAACACACTCAGCGCGCGAGCAAACAATCCATTACTTTGCAGCAGGGCATCACGCAACCGAACGCGGCGGTGTGCAGGCCGTAGGTGCATGGCTTGAGCGTGAATTTGGGTTGGAGCATCGGTTTATCGATATTCCAAACCCAGCTTAATGTCGCTGCTCCTTGAACGCTGGCGTCTCTAAGCCGTAGCGCTCGTTTAGCATGCCAGGCTCATCGGGTGACGATTTGGGTGCATAGTCCAGCGGGGCCCGTGTTTGGTTGGGGTCAATTTCACGGTTCTGATCGGCCTCGATGGCCTGCACTAGGGTTTGTGGTAACTGGTTTTGGTCGCACAAGGTCGCTGCGCCTTCAGACAGGTGTTCGTAGACTTTTCGGTAGTCTTGCGTCAATTGGCCCACCAGCTCTGCGGTCTGTGCGAAGTGTGTGTGGACACTGTGTTGATACTGCTCGTGTTTGTGTTTGAGTACGCTGATAGTTTCTTCAAGCTCTTGCTCGCGCGAGTCGTTGGTCGCGACGCCGCGTTGTCCAAGTAACCAGCCGCCTAAAAATGCCACCGCCGCGATTAATAGGCCGGCAATGAGCAGTGTCACAGATGTCAGTTCGATCACGTTAAAATCCTCTTCTTGAGACTAGTATAGCCTGAAACTGGCGGTAGCTGTACGATTTATCCTGTGCATTACTTGCGACTTTTGATCTAGACCGCTAGAGTTCAGCGCGAAATTGAAGAGGTGAATCCACGATGAGCGAGGCGGGCACAAGTCCATTAGCGCGATATCAGCAGCAGCTGGCATCGGGCTTGCTCATGCCTGATCAAGCTCAGGCTGAGGCGGCCGCTCTGCTCGATGATTTGTACCATCGGGTGTTGGCGAGAGCGCAGCGTAAACGCTCGATTTTCAGCTGGAAGCGCAAGCGCGAACCCGAGGTGGGTCTCTATTTTTGGGGTGGCGTCGGGCGTGGAAAAACACATCTGCTCGATCTTTTCACTGATGCGTTGCCGTCAGACTTGGTTCTGCGAGTGCATTTTCACCGTTTCATGTATCGAGTGCACAGCGATTTGCGTCGCTTGCAGGGCGAGAAGAACCCTTTGTTGGCAGTCGCCGATGGTATTGCAGCGCAAGCAACAGTGCTTTGTTTTGACGAGTTTTTTGTCACGGATATTGGTGATGCGATGATTCTAGGGGGCTTGATGGAGGCCCTGTTTGAACGAGGTATTACCTTGGTGGCTACCTCCAATATCGTACCTGAAAATTTGTACAAGGATGGTTTGCAGCGCCAGCGGTTTTTGCCCGCAATTGGCATGTTGCAACGCTATACGCAGGTCTTTAATCTGGACTCGGGTGTTGACTACAGGCTCCGTACGTTACAAACCTTGCCCTTGTATCACACGCCACATAACGAAGTAGCCGCCGAGGCGTTGCGGACTATGTTTCAATCTTTAGTGCCTCAGGCTGAGATTACGCAGTGTTTTATTGAAGTCAACAATAGGCAGTTACAGGCGAACGCAGTGGCGGATGATGTCGTCTGGTTTGATTTTGCTGCGCTTTGCGATGGTCCGAGGTCGCAAAACGATTACATTGAGCTGTCGCGGGTTTACCACACTGTGCTGCTGCAGCAGGTCCCGGTGTTCAGCGGCTCGAACGATGATCAGGCGCGGCGATTTATCAATTTGGTGGACGAATTTTATGATCGGGGTGTGAAGCTCATTCTCAGTGCACAAGCGCCTTTGCTCGAATTGTATCGAGGGTCACGATTAAGTTTTGAGTTCGACCGAACGTATTCTCGCTTGCAGGAAATGCAGTCGGAGGAATATTTGGCCAGCGCTCATAAGGCGTAGGCGAGCTCTGATTTTAGCGCCGCTATCGCGATGCTGGCTGCCGGGAGGTTTTGTTGGAATACGGCCATTGTGCAGTGAATAAATGCCAGTCCTCGGGTGTTTTTCACGAAGCGCGAAAATGGTGAAAATACTGCTTGAAAAGCCTGGGTCGATTGAGTAGTATTCGCGCTCTTTAAATTTAGCCCTACAAGGCCAAGTCAACATGAAAACTTACAGTGCAAAAAGTGGCGAAGTGAACCAGGAATGGTTTGTTGTAGACGCCACCGATAAAACGCTTGGACGTTTGGCGAGCGAGATTGCTCACCGTTTGCGTGGCAAGCACAAGCCAGAATATACCCCTCATACCGACACGGGCGACTACATTGTGGTTGTGAACTGCGAGAAGGTGAAGGTGACTGGCGCAAAAACAACCGATAAGATGTATCACCACCACACGGGTTACCCCGGTGGCCTGAAGTCTTACTCGTTTGAGAAATTGATCGAACGTGCGCCAGAGCGTGTTTTGCAACGTGCCGTTAAAGGTATGTTGCCTCGCAATCCTTTGGGTCGAGCCATGTTCAAAAAGCTGAAAGTGTACGCGGGTAACGATCACCCTCATGCGGCACAGCAGCCAGAAACTTTAGAAATTTAAGGAAGCGTGACGATTATGGCAGCAGCTCAGTATTACGGCACGGGCCGACGTAAAACCTCTACGGCGCGCGTATTTTTAACCCAAGGCGAGGGTGCTATCACCGTCAATGACCGCCCGATTGATGTGTACTTCGGCCGCGAAGTTGCACGTATGATTGTCCGTCAGCCTTTGGAGTTGGTTGACATGGCAGATCGTTTCAACGTGAATGTGACCGTTGTCGGCGGTGGAAGCTTTGGCCAAGCGGGCGCTATCCGTCACGGTATTACCCGTGCGCTGATGGAGTACGACGAGACTCTGCGTGGTGCACTACGTAAAGCCGGTTACGTGACCCGGGATGCTCGTGAAGTTGAGCGTAAAAAAGTCGGCCTGCGCAAAGCGCGCAAGCGCCCTCAGTTCAGCAAGCGTTAAGATTTTTTGCCTTTTCGAAGAAGCCCGTGGCGCAACCCACGGGCTTTTTTGCGTTTCTAACTAACACCTTGTTTTGGATCACATTTATCCTCAAAAAAAGTGCGTCAAATCGTGATTCGGCTTGTATCTCGCGGGCAAACTCTTTACCATTCCATTCATTTTTGGGCAGGCGATTTCGCGCGCGATTGGGGCGGGTGAATTGCCTTAATCAGCCGGGGTGGAGTACAACATGTCTGATGAAACTTTAAACACAGGTCGGCGTCGTTTTCTGACCACTGCAACCAGCGTCGTAGGCGTTGCGGGTGCGGTCGGTATTGCGACTCCGTTTTTGGGTTCTTGGCAGCCGTCTGCGAAGGCAAAAGCCGCTGGCGCGCCAGTCAAGGCGGATATTTCCAAGCTCGAGCCGGGCCAGATGATCGTGGTTGAGTGGCGCGGGAAGCCGGTGTATGTAGTGAACCGAACTCAAGAGATGCTGGATAATTTACCCAGGCTCAACGACGACCTGAAGGATCCGGATTCAGCAATTTCGCAGCAGCCGACCTACATCTCAGGTGTGGATCGTGCCTTGCGTCCGGAGCTGCTCGTAGTAGAAGGCTTGTGTACGCACCTAGGTTGTGCTCCAAAGTATCGCCCAGAAGTCGGCGCTGCCGATCTGGGTGGCGATGCTTGGCTGGGCGGGTTTTTCTGCCCTTGTCACGGTTCAAAGTTTGATCTGTCGGGACGCGTATATGCAGGCGTTCCCGCTTCCACTAACTTGGTGGTACCTCCTTACTCTTTTGAATCCGATCGGGTTCTTGTTATTGGCATCGATGCGGAGGCGGCGTAATGATTAAGGCTTTAGTAGGTTTGCGCGATTGGGTCGATGCTCGACTCCCCATTATGCGCGCGTGGAATACGCACATGGGCAAATACTACGCGCCCAAGAACTTTAACTTCTGGTACTTCTTTGGCTTTTTGTCACTGGTGGTGCTTGTCAACCAGTTACTTACGGGCATTTGGCTGACGATGAGCTATACCCCCAGTTCTGAGGGCGCCTTTGCTTCCGTTGAATACATCATGCGTGACGTCGAGTTTGGCTGGTTAATTCGCTACATGCATTCAACCGGTGCCTCTGCGTTTTTCGTGGTGGTGTATCTGCACATGTTTCGTGCTTTGTTGTACGGATCGTATCAAAAGCCTCGAGAGCTAATCTGGATTTTCGGAATGCTGATTTTCGTTGTGCTGATGGCTGAGGCTTTTGTGGGTTACGTGTTGCCTTGGGGGCAAATGTCCTACTGGGGTGCCCAGGTAATTATCTCGCTGTTTGGGGCGATCCCTGTTGTCGGTGAAGATCTTGTTACTTGGATTCGTGGCGACTTCCTGATTTCAGGTATCACCTTGAACCGTTTCTTTGCGCTTCATGTCGTGGCTTTGCCAATCGTACTCCTGGCGCTCGTGGTGTTGCACCTGTTGGCGCTGCATGAGGTTGGTTCTAACAACCCCGACGGCGTGGATATCAAGAAGTACAAAGACGAAAACGGCGTACCTTTAGACGGGATCGCGTTCCATCCGTATTACTCAGTGCACGATTTACAGGGACTGGGCGTTTTCTTATTCATCTTCTGCGGCGTGATCTTCTTTATGCCAGAGATGGGCGGATTTTTCCTCGAGTACGCGAACTTCGAAGAAGCTAACGCACTAAAAACGCCTGCGCACATCGCGCCGGTATGGTACTTCACACCTTTTTACTCGGTGTTGCGTGCGGTTCCGGATAAGTTCTGGGGCTTTGTCGCCTTTGCGGCGTCTGTTGCTATTCCTTTCTTGTTGCCATGGTTAGACCGTTCGCCCGTGAAAAGCTGGCGCTATAAAGGCAACATTACCAAGGTTATGCTGACATTATTCGTTGCTTCGTTTTTGATCTTAGGTGTGTTAGGTGTGAAAGCGCCAACGCCTGAGCGCACACTGTTGGCTCAGATTTGCTCAGTGTTCTACTTCTTCTTTTTCCTGGCGATGCCGATTTGGTCTTCTATGGATAAAACCAAGCCTGTGCCCGAGCGCGTGACCATGGACGGTGGTTTGAGTGCGATGGGTGTGCTTGGCGCTGCTGCGGTAATCGCGGTGCTCACCGTATTACCGTTAAAGGCCGTTGGCGCAGAGTCTGAGTACGCTTGTGGTAGCATTCCCTGTGACGAGATTACAGTGGATCACAGCAATAAGGCGTCATTGCAAAGCGGCGCTCAAATGTTCATGAACTACTGCTTTGGTTGCCACTCATTGCAGTACCAGCGCTACAACCGCGTTGCAGCCGACTTAGGGATTCCTGAAGATCTGTTCGAGGCTAACCTGAAGTTTGACACCGACGTCAAAATGGGCGCCTTAATGAACAACGCCATGGATAAGCAGCTTGCGAAGCAGTGGTTTGGTGCGACGCCTCCTGATTTGACGTTAATTTCGCGCGCGCGCCAGCCTGAGTGGTTATACACCTACTTGCGTACCTTTTATGCAGACCCTTCGCGTCCTTACGGCGTGAATAACAAAGTATTCAAAGACGTCGGTATGCCGCATGTTCTGATGGATTTGCAGGGCATGCCAGAGTGTGCAATGGGTCCTGGTCATGCTGCCAATGGCGGTGTGAAACGCGATCCGCTGACAGGCGAAGATATTTTAGATGTGCCTTGTGGTCGTTTAGAGGTCAAACAAGCTGGAGCGATGACGACAGCCGAATTCGATGCGGCTATTTATGACTTAGTTAACTTCCTGTCTTACAGCGCTGATCCAGTGACTGAAAAACGCCATCGCATTGGTTTATTCACTTTGATGTTTATCGTTTTATTCTTCGTATTGGCGTGGTTGCTTAACCGCGAATACTGGAAAGACGTTCATTAAATATTTTTGGGGTAGATGTTCTCGCTCTGCCCCTTCTTCTTACTGAGGGTAACACATGGGTATCGTTACAAAGCGGTCTTCAATGACTTTTTTCTCTGATAGTACTTGCCACTACAGCCATCGCGTGCGGATTGTTTTGGCTGAGAAGGGGGTTACTGTTGATTTGGTTGAAGTCGATGCGCAGAACCCTCCGGCAGAGCTTGCGGATTTGAATCCGTACAATTCGTTGCCCACTTTGGTGGATCGCGAATTGGTGCTTTATGAATCGAAAGTCATGATGGAATACCTGGACGAACGTTTTCCTCATCCTCCTCTGCTACCTGTTTATCCGGTAGCGCGTGCTGAAAGCCGCCTGTACATGCACCGTATTGAGCGCGATTGGTGCTCGCTGGTGGACAAAATCGAGAATGGTTCAGAGCCAGCGAAGGCGAAAGCGGCCAAAGAACTGGGTGATAGCTTTACAGGAATTGCGCCGATCTTCGCAGAAAAGCCCTTCTTCATGAGTGATGAATTCACCTTGGTGGACTGCTGTTTGGCCCCCATCTTGTGGCGTTTGCCGTCATACGGCATCGATCTGAAAATGACTCGACAAACGAAGCCCTTGTTCACTTACATGGATTCATTGTTTGATCGAGAAGCGTTCCAAGAGTCCTTATCGCCCCAAGAGCGCGAGATGCGCTAAGCCAATGAGTCGCAACACCATGACGTCGAGCAAGCCCTACTTCGTTAGGGCTTTGTACGATTGGATTGTCGATAATAATTGTACGCCCTATTTATTAGTCGACGCGACGCGTGCCGGTGTTGTTGTGCCGCAGGATTACGTTAAGGATGGCAGTATTGTCCTGAATATCGCTCCAGGCGCGGTCGTTGACTTTAACATGCTTGATGACGCGGTGTGTTTCAACGCACGGTTTTCAGGGCAGCCCATGGACGTGTGGGTGCCGATGAGTTCGGTATTAGGCATCTATGCGAAAGAAAACGGCCAAGGGATGATGTTCGACCCAGAGCCACCTGCGCCGAGTCCTAGTAACGGTGGGGCAGACTCCTTGGTGGAGAAACCTAAAAAGCCCGCCCTAAAAGTCGTTAAATAATTAGTCGAGCCATTCAAAAACACTGACAACGCGCTGCACGCCACCAATGTCCGATACGGCGTTAATGGCGCGCTCGCCCTCGACACGATACGCAAGCCCCATAAGATAGACAATGCCGTTTTCGACGACGACGTCGATGCGGTTACCTTCAATATCTTCACGAGCAAGTAAGACAGTTTTTACCTTGGTAGCGAGTAGGGCGTCGCTCGATCGCGTTAACAGCGACGAGGGGGAGGCGAGCTCAAGTTCGTTATAGATGCGACGAACCTTCGGAATTTGTTTGACGACATCAGACGCTTTTTGCTTGAGGGCTTCGGTGGGCACTTGGCCAGTAATCAATACATAGCCATTGTAGACATCGACGTCGATTTTTGCTTGTTTGAACGCTTCGTCCGCTGCGTTGATATTGACAATGGCTTTTGTTTCGATCGAGCTGTCCTCTATCGACTGCCCCACGGTTCTGGTCGTTGGGTCTTCTTTGATCGGCTCGGAACCCATGCTGGCGAGCATAGAGCCACAGCCGCTGAGACATAAAAGTGAAGACAGTGATATTGCTTTGAGTACGTTGTTCACAAATTTCCGTCCATGTTGTTAAAGAATAAGGTGTGTTCAATCAGCTCGATCAGCCTGTGGATACACATGATCTGAAGCTCAAATACTGTGCTTGCCCGATCGCCCTGAATGGTGATGCTGGCATCGTTTCCGCTCATCAGACTGCTTAAATCGCCAAGCTCATGATTGCACAAAAGCACGACTGCCATGTCTATTTCATGTGCCGTTTGGATTGCTCTTAGTAGCGCCGTGTGCGACTGCTGGCTGGCGATGCAGACCAAGGTATCTTCTGGGCGACCTAGGGCCTTAATTTGGCGCGAGAACAAGTCGTTGGCGCCGCTTGCGCCGATGACGCCGGTGGTCGTACTGCTTCCCTGCGCGAGGTTGATCGCTGGTAGGGCTGGGCGTTCGAGCTCAAACCGGCTGATCAAGTACGTTGTCAGTAGTTGTGCTGCAGCTGCATCAGGACCTAAGCCGCAAAGAATAAGCTTTCCATCTCGCAAGAGGGTGTCGGCCATAAGGCTCCCTGTCGCCTCTATGGCAGGCGCTAGCGAGTCTACCTGCTCTGCCACGCTCTGCAGCGTGTTGGCGAAATGATTAGCGATAAGGTCGTATTCGGTCATGCCCCTATTGTCACTTGCTTTTATTCTTCGGTAAAGGCGCTTTTTATCCAGAGAGGTGAGGCGCATGGATCGTCATAGGCCACGACGTCGAATCGGCAGTAGTTGTCCCGGTATATCGGGTTATCTTTTAGGAAGCCCAGTGCGGTTTTCACAATGCGTGATCGTTTTTTCGATGAGATCGAGGCCGCCGCTGAATAAAATCGTGACTTGCTGCGCTGCCGTACTTCGATGAATACTAGGGTTCTACGGTCGAGCATGATTAAGTCGATTTCACCGTAGCTGCCCCTAAAGTTTCGCTCGATGAGTTCGAGTCCCGCTTTGCACAAAAATCTCTCGGCGGCCCGCTCGTAAATACGTCCTTGGTTCATCTGGGTGCATCCAAAAGGACCAGACTGCTACAGGGTTTTGCGTTCGTCTCTATCGTATTGGAGCACTTTCCATTGTCGCTGCACAAAACCCTGCTCATTGATCCAAAGCAGGCCCGTTTCGCCGCGATAGAGCGATCTCAGTGGCGACTGAGGGTCCGGCAGCTGGCTCAAGTCGTAGGCGTCGATCCCCAATGCGGTCAAGCGTGCCAATGCGGCGGAAGCGGGTGTTTCGTTGGGAATAGGCAGCAGGCTTGCAATGTCCACTGTGACAACTTTATCGAGATCTTTGTGGTCAATCTTATGTGGCAGATCGTTGGCCGCTGATACGGTGTAGACGGGTAAGTCTTCGGCAAAGTGAAATGCGAGTAAGGGTACGATGGATCGCGCTTCTTCGGGTGTGCTCGCTAACATGATGACTGCGTCAATGTCCTCACGCCGTCGGGCCTGTAGGTGCATCGATAGGCCTGACAGCCTTCCGAGAGTTCTGCGCCGGGCCGCGCTGTCGGCTACGCCTAGAGCGACACGAAGACTGCTTTCGTAGTCTTCTTGGCCGCGATACGTTGCCGTTGCGATCTCGGTTCCCCCAAGAGCGTCCCATTGGTTGCGAAGCGCTAGCAGGGTCCGCGCGCCCCAGTCGGTCTGGGGTCGTATGATCAGAACGCGACGTGCGCCTGAGGCGAAGACTGTGTTCGCTAAGTAAGTCGCCTCAGCCTCGGGGCTGAGCGCGAACTGATAAAAGTGCTGTGTATTGATCGTGTTATCGCTTTGTTCAGGCGTGTTAAGTGAAACAATGCGAGCGTCGGTTAAGGCGCTCAGTGACTGCCAGGCCTGCACGCGGTTTTTCTCGAGTGGGCCGATCATGCCAGTATATTGGCCCGTCTGTAGTTGTTGGAAAATTGCCTGGTCATCATTGGCGTGAGTATCGACAATGTGAAGCTCGGTCGTGCTTTGCTTGCTTAAGTGGCTAAAAATAATGCCGTCAAGAATGGCTTCGCCTGCGACCTGTAAACGACCGGAAAGAGGGAGTGCCACTAAAAGCTTATTATTGGCCGGAACATCACTGTCAGCAGTGCAAAGGGTTTCGAGTGGGTTGCCGGGAATGCTGACGCTGTTCCATGCGTCACACAGGCCGGCACCAAGGTCTCTGCGTTGGAGTGCGTTAGCGTTGGCAACACTTCGTAGAAGAGTTTGCTCTGGCTTTCCTGAGAGTCGGTTGATTTCGGCTAGCTGCTCACTGTTCAAGTAGCTCAGTGCTTGTGCGATAGTCATGAGTCGATTTGCTTGCGTCTCGCTCTCGCTCTCGCTGTCTAGAAGTAATTTCACGCCATAGCGCACGATAGTTGCGTGATCTTGGTGTAGGACAGCCAGTCGATAAATGCGTTGGTTGATATCTGTGCTTGTTACGCCGAGGATGTTGAGATCTTTACCGCTTAAACTTTGATAGCGCTCTAGGGCTTGCGTGTAGCTGCCAAACTGACTCTCGAGCTGCGCTTGTAAGAAGACGCCTCGTAACTGTTCCTCATTAGTCAGCGCGTGATACTGAATAGACTGGACAAGACTCAACGCGCGGTAGGGTTGGTCTGAAGCTAGGGCAAGTTCTGCCTGAGTCAGCGCTTCACGCATGGCCACAAGTTCGGGTTCGGTGGGCGGTGGTAATTCTGCTACCACATCTTGCGTAGGAGCTACGATTTGCGCTTGTGGCTTCACGCTGGGTTTGCTGGGTGTTTGGCCGCAGCTGGCAAGCAATACGCTCAAGCCAATTAGAGTCAGTGATGTGAGCAGTGCATTGTGCTTCATGGTATCGTTAGCGCTTAGCTCGCCCTATTTAAGGAGCATACGTTGGAATCGGGTTTGTATATTGTAGCAACACCTATTGGACATTTGGATGATATCACGCTTCGCGCCTTGCGCATCCTGAAGGATGTGGAATTACTGGCTGCCGAAGATACGCGTCACACGCGTAAATTGCTGCAATATCACGGCATAGAACGCTCAGTGACAACTTACCATGAGCATTCTTCAACGGATGCGATGATTGAGAAAATACGATCGATCTGCGACGGTGGCGGTGCGTGCGCTTTGGTGAGTGACGCCGGGACCCCACTCATTTCAGACCCAGGCTATCAGCTTGTCCGCGCCGCGCAAGACGCGGGTATCCGAGTCGTGCCTATTCCTGGTCCCAGTGCAACCATCGCGGCTGTTTCGGCTGCGGGCTTACCGTCAGATCGCTTTTTGTTTGTTGGCTTTGGGCCGGCCAAAGACAGCGCGAGACGCTCTTGGTTGGCGAGTTTCGCGTTTGAGGCGGCCACTTTGATTTTCTACGAGGCGCCTCACCGTATTGTGTCGATGTTGGCGGATGCGGTGGCGGTTTATGGTGCCGAACGCGAGGCTTGTATTTGCCGAGAGCTGACAAAAACCTTTGAGACGATTCGGCGCGGAACCTTAGGTGAATTGGTCGAATTCGTGGCTCAAGACAGCAATCAACAGCGGGGAGAGTTTGTTGTGCTGGTGCGCGGTAGCGACCAGACCGAAGCCGACTTTGGCGAACAGGAGCAAGAGCTGTTGGGTCAAATTGCTGAGTACGCACCGCCCAAAGTCGCTGCAGCGATGGTGGCCGATTATCTGGGGTTAAAGAAAAAGCCCTTGTACGAGTGGTTGTTAGACAACAAGAATTCGGTTGCTTGAAACGCCGACACGGGGTAACCTCGCGGCGAGTCGGTCAGGCGATCGCTGGAAGCTTCTGCTTCTGGAGGAAAGTCCGGGCTCCATAGGGTAGAGTGCCAGGTAACGCCTGGGGGGCGCGAGCCTACGGAAAGTGCAGCAGAAAGGAAACCGCCAACCTCGGTTGGTAAGGGTGAAAAGGTGCGGTAAGAGCGCACCGCAAATCTGGTAACAGATTTGGCGATGGTAAACCCCACTTGGAGCAAGACCAAATAGGAACTCATTAGCCGTGACCCGCGGTGAGTTCGGGTAGGTCGCTACAGGCTGATGGCGACATCAGTCGCAGAGGAATGATCGTCCACGACAGAACCCGGCTTATCGACCGACTCTTTTTTTATACTTTTTAGTGCTAAAAGATCAGATTTCTATTCTTTTTTTGGATTTCCCTTAAAGTAGAATGTAACTACATGGCCTTAGGGTTGTGTTAATCCGTGAAAATTCTTAAGTATTAGATGCTGCTGGCATCCATCGCTACCCTAGATCTAGGGTGCTAATTGACTGAAATAGCAACATTTTTCCGATTTTCGTCTCCTTGACAGGGGTGTTCGTGCACCTCTATAGTGTCGCAAAGTGGAGAAAAGTGGGTAAATCTGGTTTTTTGTGGATTTACTGAGATAAAAAAGGGGCGGTTTTCGGTGTTTAGAGGCGTGCATCACATCAATATGGATGCGAAAGGGCGATTGGCAATTCCTGCCAAGCATCGCGAGCCTCTGCTCGGCCATTGCTCTGGTGAGGTCGTTATTACCATCGATACACAGGTGGCGTGTCTGGCCTTGTACCCTCTGCCCGAATGGGAAGTGATTCAAGATCAAATTCAGGCTTTGCCCGCCTTAAAGCCTGCGGTTAAACGTTTTCAGCGGCTCACGTTGGGCTACGCCACCGATTTAGAGATGGATGCGAATGGTCGATTGTTGCTTCCCGCCCCCCTGCGAGAGTACGCCAACTTAGATAAGAAGCTGGTCTTGGTGGGACAGGGTAACAAGCTGGAAATATGGTCAGAAAACTTGTGGTTGTCCGAACGAGATAAAGCGTTGTTGGAATCCGGTGCCGATACTGAGCTGCCGGAAGAACTCATGTCACTCACACTGTAGGTGTCAGGATGCACGAGTCGGTATTGCTAGAAGAGTCGCTGCAAGGGCTGGTTGGCCCTTTGTCGGGCCGCTATGTCGACGGCACCTTTGGTCGCGGAGGTCACACACGCGCGCTGTTGGCTCTGCTGAATGATGACGCTGCCGTCCTAGTGATGGATAAAGACCCGCAAGCTATCGAAGTTGCCCAGGCCTTGGCGGCTGAGGACGGTCGAGTATCGGTTTATCACGGTAGCTTCGCCGATTTGCCTGATGCCTTGCGTCAATTAGGTTGGGCGGGTGTTGATGGTGTGCTACTGGACTTGGGGGTTTCTAGTCCCCAGTTAGATCAAGATGAGCGTGGCTTCTCTTTTCAGCGCCAAGGTCCTCTGGATATGCGCATGGATAACTCGAGCGGACAAACGGTAGCTGAGTATCTGCAGGGGGTCTCAGAGACTGATTTGATTTCGGTGCTGCGCGACTATGGTGAAGAACGTTTTGCGCGTCGTATTGCGGCCGCCATTGTCAAGGCCCGCGCTGACAGCCCCATCACAACGACCCTGCAACTCGCTGAGCTCGTTAAAGCCGCGCATCCGCGTTGGGAAAAACACAAGCACCCGGCTACTCGAACCTTTCAGGCCTTGCGAATTGCGATTAACCGAGAACTTGAGGACTTAGATGTCCTGCTAGACGTCGTGGTGGATTGCTTGTCACCTAGTGGTCGTTTGGCGGTTATCAGCTTTCACTCCTTAGAAGACCGCAAGGTGAAGCAATTTATGCGGAAGGCTTCTCAGGGGCCGAAAGTCCCCCGCGGCGTTCCCGTGCAGGGTGACACAATGCGAGGTCCCTTGGCGTTGGTGGGTAAAGCCATAAAGCCATCTGAGCGTGAGGTACAGGCAAATGTCCGAGCGCGGAGTGCCGTGCTTAGAATCGCGGAGCGTCGGCAATGAGTTTGCGACTGTGGCAAGTCATATTGCTGGCACTGGCTGTGGTGTTGAGCGGGTTTGCCGTTATTGGTGTCACCCAGCAAACGCGTAATGTGACCACGCAGCTCCAGGTAGCCGAGAGTCGCCAGTGGTTTTTACGTGACGAGTCGAGTCGCCTGTTGCTCGAGTTGAGTACGTACACGCGCATGGATCGCGTCGACGATATCAGTGCCGACATGGACATGGTGGCAGCATCACCGACTCAAATACGGGTGGTGCCCAGTGAGTAGGGTTGCCGGTGAAGTCCAGGCGGGTTCTTGGCGCTTTCTGCTTTGCCTTGCCTTTTTACTGATTCTGGCGGTGGCCTTAATAGGGCGTTTGGCCATGTTGCAGTTATTGGATGTCGAGCAGGGACAACAGTTTTTACAGAGTCAGGGAGATGCGCGAACCGTCCGCTACGCCCAAATTCCAGCGCATCGTGGGGCGATTTTAGATCGTAACGGGCAGCTTTTAGCCGTCTCGACACCCGTGCTGACCCTGTCTTTAAATCCCCAGCAGTTTGATGTCTCTAATCTCGATACCCTGGCCCGTCTCTTGGCGCTTGACGTTAAAGAGCTCAAACACAGGTTTCAGCAGTACCAAGACCGCCAATTCATGTATGTCAAAAAACACGTGACTCCAGAACAGGCAGCACCCGTGTTGGCGAGTGGTATGCCTGGTCTGGTAGCACAACGTGACTATAAGCGTTTTTATCCGGCGGCTGATCTGACTGCGCAGCTGATCGGTTTGACGGGCGACAGCGATACGGGGCTATCCGGTTTGGAGCTTGCCTTTGATCACGTGCTAAGTGGAACCCCTGGGCGGAAAAAATACATTAAAGACCGCTCTGGCAAGGCGATTCGCGACGTTGGTATTGAGTCAACCGCCGCTGACGGGCGCGATGTGCGGCTTAGTATCGACTTGCGTCTGCAGTATGTTCAATACCGCGCCTTACAGTCTGTCGTGGCTAAATCTGAGGCCATGGGGGCCTCAGCAATTACGATTGACAGTCATACCGGTGAGATTTTGGCGGTGTCGAACTACCCCAGTTTCAACCCTAACGATCGCAGTACATTCTCGGCCAGCGCGGCTCGTAACCGAGTGTTCGTTGATCAGTACGAACCGGGCTCTACCTTGAAGGCTCTGACGGCGGTGGCGGCGCTAGAAACTGGGCGTTACAGCGCCGACACGGTCTTTAATACCAGCCCCGGCTGGATGGTGGTGCAAGGTAAAACCTTTAAAGACCCGGTCGATTACGGGCAGCTCACTCTGGCCGGCGTTCTGGCAAAATCAAGCCAAATTGGTACCACACAGCTGGCTTTGGATATTGGACGTGATTCGCTACTGCCGGTGTTGCAGCGTTTTGGTGTTGGGCAGCCACTTGGTATTGGGTTTCCTGGTGAAACGGCCGGTCTGTTGCCGCAGCAGTCGCGCTGGAGCGACATCGAGCAAGCGACACTCGCTTTTGGTTATGGTGTGACGGTGTCGCCGGCTCAGCTGGCTGCGTTCTATGGTGCCATTGCTAACTCTGGTCGCTTACAGCCATTGACCTTGGTTGCTACTGCTAAGGCAAATAGGCCACCCGCGATGCCGGTGACAACGCCTGCGATAGCGTCGGAGCTGCGGGATATGCTGGGTACAGTAACAGCCAAGGGTGGTACTGGCATCCTGGCTAACGTGCCAGGCTTTAGCGTGGCTGGTAAAACGGGCACTGTGCACAAAGCCGGTGCCGGTGGTTACGATCGTAAGCGTTATATCGCGTGGTTTGCTGGTATGGCTCCGGCCGAGAATCCGCGCTTTGTGACGGTTGTCATGGTTAACGAGCCAAAAGGCGAGTCGGTTGGAGGTGGAGCCATTGCAGCGCCAGTATTCGCCGACATGACGGCCGCGATGTTGAGAATTTTGGGTGAGGCACCCAATCAGCAGTCCCCAGTTATTCAGTTAGCCGCAGCACGACAGTCGGTGGCAGGGGAGTCAAGCGATGGCTGAGCGTGTCGTCATGTTGTCAGAGTTGTGCGCAGATCTGGGTTACTGTGTTCGCGACGCGAAAATTACAGGCATTGTAACGGACAGTCGCGCTGCATCGCTCGGTAGCCTATTCATCGCGGTGCCTGGGCATACGCATCGAGGTGTCGATTTCGTGAGCGATGCGGTAGCTCGCGGTGCCAGCGGAATTATCGCTGACGAGGAAATGAATTTACCCGACCATATCGGGCTGGTGGTGGTGAGCGATGTGCGAGCTATCTCGGGTATTGTCGCGATGCGATTTTTTGAAACGGACAAGCAGGAGCTGCGAACGCTTGCAGTAACGGGTACGAACGGTAAAACCTCGACGGTGCAGTTACTGGCGCAGTTGCTGGGAGAGCTCGACCAAGCCGCGGCGACGGTTGGAACCTTAGGTTTTCAGCTGCCCACCGGATTCAGTCCCAGCAGCAATACTACGCCGGATGTGGTTGAAATTCACCGGTTTCTGGCCTCAGCGGCGGCGCAGAACGTGCGTTGGGCTGCTCTCGAGGCCTCGTCACATGGTCTGGTGCAACATCGCCTGACGGGGTTGAATATTACCACTGCGGCGATCACGAACATCACCCAAGATCACTTGGATTATCACGGCACGATGACCGAGTACATTGCCGCGAAAGCCCAAATTCTGGCTTTATCGGGGTTGCGTGCAGTGGTACTGGATTTGGATAACCCTGAGGTGCGTGCTCTGCGACCGCAAGTGCCCGCTAACGTGCAGGTGTTAGGGTTTACCTTGGGCGAAGTTGCTGACGCTGATGCAGTGGTTGTCGCTCAGTATGACGCTGACGGTACGACGGCGACGGTACGACTCGACGGATTTGAATATCGCCTGCGGTTGCCCTTGGTGGGTGAGTTTTATTTGCGCAATACGCTAACGGCGCTGTTTATGCTGCGGGCGGAAGGTCTGCGTTTTGAGGATTTAGTCGCTGCCGCTGGACGACTGCGGGGTGTCCCAGGTCGGCTGGAGCGCGTTGGTTTGGACAGCGATGTGGCCGTTTACGTCGATTATGCGCATACGCCTGATGCTATCGCGCGGGTGTTGCAGGTGCTTAGACCTACCGTCAAAAACGATTTATGGGTGGTATTTGGTTGTGGCGGCG
Source organism: Aequoribacter fuscus (assembly GCF_009910365.1). Taxonomy (NCBI): domain Bacteria; kingdom Pseudomonadati; phylum Pseudomonadota; class Gammaproteobacteria; order Cellvibrionales; family Halieaceae; genus Aequoribacter; species Aequoribacter fuscus. Next base: position 2,398,462 of record NZ_CP036423.1, on the reverse strand, counting down.
ATCGCGATAAATCGAAACGTCCATTGATGGGGCGGGCTGCGGCAGAGGGCGCCGATTGGGTGGTGTTGACCAGTGACAACCCAAGAGCGGAGGACCCTTCTAAGATACTAGACGATATTCAAGTTGGCTGCGCCCATGCACGTTTGGTCATAGAAGACCGCGCAGTCGCCATTGAATCGGCCATCATGGCGGCATCCCCTGGTGACACACTGGTAATCGCAGGCAAAGGTCACGAGACCGAGCAGATTATTGGCGATGTTGCGTTTCCTTTTTCGGATCGGGAAGTGGCGCAAGCCGCTTTGAACTTGAGGAAATGCGCATGAACACCCGTATTTCCTCTGATCAGTTAGCCTTCTTGCTGGACGCTCAAACTCGTGGTTCAGCGGCGTATATTCAAGGTTTGAATTTCGACTCGCGCCATGTTCAGTCGGGTGATTTGTTTGTCGCTTTCAAAGGTGACAAAGCCGACGGACATGACTATGTCGAAGCGGCTCGTGCGCGAGGCGCTGTGGCTGCCCTCGTCGAACGTTGGGTGCCGGTTGAGATCACGCAGATTAGAGTTGAAGATTGCTTGTCTGCGCTAGCTGAATGGGCAAAAAGCGTCCGCCAATCGTCTGCCGCGACCTTTGTGGGTATAACCGGAAGTGCCGGAAAGACCACTGTCAAATCGACAGTTGCCCATATCCTGAGTGCACAGGGTGCCACCAGTGCGACGCAGGGAAACTACAATAACGAGATTGGGGTGCCTCTCACCCTGTTAGAGCTGGGCCCAGAGGATCAATTTGCCGTGGTGGAAATGGGTGCTCGCTTTAAGGGTGATATTGCCTATTTGTGTGCTCTGGTTGAACCCAATGTGCGAATTCTAACGGCGGTGCTCCCAGCTCATATGGAAACCTTTGGGTCGATTGACGTGATAGCGCAGACCAAAGGTGAAATCTTTGACGGTATGAAACCGACCGATGTTGCTGTTATGCCTGGAGACTCACCTTACTTGAGTGCTTGGCAAACTAGAGCGGCCGGCAAGATAGTGACCTTTGGTTACTCTGAAGCCAATGATATTCAGATCTTGGATGTGTCTGACCGCGGATTTTCAGGCCTTGCCCTGCGATTGAGAACCCCGGCAGGCGAGTGCGAGGTGGTTTCTGGTTTAGTCGGCGCCCACAACGCGTCTAACATCGCGGCCAGTGTCGGGGCCTGTTTGGCCTGCGGTATGAGCTTGGACACGATCGTTGCACAGGTGGCCTCTGTTCAGGCCGTTCAAGGGCGTCTGGCTCGAATCATCTTGTCAGATAAAACGACATTGGTGGATGACTCTTACAACGCGAGCCCTGAAGCGATGCGTCAGGCTTTAGCGGCGCTGGAGCGCAGCCCGGGGGCGCGTCTCGCCATACTAGGACCCATGGCTGAGTTGGGTGTAAATAGCGACGAGTATCATCGGCAAGTTATCGAGCAAGCGCTCGCCGGATCAGTGAACGAGATTTGGTTGAGCGGTGCGAGTTGGCCTGACTTAACAGATAGCCGACTGCGATACTTTGCCGATACTCAGGCCATCATAGATGAATTGCGCAGCGTACCCGTGTTCGATTGGATTCTAGTAAAGGCGTCGCGCAGTGCGCGGTTGGATCGTGTTGCTTCTCATTTGCAGATGCTTGGGGGTGCAGCATGCTAGTGTGGTTGAGCGAGTACTTAAGCCAATTTGATACCTCGTTTCGAGTCTTCGGCTATTTAACGCTGCGCAGCATATTAGCGGCCGGAACGGCCCTTGCCATTGCACTGATCACCGGTCCAGCGACGATCCGCTACCTACATCGTTTAAAAGTCGGCCAAGCGGTTCGCGATGACGGCCCACAAACGCATCTCGTCAAAGCTGGAACACCCACTATGGGGGGTATTTTAATTTTAAGCTCGGTTGCGCTGAGCACTTTGCTGTGGGGTGACCTCGAGAATCAATATGTTTGGGTAACCCTATTAGTCACTCTAGGCTTTGGTATTGTGGGCTGGGTCGATGACTATCGAAAAGTCGTCGAACGCGATTCGCGCGGCCTGCCTGCGCGCTGGAAGTATTTCTGGCAATCGGTATTAGGATTGGCCGCGGCGTACTATCTCTACGCCTTCTCGGGTCTGGATGCAATGACCGAACTGTATGTGCCGTTCCTGAAGGATTGGATCGTACCTTTAGGTTGGTTTTCGATTGTGCTGACCTACTTTGTCATTGTCGGTGGCAGCAATGCCGTAAATTTAACTGACGGCCTCGACGGCCTCGCTATTTTGCCCTCGGTCATGGTGGGATCCGCTCTGGGTATTATCGCCTACCTGACAGGGCGAGTGGACTTTGCGGAATATTTGCTGATTCCTTACGTCCCGGGTAGCGGAGAATTGGCAGTCTTCTGTGGCGCGGTTGCCGGCGCTGGCCTCGGGTTTTTGTGGTTCAACACCTACCCAGCCCAAGTCTTTATGGGCGATGTTGGTGCGCTGGCCCTAGGCGCCGCTTTGGGCTGTGTGGCGGTGATTACTCGGCACGAGATCGTTTTCTTCATTATGGGTGGTATTTTCGTACTGGAAACTGTGTCGGTCATTATTCAGGTAGCCTCGTTTAAACTCACCGGTAAACGCGTGTTTCGAATGGCGCCCATTCATCATCACTACGAGTTGAAGGGATGGCCGGAGCCCAGAGTTATCGTGCGTTTCTGGATTATCACAGTCATGTTGGTCTTGTTTGGTCTTGCGACCCTGAAGTTGAGGTAGGCGCATGAACGTATCCTCACGCCAACAGCTTATCGCCTCTGACCAACGCTACCTTGTGGTGGGATTGGGCGAGACCGGTGTATCGGTAGTAAACCATTTGCGTGCTCAGGGTAAAACTGTAAGTGTCGTGGATACACGCAAGCAGCCACCCAATACCTCATGGCTTGCAGATGTGCATCCTGAGGTTCCCTTATACCGCGAGAGCGTGCCGCAAGATTATTATGATTCCAGCGTTACCTGGGTGGTAAGCCCCGGTATCGCCCTGAGCGAACCCATGGTAATCGAAGCGCAAGCCAGCGGTGCCTCGGTCTTGGGCGACTTGGATTTATTCATGGAAGCTGCCAAGGCGCCGGTCATCGGTATTACTGGCTCCAACGGTAAGTCCACGGTAACAACTCTGGTTGGCGAGATGCTGGCCAAAGCCGGTCTGCGAGCGGCAGTGGGCGGTAATTTATCGCCCGCGGCGCTGGCCATTCTTGACGACGACATCGAAGTGTATGTGCTCGAGATGTCCAGCTTTCAGTTAGAGCGCTCGAATGCTCTGGGTTTGGATGTGGCGGTTGTTTTGAACGTCACCGCGGATCACATTGACCACCATGGCTCAATGGCCGCTTACCACGCGGCAAAACACCGCATTTTTAGAAAGGCTAAAGCGGTGGTGGTCAATGACGACGACGTGCTGACCCAACCTTTAGTCGATAGCACCGTGCAAGTGACTCGTTATGGTGCAAAAGCTCATCGCGATGCTGAGTTTAAATTGTTGAACGATGCCCTATGGATGGGCGTTAGCAAGATTATTGACGTGTCTGAGATGGCGTTGCGTGGGCGGCACAACCACCTGAATGCTTTGGTCGCTTGTGCCATCGCCGCTTGCTTTGACGTTGCAGCCGAGGCGATGGCGGCGACTTTACGAACCTTTAGTGGGTTGCCTCACCGTTGCCGAGTCGTGCAGACCATCGCCGGTGTTACCTACATTAATGACTCCAAAGCGACGAATGTGGGTGCGGCCTTGGCTGCTATTGAAGGTATTGGTCCAAACAGTGATCTTGTATTACTGGCCGGGGGGCTGGGCAAGGGGCAAGATTTTAGTGCCTTGGTGCCCGCCATCAACCGCTACGTTCGCGAAGTGATCGTATTCGGCGAAGCAGCGGGCGAATTGGCGGCTCTACCCCTGCTTAGACCTGCGATTCAAGTCGAGAATTTGCAGCAGGCGGTTAGCCGAGCAGCTGAAATTGCACAGCCCGGCGATACCGTTCTGTTGTCGCCAGCGTGTGCGAGCATGGATCAGTTTAAAAATTATCAAGACCGCGGTGACCAGTTCTCGGATTGCGTTTCATCACTGCCTGGAGGTGCCCATGAATAGCGTGGTGACCTCTAACCCAGCTGCTGCGGCTTTCGACCGCTGGCTAATCACGTGCATCTGTGTGTTGTGCTGTGTGGGTTTGCTGGCCATCGCCAGCGCCTCGGTTGACTACGCAGAAACGACCTACGGATGGGCGTGGTATCACGCGATGAAGCACGCAATCTATCTGTGCGTCGCGACCCTTGCCGCCGCGCTGGTGTACCAGATTCCGCCGCGGTTCTGGGACGGTACCTCGTGGATCTGGTTGTTGATCGCAATCGCTTTACTGGTGGTTGTTCTTATTCCGGGTGTTGGGCGCGAAGTGAATGGCGCACAGCGCTGGATTCCACTGGTGATCGTGAATCTACAACCCTCTGAAGTGGCGAAAGCGGCGTTGGTACTGTTCTTGGCGTCTTACTTGCGTCGTCGCGAAGATGAGGTCCGTGAAAGTTGGACAGGCTTCATCAAGCCGCTCGTGATTCTGGGTATTTTGAGCGTGTTGTTACTGTTAGAGCCCGATTTTGGCGCCACAGTTATTGTCTGCGGAACGGCCTTAGGTATGCTGTTTCTGGCCGGCGTGCGCTTGATGCAGTTCACGATTGTTGCGCTCGGTTTGGCGTTGATCGGTGTGGGCATGGTGGCCTTTGCGCCGTATCGCTTACAACGCTTTTTGGCTTACCAAGATCCGTGGGCAGACCCGTTTAACACTGGCTTTCAGCTCACTCAATCGTTAATTGCCTTTGGGCGTGGCGAGTTGGCCGGCGTGGGTTTTGGTCAATCGGTCCAGAAGTTGTTTTACTTGCCAGAAGCCCACACCGATTTTGTGTTCTCAATTTGGGCCGAGGAAACCGGTTTTATTGGCTCGATCGGTCTGCTGTTGGTGTTTATCGCGCTCATTTCGCGGTTGCTGTGGTGGAGCCGCCGGGCACTGTCGGTACAGCGTACCTTCGAGAGTCACGTCTTCGCCGGAATTGCATTGATGCTCTCTGGCCAAGTCTTTGTCAGTATGGGCATGAGCATGGGTTTGCTCCCCACTAAAGGCCTAACGCTGCCCATGATCAGCTTTGGCGGGAGCTCTTTGATTGTGACTCTGTGTTTGTTAGCGATCGCTCTGCGCATGACGCGGGAGTGTGACAAACCCGAACCAAGGAGGCCTAAGTCATGAAGAAGGCTCCCTTGGTGATGATGATGGCAGGTGGCACAGGTGGTCACATCTTTCCGGCCTTGGCGGTGGCAAAAGCGCTGGAGGTCAAAGGTTATCGGGTGAGTTGGTTGGGCACGCAAGCTGGGCTCGAGGCGCGTATCGTTCCCGCCGCGGGCATTCCTCTGCACAACTTATCCGTCAGGGGCCTGCGCGGCAAATCGTTGACGCGCATCGTCAGTGGTGTTGCTCGATTGATCTGGTCTATTGAGCAGGCCACATTTTTGATGTTGCGCCATCGCCCTTCGTTGGTGATCGGTATGGGGGGCTACGTGGCGGCCCCTGGTGGTGTCGCTGCGATGCTGATGGGGCGACCACTATTTATTCACGAACAGAACGCTGTCGCGGGTAGCACTAACCGCTGGTTGCGCCGAATTGCGTCGCGTATCTTCGCCGCGTTCGACGGTGCTTTTAATGCTTCGGTTAACGCTGAGGTGGTGGGTAACCCAGTGCGCGCCGAAATTGTTGCGGTCGGAGAGCAACGTCAAGCCTTTGACGGCCAGCGCGATTTACGCGTATTGGTACTGGGTGGTTCGCAGGGTGCTTTGGCGATTAACCGAGTCATTCCCGATGCGGTCGCGCAATTTGAGACTAACGAAGCGAGCGATGGCTTATCTGTTTGGCACCAAGTTGGACAAGCACACATGGCCGATGTTGGCGCAATGTATGCCGCTCGGGGTATCACGCACGTCCGTATCTCGCCCTTTATTGACGATATGGCCGCAGCCTTTGCTTGGGCTGATGTCGTTGTCGCTCGAGCGGGTGCTCTCACTTGTTCCGAGCTGTTAGCCGCGGCGTGTCCTGCGGCGCTGATACCTTTGCCCATTGCCATTGATGATCATCAACGCAAAAACGCGCAACACTTGGTAAACGCCGGTGCGGCGATTGTCATCGAGCAAGACACTCTCAACGCGGCCGATTTGTCGAGCCAATGGGCTCAGTGGTTGCGTCAACCTGAGACCTTAGCGGCGATGTCTCGGGCCGCGAAACAGGCGGCTAAAACGGACGCGACGGATCGCATCGTGCAAGCTTGTGAGGAGGTGCTAGGTGGCGCGTAATCCCCAAAGTTTTGCTGTACCAGCGATGCGCCGCATCAAGCGTATTCATTTTATTGGCGTGGGCGGTTCGGGTATGAGCGGCATCGCCGAAGTGTTGGCGAACCTAGGCTATCAAGTGTCGGGCTCTGATATGCGCGAGTCGGCGGTGACCGAACGTCTGGTTCGAGCGGGTGTCGAGGTGTTCATCGGGCATTCAGCGGACTACGTCAAGGATGTGGATGTCGTGGTAACTTCCACAGCTGTGGCGCCTGATAACGTAGAATATCAGGCGGCGCGCGATGCGCGTATTCCAACCGTGCCGCGCGCACAGATGCTGGCTGAGCTTATGCGCTATCGCCACGGTATTGCGGTAGCTGGAACGCACGGTAAAACCACGACGACCAGTATGATCGCTTCCGTATTTGCCGCAGCAGGGCTCGACCCCACATACGTCATTGGCGGTCGGGTCAATCAATCCGGTAGTAATGCGAAACTCGGCGCCAGTCACTACCTGATTGCTGAGGCGGATGAGAGTGACGCATCATTCTTACACTTAACGCCAATGGTATCGGTGGTGACCAACATCGAAGCGGATCACATGGATACCTACGGTGGCGATTTACAGCAGCTTCGCAAAACGTTTATCGAATTTTTGCATAATCTGCCGTTCTACGGGTCGGCAGTATTGTGCCTAGATGACCCAGAAATCAAAGCATTGATCCCCCAGATTAACCGGTCGATATTGACCTATGGTCAAGACCCTGACGCAGACTACTGTATCCGCAGTATTAAAGCTGCCGGTGCAGCCAGCGATTTTCAACTGCAGACGCCTAATCACGGGGTGCTGGCGCTGCGGGTTAACTCACCCGGTTTACACAATGTGCTCAACGCTGCGGCCACCGCGGCTGTTGCCTTAGATGAGGGCTTACCGATCGCGGCCGTGCAAGATGGTTTGGCCAACTTCGCCGGTGTAGGGCGGCGTTTTGAGCAGTTGGGACGCTTGCAGCACGCGCGTGGACAAGCGGTTTTGGTTGACGACTATGGCCATCACCCCACGGAGGTCGAGGCGACATTAAATTCTGCGGCTCAAGTGTGGCCCGAATCACGCGTTGTTATGGTGTATCAACCGCATCGCTTTACCCGTACACGTGATCTTTACGACGACTTCGTGCGGGTATTAAGCCGCTGCGATGTCCTGATTTTATTGGATGTGTATGCTGCCGGTGAGGCTGAAATACCGGGTGCGGACAGTAAATCATTGGCTCGTAGCATTCGCCAGCGTGGCCTCGTTGACCCCATCTATGCTGCGGGTATTGATGAGGTTCCTGAGCTGTTGGCCTCGATTCTTGCCGCCGACGACGTCTTGATTACCCAAGGTGCGGGCAACATCACGTCTTTGGCCCACAATTTGGTACAAGTGGATTACGAGGGCCTTAAACATGTTCACTAAAGCCCTTGATCAATGCGTCGTCGCTGTCCTGTTAGGTGGCACTTCATCAGAGCGAGAAGTGTCGCTGATGAGTGGAGCGACCGTGGTCGACAATTTAGCGCCTCTGTGCGCACAGGTGCGATCGGTCGATCCAGTGAACAGCAATTGGCTCGAACAGCTCGATGGCGTCGATTTTGTGTTTAATATTCTGCACGGTGGCTCGGGCGAGAATGGTTCGGTGCAGGGTTTATTGGCGACCTTGGGCTTGCCGCAATCGGGTTCAGGCGTACTCGGTGCCGCACTGGGAATGGACAAGTTGCGCAGCAAAGCGATTTGGCGAGATGCGGGTTTGCCTGTTGCTGAAGCCGCTGTATTGGCGTCTGACACCGATTTTGAAGCGGTCATACAGTCCCTTGGTGAGGTTTTTGTAAAACCTGCTTATGAAGGCTCGAGTATCGGCATGAGTATTGCGAGCTCAGCGGAAGAGCTGGCTCAGGCCTACAAGAGTGCAAGCGAGTATCAAGGCCCGGTATTTGCCGAGCGACGTATTGTTGGTGAAGAGTATACGGTCGCCATTCTGGGCGATCGCGCGCTACCGGCTATTCGCTTGCAGGCCCACGAAATCTTTTATGACTACCACGCTAAGTATGTTTCGAACGATACCCAGTACTTTTGCCCCTGCGGTTTAAGTAAAGAGCGAGAGGCGGAGCTCGCGGACCTAGCGCTTGCGGCTTTTAAAGCGATTGATTGTGCGGTTTGGGGGCGAGTCGATTTTATGGTGGATCAGCAAGGCCAGCCCTACATCTTAGAAGCCAACACGGTGCCTGGAATGACCTCGCACAGCCTAGTGCCAATGGCGGCCAAAGCCGCTGGGTTGAGTGTGCAGGGCTTATTGCGCGAGATCATTGAGTTGAGCTTGGCTCGAGTCGAGGTGCACTCATGAAGAAAGCCCAGCTCCTGCAAAAATATTACTCAGGGCTGGCGCAGGCTCGTCGTTTTGGGCAGTCACTACCGTCTGTCCTGGCCCTTACCTTGGTATTGGCTGGCATGACAACGGTGTTCGTTAATATCGTGACTCAGCCTCTGGAACGGGTCGTCATTGTGGGTGAAATCGGCGAGTTACACCGTCAGGCGCTTCAAGGGTGGCTGGTTGAAAACGTCGCTGAAACCGCAGCGGACTGGGAGCTAGAACAAACCGAAGCGCTATTGGAAACCTTACCCTGGATCCAATCCGCCGCGGCGACGCGGGTGTGGCCGAATACGATGCGCTTAGAGATTAAGCCTCACACACCGGTTGCCTTGTGGGGTGACGGATCGTTCTTGAATTCTGAGGGGCAGGTGTTTGAGCCCGTGCCGGGGAGCGAGGGTCTGGTGTTACCCAAACTCTCGGGCGATTTAAATCAGCAGTCAGAGCTTATGGATCTGTATCTGCAACTGTCGGCATTGCTGGGCGATACCGCCCTCCGCCTTGAGAGTCTTAGCATGGACTCGCTGGGGCAATTGAGTGTCTTAATGCACAACGGTCTGAGTGTAAAGCTTGGGCGTCGGGCGCAATTAACGCGCTTTCAGCGATTTTTAGATTGGCATGAACGTTACGGCGCTGACAGCGACGCAGCTTTGGCAATTGATGTGCGCTATCGCAACGCCTTGGCCGTGGCAAATCCAAATCAAGTGCAGGTGCTTTCGGGGTTCGCGAGCCGAAGCGGAGGGGGAGATTAATATGGTGAGTCAGACACAAAACCGAATCATTGTGGGGCTCGATATTGGCACATCAAAAGTCGTTGCCTTGGTGGCCGAGGTCGATGCCAATGGTGATACCGAAATCATCGGCATGGGATCACACCCTTCGCGCGGCATGAAAAAGGGTGTTGTAGTCAATATCGAGTCTACGGTTCAGTCGGTGCAGCGCGCGATTGAAGAAGCTGAGTTGATGGCAGGCTGCCAGATTAGCTCGGTGTATGTGGGTATTGCGGGGAGTCATGTGCGCAGCTTGAATTCGCACGGCATTGTGGCGATTAAAGATGGCGAGGTGATCGACGCTGACCTCGAGCGCGTGCTGGATGCCGCGCAAGCGGTCGCGATTCCTGCGGACCAAAAAATTCTACACATACTGCCGCAGGAGTACGTGATCGACAATCAGGAGGGTATTCGTGAGCCCTTGGGGATGTCGGGCGTGCGTTTAGAAGCAAAAGTGCATCTGGTTACCTGCGCCGTAAACGCGGCCCAGAACATCGAAAAGTGCATTAAGCGCTGCGGTTTAGACGTTGATGAAATTATCCTTGAACAGGTCGCTTCGAGCTACTCGGTGCTGACCGACGACGAGCGCGAATTAGGCGTCTGTATGGTGGATATTGGTGGCGGTACCAGCGATATCGCTATCTACACCGAGGGCTCGATTCGTCACACCGGAGTCATTCCGATCGCAGGTGATCAAGTCACTAACGACATCGCTATGGCTTTGCGGACCCCCACGCAATACGCCGAAGAAATCAAGATCAAATACGCCTGTGCCCTGACTCAGTTGGCCTCGGCAGACGAGACCATCAAAGTGCCCAGCGTCGGTGATCGCCCGCCACGGGATCTGTCGCGCCAATCGCTTGCGGAAGTCGTAGAGCCAAGGTATGACGAGCTGTTTACCTTGGTCCAAGCCGAGCTGCGTCGCAGTGGCTTTGAAGACCTTATTCCTGCGGGTGTCGTCCTAACCGGCGGGACTTCGAAGATGGAAGGTGTGGTTGAGCTTGCCGAAGAGATCTTTCACATGCCCGTACGTGTAGGAGCTCCGACACGGGTCAAAGGCTTAACTGACATTGTCCGCAACCCAATTTATGCAACGGCTGTAGGCTTGCTGGAATATGGCGCAGCACATTCACGCCAGAACAACGCCAAAGGCCGTCGCAAACGTGCTGAAGGTCCAGGCTTGCTGGCCAAGTTGAAAGAGTGGATGCAATCAAATTATTAAAAGTGCGGCTTAGGCCGTTCTGTGGAGAAACGTCACGTCAGTGACAGGAGAGAGGAAGTAGCTATGTTTGAACTTATTGATAACGTACCAGAATCAGCAGTCATCAAAGTTGTGGGTGTTGGCGGCGGTGGCGGTAATGCCGTGAAGCACATGATTGCGAATCAAATCGAAGGTGTCGATTTTATCTGTGCCAATACCGATGCGCAGGCTTTGAACGATATCGATTCTAAAACGCGCTTACAGTTGGGCGGTGACATCACTAAAGGTTTGGGCGCCGGTGCCAATCCAATGGTGGGACGCGACGCAGCGCTTGCCGACCGCGACCGTATTGCCGAGTCGATTCGCGGCGCGGATATGGTGTTTATTACCGCGGGTATGGGTGGCGGTACGGGTACCGGTGCTGCGCCGGTCGTGGCCGAGGTAGCTCGTGACTTGGGCATCTTGACCGTTGCCGTTGTGACGCGTCCATTCTCGTTTGAAGGCAAAAAACGGAACTCGATCGCGGCTCAAGGTTTGGCCGAACTCGAGCAGTACGTCGACTCGTTAATCACCATCCCGAACGAGCGTCTGCTGGAGGTTTTGGGGAAAAATACCAGCTTATTGGATGCCTTCCGCGAGGCGAATGATGTACTCTTGGGCGCCGTCCAAGGCATTGCAGATTTGATTATCCGTCCGGGTATGATCAACGTCGATTTCGCCGACGTGAAGACCGTTATGTCAGAGATGGGTATGGCCATGATGGGAACCGGCCGAGCTAGCGGCGAAGACCGAGCGCGTGAAGCCGCCGAAAAAGCGATTCAAAGTCCGCTACTCGACGACATCGATCTGCGCGGCGCCCGCGGCATTTTGGTGAACATCACCGCAGGTCTAGATTTGGCTTTAGGCGAGTTCTCTGATGTGGGTGACACGATTGAAGAGTTTGCGTCGGAAGACGCCACCGTTGTGGTGGGTACCGTTATCGACCCAGACATGCACGACGAAATTAAGGTCACTGTGGTCGCAACGGGATTAAATCGCATCGGTGAGGAGAAAAAGCCGATTTCTGTTGTCAAACCCGTAAGCGTGGCTTCATCGGGTGAGGCTAAGCCAGATTACAGGGACTTCGATCGCCCAACGATTAAGCGTCGTCAGGCGGAAGTAGAGGGGAATACAGCGCGTCAGCTGCCCGACCTTGATGCAGGGGGTGATTATTTTGACATTCCTGCGTTCTTGCGTCGCCAAGCGGACTAAGCGCTCATTAACCGCATGCGGCGGTTAACATAAAAAGGGCCAACAAGAAGATGATTAGACAACGCACATTGCGCAACCCGATTAAAGCAACGGGTATCGGCTTACACACAGGGGAAAAAGTCTACCTGGGTTTGTCGCCGGCACCGATTGACAACGGCATTGTGTTTCGACGTGTTGATCTGTCACCTCCTGTAGAAATACCCGCCAGAGCGCTTAACGTAGGTGATACGACTCTCTCCACCACCTTGATTGCCGATGGGCAGCGTGTCTCCACCGTTGAACATCTGCTAAGTGCCATGGCGGGCCTTGGCATCGATAACGCGTTTATCGATGTCAGCGCTGCCGAGGTTCCCATTATGGACGGTAGTGCCGGTCCTTTTGTGTTTTTGATTCAATCGGCGGGTATCGAAGAACAGCCCGCCTTGAAACGTTTTATTCGCATCAAGAAAGAAGTGACGGTAACTGATGGTGAAAAAACCGCGACCTTCTTGCCCTTTGATGGCTTTAAAGTGGCGTTTACCATCGACTTTGACCACCCTGTGTTTCGCAACCGCAAAGCCAGTGCAGAGGTCGATTTTTCGAGCACCAGTTTCGTCAAAGAGATTTCGCGCGCACGTACCTTTGGTTTTATGCACGAGATTGAATATTTGCGCTCACAAGGTTTGGCGCGGGGCGGTAGCGTCGATAATGCCATTGTGGTTGACGAATACCGTATTCTGAACGAAGACGGTTTGCGCTACGACGACGAGTTCGTTAAGCACAAAATTCTGGATGCCATTGGCGATTTATACCTCTTAGGCTTTAGCTTAATCGGTGAGTTCCGTGCTCATAAATCGGGTCATGCACTTAACAACCGCCTGCTGCGCAGTTTGTTAGAGCAGGAAGACGCCTGGGAGATGGTCACTTTCGACGATCAAGAGCGTGCCCCAATCTCTTACGCAACCTCGTCGGCGCTGGCAGTTTAATTTACTGCTTGCATTTGTGACTTTTTGACGCCCAAGGTTGCCTTCTAACCTTGGAGTTTGCACCCCTGTTGTGGCATATTGTGCGCCTACTATTCCTATGGCGTAGCCGCTACTCATGAGTTTTAAGTTCCCTGGCAAACTACCTTATCGTGCGATGAGCGAAGACTGGCGACGCTGGTCTAAGACGCTTGCGTCGGCGCTGTTGGTGGGTCTGCCATTGGGTCTGAGTGCGCAATCGACCGAACCTGGTGAAGACCTTACTTCGCGCGATGTCAGTGAGTGGAAGGCCGAGCAATTCTTTGAGTCGCCCAACTGGTCGACCACACTTGAGTTAAAAGCGCGCGCCACGATTAAGTCGTTGGCGGTCAATATTGCGGCCCTGCCGAGTTTAATTGCAGGGGAAGCACCGGCGGCCACACACCCTCTGTACAAGCCGCAAAGCCACAGCGACTTTGATTGGTCGGCATCGTGGCAGCAAGGGGCACAATTCGGCAGTAACCACAGTGCTGCTTTTTGGGTAGAGCTCGACTGCTCGGACTTAGTGGAAGCTCCAGATGTTGACGCTCGAGCTCAATACAGCGTTACGGGCGACGCCTTGGCGGGCTCTAAACCCAAGCAACAATCCCCCGATGTGTTGGCCTTACACGCTGTATTACGCCAGTCGACCCATGAGGCGGATGCAGTTCGCCCCCCCATTCCTACTGCACAGACCTGGTACACCTATGGTCGCGTGATCGACCCCTCGGTCTACGCTGATCAAACCTTGTCCTAATCTTTGTTCAAGTGAGCGCCCCGCATACGCGGTAAATTGAACAAACAAGGACAACGACAATGATTTTAAATGCAGTGAAAAAGATTTTTGGCACGCGTAATGACCGCGAGCTCAAGCGTATTAGCAAGTTAGTCAACAAAATTAACGCCTTCGAAGAGACCTTGGTAGCGCTCAATGATGAGGCGCTGGCAGCGAAAACGGCCGAGTTCAAAGAGCGCTTGGGCCAAGGCGAGACCCTGAACGACCTGTTGCCCGAGGCTTATGCTTGTGTGCGCGAGGCGGGTAAGCGCGCCTTGGGTATGCGTCATTTCGACGTGCAGATGATTGGTGGTATTGCGCTGCACGAAGGCAAAATCGCCGAGATGCGAACCGGTGAGGGTAAAACCCTCGTAGCGACTCTGCCAGCTTATCTGAACGCCTTGACAGGCAAAGGTGTGCACTTGGTGACGGTAAACGATTACTTGGCTAATCGTGATGCGCACTGGATGGAGCCGCTGTATCGCTTTTTAGGTATGACGGTTGGCGTAATTAAATCGGGCCAAGCGAGCGAGCAGAAGAAACAAGCCTACTCGGCAGATATTATTTACGGCACCAACAACGAGTTTGGATTTGACTATCTGCGCGACAACATGGCGTTTGCGGTCGAGGACAAGCTGCAGCGCGAACTTAATTTTGCCATTGTCGACGAGGTGGATTCTATCCTTATCGACGAAGCGCGTACCCCCCTGATTATCTCGGGTGCGTCTTCGGATAGCTCGGAATTGTACAAACGCATTAACCGCTTCGTGCCTATGCTGAACCAAGGCACCGAGGAAGTCCCCGGCCACTACAGTATCGACGAGAAGCAACGCTCGATCGAGCTCTCAGAAGAAGGGCACGAGTATGTCGAGGGTTTGCTGGTGAGTGATGGCTTACTTGCCGAGGGTGAGAGCTTATACGCGGCAACCAACTTGAACTTGCTGCACCACGTGCATACCGCGTTAAAGGCACATGTGCTTTTCCACCGCGATGTGGAATATATTGTCCAAGGCGGGCAGGTGGTGTTGATCGATGAGCACACGGGTCGAACCATGCCCGGGCGTCGTTTGTCTGAAGGCTTACACCAAGCCATCGAGGCTAAAGAGGGCGTGCAAATTCAAAGCGAGAGCCAGACCCTAGCGTCGACCACTTTCCAGAATTACTTCCGCTTGTACAATACGCTGTCGGGCATGACCGGCACGGCCGACACCGAAGCCTTCGAGTTTCGTCAAATCTATGGTTTAGAAGTGTTGGTCATTCCAACCAATAAGCCGATGCAGCGCAAAGATCTGAACGACTTGGTATACCTCACCCGCGAAGAAAAGTTCGATGCGATTGTCGCTGACGTGCAATCCTGCATTGAGCAAGGCTCTCCTGTATTGGTAGGTACGGCTTCGGTCGAGACCTCGGAGGAGTTGTCGCAGCGCTTTAAGCAGTCGAACATCGAGCACAAAGTGCTCAACGCCAAATACCACGAGCAGGAGGCTGAAATTATTGCCCAAGCGGGTCGCTCAGGTGTTGTGACGATTGCCACGAACATGGCGGGTCGAGGTACCGACATCGTGCTGGGCGGTAACCTTGAGTCCGAGCTGACGGCAGCCGGTGACATTAGCGATGCCGAAGCCGAGCAAATCAAAGCGGCGTGGCAAGAGCGTCACGACGCGGTCTTGGCCGCTGGCGGTCTGCATATTTTGGGCACCGAACGGCACGAGTCGCGCCGTATCGACAACCAGTTGCGGGGCCGGGCGGGCCGTCAGGGTGACCCGGGATTGTCTCGATTCTATTTGTCGCTAGACGACAACCTGATGCGTATTTTTGCGTCGGACCGCGTCAAGGGCTTTATGCAAGCGCTGGGTATGGAGAAAGGTGAGCCCATCGAACACCGTATGGTGACGAACGCCATCGAGAAAGCGCAGCGCAAAGTCGAAGGTCGTAACTTCGATATTCGTAAGCAGCTCCTTGAGTACGACGATGTGGCGAACGATCAGCGTCAGATCATTTATCAACAGCGTAATGATCTGCTCGAGGAAGATGATATCTCAGAAACCATCATCGCGATCCGCGCCGATGTGGTCAACGATGCCATCGACGGCTTTATTCCGCCGATGAGTGTCGAAGAGCAGTGGGATATTGCCGGTTTAGAGGCCTTGCTAGAAACGGATTTCGCCATTCAGCTGCCAGTACAGCAGTGGCTGGACGAGGATAAATCCGTTGATGAAGAGGCGATAAGAGAGCGCGTGGTGCAAGCCATTCAAGCGGCTTATGATGAAAAGTCCGAGTTGGTTGGTCCCGATATGCGCCGCATTGAAAAACAAGTCATGCTGCAGATTTTGGACCAGCTGTGGAAAGACCACTTAGCGACCATGGATCAATTGCGTCAAGGTATTCATTTGCGTGCCTATGCACAGAAAAACCCCAAGCAGGAATACAAGCGTGAGTCGTTTGAGTTATTCCAGACCCTGTTGAATAACTTAAAGTTTGAGGTCATTAAGTTTTTAAGCCATGTGCAAATTCAACGTCCAGACGAGGCCGAGCTGATTGAGCAACGGCGTCGAGAAGAAGCCGCACGCGAAAAATTAGCGTTTGAACACGCTCAAGCTGCCGCTATGGGTGGTGAAGCCGCCCCGCAAGCTCAGGCGGGCGACGCTGCAGAACCCTTCGTACGGGAAGAACGCAAAGTAGGGCGCAACGAACCCTGCCCTTGCGGTAGCGGTAAAAAGTACAAATCATGTCACGGGAAGCTCTAAGCGTATGACGACCATTCATCCGGTTGCGGGTGTGCGCATTGGTATTGCCAGTGCAGGCATTAAAAAAGTAGGCCGCAAAGATCTTGTGGTGTTCGAATTGGCCGAAGGCAGTGCGACGGTGGGTGTGTTTACTCGCAACGCCTTTTGCGCTGCGCCCGTGATTGTCGCCAGAGAAAATTTAGCGGCCACCCAGCCCAAATACCTGCTGGTGAACACCGGTAACGCGAATGCGGGCACGGGTGCATCCGGTATTGAGGCTGCGCAAGCGACGCTTGCAGCATTAGCGCAGGCGGCGAAGTGCGAACCCGCGCAG
This sequence comes from Aequoribacter fuscus, assembly GCF_009910365.1. NCBI lineage: Bacteria > Pseudomonadati > Pseudomonadota > Gammaproteobacteria > Cellvibrionales > Halieaceae > Aequoribacter > Aequoribacter fuscus. The sequence continues at coordinate 2,381,704 of NZ_CP036423.1, read as the reverse complement.
ATACTGCCTTTCTCAACTGGCGTTATTGGCGAGCCTTTACCGGTGGCAAAAATTGAAGCGGCAATTCCTGCTGCCTTAAGCGACCTGCAGACGAATAACTGGGCCCAAGCTGCAGAAGGTATTATGACGACCGATACACGGCCCAAAGTGGCGTCGCGTCAGGTAGAGTTTGGCGGTGAACGCTTTGTGATCACGGGCGTGACTAAAGGAGCGGGCATGATCCGCCCCAATATGGCCACCATGCTGTCTTACGTAGCGACCGATTTAGCGATTGACGAGGTGCTGTTGCAGCAGGCTTTGTTGCGCGCTGTTGATCAGTCTTACCACCGCATCACGGTAGACGGCGATACCTCGACCAACGATGCCTGCACCCTCAGCGCCACCGGGCAGTCGGCCTTACCACGTGTTGACTCAGACAACGAGCTCTACCAAGTCTTTTGCGAGACTTTGGATGACTTGCTGCTGGAACTGGCGCAAATGATGGTGCGCGACGGCGAGGGTGCGACCAAGTTTTTTCAGATTGAGGTCAGTGGCGGTAAGACCGAGCAGGAATGCTTGGATGTGGCCTTTACCATTGCCGAGTCGCCCTTGGTTAAAACGGCCCTGTTTGCCTCAGACCCCAATTGGGGACGCTTGCTAGCCGCTATTGGGCGCGCCGGTTTGCACGACTTAGTCATCGATGACGTAACGCTGCATTTAAACGATGTGCTAATCGCCGAGCAGGGTTGTAGAGCCGCTTCTTATACCGAAGAACAGGGTGTAGCGGCGATGGCGCCAACGGACATTGTGCTTCGAGTTGGCTTGAACCGAGGGCCTGCGCAGACCACGGTCTACACCACGGACTTTTCCTACGATTACGTGCGGATTAATGCCGAATACCGAACCTAAACCCACACTGCACGTTGCCGTCGGCGTGATTTTGCGCGAGGGCGACCTGTTTATCGCCAAGCGGCAGAGTGATCAACATCTTGCCGGCTTGTGGGAATTCCCGGGCGGTAAGGTGGAGGCCGACGAGACGGTACTCGATGCACTAAAGCGCGAGCTGTATGAAGAGCTGGGTATCGATGTGATCAGTGCTGCCCCCCTGATTCGGCAGCGTCATGAGTATGATATTCGTACGGTTGTGCTCGATTGCTGGCTGGTTACTGAGTTTAACGGTGAGGCACATGGTAAAGAGGGGCAACCCACAACCTGGGCTAAGATTGAAGCGTGCGCGAGCACCTACCCCATGCCCGAACCCAACGTCCACATTCTAAAGGCCTTGGTCGAGTATTTAGACCAAGTTCAGTAAGTGACTGTGAAGTAACTCAGACTGAGCGTACAGCTCGTCTAGCCCGCCGCTATTATCGACCACGTAATCGGCTCTGGCTAAGCGATCGTTGCGGGCAAGCTGCGCTGCCATAATGCGCTTGATTTGCTCTGGGTCGTTGTTGTCGCGCGCACTGGCTCGCTCAACCTGAAGGGCTTCGGGTACGTCAACCACCACGACATAATCTACCAGAGCTGCTTGGCTGCCCTCTAGCAGTAAGGGCGAGCTGAGTACCCGATAGGGCCCCGCTGCGCGTGCGAGCTGATCTTGTATCTCTTGCCCGATTAGGGGGTGGGTGAGTTGCTCGAGCCACAGGCGTGCTTCTGGGTTGGCAAACACAATGCTGCGCAGCGCGGCTCGATCAAGCGAGCCGTCATCTTGGGCGAGCTTTGGACCGAAGTGCTCGAAAATCGCGTTAAGTGCTGGGCGGCCCGGTTCGACAATAACGCGCGCGGCCAAGTCGGCATCGACAATGGTGATGCCCTTTTTCGCTAAGTAATCGGTCAACGCCGTTTTACCGCTGCCAATACCGCCGGTAATACCGATCGTCCGCATAATGGCCTTACATGTAGGGTGAAAAGGAGGTGATGGTATCGCCAAACACCATCGATAGCCACCCGGCAATGGCCAAATAAGGTCCGAAGGGCATGGGTTGCTCGCGGTCTAATCGTTTGGTGGCCATCAGGGCTGTGCCAATGATTGCGCCCACCGCGGACGACATCAGTATGATCATCGGTAGAGCTTGCCACCCCAGCAGGGCGCCCAAGGCTCCCAGCAATTTGAAGTCGCCGTAGCCCATGCCTTCTTTGCCGGTCGTCAGCTTAAATATCCAATAAATACTCCACAAAATGCCGTAACCAAACACGGCGCCCCAAAGAGCGGAGGGTAGGTCGGTGAATACGCCGAATGCATTGGCGACTAAACCAAGCCATAGCAGGGGTAGGGTAATGTCATCAGGGAGGAGCTGAGTCTCGGCGTCGATGACGGTGAGCGCAACAAGGCACCAAGTGGTGACAAGCGCGAGTAACAACCCCCAGTCGTAGGCGAATTGCATGGCCACCACAACGCTCAATAGGCCTGTCATAAACTCGATGATGGGGTAGCGTGCGCTGATACTGATGCTGCAGTTTGCGCATTTACCGCGGAGCAATAACCAGCTCAGGATGGGTATGTTTTGCCAGGGCTTGATGCGAGCGTTGCAGCTTGGGCAGGTAGAAGGTGGGTGCGATAAGCTCAGCGGCTTGCCAGTTTGCGTGGACTCAAGCTCCAAGAAGGCTTCGCATTCGCTACGCCACTGCTGCTGCATGATTTTAGGTAGCCGTAGTATGACTACATTTAAAAAGCTACCGACTACGGCACCCAGCACAAAAACTAAGGGGTACCACAGCGCGGGCTCGGCGGCGAGTTGGTGTAGGTCCATGGTGCGGTCTCGGTGGCCTTAAACCACTGATCCTAACATAAAGATGGGCAGATACATCGCAACCATCAGGCCGCCGACCAGCACACCCAGTACCGCCATGATCATGGGTTCCATCAAAGAGCTTAGGCTGTCGACCGCATTATCTACGGCTTCTTCGTAGTGGTTGGCTACCTTGTCGAGCATTTCATCTAAGGCACCCGATTCCTCACCGATACTCACCATCTGCAGCAGCATATTGGGGAACAAGCCGCTCGATTTAATAGCGGCGTACAGCGAAGAACCCCCGGTCACGTCATCGCGAATGCGCAGCACGGCCTTTTTGTAAACCGAGTTGCCCGTCGCGCCGGCGGTGGATTCTAAAGCCTCGACTAAGGGTACGCCCGCCGCAAAGGTGGTTGATAGCGTGCGTGAGAAACGAGCGATGACCGCATCGTGCACGATGGTGCCGACTATCGGAGCTTTGAGCGCGATTTCGTCTAGACGGTCGTTAAATGCGGGTGAGGTTTTTTTGGCGCGGTTAAATAAGACCACCGCTATGGCTATAGCCCCAAAAATAATCAGGTAGTAGTCTTGCGCGAAATACGAGATGTTCAATACAAATAGGGTAAACGCGGGTAGCTCAGAGCCAAAGCTTTGAAAGGTTTCCGCAAACTGAGGTACGACCTTAATCAGCAGCAACGAGGTCACGGCCAAGGCCACAATGACAACCGCAATGGGGTAAGTCATGGCCTTTTTAATTTTGGCTTTTAGCTGCTCGGTTTTTTCTTTGTAGGTCGCTACGCGGTCGAGCATGGTCTCGAGCGTACCTGAGTTTTCGCCCGAGTTAACTAACGAGCAGAACAGCTCGTCAAACTGGTCCTTGTGCTTACCCAGTGCGCCGGCCAAGGCGTTACCCGCCGCCACATCGCCGCGAATACTGTTTACCATGCTACGCATTCTGGGGTTTTCTATGCCGTCTGCAACAATTTCAAAGCTTTGAATCAGCGGTACGCCCGCTTTCATCATGGTCGCAAGCTGGCGGGTGAACAAGGCGATATCAGCGGCCTTGATTTTTTTACCGCCACCGCCGAATAGGGGCTTGGCCTTTTTCTTGATCGATTTGACGTTGATGCCGCGACGGCGAAGCTGCGCCTTAGCGAGGCTTACCGAGGTCGCTTCAAGCTCGCCGTTGGTTTCTTTGCCGCGCTTGTCGGTGCCAACCCAAATAAATTCAAAGGTCTTTGCTGCCATACCATCCTAACTCGTTAATCTACCGTGACTCGGTTTGCTTCTTCTAAGCTGATTAAGCCCTGCGACACTTTCCTTAAAGCCGAGGTCCTAAGGCTGTGGAAGCCCTCTTTGCGCGCTTCATCGGCGATCTCCATCGAGTTTTTACCTTCCAGAATCATGCGCGCAATGGTTTGGGTAATTTGCACAACTTCGTAAATGCCCGTTCGACCCTTGTAGCCATGGTTACACGACTCGCAGCCAACCGCTTTTTTGATGGTGGCGCCCTTGAGCATCTCTTTGGTAAAACCCAGTTCCAGCAGGCTTTCCTCAGGTAATTCATCAATGGGCTCGGCGCATTTTGAACACAAGCGCCGAGCCAAACGCTGCGCAATAATCAAGGTCACGGCTGTTGCCAAGTTAAAGGCGGGTACGCCCATATTTAATAAGCGAGTGATCGTTTCGGCCGCGCTATTCGTGTGCAGTGTCGATAGCACCAAGTGACCTGTTTGGGCGGCTTTAATTGAGATTTCGGCCGTTTCCAGGTCACGGATCTCCCCGACCATGATCACGTCTGGGTCTTGGCGCAAAAACGAGCGCAGCGCGTCGGCAAAGTTCAGGCCCACCTTCGGGTTAACCGGTACTTGGTTAATGCCATCCAAGTTGATCTCGACCGGATCTTCCGCGGTCGAGATGTTGCGCTCGGGGGTATTAAGAATATTAAGGCCCGTGTACAGCGATACCGTTTTACCCGAACCTGTGGGTCCCGTAACTAGGATCATGCCTTGCGGCTTGTCGAGCGCATCGGTGAACAGTTTTTTCTGATGCGGTTCGTAACCCAGTGCATCAATTCCCAAGGTCGCGCTGGTGGGGTCCAAAATACGCAGTACGATCTTTTCGCCAAATAAGGTGGGCAGGGTGTTCACCCGCATATCAATGGCGCGTGTCTTGGACAGACGCATTTGGATGCGTCCATCCTGAGGAACTCGTCGCTCAGAAATGTCCATTCGAGACATGACTTTTAATCGTGCCGCCAAACGGGGCGCCAGTGCCTTGGGCGGTTGCACGACCTCTTTCAGGATGCCATCGGCACGGAAGCGCACGCGATAGGTGTGCTCGTAAGGCTCAAAATGAATGTCAGAGGCTCCGGCTTTAATGGCATCCAGTAACACTTTGTTTACAAAACGGACGATGGGGGTGTCGTCCGCTTCCATATTCAGGTCGCCGTCAGCGCGATCGTTTTCGTCGATCGCTTCGACCTCAAGATCTTCAAACTGACCACTCTCTAAGTCGCCAAGCTGTTCTATCGCATCTTTGGTTTCGGTGGCGTGCGAGATGGCGGCTGATAACGCTTTTTGGTCGACGATAATGGCTTCGGTGTTAATGCCAGTGTGGAACTTAATTTCGTCCAGAGCCTGCAGGTTGGTTGGGTCTGCCAGTGCGATGAACAATCGCTTACCGCGTTTAAATAAGGGAAGCGCGTGATGTCTTTGGATGAGCTTGATGTCAACCAAGTCTTCTGGAAACTGAGTATTATCAAACGCGCGCAGGTCCATCAACGGTACCCCAAACTCGGACGATGCAGCGGCGGCAATCTTGGCGCTATCAATACCTTTCGCTTCAACAAGGTGCTGTACAAATGGAATGCGCGCAGCGGTCGCTTCTTTTTGCGCCTCCATAGCCTGGTCGGCTGTGATGAGGCCGTCCATAATTAAGCGGCCTGCTAGGCCACCCAATCGCGCTTTGCTTGCTGTAGGTGATGTGGCTTGGTTCACGCCCGCTCCCGAAACAAAAATTTAATTAGCACGCTGTTGTTTTACCGAAATTATATGCTAACCTTGCGGTAATGCCTAAGTATTAACAGTCGTTAACACAAACAGCATGTTGCCTTCTTTGTAGAAATTTGCAACTAAAACGTATCAATTCGTAGCTTTGCAAACTTGCTATTCTGGGGTATAACTAAGGCATTCGGGGTTTCCGATGTCGTGCAAATAAACTGTCCAATGGGGATATGAATATGAAAAACATGAAGCAAGCTCGTCAGCAAGGTTTTACGCTGATCGAACTCATGATTGTAATTGCGATCGTGGGCATCCTGTCGGCGGTGGCTTTGCCGGCGTATCAGGATTATACGGTCCGAGCGAAGTTGTCCGAGGTGTTAGCCGCGGCGGGCTCTGCGAAGACTAGCTATTCGGAATATGTGTCGGCGACAGGAACGTTCCCCACTAGTGCCGCAGAGGCGGGAATTAGAGCGACATCAGCAATGGTGTCTGGAGTGGCGGCAGATGCCACTGGATTTTCGCTCACGGTTTCAGCTGTTGCAGGTAGTGGAACGGGGGATAGTGATATCGATGGCAAGGTCTTCAATTGGATAGCAACGAAGTCTGGCACTGACATAACGGAATGGACGTGTTCAACCACTGTTGCTGAGTCTGCATGGGGGAAAATACCTTCCAACTGCCGCGTGACAGGTACAGCAATTACTGAAGGCTAAATGGCGCAGGCGCCTAGCCTGATTTTTCTCATTGAATCACAAGCCTATGTCTTACTCTGGTTCCAGTAGCTTCGTCAGGGGAAGAGATCAACAGTGATGCCTGAGTTTGGCGGTGCGCCGCGACTCGGGCATTTTTGCTTCTTTAGGTGGTAGCTAATGGCAGTGGGCATTGTAACTAGCAACCCCTCTCCATACTTAGCGGAATAGTTTGCCATTTCAGTGCTTTCCGTTGTCGTGATATTTGTACCAAGCCCCAGAATCCCAGATCACCAATAATTACGACGCTACGAGAGGTGATGTCGGCTCCGAGTGCATTACGTCTGAGCTTAGTTGTATCGCGATGCAGTCATCGGCGCCGTGATCTATAGATGCTCCCGAACTAAGGCTTCCAGCTGTCGTCGACAACAACAGCTCTAGGCTAGTTCGTAGACTGGTTCTTCGCGACCCATTTGTTTGTTCTTAGCCTCTCATTGACTAAGTAAACATTTTGAAGCACTTTGGTGCTGAGGTTCACCTTCGAGGCCTGCGCCTCGCGACCAGAAACATGACATTAACGAAGAGTCAAGGCAGCTATCGATTTTTTATAGATTGCCGCATCCCATGCAACACCGGCTCAGTATACCCACTCGGCTGCTCTTCACCCTTAAACACTAACTCACACGCAGCTTTAAACGCAATCGAAGCCTCAAAGTCTCTGGCCATCGGTGTATAAAAAGGGTCCGACGCATTTTGCCCATCAACCACCGCCGCCATGCGTTTCAAGGTTTCTAGCACCTGCTCTTGAGTGCAAACACCATGATGCAACCAGTTTGCAATGTGTTGGCTGGAAATGCGCAGTGTGGCGCGGTCTTCCATTAAGCCCACGTTGTGAATGTCGGGCACCTTAGAGCACCCCACACCCTGGTCGACCCAACGGACAACATAACCCAAGATACCCTGGCAGTTATTGTCGAGCTCGGCTTGGACCTGCTCGGCGCTTAAGCCGCTGCAGTCGCCAATCGGAACTTCTAGGATGTCTTCTACCTCGGCAATACCGCGCGATCGCAACTCTTCTTGCCGCTCGAATACATTGACCTGGTGATAGTGAATGGCGTGCAAGGTGGCTGCGGTTGGTGATGGAACCCATGCAGTGGTCGCGCCTGACATCGGGTGGCCAACTTTTTGCTCGAGCATGGCGCCCATTAGGTCGGGCATAGCCCACATACCTTTACCGATTTGTGCTTTGCCGGGTAAGCCGCACGCTAAGCCGATATCGACGTTGCGATCTTCGTAGGCTTTAATCCAAGTGCTGTTCTTCATTTCGCCTTTGGGCAACATGGATCCAGCCAGCATGCTGGTGTGGATCTCGTCGCCGGTGCGATCTAAGAACCCCGTGTTAATAAACACCAAGCGTTCTTTCGCGACCTCGATACAGGCTTTTAAGTTAATGCTGGTGCGGCGTTCCTCGTCCATGATGCCGACTTTGACGGTATTGCGAGGCAGTCCGTAAGCGTCTTCGATCGCGGCGAACAGCCGGCAGGTAAAGTCGACTTCTTCAGGACCGTGCATCTTGGGCTTTACGATGTAAATGCTATCCGTGCGTGAGTTTTGCAGTGCGCCAGTCCGTTTTAAATCGTGCATGCTGATCAAGATGGTAAATAGGCCGTCCATGATGCCTTCGGGCACTTCTTGTCCGTCTGCGGTCAAAATGGCCGGGTTGGTCATTAGGTGCCCAACGTTACGCACGAACAGCAAGCTTCGCCCATGTAGAGTGAGTGGGCTGCCATCGGGCTGCGTAAAATGACGATCGCCATTCAAGGTCCGCTGCAGCGTTTGACCACCTTTCTGGAAGGATTCGGCTAAGTCGCCTTTCATTAAGCCCAACCAGTTGTGGTAGACCAAAGCTTTGTCGTCGGCATCGACGGCGGCGACCGAGTCTTCGCAATCTTGAATGGTGGTAATAGCAGCTTCGAGGCAAACGTCTTTAACGCCCGCGGGGTCGGTTGCGCCAATCGAGTGGTTGCGGTCAATTTGAATTTCGATGTGCAGGCCGTTGTGTTTTAAAAGCACGGATGCAGGGCTTTCGGCAGCACCTGTGTAACCAACTAACTGCGAACGATCTCTTAAAAGGCAGACGTTGCCTTCTTGCAATACGGCAGTAAGCTTCTCGCCGGCAATGGCATACTGCTTAACATCCGAGTGTGAGCCACTGGCTAGGGGGCAATGCTCGTCTAAAAAGGCTTTAGCAAAAGCGATGACTTTGGCACCGCGAATAGGGTTGTAGGCACCCGCACGCTCGGCGCCGTCGCCCTCGGAAATAACGTCTGTACCATACAGTGCATCGTACAAGCTGCCCCAGCGGGCATTGGTCGCGTTTAAGGCATAGCGGGCGTTCATAACGGGCACCACCAGCTGTGGTCCCGCCATGGTGGCGATTTCCTCGTCGACGTTTTCAGTGGTGATGCTAAAATCATCGGGCTCAGGTAACCAGTAGCCGATGTCTTTTAAAAACCGCAGATACTCGTCTTGGTTATATGGCGCAGGATTGGCCTTGTGCCACTCGTCAATTTGCTTTTGGATAGACTCGCGTTTGGCAAGCTGAGCCTGGTTCTCAGGCATGAACTTCGCGAATACATCGGCTGCGGTTTGCCAAAATTGGTCCGCGTTAATGCCGGTGCCTTCTATGATTCCATTGCTGAGCAAGTCGTCCAGTACGGTGGCTACTTGTAGGCCCGCACGATCTACACGCGATGTCATAATGAGTCCTGTCTATCTTTTTAGTAATAGCCGCAGTGTATGAAAGGGCTATTGATTTAGCAAATCTATAGTTGTTATCGCAGTCATTCATTGGGTGAATAGTGTGCGCGGTTGTTGCCTTATTAAGTGTGGAGAGATTTGAGGAGTATCGAGGCTCGACAAAGCGTAGGTTGGGGGTTATTTTGCCACTTGAGGAAGAATGCTTTGCTGATGCGTTTAGTGCGAGCTACTTGCCTAATCCATCCCAAACAAATCGCGGGTGTACACCTTGCTCTCCACATCCGCCAACATCTCGCAGCGACGATTGCTGATGATCACATCGGAATGGGCTTTGAATTCGCCTAAGTTGGAATACACCCGCGAGTTAAAAAACGTACTTAGGCGCAGGTTGGGTTCGAAGATGATAACTTCGATGCCTTTACCTTTTAAACGCTTCATGATGCCTTGAATGGCGGATTCTCGGAAGTTATCTGAGCCTTGCTTCATGACCAAGCGATAGATGCCCACCGTCTTGGGCTTGCGTTTTAGGATGTCGCTGGCGATAAAGTCTTTACGCGTGACGTTCGAATCGATAATCGCACGAATCATGTTCTGCGGCACCTGATCGTAGTTAGCGAGCAATTGCTTTGAATCCTTGGGCAAGCAGTAACCGCCATAACCGAACGATGGGTTATTGTAGTAATGCCCAATACGCGGATCGAGGCAAACGCCTTCGATAATGTGCTGGGTGTTGAGGTCGTGCACGGCGGCGTAAGTGTCCAGCTCGTTAAAGTAGGCTACCCGCATGGCCAAATAGGTGTTGGCGAACAGTTTTATGGCTTCGGCTTCGGTGCTATCCGCGAGCAATACGGGGACATCGACCTTTTTTGCCGCGTACTGCAAGAGCTCGGCAAACTCTCGCGCCTGTTCGGTTTGGGCACCGACGATAATTCGTGATGGGTATTCGTTGTCTTTTAGCGCCTGCCCCTCACGTAAAAATTCGGGCGAAAAAACAATGCGATCTGTATCGAGTGTTTGGTTGAGCCGGGCGGTGAAGCCAACGGGCACAGTCGACTTGATGACGACCAGCGCAGTGCGGTTGAGTTGGAGTACCTGTTCGCAGACGGATGTGACGCTTGTGGTATCGAAGTAGTTGGATTCTGGGTCGTAGTTTGTTGGGGTGGCAATAATGATGATGTCGGCAGTTTCGACGGAGCCCTGCAAGTGCGCACTGGCTTGCAGGTTCAACGGTTCGATGTCTAGTGCCCGCTGAAGGTCCACATCTTGGATCGGAGACCGTTTGTCCTGAATAGACTCTATACGTTCTTCAGCAATATCAACGACACGTACTTCATTACGCCTTGCTAAGAGTACCGCGAGCGAAAATCCAACATAGCCCGCGCCGACAACCGTGATTGCTTTCATGCTCCAAGAATCCAGACCTGTATGGATCTGGACTATAAAAGTGCAATATGGCGCAACCGTGACCGTTTGGTGTCATTTCCGTCACAGTTTTATGTCGTTATTTTGACGCAACCTCGGGTACTGGTAGATTGCGCGCCGTTTCGGCGATGAGTCGTCGTAACCACTGGTTGCCGGGGTTATGCTGTAGTAGCGGGCTCCAGGCCATCTTTAATTCTAAAGGCGGGATTTTAAGGGGCGGCTGACGCAAGACCACGCGTGGGTTGTTAGACTTTAATAGCGCAGCGCGCGTGGGTAGCGTTACGATCAAGTCGTTTTGCTCGGCTAAGGTCATGGCCGCTTGGTAGTGGCGGGTAAACACGCGAATTTGACGTTTTTTACCCAGCCTTGCAAGGGCGGAATCAACCCAGCCTAAGCGCTGCACGTCGTCTGGGTTTACGCCGACGCCGACGCCCATGCCCGTTTTGCTGACCCAGATGTGGTTGGCTTTTAGATAGTTATCCAAGCTGAAATCGTCGAGTACGGGGTTGTTGGGGCTGAGCAGGCAGGAGAAGGTGTCGTCCCATAGATGCGTTTGATGAAACGACTGTGGCATGGCATCAAAGCGGTTAATGACCATATCGACTTTGCCGCGCTCGACGTCTAAAAAGCTGACGTCACTGGGCGTCATGATATCGAGCGTAATGCCGGGTGCGAGTTCGCGCAGTTGGTCTAATACATACGGAAGCAGGGTGGATTCTGCGTAGTCGCTGGCCATAATGCGAAATACGCGTGTATGGGTTGCCGGATCAAACTCGGCCTTGGTTTGTACAGCGCGATCAATATTGGCCAGCACGTCGCGAATGATGGGCTCAAGTTCTAGGGCTCTCTCGGTCGGCGCCATGCCCTCACTGGTGCGAACCAGCAAAGGGTCGCCAAACAAGTCGCGCAGGCGTTTGAGGCCATTACTCATGGCCGGCTGGCTGAGGCTAAGCTGGTTGGCGGCTTGCGTCACATTACGCTCGCGCAGCAGTACATCGAGATACACCAAAAGATTTAAGTCAATGCGATTCAGATTCATAGCGGGTTCGTCGGCCTATATAAACAGTAAAATCAATTGTTCTTTCGTTATCGGCCATACATTCATGCTGTGAATGCCTGCCATTAAAACGATAGTCTATGCAAATTACTCCTATTTGGCGATGCTTTCCACCGACTTTGGTCGACTCGCATTAGTATGTTAACACTGCAAACTCTGACCAATCGCGCTAAACTTTGCGCAACTAGACTTAACAGCCGAGGGCACTAGGGTGCCACGCTAGGAGAGCATATGGACAACTACCGCGCCCCCGTAGAAGACATGCAGTTTGTGATAGACGAGGTATTAAACCTCGAGAATCGCTTGGGTGCATTGCCAGTCTATGAAGACAAAGGGGTTGGTTCTGATCTGACGCTAGCCGTATTGGATGAAGCGGCGAAACTGGCAAACGACGTCATTGCACCCACTCGACGAATTGGTGATTTAGAGCCCGCGCGCTGCGAGAACAACCGCGTGCTGTGCTCGCCCGGACACGAGGAAGCGCTGCGCCAACTTGGTGAGTCGGGTTGGACCGGTATTGCCGCCTCCGAGGACTTTGGTGGGCAGGGCTTGCCCGAGGTGTACGGCACCGCGACATCTGAAATGTGGAACGGTGCGAACATGGCGTTTGCGTTGGCACCCTTTTTAAGTTCCGGTGCGGCACTGGCGATTACCGCTCACGGCACACAGGAGCAGAAGGCGCTATACGCTACCAAAATTAATTCAGGCGAGTGGTCGGGTACCATGAACCTGACTGAATCTGGGGCCGGATCGGATCTGGGCCCGTTAAAAACGCGTGCAGTCCCCGAAGGTGATCACTACCGTATTTATGGTCAAAAAATCTACATTACTTGGGGGGATCACGAGGCCACCGACAACATAGTCCACTTGGTGTTGGCGCGCTTGCCCGATGCACCCGAGGGCTCAAAGGGTATCTCGCTCTTTATTGTGCCCAAGTATTTGGTGAATGAAGACGGTAGTTTGGGCGCGCGCAACGACGTGTATCCTGTCTCGGTTGAACACAAGCTGGGTATCCACGCGAGCCCCACGTGCGTGATGGCCTATGGCGATACTGAGGGCGCTATCGGCTATTTAGTGGGCCGTGAAAACGAAGGTTTGCGCTGCATGTTTACTATGATGAACGAGGCACGCTTGAAGGTCGGGTTGCAGGGGCTTGGTGCTGCTGAGGGGGCTTTCCAACTGGCGAAAGCCTACGCGCGTGAGCGCGTTCAGGGCGGTGTGGCGATCATTGAACACCCCGATGTAAAGCGTATGTTATTGACTATGCGCTCAGGGTGCGAAGCGATGCGGGCCTTGGCCTACAGCGAAGCTGTAACCATGGATTTGGCGCACAGCGGACCCGAATCTGAAAAGGCGCTTGCCCAAGCACGGATTGATTTAATGATTCCCGTGATCAAAGGATGGTTAACCACCTTCGGCGAAGAGATCACCTCGCTGGGTGTTCAGGTACACGGCGGTATGGGCTATGTCGAGGAGACGGGTGCTGCCCAGTATTTTCGGGATGTGCGTATCACCTCGATCTACGAGGGGACCAACGGTATTCAGGCAGCAGATTTGGTGAATCGTAAGTTGGGTCGCGACGGCGGCGCCACCATGGAGTTGGTGCAAACCGAAATCGCAGAGACAGTGGCCGATTTAATGGCAAGCGATAACGATGTGCTAAAAGGCATGGGGCAGGCGTTAAAAGTGGCTTTGGCAGCGCAAGTTCGCGCGACCGAATGGTTGCTACAGCAACTGCGTTCGAACAAGCCCGCGGCGCTAGGTGGCTCGTTTGAATACATGATGATGACCGGTTATCTCTTCGGTGGTTGGCAGTTGGTGCGCGGTGCGCTGGTCGCTCAACGCGCGATTGCCGGAGGTTCGGATCGTGAGTTTTATCGCCACAAACTGGCCACGGCCGAATTTTACTGTGAGCAGATCTTGCCCCGGTGCTTGGCAGCGGAACAGTCTGTGTTAAGCTCGGCAGGAACTTTGATGGATTACCCAGTCGATTGGATCTAACCATGGAACGCGATTTTACGACGCCTGATTTGTGCGATGACTTCCCCGACTCGCGAGTCTTGCACGCGCAATTTCGGTCTTACGGGCGCAGCGCCAGCTTTTGTGGGCAGGCAGTTACCGTAAAGTGTTTTGAAGACAACTCGCTGGTCAAAGCCTTGGTGCAAGAGCCGGGTAATGGCAAAGTGATTGTGGTAGATGGCGGGGCGTCTTTACGCCGCGCGCTGCTGGGCGATCAACTGGCTGAAAAAGCCTGTTTGAATGGCTGGATGGGGCTGATCATTAACGGTGCCGTGCGCGATGTCGAGATCCTGGCGACCTTGCCCTTGGGTGTTTTTGCGTTGGGCGCCATTCCTCTAAAGACCGATAAACGCGATGTGGGTTTGCGCGGTGTCGCTGTCGATATTGGCGGCACCACAGTACACGAAGGCGATTGGATTTACGCCGATGCCTCGGGTGTTGTGGTCAGCAGCACAAATCTGCTCGCGCCTTGAGTTAGTCTGCCGCTAGGCGCATGGATAAATCCAGCGCTTTGCAGTGTTTGGTCAGCGCACCGATTGAGATGTAATCGACCCCTGTCTCCGCATAAGGCACGAGCGTCTCGCTGGTTACGTTGCCGGACACTTCAAGCTCAACACGTCCCTGGGTTAAAGCCACCGCTTCGCGCATACCCTCCAAGCTAAAGTTATCTAACATAATGCGATCAACGTTCGCCGCGAGCGCTTGCTCGAGCTCGTCGTGCGTTTCGACTTCGACCTCCAACAGCACATCAGGCGCCAGTGCTCTAGCTGCTAATACGGCTGCCGAAATACCGCCGCAGGCGGCGATATGATTTTCTTTTATGAGAAAGGCATCGAACAAACCAATGCGATGATTGTGACAGCCGCCACAGGTTACCGCGTATTTCTGGGCGAGGCGCAATCCGGGAATGGTTTTGCGCGTGTCTAAAAGCTTGACCTGTGTATGCGCAACTTGGTCCGCGTAGTGCTTGGCGGTAGTAGCAGCGCCCGACAGGGTTTGCAAAAAATTCATGGCGGTGCGCTCCGCCGTCAAGAGTGCACGCGCAGGGCCGTGAATTTCTAGCAGCACTTGATTGGGTTCTAGCAGGTCCCCGTCTTGTGCCTGCCAGTCTAGGGTGCAGCGCGCATCGATTTGCTCAAAAACCAAGTTCGCCCATGCTTGGCCGGCTAATACCCCCGGCTCGCGGGTGATGAGTGTGGCGGTTGCCCAGCGATCTTCGGGGATGAGCTGGGCGGTTAAATCGCCGGTGCCCAAGTCTTCGGCAATGGCTTTGGCAACATCGGTTCGGATGCTTTCTAAGGGCGGAAGGTGCATACTGTTGTATCTTGTTTAACGTAAAACTGAATGATACCAGCACTTAGGCATGAGTATGTACCTAGACCAGGGGTGGTTGAGCGATATTGTTCATAAAAGCTCACCAAATTTTAATCAGCGCCCATTGGGGGTGGCCCCAGAACTGGTGGTGATCCACAATATTTCACTGCCGGCGGGGCAGTTTGGCACGGGTTTTATCGATGCGTTGTTTTGCAACACTTTAGATTGCGCCGCGCACGAGAGTTTTGCTGATCTGGTGGGGTTAGAAGTCTCGGCGCACTTACTGATTGACCGCAGCGGCAAAGCTACCCAATTTGTGAGTTTTGACGATCGCGCTTGGCACGCAGGGGTGTCAAGGTACAAGGATCGAGATAACTGCAATGATTTTAGTGTCGGTATTGAACTGGAAGGGACCGACGACTTGGCATACACTGACGCTCAGTACAGCACCTTGCGCCAGGTGTTAGCGATACTGCGACGTCATTATGACCTGGCCCACGATGCGGTCGTAGGGCATAGCGATATCGCCCCAGGTCGCAAAACAGATCCAGGTGCGGCGTTTGATTGGGGACGCATAAGCGACGTATTGAATCGCAGCGTGTAGGGGAATTTTATGCTTTATTTGGCCAGCTTGGCCGCAGCCGCCTATTTACTGTTCACCGCGCAGCACAACCCCGTGGGGCGTTGGTTTGCCGATCGGGTGGACGACACGGTTGAATTTACATTGGGGCTCGGTTTCTCGGGCCCTGCGCGCTTATTGGCCGGTGTTGCCGTGCCTACGTTGATATTCAGTTTGCTGTATGCATGGCTGCACACGTGGTTTTGGGGTTTGCTCGGTGCTGCGATTGTGGTTTCGAGCGTCTGTGCGGGAGTGCGCTTTGATTTGGCACGGCGCTTGATCGATGATGTGCAGATTGACTGGCTACGCGGCGATGCAAATACAGCAGAGCTGCGGCTCGAACAGGCGCTGGACTCTTGGTTGCCTAGCAATGACAGCGAGTCGCTGGCACGCACTTTGACCTTTGTCGAGAAGGCCCTGTTACTGGCCTTGATTACCGTATTCTCGGGTGGCTTTTACTTTATCCTGTTAGGTCCTGTCGGTATCGTGCTGCATTTGCTGGCCGTGTTTTATCATCATCGCAGCGGCGGTGCGCGCCCTGATCCAGTATTGGCCGCGGTGCTGTGGTTGCCCAGTCGCGTATTGGCGACGACCTTTTTGTTGGTCGGTGACTTTAGCGCTGGCGCTCGGGTGGTCGGCGGTCTGTGGACGGACACCTCCCTAAGCGTACACGCTGTGCTGTCTCGCGCAGCCTTGGCGGCCGTGCCTCGGTTAGAAGATCTCGATTCCTTCGGCGATAAAAGCAAGTTGCTAAGTTCTTTTGCGCTGTTGGTGGATTTGCTGCGACGTAGCGCTGTTGTTTGGTTAATTGTATTTTCTGTGTGGGTGGTGCTGTTATAGGGCGGAAACCTTCGGCAGATTTTTAGTAGGGCATGGCGGATTACTCGAAAAACTTACTGGAATTAAAAACGCGGCCTCAGGTTGCGGCTCCCCATTCGACCTACGCTGCCGTGCCTCTGCCCACTTTGTGTGTGGTCTATCACCCCGACGCATCGATGCTGGGTGCACGCTGCGTCATCGCCCCCGATCAAGCGCTTGCCTTTGGGCGTGAGCTCGAGTTTACCGACGTTCAGGGCAATTCGTGTTTTCCTTTACTGGACCCGTTTATTTCGCGTGAGCTCGGTGCTTTGACTTACCGCGCGGACCAGGTGGTGCTGTCGCGCCGCGTGGGTGCCAGTGGTATCGAGTACCAGGGCCGGTCATTGGCCAGCGAAACTCGCTTTGATCTTATTGAGGGCCGCTGGCATATCTTGAATTGTTCGAATCGATTGGTGCTCAGCTTAGGCTTAGACTTGCATACCCAAGACGATTTGGCGGCTATGCCGAGTATTGTCGGGCGCAACGCCAACGTTGTTGCAATGCGCCGCGCTATACGCCGAGCGGCCGCCACTGACGATGATGTGTTAATTACGGGGCCCACCGGGGTCGGTAAAGAGGGGGTGGCTAACGAATTGCACCGCTTCAGTCAGCGTCGAGCAGGACCTTTAGTGGCTGTTAATATGGCAGCGCTGCCAACGGAGCTGGCGGTATCTGAATTGTTCGGAGCCGAAAAAGGCGCTTTCACCGGAGCGAACAGCGCCAAAAGTGGCTATTTTCGGGAAGCGGCAGGTGGCACCCTGTTCATGGACGAGATCGGTGATGCCTCACCCGAACTGCAAGCACAATTACTGCGAGCACTGCAAACTCGCGAGGTTCAAGTCTTGGGTGGGCCCACGCAAGACGTTGACCTTCGCGTTGTGGCCGCGACCGAGCAGCACACACGAGGTGACCAGGCGTCTTTGCGTCCGGCGCTGTTCCACCGGCTCGCCCAGCAGCATATCGACGTGCCGCCGCTGCACGAACGCATGGATGACATCGGCCTGCTGGCTGAGCACTATTTTGCGGATAAGCGCCGTGGACCTTGGAGTGGTGAGCTTGATGACACCGGCGTCGCCAGCTGGTGTCAGGTGTTTGTGGCTCTAACCCACTACGACTGGCCCGGCAATGTACGGGAATTATTTGCCGTACTGGGTCAGATTGATTTAGACACGGACTACCCCGCGGTGCCAGATTTGGCCCCATCAGACCCCGTTGAGGCAGCGCCTGCGACCCCGGTGCTGGCGGGCGATATTTCTGACGATTTATTTTTGCAAGCACTCGAGGCGTGCGACTATGAGGCCGCGAAGCTTGCGCAAACACTCCCGATATCGAGGACCAGCATCTACCGACGACGGGAAAAGCTCGGTGTGCCCAAGGCGAGTGACTACAGCGCTGAGGAAGTGGCGCAAGCGCTGAGCGCTCATGGTGGTGATGTCGGTGCAGCAGCGAAAGCGTTGAGGGTCTCCAAGGCAGCACTGCTGCGTTTGTATCCGGAGTATGGCGCGTGAACTGGGGGCCCTATCGCCTCATCCGCGTCCTGCACGAAGGCGGCGAGGGTACTAGTGTGCTGGCTAAAACCGATACCGAGCACGTGGTTTTAAAGTGGGTCTGGCGCGAGTCGCCCATTCACAACCCGGCTTTGGCTCGCTTACAAAACGCGGCGACCTTAAATCAGCACATATTGAACATTCGGGGCGTTATTAACACGGCTGACGCTCAGGTGTTTGTGAGTCGCTATCACCAGGGCGCGCCGTTGCGCGCTATTCTTGATGATGCGCGCTGTGATACCCAAGTGCGTCTATTAATCGCCAGCCAGATCATTGCGGGTGTGGGTGGTTTGCATCAGCACGGGTTGGTCCATGGCGATTTGAGGGTTGAGAATATTTGGGTGACGCGCTCGGGTCGTGTGCTGATTATGGATGTCGATCAACTCCTACTGGCCGAATCGAGTCATAATCGCACAGCCAAAATGGTGGCCTTGAATGCCACCACACCCGAACACTTGCGGGCAAAACCCATTTCCTTCATCAGCGACCAATTTGCCTTAGCGGCCCTGTTAATCGAGTTATTTACTGGGGCGTCACCTCTGGTGTTTGAAGGGCAATTAGTTCAAGCGAATGTGCTTCACCCAACACTCCCTGACCAGAGCGCTTGGCGATTTCTACCCACAGCGAGTCGCGAGCTCTGGCTAAACACGTTGGCCAAATGGTGGCAAAGCTCAGAGCGTCGCCGCCCCAGACCCATCGGTGAGCTTGAGCGTTTGGCCGCGATGGGTGAGGCTCGAGTTCTAGCACGAACTCAGCTTGCCGATATGGCAAATGATCACGCGCAAGCCATCGCGCCCGAGCCTATTTCTGCTGTGGTTCCTGAGTATCCAGGCGTCGATCCGGTACGCTCCACAAAACCGCTTCGCAAAGTGCCGATGAGTTGGTTCGCTGCAGCTTTTTCTGCAGCCTTAGCGGCTGCACTCATTTTGCCTTCGTATTCTGTGTCAGGTGATATGCATCGGCGCATACTTTGGGTTTGGCTTGATGACGGGGGGCGTCAAGCGGTGCCTGAAGACTGGAAGGTGCAGTTGGAGCAACGCTGGTTTAAGGCAACTGAGCCGGCGAGTGGGCAGCGTAAACGTTATTCTGTGGCGTGGTCATCGGAGGCTGTCGGACTCAGTTTGAGTAGGCCTCAATTGAAGGCCTTAATCGAGTGCGGCGAACTGTTTTGCTTTTTCCGCTTAAAACCGATGCTGGGTGGTCGCGATTCGTGGCATGAGCAGGTGCCGGTTCGCGCTTCTCTTAAGCGCTGGGAGGCGGTAATGGATAGAGCGATTGCGTTTCAGCAATCGCAGTCGCCATCAGAGTGACCGCACCACGGTTTAACAAAGCTCCGGGAAGCGCTGCTGGAAGGCCGTCAACGTGTTTTTCAGCTGCGGGGTAGCCACGTGATGTTTCGCAGCAACTGCAAGCAGTGGCGGTAAAATAGTCGAAATCTCGGTGCGCCGCTTCAGGGTGATATCTTGCAACATCGACGAGCGGTTGGCGCCCGTTTTGCGAATGACCTCCCAACAGGTGTTGTGAAAGCCTTGTGCCTGCAGCGTAAATCCCAGTGCCTCGAGTACAGCCCGAGCCTCGTCAATAGACGTTTGTGTGCAAGCCTTGAGCTCACTATTTTCAAGCTCACCGTTGCGGCACTGATGGAGTGCGGTCAGGGGGTTAATGACGGCATTGACGCTCAGTTTCTCCCAGCGGTACGGGTCGATGTCTGTGTGCCAATGGCTATTCGGCACGGCCTCTTGCCACTCGCGTAACCAGTCGGGTTCTGATCCAGAGCCCAAGCGTGTGACGCCGCTACCTCCATGCACAGTGTGATGCGCCTCGTTACGATAACCACCCTCGGTGGTGAGCGCCCAATAGACCGACCCTGTGGTGAGCTCGGCTATTTCATGCGAGTCGACTAGCCCATTGACCATAATAACAATCTGAGCCGTGGGACTTAGCGCCTGTTTAACGGCGGTAATCGCTTGGGTGACATCGTAGCTTTTGGTACAGACGACCAGTCGCTCGATTAGACGGTCGCCAGGCACAAAGACCTCAATATCAAAAGTCTCGGTATGATTTTGATATTGCACCGTGTGGTGTGCGGGTAGCGGTTGGTTGGGCTTTGAAACGACCAGACACTGCTGCCCTGATCGGCTAAATCCTGCGTGCAGTAACTGACCGATGACGCCAAAGCCAAGTATGT
This sequence comes from Aequoribacter fuscus, assembly GCF_009910365.1. Taxonomy (NCBI): domain Bacteria; kingdom Pseudomonadati; phylum Pseudomonadota; class Gammaproteobacteria; order Cellvibrionales; family Halieaceae; genus Aequoribacter; species Aequoribacter fuscus. Next base: position 2,361,515 of record NZ_CP036423.1, on the reverse strand, counting down.
GCCAGGGTGGGTTAGACATGTCGCTTACGGCGTCTGGTAGTGGTTAGGAGCGTGCATTGTAGCGCAGTGCCAAAGGATTGCGAGTTCCGCATAAATAGCTCTAAAGGCCTCAAGCTGTGAGATTGTCTCGCGTGATGGCTGAGTTTGGCAGTAGTTCTGCAGTAAATCGCGGGTGGCGTCGTTATTAAGTTCTTGCGATTCGGCGTAAATGGCTAAATCCCACCAGCGCGGTGCAAGGCAATGATATTCCCAGTCGATCAACACGGCGCGATTACCCAGTTGCAGGACGTTGGTCGCCACGCAATCGCCGTGGCTTTGCACCAAGCGGGTCTCGAACTCAGAGAATTTTTCAGCGGCATGTTCAGCCTTTTGTTGGTTCGCCTGCGCCGTCCAAGGTCGATGCTGGTGTTGGCAGGATTCAAACCAGTAGCGAAACGCGTGTGCGATGTCCAGTTTTTGGCTGACTTTGGGGAGCTGATGACACTGCTGTAAGAGCTTGGCAACCTCTCTTACTCCAAGTCGCAGGGGTTCGGCCCCGATCAGCAGTGTACTTTGGTGATCGGCGTTGAGGGCGAGCGTATCTGGCGCCAGCCCGTGCTGTGCTGCGAGTTGCTGAACACTCAGCTCAGACCACCAAATGGCATCGGGGCGAGCGACTTTGGGCCATCGGGTGACCCGCAAATCGCCTCGCAGGGTAAACCGCAGTAGGTGATGGCTGGAGCCCTCCAAGCGCTGATAAGCGGCGCTGCGGGGATCAAAGCCTAGGAGCCCAGCTACGAGTTCGCGTTCTGCGTTTGAAAGTGTTGTCGCCATGTCCAATAACCTAGCACAGCAAGTACCACATACAAGCCGAACAATCCCACCGTCACCCAAAGCTCGCTATTCGCATACAGTTGCATTGATGCTAAGTCGATGACAATCCAATACAGCCAGTTTTCGAGCACTTTAATGGCCACCAAGTAGGTCGTGATAATGGCCCCCCAGGTAGTAAACGAATCGAGGTAGGGTTGGACCGCATCGGTGTTTTGTTCAAGCCAATACCCACTACCCAGCGTTAATACAGCAATGCCTGCCACGATAAATGCGTGCTGAGATGGGCCCAAGGTTTGTATGGTACGTTGCTGGCCTTGTTCGCCCGACGTCCACTGCCAGTAGCCATAGACCGCCATAATCAGATAGTACACTTGCAGCGCGCTTTCCATAATGAGCTTAGCCTCCCAGAACAGCCACAAAAATAGGCTAGTGCTGATGAAGGCCATGATCCAACAGGCTATGTGCTCGCGCATGGCGAGAATAAGATAGGCAAGGCCAAAAGCGACCGCCAGCCACTCGATGAGTGCCGCGGTGCTCATTCGGCGGCATCCAAACTGAATTCGCCCGGAATGAATTTGGCCGTCAGGACCTGTTTGCCAAATTCTTCGAAGCTTTTGGTCAGCGCAGCTTGTATTACCTGCATGACCTGTGTGGCCTCTCCGCTTATCTGCGTGCTCATGGCGTTGCGGCGGATGGTCAGTTCTTCGCATTGCTCGAGCCGATCGATAAAAGCTAAAACAATCCTGATGTAGTCTTCGCTGAGTGGGTACAAGCTCAGTTCGGCGGTGAGTTGCATGTTTTGCTCCTTAAAGCTCGTAGCCCAGGGTAATGCCAAAGGTTCGCGGCGCACCGAATTGATAATAGGGTTCGGTCACATAAAATTTGCGTGGGTCGTTACCAAAGCTACCAAACCCTCTTACGGTCACGGTGGCATCCCCTAGGTTTCTAGCCCAAGCCTGCGCGTACCACTGCTCACCTTGGTAGCGCACGCGAGCGTTGAACACATGAATGGCTCGGGCTTTGGTCTCGTGACGGTCCGAAAAATAGTAGTCATCGCGGCCTTCTATCGTGGCCCCGAAAGTCCACTGTGGGTTGATTTGGTAGTCAAGACCAAGAGCGTATTGATAGCGCGGTGCTTGCGCTTGGTCTCGACCGGATAACTCAAGCCCATCGGCGTTAATGTAACTGTCAAACTCAGCCCACAAAAGCCCTAGGGCAGCGGTTACAGTGAGTGACTCGCCGGCGCGCCACACCAGTTCTGATTCTAGACCCGTGTTAGAGCCACTGGCGGCATTGTTCACGTAATCGATAAAGTTGGTGCTGCCGTCCTGGCGGGGCAAGACGAGTGAGCCCTTAACCTGCTGGTCGTCGCGCTCCATCACAAACAGGGTGTTAAACCAGCTCAGACCGAGCTCAGGCCAAAGGCTGCGCAGTCCCAGTTCAAGATTCCAAAGAGTCTCTGCATCAAACACTTGCTGACCTTGCAGAAGCGCGGTTTGCTCCGGCGTTTCTGCTGTGGGAATCGAGGCCAATACGTTGGTGTTGACACCGCCGGCACGATAGCCCTTGCTGACTGACAGATACGCGCGATGCGCATCGTTGACTTGCCAGAGAAGCGCCAGTTTACCACCCACAAAGTCGTCATCGGATTGGTTGTTTAAGGCTTCGGAATCGCTGTAGCGTGCTTCTCGATTCTCGTAGCGCAAACCCAATTGCGCCTGCAGCGCAGCGCTCACGTCGCGATCGATTTGGCCGTATACGGCCCGATACTCGGTATCGTAGCGGCTTCCAAAAGGTCCAGACAAGTAGGTGTAGTTGCGTGCTAGTTCCTCGTCGTTGTCGCGGCCGTATACGCCCAACAGCCACGCCCCGTTCGGGGTGGTGCGCGTCAGTTTTATGTCGATTTCTTGTCCGCGATAGTCACGCTGATATTGATCAAAAGACGAATACTCCCAGCCGGGGGCGATACCGACGTAGGACCAATCTTCGTCGTAGCTATACTCGGTGTCGCTGCGGCTGTGACTGACTTGCGCATTCAGCTGATAGTCGCCAACTTCCTGTTGATGGCGCAGCCATATGGCTCGGGTCTTCTGGCGATCCCGGCCCGGTTCATCCGACAGTGTGGTTCGCGTGTTGTCCAAGGAAAAGGCGTCAAAGCCGTTGTCGGCGTCGACAGTCATCATGCCCAAATCGGTTTGGTAGCCGTCCGCTTGCCACTGCAACCTCAGTCGAGCTTGTTGCTCGTCAATGTTGTTGGTGTCCGAGCGACCCAGCGTTGCATTCTTAATCCAGCCGTCGCTGGTATTGCCACCTAAAGCAAGCCGATAATTCAGGTTTGCCTGCAGTGGCCCCGTGCTCGTGAGTTTCCAGCTTTGGGACTCATAATTGCCCAAGCCTATCTCAATTTGGTGGGCGCTCTCATGGCTGGGTTGGGCAGACTGAATGGAAATTAGGCCGGCAATGGCGTTAGCGCCGTGCAAGGTGCCTTGTGGGCCGCGCAGTACCTCTATCTGCTCGATATCGAGCGTGCTCGCGCTCAAGCCCAGTCCGCTAAAATCCATGCCGTCGACCAGTAAGCCTACCGATGGATTAATCGGCTCCTGATACTGACTGCGTTCGCCGATGCCGCGAATCTGAAAATAGCGGTTGCGTGAGGCACCACTGGCCGCATTTAGGTTGGGGATTTGGCGCATCACATCCTCAAGGTGCAAAGCGCTTCGGCTAGCAAGCTGGCTGGCGGTAACCACACTGACGCTCGTTGCCGTTTGTGAGATGGAATAGTCGCGATGTTCCGCGGTCACAATAATTTCTTCCAGCGGATTATCGGCCTGCGCGAGCGCGACGCCAGTGAGCAGAATGGCGCTTGTTAAGCGAGTTTTGCAGTTTTTCATTAGGTCTCTCCCGTGTTGGCTAAAGAGAGAACCGGGAGAAGGTGAGGTGAGAAGCTTGGAACCATCTGCACTTTCCCTACGCCGGTTCTAACCGGATCAGGTTCTAAGGGTTTACCGCAGTATCTCAGGCCAAAGCCACCCCTAAGTGCGGCGAACAATAGGGCTTTTTGGCAAGCTTTGCAAGGTGACGTTGTCGCGTTAGGTGTGATTTGCTTGGACTGCATCCTACTTCGCTTTAGAATGGTGCCATTCTTTCTGGGGGTGTTATGAGTCGAACGAGTATTACAGAGTTGTTTCGCAACAACCGAGAATGGGCGCGCGAAGTCCATGAAGCTGACCCAGACTTCTTCGCTAAACTTGCCGCCCAGCAAAGTCCTGAATACCTGTGGATTGGTTGTTCGGATTCCAGGGTACCTGCCAACCAAATCGTCGGCTTGTTACCGGGTGAAGTGTTTGTGCATCGAAATGTCGCCAATATGGTGGTTCACACCGACTTCAATTGCCTGACGGTGTTGCAGTACGCAGTCGATGTGCTCAAAGTTAAACATGTTTTGGTGGTTGGGCACTACAACTGTGGTGGCGTGCGAGCGGCCTACGAAGATGCCGATAATGGTATGATCGATAATTGGTTGCGCAACATCAAAGACGTGCAGTTTGCGCACCAAGAAAAGTTTGATGCTCTGGACAGCGACGACGAAAAAGTCGACCTATTGTGCGAGCTGAACGTGATGAGTCAGGTGGCCAATGTGTGCCGAACGACGATTGTGCAAAACGCCTGGGCTCGGGGGCAGCAGTTGGACGTCCACGGCTGGATTTATCGTCTGAAGGATGGCCTATTGCGCGACCTGAATTGCTCTGCGAATAGCGTCGAGCAGATTCCTGAAATGTACCGTGTTATCTCGAAGCATTCTGATCTGGCAACCTTGCGCTAGAGTCGATAGACTCTGCTGAGTCCCAAGCGGGACACTTCAACGCAAGGCTGTCGTCATTTTGTCGTATTTGTTCGATAGACTGAGGCGTTTAGCGTTACAATCGAGCAACAGAGGCGGCAAGACACACCATAATGACGAATGCGCAGTTTCCACAGGCCCTGACTACTGCAATGAGATGGCTTTCTCAGGATCTTGTGTTGGCTCGTTTGCGCCTAGCGATTATCGCTTCAGCGTTAGTTTGGGTGGGACTCAATCTGGCGAAAGTCCCTTGGTTGTTCGTCGACACGAATATTGAGGTGCCCGCACCCACTGTCGTCGTCGATGCAGTCGACACGTCCCCAGTCACTGTTGATATCGATGCGATGAAAGCGTGGCACTTATTCGGTGAAGCCAACGCAAGTGCAGCGCCCGCGGTGGTTGCGGCCCCGGCGGTTGGTATTGAAGACGGCGCCAAAGAAACACGCCTCGACCTCGTATTAGTGGGTGTGCTAGCGGCTCGCAGTGATGGCTTGGGCCAGGCCATTATTCAGTACCGTCAGGACCAATCGATTTATCGAGTGGGCGATGCCTTGCCTGTGAGCGGACGCGTCTCTCTTGCCAAGGTCTTGCCAGACCGCGTGGTGTTGGACAATAACGGCACCTATGAGCTGTTAAAGCTCTACGATGAAAGTGCCTTGGCCAAGCGTCTGATGTCGACTGCGAAGCCCGCGGTACGTCAACCCACGCAAGCGCCCAATCCTGCGCCGACCTCCGACGCGAATGAACCCAACGAGCGTGATTTGGCACGCGCCGAGCGCCAAGCGCGGCTGGATGCGAGAAAACGTGATCGGTATTACGATAACCCAGAGTCTTTGTCGGAACTTGTCTCGGTGGCGGCGGTGCGCAGTGCCGATGGACAGTTGGCAGGGTACCGAGTATCTCCCGGGCCCAAGGGTGAAGAGTTTCAAGCGCTAGGGTTTCGTCCTGGCGATGTTGTGACCGAGGTCAATGGGTTGAGTTTGTCAGACCCGAGCAATGCTCTGGTGCTGTATCAAATGCTGAAAAGCGCAAGTGAAGCAAATTTTGTAATTCAACGGGGGGGCTCGCCAATGAACCTTACCGTGCAAGTGGGCGGTGATCGTCCCTGATTTATAGGTGATAAGAATGGTAAACCGCAGTTTTCGATTCATCGGCGTACGCAAGCCCTTGCAGGCAGTGGCAACGGCACTGGGTATGTGCATGTTACTCGCCGTCCCTGCAGTGAACGCTCAAGAATATACGGTGAATTTGAAAGACACCGACATACAGGAGCTCATCAAGTTTGTTGCCGAAGTAACCGACACGACCATCATTGTCGACCCGCAAGTGAAGGGTAAGGTCAAAGTCGTGTCCAGTAAGCCCATCAAAACGACCGAGCTGTACAGCCTGTTTTTGTCGATTCTAGATGTTCACGGTTATACCGCCGTTCGGTCGGGCGACGTCATTCGTATTGTTCAAAATAAAGACGCGCGCTCGAGCCCAGTAGCAGTGACGGATCCATCGCAAAACGATTCGACACCGGCGGGCGAGTACGTCACCCAAGTCATTCGTTTGGAAAACATCAGTGCCGCTAAGTTGATCCCGGTATTGCGGCCCTTGGTACCGCAGCAAGCCCATATGGCCGCGTATACGCCCAGTAACGCAATCGTCATTTCAGACTTGGCTTCCAATATTTCCCGTATCAATGATTTGATCTCGCAGATGGATCAGTCGGCTATTCAGGAAACCGATATTCTGCCCTTGGAATACGCCGTTGCTGAAGACGTGGTCAAAATGCTTGAGCAGCTGAATAAGTCTGAGGCGGCGCAAGCCGGTGGTGAAGAAACTGTGTTGTTGGTCGCCGACACGCGCACCAATAGCGTGCTAGTGACGGGCGATGAACTACAAAGAGCGCGTATGCGCGCCTTGGTTGAGCACCTAGATACACCTCTGCAACGCGCGGGCAACGTTAAAGTCGTCTACCTGAAGTACGCCAAAGCCGCCGACGTGGCGCAAGTTCTGACGAAAGTCATGCAAAATATCGGACGACTCGACTCGTCTAAAAGCAAAACCAGTGGTGGGCACGATGCGACCATTGAAGCAGACGAAGGTACCAATTCCCTGATTATTACGGCCGACACCGACGAGATGGCGGCATTAGAATCCGTCATTTACCAGTTGGATATTCGTCGAGCGCAGGTGCTGGTGGAAGCCATCATCGTAGAAATGGAAGTCATTGATGGACAAAGCCTAGGCTTGCAGTGGTTGTTCGCTAACGATTCTGGGGTTTATGGTAGCAGCGTCTCTTCCGATGTCAGCACGGCGGGTGCGATTTCTTCAGCGGTGTTGGGCGGTAATGCCGATGCGGCAAACCCTGTGGGTGACTTCGATTTGGGGCAGCTCGCCGCGGCGCTGGCGGGCTCACCCGGCTTGACTCTTGGGTGGGGAGCTATTGATAACGATTTGTCGATGACCGTCATCCTGAACGCGCTGAAGAAGCAGTCAAATGCCAATATTTTGTCAACGCCGACCTTACTGACCCTCGATAATCAAGAAGCGTATATCACTGTGGGCCAGAATGTGCCTTTCGTGACGGGTGCGTATACCAACACTGGCAGTGGTGGTAGCGGGGTTCAGAATCCGTTTCAGACCATCGAGCGCGAGAACGTGGGTATTACTCTTACCGTGACGCCGCATATTAACGATGGTGACTCGGTGGTGCTCGATATCGAGCAAGAGGTCTCGAGCTTAACGGGCTTGTCGTCGATTGCCTCGGATTTGATCACCAACGAACGTAAGATCCAGACCAAAGTGCTAGCGGGTGATGGCAAAACCGTCGTGTTAGGGGGGTTAATTAAAGATAACGTGCAGGATGGATCACAGCGCGTGCCTGTCCTTGGCAGTATTCCTTTGCTTGGGCGTTTGTTTCGTAACGATGCGGTTGAAGTGACGAAAACGAATTTGCTGATCTTTATTCGCCCCACCATTATTCGTGATGATAGAGCCCTAGATAACGCGACTGCTGGCAAATACAAATTCATCCGAGAGCAGCAACTACAGCGCCGTGCCAAGGGCAGCAATCTGCTGGATGCTGAGCGTATGCCGGTGTTGCCCGAGTGGCAACGCGATATTCAGGCGCTTGATGCGATGCAGGAGCAGCAATGAGCGAAGCGCTGGCGACCTCTGACCAAGCGGGTATGAGCGGGCTGCGTGCGCCTGTGCGTTTGGCTTTTTCTTATGCTAAGCAGGCGGGTGTTGTGCTGCGTGCGGGTGATACGGGTTATGAGCTGCTAAGCGTCGGCAATCCAAAGCTCGAGACTCTGGCCGAGGTTCAACGCATTTTGGGGCAAGGGTTCAGCGTCGTCAAAGTCGACAGCGAGACCTTTCAGAGGGCCCTGACACTCGCTTACCAGCGCGATAACCAAGAAGCCGTGCAAATGGCCGAGGATTTGGGGGCAGATGTTGATCTATCCCGTTTAGCGGAAGCCATTCCTGAAACCGGCGATTTGATGGACGCCGAAGACGACGCGCCCATTATTCGTTTAATTAACGCCATCCTGTCGCAAGCGGTGCGCGATAAAGCCTCGGATATTCACATAGAAACGTTTGAGGACCGCTTGAGCGTTCGCTTTCGCGTGGATGGCATTTTGGCTGAGGTATTGTCGCCAAAGCGTTTGCTCGCGCCCTTGTTAGTGAGTCGTTTAAAGGTCATGGCAAAATTGGATATTGCCGAAAAGCGTATTCCTCAGGATGGCCGTATCTCAGTGCGAATTGCAGGCCACGCCATTGATATCAGGATGTCGACAATTCCATCGGCCCACGGCGAGCGCGTGGTGCTGCGATTATTAGACAAAGAAGCCGGGCAGCTGCAGTTACAGCAGCTATCGATGCCTCAGCAAGTCCTGTCCGGCTACACCGAGGCGCTAAAGCGTCCTTACGGTATTATTCTGGTCACGGGACCTACAGGCTCTGGTAAAACTACGACGCTATACGCGGGGCTTACCCACATTAATCAGACTTCGCGTAACATTATGACCATCGAAGATCCTGTGGAATATATGCTGCCCGGTATTGGCCAAACCCAAGTAAATTCCAAAGTGGATATGACGTTTGCTCGGGGGTTACGGGCCATTCTGCGACAAGACCCCGACGTGGTTATGGTTGGCGAAATCCGCGATTTAGAAACCGCGGAAATTGCCGTGCAAGCCTCACTCACAGGCCATTTGGTACTGTCGACTTTACACACCAACACCGCGATTGGCGCTATCACGCGGTTGCGCGATATGGGTATTGAAGCCTTTTTGCTGTCGTCGAGTCTCGTGGCGGTGATGGCCCAGCGTTTGATTCGCTTATTGTGTCAGCAGTGCAAAGAGGCGCGGCCATTGAGCGACGCTGAGCGTAAATTGCTGAGTCTGCCCGATGACGCCGAGGTTGATCATCTGTATCACCCCAAAGGCTGTAATGCGTGCAACGGGTCGGGTTATAAAGGCCGAACGGCCATTTACGAGTGGATTGACGTGGATCGCGCGCTGCAAACGCTCATCCATGACGGTGCCAGCGAGCAAGCGATGACCGACGCTGTTCGAGCAAAATCGCCCGCAATCTTAGACGATGGTCGGGCTCGAGTTTTAAGCGGTAGCACCTCGTTGGAAGAGGTGCTGCGCGTTACCAGCACCATGGGATAACCCATGCCAGCTTTTCGCTACAAAGCCTTAGACACCGACGGTAAGCTCGTAAAGGGATTGTTAGAGGGCGATTCTGATCGCCACGTGCGCGCCCTGTTGCGCGAGCGCTCGCTACGACCTGTGGCGATCGACGATGCGGGCAACGCGGCGCTGAACGATCGAAAATCACTGGCATTTCTATTTACCGCGACCAAAGTATCGACCGGCGATTTGGCTCTGATGACGCGCCAGTTAGCGACTTTAATTCAATCGAATATGCCTATTGACGAGAGTTTGCGCGCCGCGGCCGAACAGTCTCGTAAGCCCAAGCTCAAGGCGCTGTTATTACAGGTGCGCGCTCGAGTCGCCGAAGGTTACACTTTGGCATACGCCTTGGGCGAGTATCCCAAGGTCTTTGACGAAATGTATCGCGCGATGGTCACAGCCGGTGAACACGCAGGATTTTTGGCGCAAGTTCTGATGCAGTTAGCTGATTACACTGAGCAACGGCAATATACGCAGCAGAAATTGATGATGGCACTGATATACCCCTTTATTCTGCTGGGGGTTGCTGTGTCGGTGGTTGTCGCTTTGATGGTCTACGTTGTGCCAGAGCTAGTTGGCATCTTTGCGCACACTCAGACCGACTTGCCGCCCCTGACCGTGGGTCTTATTGCCGTCAGTGATTTTTTGCAGCACCGCGGTTTGTGGCTGTTGGTCGCTATTGTGGTCGTTATTTTTGCGTGGCGTTATTGGGTGGCGCAGCCTAGCAATAAACGGCGTTGGCATTGGGCGCTGTTAAAAATACCCTTCGTATCCCGAGTCGTGATCGCTATGGATACCGCCCGCTTTGCGTCCACATTGAGTATTCTGATGGTCAGTGGTGTACCGCTGTTAGAGGGCTTGCGAATTGCGGGTCAAGTACTCAGCAATTTGGTGCTTCGTCAGGACGCCAGTGCTGTGGCCCAAGCGGTCGAAGAAGGGGGAAGTCTGCATCGCGCCCTAGCGGTAAGCGGCCGCTTTCCGCCCATGATGGTGCACATGGTCGCCAGTGGCGAGGCGAGCGGCGAGTTAGAGCAAATGCTCGAGCGCTCGGCCACTAACCAAGAACGCGAGCTTGAAATGACGATGGGTACGGTCAGTGCCTTGTTTGAACCACTGATGGTCGTGTTCATGGGCGGCATGGTGTTAACAATTGTATTGGCGATTTTATTGCCAATTTTTGATTTGAATTCGATGGTGAGGTAGCGAATGAAACAGCAAGGGTTTTCTTTAATCGAGATCTTAGTCGTACTAGTCATTATGGGACTGCTAATCAGTGTCGTGGCGCCAACGGTATTAAATCGGGCAGACGAGGCAAGGGTGCAGAAGGTCTATGCGGATTTTAAAGCGATTGAAACAGCGCTTAAGATTTATCGGCTCGATAACTACGTCTATCCTTCCACAGAGCAGGGTTTAGAGGCTCTAGTCGCCCCTAGCTCGATCGCCCCTGAGCCCCGCAATTTTAAAAAGGGTGGTTACTTGCCCGAGTTGCCACTGGATCCATGGGGTCGACCTTACCTGTACTTGCAGCCTGGCGAAAATGGCGAAGTCGATATTTACTCGCTAGGCGCAGATGGTCTGTCAGGCGGTGAAGAGCAAAACGCCGACATCGGTAATTGGACCAAGCCGACCGCCTAATGCGAGTTGAGCGTCACCGAGGATTTTCGTTAATCGAAATACTGGTCGCAGTATTCGTGATTGTGATGGTTGCCTCGGTGGTTATGCTCAATGTCAGTTCGCCCACACGCGATCGTCTAGCGCAAGACGCCGCCCAGCAGTTCGCGCGAACCTTGAACTACGCCCTAGAAGAAGCGGAGTACGCCAACGCCGTGTATGGCTTATTTGCAGAGCGCGCAACATCGGACAGCCGCGACATCCTGTTTACTTATAAATATATCGAAGACAACCGCTGGGTCAGTGCGAATGATCAGGTGCTAAGCCAAGCCCTGCGGTTTGATGCTGAACTCGAGGTCGATTTAGAAGTAGAAGGTACCTTGGTAGATATCAAGGCGCGCCCCGTCGAGACCGAACAGTGGCAACCTGTGTTGCGTTTGCTGCCCAGTGGCGAAATGAGCGCGGGCCGTCTAATCGTAACCGATGACAATGACACCTCGCGATTTTGGCGCGTGGAGTGGACGATCTTCGGTGGTGCAACAGCGATACTGGAGCAGCGATGAGATCCTCAAAACGACAGCGCGGATTTACCTTGGTTGAGGTGATGGTCGCTTTGGCTGTGGTGGCGGTGGCCCTTCCGGCTCTGCTATTCGTTTATATGCAGCAAGTCGATAACACCGGGTATTTGCGCGACAAATGGCTGGCCTCGCAAGTGATTGAAAACAAGTGGGCCGAAGTTCACCTGCTTACACAAACCCGTGGCTTTACGCTTGATGGTAAACAAACCGGCGAAGTTACCTTTGCGAATCGTCAGTGGAGCTGGTTGTTAACAAAAGAAAAAACCCCAGTAGACTTCTTTTTTCGTTACGAACTCAAAATCTTTGCTGCCGAGGACGACGAGTTGCCCTTGTTAACGCACGTGTTTTTTCTGCGTGAAGAGGGCTCGCAATGAAGAGCGCGAGCAAACAGCAAGGTTTTACACTGATCGAGGTGCTGATTGCCATGGCCCTGACTGTGGTGGTCGCAAGCATTGCCTACAGCGGTTTATCGGCGGTGTTAGATAGCCTAGACCAAACTCGCCAGGCGATGAACAGAACAAGCGAGCTCAGCAAAGCGTTGCGCATGATCAGCCGCGATGTGAATCAAAGCGTTAATCGCTCAATTCGCGACGAGCTGGGTTTTACCGAGCCCGCTATGATCGGTGGTGACAGTTATCGGGGGATGTTGGGTTTGACCCGCTCAGGTTGGATGAGTATGGGGTCGACGCCGCGCAGCCACCTAGAACGCGTGTATTACTACGTAGACGATAACACCTTGTATCGCATGCGTTCGACCGTGCTCGACCGCAGCTATCGACTCGATCCGGATAACCCAACGGTGCCCGGCGATGGCGCCGTAGCGATGTTAGAGGGAGTGACCCGGTTCGAAGTCGTGTTTTTGTCGCCCGAGTTGATCTCGAGTCTGCCGTCGCGTCCGAGTGATGGCGCGCTTGATACCTCACGGTGGCTGCGAGATTGGGGCGTCGAGGGAACACCTAATCAGGATTTACCCGTGGCGCTAGAAATACGCCTGACAATTGATGGCCTCGGGGATATGGAGCGCGTGTATGTATTGCCGCAATCCTAGTCGTCAAAGCGGTGCCGCGCTGGTGGTTGCGCTACTCATCTTTGCTCTGTGCGCGGCGTTGTTGGTCAGCATTGAAAAAGAGGGTCAGCTGTTTTATCAGCGAATGGCTAACGGTTTTCAGGGTCAGCAGACCTATGCTTACTTGTTGGGAGCAGAGCAATTGGCCTTCAATTTACTGCAGCTCGATAACGAGCTGGACGCACAAACCGAGGTGCCGCGCGACACGCTCATGGAAGTTTGGGCCGAGCAGAGCCCGCCCTATCCTCTGGACGAAGGCGGCTATTTAGTGGGTCGGTTGGAGGATTTAGAGGGGCGTTTTAACTTGAATACCTTGGTTGGTAACACCGGGGCCACGGATTCTTCCGCTCTGACCTTAGATCAGCGCATTTTTGTACGCTTGCTACTGACGTTGGGTAATGAGGACGGCCCTTTGCTCGACCGTTTTCAAGCCGTGGCCATTGTCAACGCGATTGGTGATTGGCTCGATGGTGATAACAACCCTCGGTCCAATGGGGCTGAGGATTTGGTGTATCAGTCTAAGCAGCCACCTTATCGCGCAGCCAATCGGATGTGGGTTAGTCCCAGCGAGCTGATGGCCATTGAAGGGGTTACCTGGGAAATCTATCAGCAGTTGGCGCCTCTGGTGACGATTTGGCCCGATGACGGTGGTAAAATAAACATTCATACGGCGCCTGCGCAAGTGCTGCAGGCTTTGCCCGGTGGCGAGCAGCTTGAACCAAAATTGGCATCTGACGTGCAAATGTTGGTCGAGCAACGCGATCAGCTCGGGTTTGGCTCGGTGGATGAATTGTTGCAAGATCCGTTTTTTGCCGAGAATGACCGAGCTGCGCTGCAGCCTTTGTTGACCGAAAAAACGAATACATTTTTACTCATGGCCGAGGCCTCCGTTGCAGAACGGCCTCAGCAACTATACTCTGTGCTATCGCGCAAAAACGGGCAGTTTCGCGTGCTGACTCGGGTGCAAGGAACGAGTTTATGATAACCAACAAACGAGGTTGGGTGTGAAAGCCGTAATCAAATACGATGAATCGGGAGTTTTGGTGCTGCAGCGTCTGCAAGTACACGCGACGCCTGTGCCGCTTGCGACGCCGGATGGCATGGCACAACTTCATGCTCTTCTGCAAAACGATCGCAGTTCAGTTGTGTTTGCTTTTCCCAGTGAACAAGCGACCTTGTTGACCCATCAGGTCGAAAAGGCCGAACGCAAGCTGCTCTCGCAGTCTTTGCCCTACAGTTTAGAAGATCGGCTGGCAGAAGACATTGACGAGTTGCATTTTGCCCACCGATGGCTCAATGAGGGTGAAATCGCAGTCGCTGTTGTTCGCAAAGCGTTAATGGACGACTGGCAGCAAGAACCTGCGATGAGTCCTGTTGGACAATGGGTGCCCGACACTCTGCTGTTACCCGTATCTTCAAACCAATGGGTCGTAGTCGTCGAAGCCAGCCGCTGTCTTGTCAGGGTCTCTGACGAACGTGCGTTCGTGTGTCAGCCTGACTTGTTAAACGTATTTTTAAGCGCCAGTTTAGAGTCTGGCGCGCCGGACTCTATTGTGGTGTATAGCTCATCGGAATCTCAGCTTCCGGACTTAGATGCCACACTGAGAGACTTAATGCTGGTGCGTAAGGGTGGTTGGTTGGATGCTGTCATGATGAGCAGCGAAGTTCCAGCTTTGCTGAATTTACGTCAGGGCAGTTATGCCCCAATTTTACCATGGGCGAGTTGGTGGCAGCAGTGGCGCTGGGTCGCCGCGACTCTTTTGGGTGCAGCGCTCATTCAGGGAGTACTGTCATACTCGCAGTTCCAGCAGGCGCAAAGTGTAAATTTAGACATAAGGCGCGATATCGAAACACGCTACCGTGAAGTGTATCCTCAGGGTGCGATCGTGGATGCCGAAAAGCAGCTAGAACGACAGTTGCGATCGTTGCGGGGCGATGCGCAAAGCGCCGGATTTATGAGTTTATTGGAGCAGGCAGGCGCCGTTCTTAACGCGGTACCGGGTACACAACTCATCAATTTAAACTACACCGATCGCAACAGCCAGCTGGGCTTAACCTTAATGGCGTCAGATTTCGACGCTCTGGAAACGTTGCGCTCGAAACTCGCGAGTGCCGGTCTCAAGGTCGAATTGGAAAATTCTAGTGCCCAGGGTGACCAGGTACGTGCTCGACTGCGCGTGGGGGGGCAATAATGAAAGCATGGTTTTTAGCTCGAACACAAAGTGAACAGCTCAGTTTGGCTGTGCTTGGCGTCTTTGTGCTGTGTTACAGCCTGCTCATGGGCGTATTGGGTCCCCTCGCAGACGCCAGAGACGAGGCACTTCAGCAAAACGCGCGAGCACTGGAGGTTAAGCAACGAGTCAACGCGATGGTTGCCGAGATCAATGGCCTACGAGGTAAAGACAGCGCCGCAGGACCTAAAACCACCTTGATGAACTTGATTAACCAGGCGAGTCAGGCTGAAGGTTTGCCCATTGCTCGTTTGCAGCCCAGCAGTAATGGGGAGTTACAGGTCAGGTTCGAAGGCGTTGTGTTCAATGACGTTGCCCAATTTTTACACGCTCTAGAAATCGAGCAGGGTGTTATCGTGCGCGAAGTGAACTTATCGCAGTCCGATGTGGGAATGGTTGCCGCGACGATTCGTCTGGCACAGGGTGGCTAAATTGAAACTGCGCTATGCCTTGAGTCTAGTTCTGGTGGTGTTCGTGGGTAGTGTGCTCGTGAATACCCCCGCCAGCTTTCTGGTGAAACCGCTGGCTCAACAACATGTCTATCTAGAGGGCGTTCACGGGTCGATTTGGAGGGGCAAAGCCCAAAGTTTGTCGGCGCGTGCTAACGGCGAAATTATCAGTTGGGGGCAGGTCGAATGGCAGTTATCGCCGATGAGTTTGCTGTCGTTGTCGCCAACCGTCGCGTTTTCCACCGAGCTCGGCAGTCAATGGATGCAGGCCAAAGTGACCCTGGATTCCTTGGAATCGATACAATTAGAGAATGTTCGGGGCCGTATTCCTGCCGCCATTGTGCGCTTGTTTGCACCACTGGCAGTAGACGGTGCCTTTGAATTCAGCTTTCCGGATTTGCAGTGGTCGCAAAGCCGAGGTGTATTGGCCTTGACGGGATCTTTGCGCTGGATAGATGCGGTATGGCTAACACAGACCGATCGCGTTCGTTTGGGTTCTTACGAGTTGGCTCTGACTTCTGAGGGGCCAGATATCATCGGTTCCGTTACCACCCTCAAAGGTGCTGTCCAGGCAGCAGGCGAATTGCGAGCCAAAGATCAAAACTACACGGTTGATTTGTTGATTGAGCCTAGTGGTCCAGCCGAACAGCGTTTGCGTCAAA
The DNA here is from genome assembly GCF_009910365.1 of Aequoribacter fuscus. Taxonomy (NCBI): domain Bacteria; kingdom Pseudomonadati; phylum Pseudomonadota; class Gammaproteobacteria; order Cellvibrionales; family Halieaceae; genus Aequoribacter; species Aequoribacter fuscus. The sequence continues at coordinate 2,345,576 of NZ_CP036423.1, read as the reverse complement.
ATCTATCGTTACTTGCGCAGCCCGAGGGTGAGGGATTGCGCATCAAATTATCAGGTCAGTATTGAACTGATCTTCACTTTTAAGGAGGCCATGTGGCAGTGCTTTCAGAGTTGCGTCACCAAATGCAGCGGCAGGGTTTAGATGCGTTAATCGTTCCGCGCGCCGATGAGTTTTTAGGGGAATATATCCCCGAATCAAATGAGCGTATGAGATTTGTGAGCAAATTCACGGGATCGGCGGGTTTAGTGATTGTGACGCTGACCAGTGCGGCTGTATTTGTGGATGGGCGCTACACCGTTCAGGTCAAACGTCAGGTCGATACGGCCGATTTTGAAATTGGTGATTTAAGTGATGCCCAAGCCATGGCGTGGGTTGAAGCGAATACAGACGTCAAGGGCAACATTGGTGTCGACGCTAAGACCGTATGTCAGACGCAATTTGAGCGCTGGCAAAGTTTGTTGGGTGGCCGTGAGCTGCTTGATACGCAACAAAATGTCATTGATGCTGTATGGGCAGACCGACCTGAGGTCGTTGCGCGGCAAGGTTTTAGTCTTGCGGAACGTTACACCGGTGAGTCTTCGCTATCAAAACGCACTCGCCTAGGCCAAACACTGCAATCGATGGGATTGGATGGCTTTTGGGTATTCTTACCCGAGTCTGTTTCTTGGCTGTTAAACGTGCGCGGGAGTGATATTCCCCAATTGCCAATTTTGCAAAGCCACGCGCTGTTAAAAGCAGACGGGAGTGTTCAATGGTTTATCGAATCCTCACGACTTCCAGCCGATTGGCAAGCCCATGTGGGTACCGGTGTAACGGCGCATAATCCGAGTGAATTAGAGAGCGTCTTAGCGTCTTGTTCAGGTCAAAACGTAGGCGCAGATCCGCTGAATACCAACGCGGCTTCTTGGCAGACGATGTTGGCTCAAGGTGTGAATGTGATCGCCAAGGCTTGCCCGATTATGGCCGCTAAGGCTGCTAAGAACGCGGTCGAAGTCGAAGGTACTCGACAGGCGCACAAACGTGATGCGGCGGCGAAAGCGGCCTTTTTAGCCTGGATTGACGAGAGCGTGGCTGCGGGTACATTCCCAGATGAAGCAGAATTAGCCGATAAGCTTCACGAGTTTCGCTGTCAAAATCCTGAGTTCTTAGAGCCATCCTTCAGCACCATTTCGGCCGCTGGTCCCAACGGCGCTCTGTGTCATTACAATCATCGCAATGGGCTGCCCGGACCTCTGGTGAACAACTCGCTCTACCTAGTCGATAGTGGTGGACAGTATTTAGACGGCACAACCGATGTGACTCGAACGGTCGCGATTGGACAACCGACGCCCGAAATGCGACGCAACTTCACGTTGGTGCTGAAGGGGCACATTGCCCTGGCGCGCATCCGCTTCCCAAAAGGTACCTCGGGGATGCAGCTCGACAGTTTGGCGCGTCAGTTCTTATGGCAACACGAGCTGGATTTTGAGCACGGTACGGGGCATGGTGTAGGGAGTTATCTGAGCGTTCATGAAGGTCCCCAGCGTATCGCTAAGTTAGGTAGTCCAACGCCTTTGGAAGAAGGCATGATTGTCTCCAACGAGCCTGGCTACTATGAAGAGGACCAATACGGTATCCGCTGTGAAAATCTGCAGGTTGTCGTTCCCGGCGAACGCGACGGCTTTTACGCATTTGAGACGCTGACTTTGCTGCCGTTCGATTGTCGCCTAATGGTAGTGGACATGTTGACCGCCGATGAAATAAGCTGGATAAATCAATATCATGCGCGTGTATGTAACGAGATAAGCCCCTTGGTGGATTCTGCTACGCGCGACTGGCTGCAGCGAGCAACGGCCCCTTTGCCGCTTTGAACTGCGAAGTGCATCGCTGGTAACCTACGACAATAACAACACAGGAGTACGCTATGGCAACTGCAGGATTACAAGATCACTGGTCATCTCGATGGACTTTTTTGATGGCGTCGATCGGGTTTGCTGTTGGCTTGGGCAATATCTGGCGTTTTCCCTACGTTACGGGCGAGAACGGCGGTGCTGCGTTTGTGCTTGTCTATTTGGCTTGTATCGTCGTCATCGGTATTCCCTGCATGATGGCAGAGATTATGCTGGGGCGCCGCGGTGCTAGTAGCCCTACGGCCGCGGTTGCGAATGTGGCGCAAGAAAGCGGTAAAAGCACCGCGTGGCGTTTCGTCGGCGGCATGGGGCTATGGGCCGCATTTACTATCGAAATCGTGTACGCCGGTATCGTGGGTTGGGTATTGTGGTATCTCTACAAAGCTGTGTTGACAGGCTTTGTGGGTTATGACGGCGCAGTTGCCGCGACCGAATTTAGTGGCATGCTGGCGAATACCGAAGGCATGTTGTTGTTCACCTTGGCGGGCTTGTTAATTACTGGCGCTATTATTTACGCTGGGGTCAAAGACGGTATTGAGCGTGCGGTCAGCGTCATGATGCCATCGCTGTTCTTGCTCTTAATAGGTTTGGCGATTTACAACGTGTTCGCAGGCGGATTTTCAGAAGCTGTTACTTGGTTGTTCACGCCTGATTTTTCAAAGATTGGTCCCGATGTGTTCCTGATAGCGGTAGGGCAAGCATTTTTCAGCATTGGGGTCTCGATGGGCGGGATGATGGTTTATGGCGCTTATTTGCCCAAGTCAGTGTCGATTAGCAGAAGCGCGGCTATTATCATCTTTGCGGACACGCTCGTGGCGTTAGTAGCGGGCTTGGTGATTTTTCCAGCTGTATTTAACAACGGGCTGGATCCTGCCGCTGGACCCGGGTTGATTTTCCAGACTTTGCCGGTCGCCTTTGCGCAAATGCCGGGTGGACATCTCTTTGCTGTTTTGTTCTTCGTCATGTTGTCAGTGGCTGGTATTACGTCGATGGTGGGGTTGGTCGAGAGTTTAATTGCCCACATGGAAGATCGGCATGCGATGGCGCGCCACAGAGCGACATTAGTGGTCATGGGGGCGGTTGCCGCGTTGAGCGTGTTGAGCCTGCTGTCTTACAACGTGCTTGACCATGTGCGGGTTGCAGGGCTCAACTTCAACGACGCGATGGATTTGCTGTCGAATCAAATACTTCTGCCCTTGGGTGGCTTATTCATTGCGGTATTCGCAGGCTGGATCATGCGCGGCGAGTTTAGCAAAGAGGAGTTTGCGATCAGCGAGGGCTTATACTCAGTGTGGCGTTTTACAACACGCTTCGTCGTGCCCCCCGCTCTGGCTGTGATTTTTTACTTTGGTATAGCGGGGTAGCGCCATGATCTCTGTCGTAAATGATTGGTTATGGAATTACGTACTGATCGCCGTTCTATTGACCATGGGGGTGTTTTTTACGGTAAGCACTCGCGCGGTACAGTTCCGATACTTTGGCCGTATGTTCGGTGTGTTGCGCAACGCGTTCCATCATGAGGAGGGTCATTTAAGCTCATTCCAAGCCCTGGTCGTTTCAGTTGCTGGCCGTGTGGGCTCAGGCAATATCGCCGGCGTTGCTGTCGCCATTACTTTGGGTGGCCCAGGCGCTATTTTTTGGATGTGGCTTATTGGGTTAATGGGTATGGCCACCAGTGTGGTGGAATGCTCGTTAGCACAGTTATTTAAACGTGCCGAACCAAACGGTGATTACCGAGGGGGGCCAGCATTTTATATCAAGCACGGTTTGAATAAGCCCAAGCTTGCGGCTGTCTATTCGGTACTCTTGCTGATTACCTTTGGTTTGGCGTTTCCAGCCTTGCAGTCCTTTGTGGTGGCAAGTTCACTTGAATCGTCGTTTGGATTTAGCACACTGACCAGCGGCTTAGTGTTAACTGTATGTGTTGCGTTTGTCATCTTCGGGGGCATTCATCGTATTGCGAAAGTGAGCGAGGTCATCGTCCCCTTGATGGCGGTGGGTTATTTTGCACTCGCCGTCTACATTCTGCTCATGCACGCCGCGGAGTTGCCGGGCATTGTTGCCATGATCGTAAAAAGTGCCTTGGGGCTAGATTCGGCCATTGGTGGTGGTATTGGTGCGGCGATTTTGCAGGGTGTACGTCGGGGCTTGTTCTCGAATGAAGCGGGTTTGGGAAGTGCGCCCAACGTGGCGGCGGTTGCCTATGTAAAGCATCCCGTGAATCAAGGTATCGTCCAAGCCTTTAGCGTCTTCATTGACACTCTGCTGTTGTGCACTGCAACGGCGGCTATGATTTTATTGTCAGACGCTTATACACCGGGCGCCGAAGGCGTCGAGGGCGTGGCGCTGACTCAGCGAGCCGTCGCCGAACAGGTGGGTGCGTGGGGCGAGACCTACGTGAGTGTTGCGCTTATCTTGTTTGCCTTTAGTTCGATCGTATACAACTATTACTTAGGCGAGAATAGCTTGGACTACTTCAGCGAAGAGAACCAAAAGCTCTTTAATGCCTTTCGGCTGGCGATTTTAGGTTTAGTGTTTTGGGGCTCCATGCAAGATTTGGGAACCATCTTCAGCTTCGCCGATTTGACGATGGGGTTGTTGGCGGTGGTGAATTTACTGGGTTTGGCATTGCTTGCGCCGGTCGCGCGTCGCCTCCTGCGAGATTATGATCAGAAGGTTGCGAGCGGTCAGGAAGCGATATTCGACGCCGACGAGTGGCAAGACCTAGATATTGACCCACAAGCCTGGGCCGATGTTAAAGCACCGGCGAAAACAGACGCGCCAAAGCCATAGCCGGCCTGAACCAAAAGGGGCGGTGGCTCAAGTGTTGCGCTGACACTTCTGAGGCCGATGCAAAGTCGGCCTGTAGCATCTTTTGAACTTCAAGAGCAAATTCTTCGTCGTTGATGAGCGCCGTAATTTCAAAGGCCAGTTTAAAACTGCGGTTGTCGAAATTAGCCGTGCCGATTGCGCACAAATCGTTGTCGACCAGAGTCACTTTTTGGTGCATAAACCCGGGGCCATAGCGGAACACTTTGACGCCCGCGGGGAGCAATTCTTTGGTGTAGGACCAATTCGCCATTGCGACCATGGGGCCGTCGGGATTGTCGGGGATCATGACCCGCACGTCTACACCGCGCAATACCGCTAGCTGTAGCGCAGAAATAATGCTGTGGTCTGGTATGAAGTACGGGCTGGTTATCCACAGGCGTTGCTTGGCTTCGCTGATAAGCTGATGATACATCAGGCCAGCCTCTTCAAATTCACTGGAGGGGTCGGATGGGAAAATCAACACCTGTTTACCGTGGCGACTCTCGCTCGGTTTGGTAAAACTCAGCTGCAGTTGTTCGCCCTTGGCCCAACGCCAGTCGGCCGCGAAGGTGAGCTCCATGGCCAGCACCGCGGGTCCCTGAATTTGTAGGTGAGTGTCTCGCCACGGACCGATCTTCGGGTCTTGCCCCAAATATTCTCGGCCTACATTGTGGCCCCCCAAGAGCGCAAGTCTTGAGTCGATACAGGCCAGTTTACGGTGATTGCGAAAGTTTAGCTGGAAGCGATTGCGACGCCCGCGTGTTGTATTGAAGGGGACGATGTTCACACCGTGGCTGAGCGCTCTGCTCAAGAGCGATGACCGAGCAAAGGTTCGGCTTCCGATCTCATCGTAAATAACGTGCACCGACAGGCCTTGCTGAGCTTTGACAATCAGCGCATTCATTAACTCAGCGCCAATGTGATCATCACGAATAATGTAGTACACCAAATAAATGTGTTGTTGGGCGCCGTGAATGGCATTCAGTAACGCCGTGTGGGTTGCCTCGCCGTTGACTAAGAGGCGCACGTCATTGCCAACGGTGACTGCGGTGCGAGCAAGAGGTAATAGGGTTCGGAAAGTATTGCACAAGTCATCGGTATCGACGCTGTTGGGCCAGATGGCATCAGACGTCGCTTGTTGGGTAGTTTTTAATGCCTCTTCGACCGCTTTGCGTTGCTCTACGTAGCCATCGAATTTGGTGCGGCCAAAAATCCAGTAAACAGGCACGGCAATGTAGGGGAAGGTGAGCAGCACAATAACCCAAGCGACTGCGCCTTGAGCAGTGCGGGTTTTCATCACCGCTTCAATGGCCGAGACAACGCCCAGCAGGGTAAATACCGTTACCGTGAGTGCGAGGACTTGGGCCAGAATTGAAAACTCCATAGCGGCAAGAATAGCAGATAAATAGGATTTTGGACGGTATGGAATTCAATATAGATCAACATGTTGTCTTGCCTCTTCTGCTAAAATTACGGTGTATTGGTACCGGAACCGAACACTATGATCGAACGGATAATCGCGGTGGCTCTGCAGAAAGGCGTGGCACCCTTTTTGTTTATTGCAGGGCTGATACTGGGTGTCGTTGCCTTGGCTTTTATGCCCCGGGAGGAAGAGCCACAGATTGTGGTGCCGATGATCGATGTTTACATCGAGTCCCCCGGTCTGTCCGCAACCGAGGTCGAACGCCAGGTCGTTGTGCCGGTTGAGAAATTGTTATCGCAAATACCCGGCATCGAGCACGTATACTCGCAGAGTCACCCCAATCGCGCCTTGGTGACGCTCGCTTTCTACGTCGGGCAGGATCGTGAAGATAGCTTGCTGAATACCTACAACAAACTCTACGCGAATCAGGATCAAGTGCCGCCCGTCGTCACGGCGTGGCAAGTTCGGCCTGTAGAAGTAGACGATGTGCCCATCGTGGTATACGCGCTAACAAGTACTCAACCTGAAATGATGGGTGATTTTGAACTGCGCCGCCTCGCTGATGAAGTTGCGAGCGTCCTCCAGGGTGTACAAGAGACCAGCGAGGTTAAGGTCGTTGGTGGTCGAGAGCGAGTGGTGCAAATACTCTTTGATCCGCTACGAATGGCCGCGCGGCAAACCACTGTTTTGGATGTGGTAAACGCTATTTCTCTATCGAATGCAATCGTCAGTGCAGGCTCCTTGTCGTATGGCAATCAAGCCATCGCGCTAGAAAGCGGTGACGTGTTGCGCTCCTTAGATGCGCTGAAGTCTTTAGTGGTAAATGTCGTGGGCGGTGATTTAGTCACACTCGATGATGTGGCTACGGTCAAGGATGGCCCGCCCTCGAAGACCTCCATTACTTGGTACGAGAGTGCTGTGAGTCTACAGGGCGATGTGCAGCCCATGGTAGCCATCAGTATCGCCAAGCAACGTGGTACGAATGCGGTCAAAGTTGCAGAGCAGTTGCACAGCACCATGGCTGAATTGCAGCGCGAACTGATCCCCGCGCAGGTGGAGGTTCATACCCTACGTGATTATGGTGTTACCGCTAACGAGAAAGTGACTAATTTAGGCAGCAGTTTAATCTTTGCCGTCCTTACCGTCGTGGCTTTCATTGGCCTGTTTTTGGGGTGGCGCGCGGCGGTCATCGTGGCCTTGGCTGTACCTGTTTGCTACGGTATGACCTTGGCCTTGGACTTGGTGTTCGATTACACCATAAACCGAGTCACCCTGTTTGCGTTGATTTTGGCCCTAGGTTTGCTCGTTGACGATCCGATTACAGGGGTCGATAACATCACTCGGAAACTGCAGGATGGGCGAGGCAGTGTCAGTGACCGAATTGTTGCCGCGATTGGTGAAATTAAAATCCCGCTGCTGATGTCGACGGTAACCATTGTCCTCGCGTTTCTACCGCTGGCGTTTATCACCGGTATGATGGGGCCTTATATGGCACCCATGGCCTTCAACGTACCGCTTGCCGTCGTGGCCAGCACGCTTACCGCGTTTTTTGTGACGCCATGGCTTGCTAAAGTGTTTTTGGGCAATGCGGCGCTTTCGGAAACCGACGAGGATTGGCGGTCGGTTGATCATAACTCATTTTATGCTCGGAACATGTTGGCCCTGTTACGCTCAACGTCACGTCGCCGCGCTGTGTTGTGGTTGCTATTGATGAGTTTCATTGTTGCGATCTTGCTGCCGGTGTTTCGTCTGGTGCCGCTCAAACTTTTGCCCTTTGACAACAAGAACGAACTTCAGATTGTTATTGATATGCCCGAGGGTACAGCGCTTGAGGCAACCGCCGCTGTCGCATCCGAAGCCAGCCGTATTGCCTTATCACTGCCTGAGGTGAATGCGGCAGCGGTATTTGTGGGTGAGCCCAGTCCACACGATTTTAATGGTCTTGTCCGGAAGCACTATTTACGTCAAGGGTCTCACTTGGGCGATGTGCGTTTGACCTTATTAGATAAAAGTGCGCGAGTGCACCAATCGCATGCTGTCGTTTTGCGCTTGCGTGAGGCACTCGAGGGCCTGATTGATGCACACCCCGAGGCAGTAATCAGTGTGGTTGAAGTACCTCCAGGGCCACCCGTTATGGCGACTTTAGTTGCAGAGGTCTACGGGCGTACCCTGACCCCTTATGCCGAGCAGCAGCGCGCAGCAGAGCTCTTGGCAGAGCGATTTCGAGCCGAGCCCTATGTGACGCAAGTGGATACCAGCGTAGGCAGCGCTGCGCCTCGATTGCGATTTGTGACCGATAAGGCTAAAGCGGCAATGTCGGGTATCCCCACCTCTGACATTAATTCGACCGTGAGCATAGCCCACGCGGGGCAAGTGGTTGGCTTTATGGCGGCCGAACGTGAGGCACAACCTCTGCCCTTACGGTTACGTTTGCCGATTGCAGAGCGCAGTCGTGTTGAGGACCTATCGACGCTCTTGCTCAAGGGGCGCTTGGGTGCTGTCAGCGAACAACGTAGCGCGGGTCTGCAGGCTGCGCCTCAAAATTTGGTCGCATTAGGTGAGTTAGGACGGTTCGAGAGTGTGCCTCTCGAAACACCGATTTATCGCAAAGACTTGCGCCCGGTGGTGTATGTTACGGCAGAGATTTCAGGTCGAACTCCAGCTGAGGTGATTGCCGATATCACCGCCGATAAAACGGATGGCACTGTCGAGCTCTCGAATTGGCAGGACCGCACATTTTTGGCGTCGGGCGGAACTCAAGCTTGGCAGGTCCCCGACTCGGTGGAGATACACTGGATTGGTGAAGGGGAATGGAAGATCACCGTCGATGTGTTTCGCGACATGGGGTTGGCTTTCGCGTTTGCCTTGGTGGCTATTTATTTCGTGTTGCGTTTGCAGACGGGTTCGATCGCGCTGACGTTGCTGATTATGTCCTCTATCCCGCTGACTATGATAGGTATCATGCCAGGGTTTTGGCTGCTGAATCAGTTCGGTGAGCGCTGGATTGCAGGTGCACCAGAGCCGGTGTTGTTCACAGCCACCGCCATGATTGGCATGATCGCGCTGGCAGGTATCGTGGTGAGAAATTCTCTGATTTTGGTCGATTTTATTCATCAAGCGCGAGCGCAAGGTGCCTCGGTATTGGATGCGGTACTCAGTGCTGGTGCTGTGCGTATGCGCCCAGTGTTGCTTACCGCGGGAACGACGCTGTTGGGTAATCTTGTCATTACGCTTGATCCAGTATTCAGCGGGTTAGCAATCGCCATTATTTTTGGAATTGTAGCGTCGACCATTCTGACGTTGGTAGTGGTGCCGGTGGTGTACTGTATGTTGTATGGTCCGGCAATTGATGACAGTCCTCGGGAGATACGTCATGAGCAGTAATCAGCGACTTATAGCGGGCAGCATTGGCCTATTTGTCTTTTTGGGCTTGGTCATTGTTTTTATGGCGGGCGGGTTCAGTGAGCGGGTGCAACCCGGGCTATTGGTAGAGCCCGCAAAGGTGGGCGGTCAGGGCTTTGCTGTGCGCAGTATCGAGCGCCAGGCTTTCGAGCGGGTCCCGGGATCAGTGGAAGCACGTGAAACGACCTTGGTGTCATCGCGCATTATGTCGACCGTGGAATCTGTGGCCGTACGTGCCGGGGATACCGTTCAAGCTGGTGATCTATTGGTGAGTTTGGATAAACGCGACCTCAAGGCGCGCCTCGAGTCGGTGGTGGCGAGTCGTGCCGCACTCGATGCACGTTTAGAGGAAGCTAAGCGAACGCTAGGTCGAGCCGAAGAGTTGTTGTCTCGGGGTTTGTTATCGCAAGCTGATTACGACAAAGCTGCGGCAGCGGATGCGGCTTTGGTCGCAGAGCGTTTAGCTCTTACCGAAAATATCCGAGAAGTCGAAACCGCCATAAGTTTTACCCAAGTGAAGGCGCCCATTTCTGGACGTGTTGTTGACCGCTTTGCAGAGCCTGGTGATTTGGCAAGCCCTGGTTCGCGTTTGGTATCCTTGTACAACCCCGCGAGCTTAGAAGTCTCCTTGAAGGTGCGTGAAGACCTGGCGATGGGCTTACAGCTGGGTGACGCGGTAAGGGTTGTTGTGCCCTCAGCTGATCGATCATTCGACGCTGAGGTGAGTGAAATTGTACCAGCGGCCGATCGTGTTTCTCGCAGCTTCGATATCACTCTGCAAGTGCTAGAAGGGCAGGGATTGTTACCGGGTTTATTCGCAGAGGCGCAGATACCCGCGGGTAGCGAAATCTGGCGATCGATTCCAAAAAGTTTGGTACAACACCTCGGGCAACTGAATCTGGTTTGGGTGGAAACCGACGCTGGTCCGGTTAAGCGTTTTATCCGCTTGGGACGCGAAGACGGGGCCGATGTTGAAGTTACAGCTGGGCTGAGCGACGGCGAGATCGTGATCGCGCCTTAGAGGTCTAGCGAGATTGCTCTAACGTAACTTCGTATTCGCGCTCTTCCTTGCCGAGGAGCGTTGTTACAGTAACGGTATCTCCTGCTTGATAGCGCTCTAGCTGGGTGTAGTACTCATCGTTATTGCGAACGCGCTCACCATTGATGTGAGTGATGATATCGCCCAGAGCGATGTCTCCGCGATAATTGCGGTAGGCGCCACGCATGCCGGCTTGGTCTGCAGGCAGCCCGGGAAACAATCGTACGATGGGCACTCCGGGAATATTGTAGCGTCTGATCCAGTTGTCGCTGGCAAGCTCGACGCCTAACACCGGGCGCAGCACGCGTCCGTAACTAATCAGCTGCGGCACGACCTCTGCGACGGTATTGACCGGAATCGCAAAACCAATGCCCGCGCTCGCCCCGCTCGGGCTGTAAATGGCTGTATTGACACCAATCAGTTGCCCCATGGAGTTCAGTAAAGGACCGCCCGAGTTGCCTGGATTGATTGCTGCATCCGTTTGAATGACGCCGCGAATGGTGCGGTTGCTCGGCGCTTTGATTTCTCGGCCTAAAGCACTCACGATGCCTGTTGTGAGCGTGGTGTCTAGACCAAAAGGATTGCCGATGGCCAACACTTTACGACCGACCTGAAGCTCGCTTGAATCTCCTAGTGGCAGCGTTTGTAAGTCATCGGGTGCGCCTTCAATTCGGAGCACCGCGAGGTCTTTTTCCGGTGCTACGCCAATAACTTCGGCGTCGTATTCGCTGCGATCTTGCAGTGTTACGGTCAACTTTTGTGCGCCGGCAATCACGTGGTAGTTCGTCACGATCAGGCCCTGGCTATTCCAAACGAAGCCCGTTCCCGAGCCGCGCGGAATCTCTTCCACGTTTAACGAGAATAAGCCACGGCGTAGGCCTTTGTTGGTGACAAAGACCACGGCGGGACTGGCTTTGCTAAAAATCTCAGTGGTATTGGCTTCGTCGTCGGTGGCGAAGCTTAAGTAGTCGGGAACGTCCTTGTCTCGTGTTTCGGCGAGCGCGCTGGGGGCGATAGAGGTAGTGTCACCGAGGCCACAGGCACCCAGTAAAGTGATCAAAAACAGCGTGATAGATCGAAGTACTTGGGTCATTGTGGCCTCCACTGGTCAGTGTTTACCCTCGTCTCAGGGCTTCGATGCGCGCAGTCAGAGGCGGGTGCGATGCCAACATCTGAGCAATGCCTAACTTATTGATATCGCGAATACCGAAAGCCGTTAGCTCGCCCGGTAAGTCATTGGGTAGGTTTTGCTCGCGCTGCAGACGCTCCAAAGCACTGATCATAGCGCCTCGTCCAGCGAGTGCAGCTCCGGCGGCGTCGGCACGATATTCGCGCAAACGTGAGAACCACGCTACGATCATACTGGCGAGAATGCCCAGAATGATTTCCGCAATAAATGTTGCTACGAAATAACCGATACCGTAACCGCGCTCAGTTTTGAATATGACGCGATCCACCGTATGGCCAATAATACGCGCAAAGAACATCACGAAGGTGTTTACCACGCCCTGTATTAGGCTAAGTGTCACCATGTCGCCGTTGGCGACGTGGCCGATTTCGTGCGCGAGTACCGCTTTCACTTCGTCGGGTGAAAAACGGTTCAACATACCAGAACTCACGGCAACTAAGGCATCATTGCGGTTCCAGCCGGTGGCGAAGGCGTTAGCAGCCTGCGAGGGAAACACGCCAACCTCAGGCGTTTTGATGCCGGCTTCACGAGAGAGCTCGGCCACAGTATCGAGTAACCAGCGGCTTTGACGGTCTGTGGGCTGTGTAATGAGTTGAGTGCGCGTCGACTTTTTCGCCATCCACTTGCTCAGGAACAGCGACACAAACGCGCCGCCAAAACCGAAGAGTGCGCAAAAGACGAGCAGCGCCTGCAAGTTTAGATCAACACCATTGGCTGCCAAGATACTTTCGAACCCTAGCAAATTAAATACGATACTGACCAAAATTAGTACGGCTAAATTGGTCGCCAAAAACAACAAGATACGCATGTGAATTACCTCTGAAATACCCATAGCATAGCTATATACCCCTTTGATCATGGGGGCAGATCACATTAAATCAAGGTTGGGCGAATTTAAGACAGTCGAAAGCGACGAAAGGTTCCAAAGGCAGGCTAGATGGCAACGGAAATGTGTTCTTGCGTTTCGCCCGGCAGGGGGTGCTCGCTCACCTCTAACTTGAGTTTTCCGCTGTCGGTGAGTTCTGGCTCGACAATCTCGGCGCGCAGTTCAATGTCTTTTGAAGACAGCTCAACAACCGTGTTTAGCGCTTCATCTCGATATTTGAATTGAGCAACCGCCTGAGCGTCACGACCGTCAGTCCACACTTTACTTTTGCTGTAGTAATGGCCTAGCTGATTGCGAATAACAAAAGTGTCGGGCATGGTATTAACGTTCTCCCAGTAACTTAGCTTTGGCGTCATTCACGCGTGCGGCTAGGTAGTCGTTACCGCCACGGTCGGGGTGCAATTTTTGCATGAGCTTGCGATGCGCTGCAATGATATCGTTTTTGGAGGCACCCTCGGAAAGGCCCAAAATTGCCAGTGCTTCTTTCTCCGTTAACTGTCCACCGCTGTCGCCCGGCGGTGGCGCTTGATTTTGATAGTCCTCGCCGAAGCGCTGCTCGAGGTAGGACAGCAGTAGTTGGGTAGAATCCGCGTCGTTGGCGCGACAGTATTCCAAGAGCGTGTCGAGCTCGCTCTGCGAGAGCTCTGATAGCAGCTTACCGCTGAATGCACCAGCCAGTACTGTGCCGTTCAAACGACCATTACTGTGATCTAGGGTCATGCGTAGTATGGCAGACTCCACTTGAGAAGTGGCGCCAGAGCCCGTCTGCCCCAACCAACCCTTAAGATGGGGTAGCAGTTGGATCAACAGGGGCAGCGATTGTCTTAGAAGTACCAATAAGCCAGTGATCAATGCGCCAACCCAGTGCATTTTGCCGCTAAGTGCCAGTAATACGGCCACGACCAAAGCCACCACAAAAATCAGCTGAAGATAGGCCGCTTTGCGTTTTGGTGCGGGTAGGGCTTTGATGCGTGTTACGGCAATGTAAAGAGCGAGTGCAGCAGCGGCAAATAGTATCAGTTTTGGCATCAGGACTTTGGCAACTGTTCCAGTAGCGTTAGCGCCGCGTCATCGCGACGTTGAGTCAGCGCAGTATAACCGCCTTGGGCATAGGCTGCCACGGCACTGAGCAGATCGCGAAGGCGACCTGGCGCACCGAGGTCGAAACGGGCATAGGCACCGGACGACACGCGAGCCATGTGTTGAAAGGTGTCTTCAACGCCCAGGTTGTGGCCTTCTTGAAATAGGAACAACGGTAATTTGCGCAGCCCGCATTGTCCCGCCAGATCAATAATTTCATGGGGTGGCTCTTCGATCGCATCTCCAATAAAAATTAGACCGCGTATAGGGCTTGATTGATGCTCGCTCAGAGCATGACGCAGTGTTTTTCGAATTTGAGTTTGCCCCCCAGCACAGCGAACGCTCGACATTTTTCGGCTGAGAATGTCGGCATCGGTGAGCCAATCGGTTTGACGGAACTCCTCGAAACCCCGGTAGAAGCACAATTTCAGGGTTAAGCCTTTCAAGCCATCGGTTGCATGCAGCAGCGAATGTGTGAGTGAGCAGGCTAAATCCCAGGTCGGCTGTCTGCTCGCCGTTGCGTCAATCACAAAAAGTAGGCGCTGTTGTTGCTTAACCACCTTAGAAATGGTCTTGTGCTGCTTTATGAAAGCGCTAATCTCATTACTGGAATTCGTGGTTTTTAGCGTACCGCCCATACTGTGGCTCTGCTGTCATAATCTCGCTAAAATGATGACGACTTCAACGCCGGCGCGCAAGCCTCTTTGACAGCAAGCGCTGCTGCCCTAAGCGCAAGGATAGCACTATGGACTGGTTCTCGATTCGAAAAAAACATACCTTGGCCACTGCAGAAACGGCCTTACCTGACCGCAGTGAGGTGCTGACGCCAGGGCATGATCATCTGATTTATGGGCGTTCGATGCTGCCCCCTTACGCGTCTGACGAGCAAATCGTCTATTTGGGCATGGGCTGCTTTTGGGGTGCCGAGCGACGCATGTGGCAGCAAGAAGGGGTCAGTTTAACTGCGGTAGGATACGGTGGCGGCATCACGAAAAATCCAACCTATGAAGATGTTTGTAGCGGTAAAACGGCGCACGTGGAACTGGTGATGGTGGCGTATCAACCGGCTGTTACGAGCCTTGAGGCGCTGCTTAAGATTTTCTGGGAAGCCCACGACCCCACTCAGGGTATGCGTCAAGGCAACGACTTGGGCACTCAGTATCGGTCGGCTATTTACACGACGAGTGACGAACAGCTTCAGGCAGCGCAAGCATCTTGCGAGGCTTATCAAGCGGGTTTGAGTGCGGCAGGTTATGGCAACATCACCACAGAGATTGCCCCGTTTTCTAACTTTTTCTTTGCCGAGGACTACCATCAGCAATATCTGCACAAGAATCCAAATGGTTACTGTGGGTTGCGTGGAACGGGTGTGAGCTGTGCTATCTAAGCTTACGCGATGAGTTTACCCAGTAAAGCGCTGACCGCGGTTTCTACTCGCATGATTCTTGCGCCTAAATTGACGGGTGTGAGCCCGGCCTTTTGTAACAAGTCGATTTCGTAGGGGATAAACCCACCCTCGGGGCCTATGGCGATGAGACGCGGTTCGTCGCTGCGGTTGGTGTTTAGGCTAGACTGCACGCGGTGATCGCCCAACCAAGCGTTTGGGTAAGACCTAGCGAGGCCTGGGAGTATGTCTTCTGCGAAGGGCTTAAAGCCCTTGTGCCAGCGTAAACTCGGAGGAACGGTGTCCCCAGCTTGCTCTAAAGCCGTCAGAATGGTGCGGTCCACAGCATCGGGCTTTAAATAGGGCGACTGCCAATAACTCTTTTCGACTCGGTAGCTGTTGATGATGTGAATGGCCTCGACGCCGAGCTCAATGCTTGCGCTGAGTATACGTCGCAGCATTTTAGGCCTCGGCAAAGCAAGTACCAAGCAGATTGGTTCTTTGCTTGGTGGTCTTTCGGACAATGTAACATCAAGTACAGTGCGGGTTTCAGTGTGCTCGATTACCGTACCCAGCCCCAGTTTGCCGCCGTAAACGCCAACTTTGAGTGAGTGGCCAACCTGGGGTCGCAGGACTTCGATACAGTGCCGATGAGCGCTTGGGTTCAACTGCGCTTCAAAATGATCACTGGTGGTGTCGTTCTCGAGCAGTATGATATTCACTACTCAACCCAAAGATCGTATTCGTCAGCTCCAGTAATCTCTGCTGTGACCAGGTCGCCCGGGCGCAAGTCGGTGTAGCCGGGGAGGTGCACCACACCGTCGATCTCGGGCGCATCACCGCGGGTGCGGCCCATAGCACCCTCACTGTCGACGTGATCGATAATGAGTTGCTGCTCGGTACCAATTTTCGCGGCACGCCTTTCAGCACTGATAGTTTGCTGTAGCGCCATGAAGCGTTCCCATCGGTCTTGTTTGACCTCATCGGCGACGGGGTTGGCTAAGGCGTTAGCGGGTGCCCCTTCGACGGACGAGTATTGGAAACAGCCGACGTTATCGAGCTGAGCTTCGCTAATAAAGTCGAGTAGCTCTTGGAACTGCGTCTCTGTTTCCCCGGGGAATCCCACGATAAAGGTACTGCGTAACGATAGATCGGGACAGACTTTGCGCCAGCTGTGGATTCTGTCGAGTACTTTTTCAGCCGCCGCAGGGCGTTTCATAGCCTTGAGTATATCGTGAGAGGCGTGCTGAAAAGGAATGTCTAGATAGGGCAGGATTTTACCCTCGGCCATTAATGGAATGACATTGTCGACGTGGGGGTAGGGGTAGACGTAGTGCATCCGGACCCAAACGCCTAGGGAGCCCAAGGCTTCGCTCAAAGCCAGCATTTGAGTTTTGACGGGGCGGCCATCCCAGAAATCGGTTTTGTATTTCAGGTCCACACCGTAGGCGCTCGTATCTTGTGATACGACCAAGAGCTCGCGCACGCCACCGCGCACCAGAGCCTCGGCTTCCCGCATAACGTCACCAGCGGGCCGGCTGACCAAATCGCCGCGTAAATGCGGAATGATGCAAAAGCTGCAGCGATGGTTGCAGCCTTCCGAAATTTTCAGGTAAGCGTAGTGTCGCGGCGTGAGTTTGATTCCGTGATCAGGTACTAAGTCGATAAAGGGATTGTGCTCTTGTGGTTTGGGGACGTGGTGACGCACCGCTGTCATGACGTCTTCGTAGGCCGCGGGTCCCGTGACACTCAGTACTTTGGGATGTAGGTCTTGGATGCGCTTGGCATCGTCACCCGCACCCATGCAGCCCGTGACAATCACGCGGCCATTTTCAGCTAAGGCCTCGCCGATAGCATCCAAGGATTCTTGTTTGGCGCTGTCGATAAATCCGCAGGTGTTCACGATCACGAGGTCTGCACCCTCGTAGGAACCACTGATGGCATAGCCATCTTGCTGTAGCTGGGTGAGAATTCGCTCGGAGTCGACTAATGCCTTTGGGCATCCTAGGCTGACAAATCCTACGGTTGGGTTTTGCGTTTGCGCTTCAGACACGCCCGTGCTTCCTTAATCTCAAAAACGCAATGATACCACGGCTTAGGTGATAACTTCTTGTCTACAAGTTCCGATTAAAGGTGGGGCCAAAAGCGCTAATACGCAGTTGTTTCTTTAGATGTGCTTGCAGCGATAAACACTCGTCGCGGTTCAAAAATTCACCCACGCGTATCGAGTGTGTTCGATCTTGGATGTAAAGCTCGGGGCCATCCCAAGGGTGGTTTTCTGGGCGGATGGCTAGGCTGGTTTCGTCTCTAGGTAGAGTGTAGGTAAATTTTGGGGCGTAGACGCCTTTGTCAATTCGTACCGTGTCGCCGTTAAAGGTGATGACATGCTTGAAATGAAGTTTCCAGTGTACGTAGTACAAGGAGGCGGATAGCGCGGCGATTTCGAGCCCTGCGAACGGCAAAATCGGCCAGGCTCCCAGGCTCCAGAAAAATAGGGCCGCGCCGATGGATGGAATCGATAAGAAAATAATCAGCTGCTTGTTTTGCTTCCAACTGGCGGATAGGTTGGGTTGCGCCACAATAACGTGCTTTTGATCATGTTCCGAGGCGTTGACCAAGCGCTTATCTCCTTAAAATCGATATGATAGTGGCTTTTTTTATGAATTCCACACTCAATACTTACGCGAGCCTTAAAAGGCTGGCTCACTTTCGATACTCAGCCATTGACCTGTGACGGGATGTTTCAGGGCTAATCGTTCGGCATGCAATAACAGACGGTCTGAACGCGACAAACTTTCAGGGTCAGCGTACAAGTCGCAACCTAGAATCGGGTGGCCGATGCTCAGCAAATGCAAGCGGAGTTGGTGTGATCGGCCGGTGACAGGGTGCAAGCGCAGACGGGTGGAGTTATTCCCCCGAGCGATTACGGTGAAGTGCGTGATGGAGGGCTTGCCGCGCTCAAAGCACACTTTTTGTCGCGGTCGGTTCTCCCAGTCGGCGCGTATGGGTAAATCAATTGTGCCTGCATTCTCTTTGATCTCGCCGGCTACCACGGCGATATAAGATTTGGCGACTTGTCGTAAGCGGAACTGCCGAGAAAGCTCGGCGTGACGCTCTTTGCCCAAGGCGATGACCATAGTGCCCGAGGTGTCTAAATCGAGCCTGTGAACAATGCGGGCGTCGGGGTAGGTTTGTTGCAGTCGCGAAATTAAGCAGTCTTTGTTGAGTGGGTGTTTGCCCGGCACGCTCAACAAAAAATGCGGTTTAGCGACAAATAATAGGTGTTCATCTTGGTATAAGATCCCGATCGGTTCTTGCGAGTGCGGAACAAGATAGTCGCTCATTGCCCTAGGCGGTTTTGAGTGCGGCCAAATATTGACTGATGGTCTGCTCCAAGCCCAGATACAGCGCATCAGCCGTGAGGGCGTGACCGATAGAAACCTCCGCTAAGTGCGGTAGGTCGCTGAACAAGGATAAGTTATCTAAGTTCAAGTCATGACCCGCGTTAATTTCAAGTCCTGCCTCGTAGGCCGCTTCCGCCGTACGCGCGAATAATTCGAGGCTTTGTTGACCGCGCCCCTGCTCGAATTCGCGGGCAAACGTCTCTGTGTAAAGTTCGACTCTATCGGCACCCAAATCGGCGGCTAACGCCACGGTGCTTGGGTTGGGATCGACGAATATACTGCTGCGTACCCCCCACTCTTTGAGCTGCTGCAATATCGGTCGTAGTTTGTCGGCATCACGCTCCAAATCAAAGCCGTGATCCGAGGTCAGTTGGTCGTTGGCATCGGGTACTAGCGTGCACTGTGCAGGTCGAATGGCATCGACCAGTGGCATAAACCCCGGGTAGTCACTGACCCCCTTTCGTGTGCTTGGCATCGGTGGGCTGAAGGGATTGCCCTCGATGTTGAGTTCAACCGAAAGCGCTTGTTTAAGAGCGTAACAGTCGTCTACGCGGATATGGCGTTGGTCTGGGCGGGGGTGCACCGTAATGCCATGAGCGCCGTAATGAATGCAGCGCAGGGCATAATCAACCACCGATGGGATAACGGTGTCGCGTGAATTCCTAAGTAGGGCCACTTTGTTAACGTTAACGCTTAACGCAATCATGGCTTATTGACCCAGGTCACTTTGTTGATGACGACCGGTTTGGTTGGGCTGTCGGTGAAGGCGCCGCCCCGATTTTTTATGGGCGCCGTCGCAATGAAATCCACCGTGCTCATGCTCAGCTTATCTTTGACTTTGCCAAACACGGCATAGCCGGCTTTGCCCGGGGCCCAGTCCAGGCGTAAGTTGTTACGATGGTTGATAAAAAATTGATCTGTTGCCGAATCGGGATCGTCGGTACGCGCCATCGCGATTGTGCCGCGGACATTGTGTAGTTTCGATTTTTTGGCTTCGTTTACAATGGGGGAGTCGCTGGGTAACGGTTCATAGCGTTCATCAAACCCACCCGCTTGAATCATAAAGCCGTTGATTACGCGATGAAAAATCGAGCCTTCGTAGTGGCCCGATTCAACATACTTCAGGAAATTTTCGACGGTAATGGGCGCTTTGCGGTGAAACAAACACAGGGTGATGTCGCCCTCCGAGGTCGCGAGGGTGACCACTGGTGAAGGATCATCACCCTCGTCGCATTCTTGCGCTTGCAAAGTGTTCGTTGTTATCAGCAGATAAATAGCCGAGAGCGCGCCCAGCCAACGCCTAGCCGTAGGTGTCATCATTTAACTCCATCCCGAATTGCGCTTGCGTTGAGGCCACAAACGTGGGACCAACAAAGCAATGAGTACGCCCAAGCCCACCGCGAGTGCTCCGTCCATGAACTGGCTGTGTTCCATGCGTTCACGCAAACGTTGGTTTTCGGCTTGAGTCATTTCGAAGTCAGCGGTCAGTTCTTCGACCCGCTGAGTTAAGGATTGGTTTCGAGTCTCAATGTTGATGGCGTCTTCAGACAAGCTGCGCAAGGTTTCTAGCGCTTTTCGAGTTTCCGCCAGATCGGTTTGCGCTTGATTCATTGCTGCAACCGCACTTTCTTTCTCGATTCGAAGACGGTCCACATCGCTCTGTAAATTCTGCATGCGGGTTTTGAGCTCGGCTTGGCTGCCCTGCATACTTTCCAGAACGGTCCGCGCCGGGGGTTGGTCCATGAGATACTGGGTACGAATCCAGCCTTGGGTGCCATTTTGAGTCGTTACCTCGGCAAATTCGTTGTCTTCACTCAGTTGCATTATCTCGAGTTGAGTGCCGCTGGGAAGCCCGCGGTGGACGATTCGGAATTGCCCGCCAGGACCGCTGCGGAGCGGAACAAAGTGCTTGTCGCTGATGTATTGGATTTCGGCACGAGCAAGGGCGCTACTGAGTATGAGCGCCGCTGTCAATAAAGCCGCTAAACGTTGCACAGAAGTCATGGGTTGTCTCGCAAAACTTGTAGTATAACCTCGCTGGTGACAGGTCTAAACCTTCCGTTTAGGGTAAGGCTTTGCGGTAGGGTCGAATTGAGACCTCCGCGAATAGTCCCGCCAGGGCATAAGGGTCGTTAGCGGCCCATTCCGCGGCGTCGGCGTGCGTCTCGAATTCGGCAATAATTAAGCTCCCTTCTACGGGTACGCTGGGGTCGGGGCTCGCTTCGCTGGGAATAGGGCCCGCGATAATCAAGCGGCCTTGGTCGACCAAAGGCTGGATGTGCGCCAAGTGTGCTGGGCGTGTGGCAGCGCGAACTTCGCCATGGTTGGGTTTATCGCTACACAAAATAATAAATAACATACTAATGATCCTGTTCAGCGGGAGCCGATGTCTCTTTTTTGAGATACGGCGTCATAATGATGGCGGTCAGTATGGTCAATACCACGGTGAATCCAATGGCAGAATAAAGCTTGTAGCTGACCCAAGCGTCCTCGCTAAAGGTGTAGGCAACCCATAAGTTTAAGCCACCGACGATGGTGAAGTGGCTGGCCCAGACCAAGTTCAAGGTCGTCCAGGCTCGCTTAGGTAGCTGTAACTGCGCGCCCAGGGTGCGCTCCATGATAGTTTTTTTGCCGATAAATTGTGAGCCGATAAACAGTATGCCCAAGGCCCAGTTGAATATCGTGGGCTTCCACTGAATAAAGAGTTCGTTGCGAAGCACCACGGTTGCAGCACCGAATATTAATACAGCGGCGAGCATCCACAAGCCCCGTTTTTCAAATTTACGCTCCCATAACGCCAGCCCAAAGACTTGCAGGGTAGTCGCTATCATTAGGATCAGGGTGGCGCTATAAATGCCATCCATCGTGTAGGCCCAATCGCCAAGACGTATTGTCTCGCCGTTCATTTGATAGCTAATAAAAAATAGCGCTATGGGTACAAATTCCAACAGTTGTTTCATCGGGCCTCGGAAGTGATCGTGGTACACTGTCGCTATGGTAACGCAACGGTGGACAAAAGACTTGTTGCAAATGGTTTGAGAGCATTAAAAGGTAAGATGAGGCTTTAATGTCGCAGCGCTTAGATTTACACGTGCACAGCACATGCTCGGATGGCGCTTTGTCTGTGCCGGACCTGCTGGAGCGTGCGCTCGCCGCCGATATTCAAACCATAGCGCTGACGGATCACGACACCATCAAGGGTGTAGAGACTGCCCGAGAATGGCTGTCGAATAATTCAGAGGCTTCACTGCAATTGATCTCGGGGACCGAATTGTCCTGTGTTTGGCAGGGGGTTACGATTCACGTGGTGGGGCTGAACTTTGACGTTCAAAACACTCTACTGGACTCCTATTTGCAGGGCTTAGACCACGCCAGATCGGAACGCGCTGAACTCATTGCCAGTCGGCTAGAGAAGCAAGGTTTTAAGGGCGCTTTGGCTGGCGCTCAGGCGATCGCGGGTGAGGCTCAGCTGGGACGTCCCCACTTTGCGCGCTGGTTGGTCGAGGCTGGCCATTGTGACTCGATGAATGCCGCTTTTAAACGGTGGTTGGGGCGCGGTAAGTTGGGTGACGTCAAAGTGTTTTGGCCGAGTCTAGAAGAGGCAGTTGGCGTGGTTGTGAACGCGGGCGGTGTTGCTGTGTTGGCGCACCCACAACATTACGGTATGACCAGAGCCAAACTCAAGCGGCTTGTCTTTGCTTTTGCGCAAGCCGGAGGGAGTGCTCTAGAACTCCCTCTGGGCAAAGACCATGCCGATGTCGCCCTCTATGTCCGGCGTTTGCTAAACGAATGTGAGCTCAGTGTATCACTGGGCAGTGATTTTCATGCGGACTCCGAGTGGGGGCCGCGCTTGGGGGTAGATGTGGCTGTTGCTCGCAATCTAAACCCCGTTTGGGCTGGCTGGTAAATCAGTGCGGCCGCAGGAGAGTGCACAGTGAGTCAATTTTTTCAGATCCACCCAGACAACCCGCAAGCGCGCTTGATTAAACAGGCGGCAGATATCATTCGTGCAGGCGGAATCGTGGTTTACCCCACGGACTCGGCCTATGCCTTAGGTTGTCATATTGGCGATAAGCGCGCTCTAGATACCATCCGTCGCATTCGTAAACTAGACGATAAGCACAACTTTACCCTCGTGTGCCGTGATTTGTCAGAGCTTGCGAACTTCGCACGCGTCGACAACGCCGCCTACCGTTTGCTCAAAGCTGCAACACCCGGGCCCTACACGTTTATCTTAAAGGCGACGCCTGAGGTGCCCCGACGTCTGCTTCACGCTAAGCGCAAGACCATTGGCCTGCGGGTGCCAGAGAATAATATTGCTCAGGCTTTGTTGGCAGAATTAAACGAGCCCATGATGAGTGTAACGTTGATTATGCCTGACGACGAAGACCCCTTAATCGACCCCTACGAGATTCGGGATTTGCTGGAGCACGATGTAGATCTGGTTATCGATGGCGGCTACTGCGGTTTAGAAATGACGACAGTGATTGATCTGGCCGACGACGAGCCTGTTTTGGTGCGACAAGGCAAAGGGGATATTGCCCCCTTCGGGCTATAGTCGGGTATACTTGCGCCACACTCGAGATGAGTGAAGGAGAATACGTTGAGTAATCCAACCGCTGGCGCGAAGGGTGCCAGCCCTTTTAATCCAAAAGCCGTCATGGGGCCGCCTTTACCGCAGCAAGGCGAAATGCCGTTTGCGGTGGTTATGGGGCAGGCCCTGACTGAGTTGCCCAAGGATTTATACATCCCGCCCCAGGCGCTGGAGGTCATACTCGAGGCCTTTGAGGGGCCACTCGATTTATTACTGTATTTAATTCGTCGCCAAAATTTAGATATTTTGGATATCGACGTTTCGGATATTACTGAGCAGTACATGCAGTACGTCGAGCTTATGGACGCGCTGCAGTTTGAATTGGCAGCAGAGTACTTGTTGATGGCCGCTATGCTGGCGGAAATCAAGTCGCGTATGCTGTTGCCTAGGCAAGTTGCCGATGAAGAAGATGAGGAAGATCCGAGAGCTCAACTCATTCGTCGACTGCAAGAGTATGAGCGTTTCAAGAAGGCCGCAGAGGATATCGATGAATTACCGCGTGTGGATCGCGATGTCTTTTTAACGAGCGCAGCACCGCCCGAAATCGAGCGAATTCGTCCCGAGCCTGAGGTGGGTTTGCAGGAAATTTTGGTCGCTTTTGCAGAGGTTATGGCGCGGGCCAATATGTTCGAGAGTCATCATATTCAGCGCGAGGCGCTATCGACTCGAGAGCGAATGTCGCAAGTTCTTGAGCGACTGTCCGGCGAGAGCTTCATGCCGTTTGTGTCGTTGTTTAAAGCCGAAGAGGGACGCATGGGTGTTGTTGTGACTTTTTTGGCGATTATGGAACTCATTAAAGAATCACTGGTTGAAATAGTGCAAACCGAAGCCTTTGGGCCCATTCATGTTAAGGCGCGTGCATCATGAGTGAAATTAACTTAGCCAATATCGTAGAGGCGACTTTGTTTGCCGCAGGAAAGCCTCTGTCTACCTCGCAGTTGCGGGAAGTGTTCGAAGAACACGAACGTCCTGACCCGGACGCCGTGAAAGAAGCGATTGAATTGTTGCAAGAGCGTTATCAGTCAACGGGGCTTGAGTTAGTTCGAGTCGCAAGTGGATTTCGGTTTCAGGTGCGTCAAAATCTGTCTGACTGGGTAGCGCGTTTGTCCGAAGAGCGTCCACAGCGCTATTCTCGAGCTCTGCTCGAAACGCTCGCGCTCATTACTTACCGCCAGCCCATTACCCGTGGTGAAATCGAAGAAATTCGTGGTGTCGCGGTCAGTAGTAATATTATCAAAACCTTGTTGGAGCGCTCGTGGGTGAGAGTCGTAGGGCATAGAGATGTTCCCGGGCGCCCCGCGATGTACGCGACCACCCGGCAATTTCTGGACTATTTTAATTTGAAAAGTCTGGATCAGTTGCCGCCCTTGGCCGAGGTTCGTGATTTTGAAACATTGAACGCAGAATTGGGCTTTGCGGACCCCGCTCCTGCAAACATAGAGGGTGAGGATGCATCTGGCGCGACGGAGTTGTCGACAAGCGATTCAGCAGAGGTTACGCAAGAGCCACTCTCAGACGACTACGAAAGTGCGTTTGAGCAACAAGACGAGGACTCAGTCGACGACGTCATTTCGCGTGAGTTTGACTGAGCACTTACACATTGAAAACTTTACAATCGACGGGATGTTGAATGAGCAATAAACACAAATCGAAAGGCAAGAAATCGGAACTCGACCTAAAAAAAGATTCTAAGAAAACGGAGTCGAGTAAAAGCCAGAAAGACGAAAAGCTGCAGAAAGTGCTGGCACGGGCCGGGTTGGGCTCGCGACGTGAAATGGAAAAATGGATTTCAGATGGCCGCGTCAAATTGGATGGACGCATCGCTGAACTCGGCGATCGCGTTTGCGACAACGCCGCCATCGAAGTCGATGGTCAAGCGCTGTCGAGGGCCCCCGCGGAAGCCGTTCGCTGCCTGCTTTACCACAAACCGACAGGCGAAGTGTGTACGCGCAAAGATCCAGAGGGACGTCGCACTGTATTCGAGCGGCTGCCTAAGGTTAAGGGTGGCCGTTGGATCAGTATTGGTCGATTAGATTACAACACCTCGGGTTTGCTGCTGTTTACCACGGACGGCGAACTCGCTAACGCTTTAATGCACCCATCGGCGGTGATCGAGCGCGAGTATATGGTTCGAGTCATGGGCGAATGGGATACTGACACTCTGCAGCGACTGATTCACGGTGTCGAGCTCGATGATGGGTTTGCACGCTTTACCGATATCCAAGATGGTGGCGGTGACGGTATTAACCATTGGTTTTATGTAGTACTTATGGAAGGGCGCAACCGGGAAGTGCGTCGTCTATGGGAGTCGCAAGGTTTGACGGTTTCTCGCTTAAAACGGGTCCGCTATGGTGAAGTGTTTATCCCCTCGAAGGTGAAGCAGGGTAAGTGGATGGAGCTTGATCAAAAAGACGTCGATGTGCTGTATGCCATGGCCAGTTTGCCACCTAAATCGGTACCCAATCTGTCGGTTGATGAGCGTAAAAACATGGACCGTCAGCTGAAAAAAGCCAAAGCAAAAAAACCGAAAAAGGCCCACTAGGGCCTTACTTCTGCAGGTCAATACTGGCGCCGTGAATACCTTTTGCATGCTCGCTGAGCAAGAATACATAGGCGGGCACTAGGCTCGCTGCGCTAGCAATGCTCTCGGGGGATTCACCAGGGAAAGCTGCTCGCCGCATTTTTGTATTCGTCGCACCCGGATTGACGCAATTGACTCGAATGCCATCGGTCTCAAGCTCGGCGGCTAGAATGCCCGAGATGGCTTCTGTGGCAAATTTTGAGGCCGAATAAGCCCCCCAAAATGCTCGCGCTTGACGTCCAACACCGCTGCTCGTAAAAATAATCGAGGCGCTTTGCGATTCGCTCAATAACGGCAATAGTGCTTTGGTCAGAACGACAGGCGCGAATGCATTGACAGTCATCACTTGTGACCACTCGCTGAGGTTCGCGGTCGCAATCGGTCCGAGCTTACCCAGCAGGCTAGCATTATGGACCAAGCCATCAAGGCGGCCGAAGGCATCGCCGATCATATGGCTTAATTGGTTGGCCTGCTGTTCATCAAGCGTTCCCAGGTCCATCGGTATGACCACAGGCTCGGCTAAGCCCTCGCTCATAATTTGATCGTACACAGCATTGAGCGCATCTTCCCTGCGGCCCAGCAATAAAACAATTGCGCCTGCGCGTGCGGCACCAAGGGCGAGCTGCTCTCCGATACCCGCGCCGGCACCGGTAATCAAAATGACCTTGTCACGCAAAGAGACATCAGCGTTATTGGGGGCTATATCTGAATATTTCATTGCCAGTCCTTTATGACTTGGTATAAATCTTGGCTGCGGTAGCAAACGGCGTCTGCGTGCCAGCCTTCTGCTTCTGAAGGGGTGTCGATGTAGCCCCAGGCTGCGGCAATGGTATGCATACCAGCAGCTTTCCCAGCCTGCACGTCGCGGACATGGTCGCCGACAAAAACGACGTCATGAGGCATCAGGTTTAGGTGTCGGCAGTTTAACAGTAAAGGCTCTGCGTCGGGTTTCGGTTTGCTCACGTGATCGGGGCAAACTACCGTGCGGGGCTTACTTGGCAAGGCCATCTGGTCGAGCAAGGCGTTGGTGTACAGGCTGGGTTTGTTGGTCGAAATTCCCCAGGCGATGCCGGCAGATTCAAATTCCACCAGAAGATCGCCAAGCCCAGGATACAGCTTAGCGTGTAAGCCGATGATCTCAAGATAGTGTGTCAACAGCTGTTGTCGAATAGATTCAAACAGCGGTTCGTTGTCGTTAATACCCAAGGTATTGCGAACCAAGCCTGCAGAGCCATCCGAGATGGCGGTGCGTATCTCGGGCTCACTTAAGGGCGGTTGGCCCAGACTCTTACGTAGTTGGTTAAGTGCCCACAAAAAGTCAGGTGCGGTATCGACCAAGGTGCCATCTAGGTCAAACAGAACGGCTTTGATGACTCTTCGGCTCATGGCTTGCGCGTTCTGACCATGTAATTGACCGATACGTCTCCGGATTGCAGGCGGTAGCGCTTACTCAGAGGGTTGTAGGTGAGTCCAATCATGTCGTCGAGCTCCAGTCCCGCGGCTCGGATCCACTGCGCAAGCTCGGCTGGGCGAATAAACTTTTGATAATCGTGAGTGCCTTTGGGTAGCAAGTTCAGGACGTATTCGGCGCCGATGATCGCAAAGGCGTAGGCCTTTGGGTTGCGGTTGATGGTGCTGAAATAGAGCGTGGCACCGGGCTTTGCTAAGCGGGCGCACGCCGCAATCACTGAGGCCGGGTCCGGCACATGCTCGAGCATTTCTAGGCAGCAAACCACATCGTAGACTTCGGGTTCTTCTTCGGCTGCTTGCTCGGCAGTGCTGCGTCTGTAGGTTACGTTGGCGCCTGATTCCAACTTGTGCAGCTCTGCCACCGATAACGGTGCTTCCCCCATGTCGATGCCCGTTACCTCTCCGCCGCGGAAGGCAAGTGACTCGGACAGGATGCCACCGCCACAACCTACGTCGATCACTTTGCGTTCGGCGACAGGCGAGTGAGTGTCGATGTAATTCGCTCGCAGAGGGTTAATTTGATGCAGCGGCTTGAACTCGCCGTGCTCGTCCCACCAGCGTGATGCTAGCGCTTCGAACTTGCTGATCTCGTCGTAATCGACGTTGTTCTGAGCTGTCATGCGAGCTCCTTCGCTGATGTGGTGGGGTTGGCATTACTGGCGATTTTAGCGCGCCAAGCTTGAGCGCTGCGAATGATCTTGGATTCGTCGAGCGTTTGCAGTTTACCATTGTTCAAAAGCTGGCGGCCAGCAACCCAGCTGTGCTGTACATGCGCTCCGTGTCCAGCGTAGACCACCTGGGAAATGGGGTTGTGTAAAGGTTGCATTGAGGCGTCGTCAAAGTTGATTGCGATGACGTCGGCCCATTTACCCTGCTGCAGACTGCCGGTTTCATGATCCAACCCTAAAGCCTTGGCGCCACCTAGGGTTGCCATGTGCAGAGCTTGCTCTGCATTCAAGCTAGCGGGATTCCCGGTGGTCAGTTTGGCCAGTAGGGCGGCGAGTCGGACCTCGGCAAACAAATTTAAACCGTTGTTTGATGCGGCGCCGTCTGTGCCCATTGCGACGTTAATTCCCGCGTCTAACAGATCGCTCACTGGACAGGCGCCGGAGGCGAGTTTCATATTGGAGCTCGGGCAGTGAATCACATGTGACCCCGAATCGGCGATAGCGCGAATGTCGTCTTTACTGAGCCAGACCATATGAACGCACTGCATGTGCGGACCCAGCATCCCCAGGCGCTTTAACGTTGTGATGGGGCGTTCGCCGTTGATTTCGACGGCATGCAGTACCTCGGGTTTGGTCTCGTGTACGTGCATTTGAATGCCCATTTCGAGCTCGTTGGCGAGCGTCGCGATCTTCGCAATATCCCGCTCTTCGAGCGAGTAGGGTGAGTGAGGGCCAAAAATCACTGATACCAACTCGCTTGACTTGAATTTATCGCGTACCGCCAGTCCTTTGCTTAAATATTCGTTTGGCTCGCTCGCCCACTGGGTGGGTACGTTGATGATTGGGAAGTTCACTTGGCAGCGCATGCCGGCATCGCAGGCGGCTTGAGCTGTGCTGTCGGGGAAGAAGTACTGGTCGCTAAAGGTGGTGGTGCCGGTCTTGATCATTTCGGCCATGGCGATGTTTACACCATCTCTCACAAAGTCGGCGTCTACCCAGCGGCCCTCGGCAGGCCATATGTGATCTTGTAGCCAAGGGGTCAAGGCGAGATCGTCAGCGAATCCTCTTAATAACGTCATAGCGGCGTGACCGTGGCAGTTGATTAGGCCCGGCATGAGTAGGTGATTGCCGAGCTCGATTTGCTGAGCCCCCGGATTTCTGGCGGCTTCTCGAGTAGGGATCAAGGCTTCTATCTTGCCATTTTCATCGATGCATAGCGTGTGATCTTTGAGGAGTCCTGAGTGGGCTTCGCCGGTGTAAACCCAGGCTGCATGTAGCTCAATCGGTCTGGGCATATCGCTTCCTTTCGCTTCGCAGGGTGTTAGAAACGCGCAGTATATCGGAATTTTCGGGATCGCAATCTGATCACTCGGTAAAACCCTAAAAAATTAGCGGTTAGGGGTCTGAGAGCGTATAATCGGAGGATTAAAAAGAAGGGTGCGTTGACGGGGTGATACTGGTGAGCGCAACCCGCAGACAGGGGTGTTTTAAAGCCTATGGGCGAGTTAGCAAAAGAAATCTTTCCAGTTAATATCGAAGACGAGCTGAAGCAGTCATATCTCGATTACGCCATGAGCGTAATCGTTGGGCGCGCTCTTCCTGATGTGCGCGATGGTCTCAAGCCAGTGCACCGCAGAGTTCTGTTCGCTATGAACGAATTATCGAACGACTGGAACAAAGCCTACAAAAAGTCTGCCCGTGTGGTGGGTGATGTCATCGGTAAATATCATCCGCATGGTGATTCGGCGGTGTATGACACTATCGTACGTATGGCTCAGCCATTCTCATTGCGCTATATGCTGGTCGATGGGCAGGGCAACTTTGGCTCTATCGATGGTGACTCGGCCGCGGCGATGCGTTACACCGAGATTCGCATGCGCAAAATTGCGCACGCAATGCTGGCGGATTTGGACAAAGAAACCGTTGATTTTGTCGACAACTACGACGGCACTGAAAAAATCCCAGCAGTATTGCCGACGCGAATTCCCAACCTGTTGATCAATGGTTCTTCAGGTATTGCGGTCGGTATGGCGACCAACATCCCGCCGCACAATATGACCGAAGTGGTCAGCGCGTGTATGGCGCTGCTCAATAATCCCGAAATTACCATCGATGAGCTGATGGAGCATATTCCCGGCCCCGATTTCCCAACGGGCGCCATTATCAGTGGTCGCGCTGGGATTTTGCAGGCTTATCGTACGGGAAGAGGCCGCATCTATGTGCGTGCTAAGGCCGAGGTCATCACTGACGAAGCCAAAAATCGTGACACGATTATCATTCATGAAATCCCCTATCAGCTGAACAAAGCTCGATTGATTGAGCGAATTGCAGAGCTGGTTAAAGAGAAGAAAATCGAAGGCATCTCTGAGCTTCGCGACGAGTCGGACAAAGATGGCTTGCGTGTTGTTATCGAGCTTAAGCGCGGCGAGATGGGCGATGTGGTGTTGAACAATTTGTACGCCCAGACTCAGCTACAGTCAGTGTTCGGCATTAATATGGTCGCCTTAGAAAACGGCCAGCCTAAGGTGATGAACCTTAAAGAAATTATTGACGCTTTTTTGCGACACCGTCGCGAAGTGGTCACCCGTCGAACCATTTACTTGTTGCGCAAAGCGCGAGAGCGCGGCCATTTGCTGGAAGGTTTGGCCATTGCGCTGGCAAACATTGACCCTATTATCGAGTTGATTAAAAACTCGCCAAGCCCCGCGGATGCGCGTGAGGGCTTGTTAGCTAAGGTGTGGTCGCCCGGCGATGTCGTGGCGATGTTGGAACAAGCTGGTGAAGACGCGTGTCGCCCTGATGGCTTGGAGGATCACTACGGCTTGCACGACGGTATGTACCGTTTGTCTCCTGCCCAGGCACAGGCGATTTTGGAATTGCGTCTGCATCGTTTAACGGGGCTTGAGCACGAGAAGCTGTTGAATGAGTACCAAGAAAAGTTGAAAGAGATTGCCGATTATCTCCATATTTTGGGTGATTCGGATCGTTTAAAGCAGGTGATTCGCGAAGAGCTGGAAGAGGTGGTTGAGGAGTTCGGCGACGAGCGTTTGACCGAGATCGTCGATTCTCAGCACGATTTGTCGGTAGAGGATTTGATTACGCCAGAAGATCGCGTGGTGACAATTTCGCACGGCGGTTACGCGAAGACACAGCCTTTGTCAGACTATCAAGCCCAACGCCGCGGCGGAATGGGCAAAAGCGCGACCGCCGTTAAAGACGAAGATTTTGTTGAGCATTTGCTGGTCGCATCAACGCACTCAACGATTTTATGTTTCACCAACTTGGGTAAAGTGTACTGGCTGAAGGTCTATCAGATTCCTGTGGCAGGGCGTCAATCTCGTGGTCGTCCCATGGTGAACTTATTGCCACTCGACCCGGGCGAGCGGGTGACCTCGATTTTGCCTGTGGCCGAATACACCGAAGATCACTACATCTTTATGGCCACAGCCAAGGGTATTGTGAAGAAAACGGCATTGACGGATTTTTCCCGTCCGCGTAGCGTCGGTTTGCGCGCTCTGGAATTGGCAGAGGATGACGTGTTGGTTGGAACAGCGATTACACACGGCGAATCAGATGTCATGTTGATGAGTAGCGCTGGTAAAGCGGTCCGTTTTGCCGAGCAAGATGTCCGCCCCATGGGACGTACAGCGCGCGGTGTGCGCGGTATTCGAATGGGTGATGAAGACGAAATGATCGCACTGATCATCCCTCAAGAAGGTAGCTATGTCCTTACTGCGAGCGCAAATGGCTATGGCAAAAAGACGATGGCATCCGAATTTCCCCGCAAAGGTCGAGGCACCAAAGGTGTTATTGCGATGGTAACAAACGATCGCAACGGCCCATTGGTCGGCGCGGTTCAAGTCGGCGAGGCCGATGAGCTGATGCTGATCTCGAACCAAGGGACAATGGTGCGTACCCGGGTTTCGGAAATTTCGACTTTGGGGCGAAATACCCAGGGCGTGCGGGTCATTCGCCTCAAAGAGGGCGAAGAATTGGTTCGTATCACGCAAATTGAAGAATCCGATGAGCTGCCAAGCGAAGCTGAAGCGGCTGAAGGCGATAACGCCGAGTAAACTAGTACAAGGAAAACGCATGTCCAGAGTGTTTAATTTTTGCGCAGGGCCAGCGGCTCTGCCTGAAGCAGTGTTGTCTAAAGCCCAAGCGGATCTGATGGATTGGCAAGGCCGAGGTTTGTCGATTATGGAGATGAGCCATCGCAGCGATGAAATCGTGTCAATCGCAAATGAAGCTGAAGCGTCATTGCGTCGCCTGATGAGTATTAGCGATGACTACGCCGTCCTGTTCCTGCAGGGTGGTGCCAGCCAACAGTTCGCTGCTGTGCCGCTTAATCTGGCTGCCGGTAACCAAGCCGCCGATTACGTCAACACCGGGCAGTGGAGCAAAAAAGCGATTTCTGAAGCGAAACGGTTTGCCGATGTATCGGTAGTCGCCTCGTCAGAAGACCGCAACTTTACCTACGTGCCTGCAGTGAATTCTTGGGCGCGTCGCGATAACGCCGCCTATGTTCATATTTGTCCCAACGAGACCATCGGTGGTGTGGCCTACAGCGAGCTACCCACTGGCGAAACACCCATCGTCGCGGATATGTCCTCAACCATCTTGTCGCAGCCCATCAATGTGAACGATTACGGCGTCATTTACGCAGGCGCTCAGAAAAATATTGGACCTGCGGGTTTGACCGTTGTGATCGTCCGTAAAGACTTATTAGGAAAGGCTTCTGAACATTGCCCAACCATGCTGAACTGGCAGGTGGCAGCTGAGAACGATTCGATGTACAACACGCCGCCAACTTTTGCTATTTACTTGGCCGGGCTCGTATTCGAGTGGCTTGAAGACTTAGGTGGGTTGGGTGCGATGGCAGAAATCAACCAGCGTAAAGCCGGCAAGTTGTATGACTATATCGACGGCTCAGGCTTTTATGCTAACCCCGTTGCCTTACCGAACCGCTCGCTGATGAACGTGCCGTTCACGCTTGCTGATGCCGCATTAGATAAAGCCTTTTTGGCGGGTGCGGACGCTGCGGGTTTGCTTAACCTAAAAGGTCACCGTTCGGTTGGCGGCATGCGTGCTTCCATTTATAACGCGGTGCCAGAAGCTGGCGTCGATGCTTTGATCTACTACATGCGCGATTTTGCGAGCAACAACGGGTAAGCACCGATGAGTGACACTCAGCCAACACCGGAGTTGCTTGCGATTCGTAATCGTATTGACGCCCTTGATAGCGAAATATTGAAGTTAATTAGCGAGCGGGCACAGTGTGCTCAGCAAGTGGCAGAAATTAAAGTTGCCGAGGTGTTGGCACAAGCGAAAGAGACGGGTGAGTCTCCGGAGCCGGTTTTTTACCGACCTGAGCGCGAAGCGCAGGTGCTGACAAAAATCAAAGAGCGCAATCAGGGCCCGCTGGCTGACGATACAGTTGCCTATATTTTTCGGGAGATTATGTCTGCCTGTTTGGCACTTGAGCGTCCATTGCAGGTAGCGTATCTGGGGCCCGAGGGGACCTATACTCAGTCGGCAGCGATTAAGCATTTTGGCCATGCAGCGGTTTGCGTTTCGCAGGGTACCATTGACCGCGTGTTTGCAGAGGTAGAATCGGGTGCCTGCCACTACGGTGTCGTGCCGGTCGAAAACTCGACTGAAGGCATGGTGAGCCATACGCTCGACAGCTTTATTGATACGCCACTGCAGATCGTGGGCGAAGTGGAAATTCCTATTCATCACCACTTATTGGCTTTAAAAGGCTCGTCGGTGGACAGCGTGACTAAAATCATTGCGCATCAGCAGGCGCTGGCTCAGTGTCGCAATTGGCTGAATCATCATTGGCCCCACGTTGAGTGGCAGGCAGTGTCGAGTAATGGCGAGGCCGCTAAACGTGCCGCTAAAGAACCGGGAGTCGCGGCGATTGCCGGTGATGCCGCCGCAGAGTTCTATGGCTTAGAAAAACTCGCCGAGCGTATTGAAGATAACCCAGACAACACCACACGCTTTTTGATTATTGGCCGTGATGAAGTCCCTCCCAGTGGGCAAGATAAGACCTCTTTGGTCGTGTCCTCACGCAACAAGCCTGGCGCGTTGTTGGGTTTGCTGGCCCCTTTCCAGCGCGAGGGGATTAGCCTAACGCGTATCGATACGCGCCCATCAAAGACTGAAAAATGGGCTTACGTATTTTTTATCGAGTTCGAGGGCCACTGCCAAGATACCAAAGTCGCGGCGATTCTAAGCGAGCTTGAAGAACAGTCAATTTTGATCAAGGTCTTGGGCTCTTACCCGCGGGCAGTCCTGTAATGAATGTAGGTTTTTTGGGGTTGGGCCTGATCGGAGCCTCGCTTGCCAGTGCTTTGCGCGATCGACCTGAAATCCATGCGTTGATTGGCTACGGCCACCGACCATCCACAGTGGATGCGGCATTATCGATGGGTGTTATTGATCGCGCAGTCGAGCAACCTGAGCACCTGCTGGACTGCTGTGATGTGGTTGTTATCGCAACACCGACCCTGCTCGCGCAAGAGCAAATGGTGCAGCTTGTCCGTATTGCCGAGACCATGGAGTCTGCTCCGGTACTGACCGATGTGGCCTCAGTAAAAGGGAATTTGTGGCGTGCAGTAGAATCCATGGGGTTGCCCTCGTGGCCTGAATATGTGGTTTTGGGGCACCCAATTGCTGGCTCTGAGCGTTCTGGGGTGCACGCAGCGAAAGCTGACTTATTCGTCGATCATCGCGTTATTTTAACTCCCCATGAGGGTAATTCGGCGGCTGCTGTGCAGCGTGTGGCTACGCTATGGCAATGGGCTGGTGCAGAAGTCATATCGATGCCTGTGGAGTTGCACGACAAGGTTCTCGCAGCAACCAGCCATTTGCCGCACATGCTGGCCTATTCGTTGGTCGATACCTTGGCTCAGAGCGATTTGTCGGTCGATATTTTTCGTTACGCAGCGGGCGGTTTTCGTGACTTTACTCGAATTGCCTCGAGTGACCCAGTGATGTGGCGCGATATCGCCTTGGCGAACAAAGATGAAGTGCTCAGTGCGCTAGATGCGTTTAGCGCGGGACTTGCCGACTTGCGGGTAGCCATTGCGAACTCGGATGGCGAGCAGATGATGACAATTTTTGAGCGGGCGAAAAGCTCGCGAGATACCTTTGTGGTAAAGCAGAACACGAAAAAGGACGAAACAGATGGAGTTTAAATGTTTGCCCGGCGGATCAGTAGTCGGTGAAGCTCGGGTTGCCGGTGACAAGTCGATTTCGCATCGTTCTATCATGTTTGGATCGATCGCCGAGGGTGTGACCGAAATTTCAGGATTTTTAGAAGGTGAAGATGCGTTAGCCACGGTTGCCGCTTTTCGTTCGATGGGGGTGCAAATCGACGGGCCTGTCGACGGCAGAGTCACTGTGCATGGCGTGGGATTACACGGACTAAAGTCGCCCAGTACACCCTTGGATATGGGTAACTCCGGCACCAGTGTGCGTCTAATATCGGGCATTGTCGCGGGGGCTGGTTTGGAAGCGACGCTTACCGGTGACGTGTCTTTGTGCAAGCGCCCAATGGGGAGGGTCATCGATCCCTTAACGCTGATGGGTGCGTCCATTAGCAGTGAGGAGGGTGGTCGCCCGCCCCTAAAGATTGCGGCCAATAGACCATTAAAGGGTATTGATTATGTTTTACCCATGGCCAGTGCTCAGGTTAAATCCTGCGTGTTGTTGGCGGGACTGTGGGCCGAGGGACAAACATCAACCACGGAACCTGCTCCGACTCGAGATCATACCGAGAGAATGCTCGCAGGCTTTGGTTATCCTTTGGCGCGCGAAGGCGCCAAAGTGACATTGGGTGGAGAGGGGCGTCTGCAAGGTCGTTCTATTGAAGTACCCGCCGATATATCTTCAGCTGCCTTCTTTATGGTTGCGGCTTCTATTGCGCCGGGCTCTGATCTGCTGCTGTTACATGTTGGTATAAACCCAACGCGCGTGGGCGTGATTAACATACTGCGTTTAATGGGCGCGAACATCGAGTCACACAATGAGCGCGAGGTCGGAGGCGAACCTGTGGCGGATATCCGCATTCAGTACGCTCCCCTGAAAGGTATCGAAATACCTGAGGAACAAGTGCCTTTGGCGATTGATGAATTCCCGGTACTATTCATCGCCGCTGCCTGTGCTGAGGGCCGCACTATTCTGCGCGGAGCCGAAGAGTTGCGTGTGAAGGAGAGCGACCGGATTGCGAGTATGGCCGAGGGTCTAACAACGCTGGGCGTCGCGAATGAGGTCTTGGAAGATGGCATCATTATCGATGGCGGTCAGATCGGTGGTGGCACCATACAAACACATCATGACCACCGTATTGCTATGAGCTTCGCCATTGCGGCCCTGCGAGCTAACGACACGATTATTGTGCAGGATTGCGATCCTGTATCGACGTCATTCCCGAACTTTGATGCTATTGCCAGAGGATTGGGTTTGCAAATTACGACCTTGGATGCAGACCGTTGATTCCAGTTCTTACCATCGATGGACCCAGTGGTGCAGGTAAAGGAACGATCGCTCGCTTAATGGCCGAGCGATTAGGGTGGCACTTATTGGATTCGGGTGCACTGTATCGACTGACGGCATTGGCCGGCATTGATCGTTCACTGTCTTTAGATGATGCTCAGGCTATGGCTGCCTGCGCCCGGGCGCTCGATGTTGACTTCAAGATTATCAACCACGCGGTTGTGATCGAGCTCGATGGCACTGACGTAACCTCTCGGGTGCGCAGTGAGGAAGCAGGTATGGGCGCTTCCAAAGTTGCCGCTTTGCCCTCAGTCCGAGATGCTTTGTTTGAGAGGCAACGAGCCTTCCAGCAAGCGCCTGGCCTAGTCGCTGATGGCAGAGACATGGGTACCACAATATTTCCCGAGGCCACCGTGAAAATTTTTTTGACTGCGAGCGCCGAGGCGAGGGCAGAGCGCCGCGCAAAACAGTTGCTTGAATTGGGCGAAAATGTTAGTCTGCCGCGCCTTTTGGAGGACATCAAGGCCCGAGATGAGCGCGACAGCGCCCGATCGGCGTCCCCGTTAAAGCCCGCTGACGATGCGATTACGCTCGATAGCACGGCTTTATCGATCGAGGAAGTGCTAGCCATCGTCGCAAAGGCCGTGGCAGACACGAACAGATAGAACGAGCGTATCAGGGCTTTACCAGCGTCGGCCCAGTGCGCTGAACTTAACAACCCGCGTGAGCTGGAGCGCGGCGAGAGTCGAAAGACTCATTACACAACAGGTAGAAACCATGAGCGAAAATTTCGCCGAATTATTTGAAGAAAGTTTGAAAACCGTCGACATGGAACCCGGTTCGATTGTCACTGGTGTTGTTATCGACATCGACAACGAGTGGGTCACTGTTCACGCTGGTCTTAAGTCCGAAGGTGTGATTCCAATGTCACAATTCGTTGACGCCAACGGTGAGTGCACTTTGTCGATCGGTGACGAAGTACAAGTTGCTTTAGAAACTGTAGAAGACGGTTTCGGCGAGACCAAATTGTCACGTGAAAAAGCGAAGCGTGCAGAGTCTTGGAAAGATCTTGAAGCAGCTCACGCCGGTGATGAAGTGGTTAAAGGTATTATTAACGGTAAGGTCAAAGGTGGCTTTACTGTGGACATCAACTCAATCCGCGCCTTCTTGCCTGGATCGTTAGTTGACGTGCGTCCAATTCGCGAGACTCTGCACCTCGAAGGTAAAGAGCTCGACTTTAAAGTGATCAAGTTAGACCAAAAACGCAATAACGTCGTGGTATCGCGTCGTGCAGTGATGGAAGAAGCCAACTCAGTGGAGCGCGAAGCCCTGCTAGAGAACCTACAAGAAGGCATGGCGGTTAAAGGTGTTGTTAAGAACTTGACCGACTACGGTGCCTTCGTTGACTTGGGTGGTGTAGATGGTCTGTTGCACATCACTGATATGGCTTGGAAGCGCATCAAGCATCCATCTGAAATCGTTGAGGTTGGTCAAGAGATCGACGTTCGCGTGTTGAAGTTTGATCGTGATCGCAATCGCGTGAGCTTGGGTCTGAAGCAATTGGGCGAAGATCCATGGGTGGAAATCAAAAACCGTTACCCAGAAAACGCGCGCTGCATGGCAACCGTCACCAACCTGACCGACTACGGCTGCTTTGCTGAGTTGGAAGAAGGTGTTGAAGGTCTAGTTCACGTTAGCGAAATGGATTGGACGAACAAGAACGTGCATCCGTCTAAGATCGTTCAATTGGGCGACCAAGTGGAAGTTATGGTGCTTGATATCGATGAAGAGCGTCGTCGTATTTCTTTGGGTATCAAACAGTGCCAGCAGAACCCTTGGGATGCTTTCGCTGCTCAGTACAACAAAGGCGACAAAATCTCTGGTGCAATCAAGTCGATCACCGATTTCG
Source organism: Aequoribacter fuscus (assembly GCF_009910365.1). Taxonomy (NCBI): domain Bacteria; kingdom Pseudomonadati; phylum Pseudomonadota; class Gammaproteobacteria; order Cellvibrionales; family Halieaceae; genus Aequoribacter; species Aequoribacter fuscus. The sequence continues at coordinate 2,307,342 of NZ_CP036423.1, read as the reverse complement.
GTATCTTCATTGGCTTGGAAGGCAACATCGACGGTTTGGTACACTTGTCTGATATCAGCTGGAACGAAACCGGAGAAGAAGCGGTTCGCAACTTCAAGAAAGGTGACGAAATCGAAACCGTTATCTTGTCGATTGATCCCGAGCGTGAGCGTATCTCGCTGGGCATCAAGCAACTTGAAAATGACCCCTTCTCGAACTACGTTGCAGAAAATGATCGCGGTGCCATCGTGACGGGTACAGTCACTGAAGTGGATGCTAAAGCCGTGGTTGTGGCGCTAGCTGACGAAGTCGAAGGTGTGTTGAAAGTGGCTGACATCAGTCGTGAGCGCATCGAAGACGCACGCAGTGCCTACAAGGAAGGCGACACCGTTGAAGCAAAAATCATCGCTGTTGATCGCAAGAACCGCACTATCGGCCTGTCAGTAAAAGCGAAAGACTACGAAGACGAGCAAGAAGCGGTTAAGTCTTTGCGCGAGCAGGACGCTGCTAGCTCTTCGCCAGGCACCATCGGCGATCTGATCAAAGCGCAGATGCAAGATCAGTAAGAAAGTCCTTAAAAAGGCCCCAATAGGGGCCTTTTTTTTGTTTTAAATTAGGGACTTGTGATATCTTAGTCACGTGACTTGGCCCTTGAAAGACGAAACGGAATGACCAAAAGCGAACTCATCGAAGCCATAGCGGCGAAACAAACCCAACTTTCATTGAAAGACGTTGAACTTGCCGTGAAAAGCGTCCTTGAGCAAATGTCAGATGCATTGTCCTCCGGCGACCGTATTGAGATTCGTGGATTTGGCAGCTTCTCGTTACATTATCGCGAGCCGCGATTAGGTCGAAACCCAAAAACGGGGGACTCGGTCGATTTAAACGGCAAGTACGTGCCCCATTTCAAACCCGGCAAAGAACTCCGCGAGCGTGTCAATAAAGGGTTGAGCTTGTCTTGATGGTGATGAGCACCACATGAAGATCCTAAGGCGTCTACTTGCATTTTGTATTATTGCTGTTGCGGCAGCAGCATCCGCGGTGTTCATAGAATTTAACCCAGCGCCCACTGAAATTAGTGGCTTGGGTCTGAATTTTTTAACCTTACCCTTAGGAGCGTGGCTCATCCTATTCCTACTGGTAGGTGTTTTGTTGGGCTGGTTATTATCACTACCCTCGGTCGCTCGTGTTTCATGGCGCGCTAAGCGTTCCGAGCGCGCGTTACAAAAACAATCTAGCGAGAGCGAAGCAAAGTGAGTTCCGCGCCTCTGTTTATTCTGATTCTGGTCGCGATTGCTATTGGGTGGTTACTCGGCAAGCACTCAAGTCGATCTCGAGCCAACGCGCCGCGTTCTAGCGACTACTATAGAGGGCTCAATTACCTGTTGGATGGTCGCCCCGATGGTGCGCTTGACGAATTTATTGAGTCTTTAGAGGTCAGTTCACAGACTTTCGAGACCCATATCTCTCTCGGTAACTTACTTCGTAAAAAGGGTGAAGTTCAGCGAGCGATCAGAGTGCATGAAAACGTTCTTGCCCACGACGATTTGCCTGCTAGTTACCAACATGAAGCGCATCTGGAGTTGGCGCGTGATTACATTGCCGCTGGACTGCTGGACCGTGCCGAGCAATTGTTACTCGACTTAATTGCGGAGTCCGACGCTAAGGCCGTTGGGGCGAGACGCTACTTAATCGAAATCTATCAAATGGAGCGAGATTGGGATAAGGCGATTGCGATGGCGAGTTCTTTGCTGGCAAAGCGCTCGTTCTTCGGGGGAAGGAAAAGCGACGTGGCTGGCCCTGGAGAGCAGTCTGTCAATGTGCTTTTGCCGCACTTCTATTGTGAATTGGCCGAGGTCTGTTTGCAGCGTAACGACTTAAAGGGCGCACAAGAAGCGCTTGCGGCAGCTTACCAAGAAGATGCCGCCAACGTAAGAGTGACCCTTATGAGCGCGCAAATTGCGGTAGACGAACAAAAATTTGAGAGAGCGATCGAGTTATTGGGTCGCGTTGAGCAGCAAGACGCCGAGTTTTTACCTGAGGTCGTCCCTTTGCTGGGCACTTGCTACAGGGCCTTGGGGCAGTCTGAGCGTTTTGGTGATTTCTTGCGCCAAAGCCTGGAAAAGTACCCAACGCCGGGTTTAATGATTGCTTTGGCGGATCATATCAAAGATAACGAGGGCGCCGAGGCTGCGGCGATTTTCTTGACCGATGCCATGCGAGATGCAGCCTCGTTGCGAGGTTTGTACCGCTTAATGCTGTGGCAACTTGAGGAGAGTCGTTCTCAGCTGGCGTCCAAACTTGAAGTCGCCATGACCTTGATGCGGCAGCTTACCGAGACCAGTCCCGCGTATCGCTGTCAGCATTGTGGTTTTAGAGGACAGCATCTGCATTGGTTTTGTCCCGGCTGTAAATTCTGGGGCTCGATCAAGCCCATCGGATTGAAGAAGACCATTAATACATGAGTAGCGCAAACACTAAACCCATTATCGTGGCCCTTGATTTTTCCTCTCAGGCCACTTGTCTCTCTTTGGTTGATCAGCTGGATCCCGCGCTTTGTCGCCTGAAAGTGGGTAAAGAGATGTTCACTCACTATGGACCTATGTGGGTCGAGACATTGCAAGAACGCGGCTTTGAAATCTTTTTGGACCTTAAGTTTCATGATATTCCAAACACCGTGGCCGCAGCGCTTCGGGTCGCTGCGGACCTGGGTGTGTGGATGGTTAATGTACACGCCAGTGGTGGGCGTAAGATGCTGACCGCTTCAGCTGACGCTTTGGCGGCCTATCAACAGCGTCCACTATTGACCGCGGTGACGGTCTTGACGAGTTTATCGGATGAGGAGCTCGCAGAGGTGGGTATTGCCGGCAGCGCACAAGAACAGGTTCAGCGACTAGCCGCACTGTCTGTTGATTGTGGGGTCGATGGTGTTGTGTGCTCTGCCTTAGAGGCCCCTTTAGTCAAGAGTGTTTGTGGAGGCTCCTTTTTGACCGTTACGCCGGGCATTCGCCCCCTCGGCGCGGATCTTGGTGATCAGACTCGCGTTATGACGCCCGAGCAAGCCGTTGTAAACGGCGTGGATTACATGGTGATCGGTCGACCTATCACCCAATCCGCCGATCCGATTGCGACTTTGAACAGCATTTATACGAGCCTAGGGCTTTAAGCATCTTTTTGAGTCATTGTTCATCTTAGCGCGTCAATTTCTTGGCAATCGCTCGATGATTTTTTATGTTGCAAGGGCGCAATGAAGCGCACTACAACAGGAGAATTATGATGAACAGGATGTTATCACTCAATGTAAGCCGCGCCTTTCTGGCCTTACTTACCGTTGCTGCCATGAGTTTGACGGCGCTACCCTTGTTGGCTCAGGATTCTGAGCCGCAAGTAGCGGAAGTCACCCAGGTGGATTTGAACTCTGCCGATGCGGAAACCTTGGCGACTGTGATGAAAGGTGTGGGTATCTCGAAAGCCCGTGCGATTGTCTCATATCGGACGCAGTATGGACCCTTTGCTAGCCTGGATGAATTAACTGAGGTGAAGGGTATTGGGGTGTCTATTTTGGAGCGCAATCGAGACCGCCTAGTACTTCGTTAGGTCTATGGCGCGGTCTCTGGATCGCGCCACTTTACTTTGACTTTGGTGGTCAAATCCCTATGCTGTGCGCTTGTCTTTAACGGTAGTGTAAAGAGGAGATTGAGTGGCCAAGTACGATGTATTCAATGGTGATGCGGATGGCATCTGCGCACTGGCGCAATGGCGTCTTGCACATCCTGCTGATAGTCACCTGGTGACGGGTGTCAAACGAGATATCGCGTTGGTGTCACAGGTACCCAACGACGCCCAACACGAGGTAACGGCTCTCGATATTTCTTTTGACAAAAATCGAGGTGACGTAGAGCGTCTGCTTGCCCTTGGTTCGAAAGTGTTCTATTGCGATCATCATTTTGCGGGTGAGATCCCAGACCACGAGAATTTAACGACGGTAATTAACACCGCACCGGAGGTCTGTACCGCTCTGCTTATTAATGGGGTGCTTAAAGGGGCCTTCGCAGATTGGGCCGTGGTCGGCGCCTTTGGTGATAACCTGCACAAAAGCGCGCAGGCTTTAGGCAAGACCTTGAACTTGAGCGATGATGCGTTGGATCTTTATGAGCGTTTAGGTTTGTATCTAAATTATAATGGCTACGGGCCGAGCTTAGAGGATTTGTACTATCACCCGGCAGATTTATATCGCGCCGTTGTGCAGTGTCATTCTCCAATGGCGTTTGTTAATGAGCAAAAGATGGTTTTCGATACGCTAGCGGCGGGTTACGAGTCCGATATGTCCGAAGCCGCGGCACTCGTGCCCGAAACTGCCACCGAGGATTACGCCATTTATCGCTTGCCCAATGCGGCGTGGGCTCGTCGAGTGAGCGGGGTGTTTAGCAATAGCTTGGTCGAAGATAACCCCGATCGAGCGCATGCGATATTGACGGATTTAGGTGACGATCATTCGTTAGTGAGTGTGCGCGCGCCGCTTAATCGACGTGAAGGTGCGGATACTTTAGTCCGTCAGTTTCCAACCGGCGGTGGTCGGGCGGCAGCGGCAGGCATCAATCGTCTGGCTGAAGCGGATGTGCCTCGATTCATTGACGCGCTTGCCAAAATCTACGAGCGATAATCGATCTGTGAACGCATTAGCTCAAGTTTCAGGCATAGCGCGTCGAGTCCGCCCGAGAGCTTTGATGGAACCACTTCGTCAAGGTGTGCTTAGCATTGAGCACGGTTTGTCGGGCGATTGCCGCGGCAAACCAGGGCGTCGCCAAATAACGGTTCTGAGTGCCATTCAGTGGCAGCAAGCCTGCGCCGCGGTAGGGCGTGATCTTGACTGGACCACCCGTCGCGCCAATCTCTTAGTCGATAGTATTACGTTCGGACCACAAGATGTGGGGAGGGTGCTGGCGGTTGGGGAGGCTCGCCTGCGAGTATCGTATGAATGCGACCCCTGTCATCGGATGGATGCCGCCGCTCAGGGTTTGCGAACCGCCCTAGCGTCAAATTGGCGTGGGGGAGTCTGCTGCCGCGTCGAGCTAGGCGCCATTGTGAGGCTTGGCGATCCAGTTTATTGGCTCGACGCATAAGGTCCTCGTATTACTGGTCTTTCGCAGGTTTCACCAAGCTAAAAATGCCGCGAACTTCACCTAGCTCGTAGCCTTGCGCGCGATCGTTGGGGTAGAACGCGCCCAGTGCTTTTAGGGTACTATCGGCTAATTGTGTACCGTGGCACATCAAGCAAAGACTCTCAGTCAACTGCGCCTTGGCGTAACGAAAGCCTTCTTCGGTTTGTTCTGAATATTCTAAGCCCAGCGTTTCATTCGCAAGCACTTCTGCCTTAAATGCATCGATACGAGTTTGCTCCCAGCTGTCGGGTACGGCAGCCGGGTTACGGTTCTTATCGCTGGCTCGTCGAATACTCCAGCCGCTCTCGAGACTTAAGCTTTCGGCGATTGCTGGCGCGACCTCAGCGCATACGCTGATTGCTGCGGACGGTCCGCCGGATTGCAGCGCCTGCTTGAGTTGTGGCTTTAATTGGCCTGCAAAGCGAGCGACCAATTGCCTCGCCTCTTCTGTCAGGGCTTTTTGAGCTTCGTCCTGCCCAGCCGAGACATCCAGCGTCGTGAGGCCAAAGACCCAAATCGCCAATACGGTGCGCGCGAGTGTTAACCTTGTCATAAATAGACCCTTGTGAGCGTGCTCGTGCCATCTTAACGTGAGCATGGTAAAAGATCTCTGACGAAGATCAACCCGCTGGTGAATACCAAGCGATGCGAACATCTTAACAACCCGAATAACAAGTAAACGAAGGTAAGTCTATGTCTATCTCTTTGAGTGATCCTTTAGTGTTGCCCTGCGGCGTATCGCTACCCAATAGAATTTGTAAAGCGGCTATGACAGAGGGTTTAGCTGCTCCCGATGGTTGCGCGACGCCAGCTCTCGAAAATCTTTACGGTATATGGTCTGACGGTGGTGCGGGGTTACTGTTGTCTGGGAATGTGATTATCGATCGCGATCATCTAGAGCGTCCAGGGAATGTTATCGTCGATCGTCAGCTGTCTGATAAAAAGCGCGATGCGTTAGCGTCATGGGCAAAGGCGGCTACCCGAAATGGTAATCAGTTTTGGGCGCAAATTAGCCATGCGGGACGTCAAACGCAGAAGATTGTGAATGCTCACCCCAAGGCACCATCGGCGGTAAAATTGGGCTTGCCGGGCGGTCAATTCGGTGAGCCCGAGGCGTTAACAGAGGCCGAGATCGCCAACATTATTCAAGGCTTTGCACACTGCGCGGCCACACTCAAAGAGGCCGGTTTTACTGGAGTGCAACTGCACGCCGCGCACGGCTATCTGCTGTCTCAATTTTTAAGCCCCAGGAGTAATCAGCGTGAGGACCAATATGGAGGTTCGCTCGAGAATCGGGCTCGCTTATTGCTTGAAGTCTATCATGCAGTACGTGAGATTGTAGGAGCTGATTTTCCAGTTGCCGTTAAGCTCAACAGTGCCGACTTTCAAAAAGGCGGCTTCGATTTCAACGAGAGTCTACAAGTCGCCACCTGGCTGCAAGAGGCGGGCATTGATTTGATTGAGGTATCGGGAGGTACGTATGAACAACCCAAGTTGCTCGATTTGGAAGGTGTCGAACCGGTCGAGGAGCAAGCAGTCGCGGCGTCTACATTAGCTCGCGAAGCGTACTTCGTCGACTTCACTAAAGCCATGCGTGAGACATTAACAGTGCCTCTGATGGTGACTGGAGGGCTACGTCGACGCGATGCTATGGAAGAAGCGCTGAATGAAGGTGGTGCAGATGTTATTGGTATTGGTCGGCCGATGTGTGTAATGACTGACGCTCCTAAACGTTTATTGGCCGGCGAAGTAGAGTTGCCGCGCTATGAAAAACAGCTGTCATTGCTACCTGCTTGGCTCGGCTTTCTGAATCACCTAAAACTGTTTAGAACCATCGGTGCTTTCGCGACCCAATATTGGTATTACGAGCAGATTGCTTTAATTGGTGAGCACGGAAAGGCGGCGAATGACTTGTCGGTTATGAAGGCGACCAAAACGCAAACGGCGCGCGCCAAGGCGTGGTTGGGGGTCAGATCGAGCTGAAGTCTTGCTGTCGCGCATTCGTTTGGTATTGCTTTATTGAGTTGCTTGTTACGTGGCGAAGAACTCAGTCAGCACGGTGTTCATGACATCGTGGTCTATCATATGACCCTGTTTCGGTAGAATCTTCCAGCGATCTGCTTGCAAGAGCCCCGCGATGTTTTGTAGCTCTGCTGGCTCACAAATAGGGTCATCTACGCCGGCGATCAAAGCTAGGTAGTGTGGCTTTATGATCAGCCCCTGATTGAGGGCAGCGTCTAAGCGCTTAAGGCGCGGTGGCCGCGAGCTAAAACCTTGGGCACGTAAGTGTGTGCGCCCAAGCAAGGGTGACAGTAGCAGCACTTTTGTCGTGGTCATCAAAGGTTGATCAATCAATGCATGCAGGAGCACATAGCAGCCATAGGAATTGGCGATTAGGTAAGTATTGTCGCAAGCACTATCGTGAAGCAGTTGCTGCACTGCTGTGATCTGACCGCCGAAACTGTGTGAGAGGGTTGCATCGTTGAAGGCGACACCGCCGAACTCGGTAGCGCGAGATTGCAGGTGGCGACCGAGGCCTTGGTCAAGCTCGCCGCCGCGTCCGCTTAGGTATAAAATTTTCATATCGATATCAATAAAAAACCCCGGAGCCGATAGCCGACGCCGGGGTTATGATTTTTAGGTCCCCTTAGAACGAAACGGTGACGTCAATGCCCCAAAGTTCTGGGTCGCCGTATTGCATGGTCGTGAGTAAGCCCCATTCAATACCATTCATGCGATATTCTTCGTCAGTTAGGTTCTTGCTCCAAACGCCAATACGGACGTCTTGCGAACCGATTTCACCTTCCCAGTCCAAGCGGGCATTCAACAATCCGTAAGAATCGATATTGGTGTTTACCGTGTTGTAGGGATCGGGGAAGATCGAGAAGTCATCGGTGTATGCGTAGTCTAAGCGTGCTGTCAGCGTGCCGCCAGCGAGCTGCATGCCATGTTGCAAGAACGCGTTGTAAGTGAGTTCGGGTGTATAAGGGAAACTGTTGATGTTTTTCGCATCAAACAATGCACCCGGCGCTACGCCCGCAGGGCAAGGGTTTGCGAAGTTGGCGTCGAGGCGGCATTCATCGATGTACTCATCGTACTCTGCATCCAGTATACCAACGTTCAAGCCAAAGGTTGTGCTTTCGGTTAGGGCGTAGGCGAATTCGATTTCAGCACCCGTAATGGTTGCCGCACCTGCATTGGAGAATACGCTGGCCGCTTCTTGCTGATTAAAACGCGAGATCTGCATGTCTTGGATGTCATTCATAAACACCGCAGCGTTAAGGGTGAGGTTGCCCGACGCATTGCGGAATTTGAAGCCCGCTTCGTAAGACGTTACCGTTTCTTCGTTGAGGGGAGTCGAAAGCTCTACGGGGTTGTTCGACTCGGCATTGAATACGCCCGCTTTCCAACCTCTCGCAACACGACCGTAAACGTTTAGTTCGTCTGATACCGAATAGTTGAGTGCGATTGAAGGTGAGAAGTTATCGTAGCTCTCTTTGGCCGGCTTAAAGTTGTCTAGGATAGTTAATCCGAAAGCAGGAATACCGAAAGAGCGATAAACCTCTTTGTCTTCTTCTGAGTATCGAGCACCTATGGTCACCGTCAAATCCGACATAGACTCTGGGGTGTAATCTACTTGGGTAAACACCGCCCAACTGGTGTTGTCCAAGCCGTATTCAGTCGCTAGCAAGGGAGAGCCGTAAAGCGGCAGGTCTAGGGGGTTGATAGTGCGTCCATCTTCGGTGAAATAGTAAATACCCGCCACGTAATTCAGGTTGTCGCTGCTGCGCAGGAATTGTAGCTCCTGACTAAAGCTATCGTATTCGACATCACGAGAGGTCTGCAGTAAGTGAAATGGTGTGGCATCCCAGTCGAGTACATCGTAAGTTTCGATAGAGCGGCTACCGGTAATTGATCTAATCGTGTAGTCGTCGGTCGTGTAGGTCAATGTGAGTGCGTGTCCTGAGACCTCAACGTCGTCGGCACCCGCGCCATCGAGGCTACCCTCATCGAATCGATTGGGGCTATCCCAGCCAATAATACCGTCCGTTAATCCTGGTACGGGAACGATTCGAGTCATTTGGAAGAAGCGCGGGTTCTGATCAGTTTCAAAGCTGTCGTAGCTATAGTAAGCATTTAAGCTATCGCTTAAATCTGCATCGATCGCAAAGCGGAACGATTGTTTGTCGATGTTGCCAAAGTCAGCCGTGCTGGGCGGGTTTGCACCGGTAATGACATTGCTAAAGTCGATATTTTTAACCACGCCGTCACGTTTTTCTTGTGCGTAGCCAAACGAGGTGCGGATGCTGTCCGAAATGGGGATGTCAGCGCGAATGCGCACAGCGCGTCGCGATAACTCGCCTGCGCCGACTTTTATGTCACCGCTGAGTTCTTCCGACGGGCGGCGAGATACGAAGTTTATGGCGCCCCCTAAGGTGTTTTTGCCGTACAGGGTACCTTGAGGGCCACGCAGTACTTCGACGCGTTCTAAATCCATAACGTCAAAAATACCACCGGTGTTCTTACCCACGTATACACCATCAACGTACAAACCCACCGTCGCTTCTAGGGTCAGGGCTGGGTTGATAGTGACAGAACCGCGAATGTTAACGGTCAAGCCATTCGAGTTTCCGGGCGTATCCGAAATTTGTAAGTTGGGTGTTAGGGCACCAATATCTTGTGCGTTGGCAATACCTAAGGTTTCGATGGTATCGCGTGTAATAGCAGTGATACTGACAGGGACATCAGCGAGAGATTGCTCACGCTTTTGCGCCGTGACAATTACTTCTTCAAGTTGTGCAAAGCTCGGTAGCGCGATGGTGCCTGCCAGCAATGCAATAGAGGTTGAAATCAAGCTTTTCTTCATGGTCGTATCCTTTGTGTTTGCCCGCGGTGGTTATTCTGTACACTAGTCTTCATTGCTAGCGCTAGATTGTCTACCCTCAGAGGGATTAAATCCAGACGGATGGAACGCGTTCTGATGGTAAGATTTCGCAAATTTGCTCTATTTTATGTGAGTATTAGTGAGTAATTCAAACAGGTGGAATTTATGGGTAAGAAAGCGGCGTTGATTGGTGCGACAGGCGCTACGGGGCAGCATTTGTTGGTCAACCTATGCGACTCCGGTGTCTATGACTGTGTGCAAGCCTTTGGGCGCAAACGCGTCTACCCACAGAGTCACTTAGTGGAGGAACATCTCATCGACTTCGATCGGCCGGAGACATGGTCGAGCCTAATTCAGGCTGATGATATTTTTCTCTGCTTGGGTACGACGCTGCGAATAGCCGGCTCCAAAGCCGCGCAGTATAAAGTAGATTTTGACTACCAATACGCGTTTGCTCGCTACGCGCGAGAGTCTGGAGCGAAGCGAGTTTTTGTTATTTCGTCTCCCGGTTCGTCGCCTGGCGCCAACGGATTTTATTTGCGCATGAAAGGCGAGCTTGACGAGGCTGTGAAAACATTAGGTTTCGAAACTACCGTACTGATCAAGCCTTCTCTGATAAGAGCTCACAGAGAAGACAAACGTATAGGGGAGCGGCTAGGCGACCGCTTACTGACACCGCTATGCAGGTTGCCCGTTTTACATCGGTATCGACCGATCAATGCAACGGAACTCGCGCTTGCTATTGCAATTATCGCTACCCAAATTGAAGCGCCTGCGTCAGAGTATGTGCTAGACGACATCCAATCGGTATTGCCACAGGGAGATCCACTACGTGAAGGGAACGCATGATTACATCGACGATCCTCGCAACCTCGATATTTTAATCAACATTAATGGCGAGCTTTTTCCCAGACAGAAAGCCGTGGTGTCGGTGTTTGATTCAGGATTTATCCTAGGTGATGGTGTCTGGGAGGGCTTGCGTGTACACAAAGGTAAAATTGCTTTTCTGAATGAGCATTTAGATCGACTGTACGAGGGCGCTAAAGCGCTGGATATGGATGTTGGAGTGAGCCGAGAACAGCTCACTCAGAGGCTATACGATACCTTAAATGCCAATAGTATGCAGGAAGGCGTGCATATCCGTTTGATGGTTACGCGTGGCATTAAAGCCACCCCGTACCAAGATCCCAGGGTGACAATTTCGCCCGCGACCATTGTGATTATCCCCGAGTATAAGGAGGCTTTGCCAGAAACGTCTGAGCGCGGCATCCGTTTATTCACCGTGCATGTGCGGCGCGGCTACCCCGATGTGCAAGATCAAAAGCTCAATTCACACTCTAAGATCAACTGTATTACCGCTTGCATCCAGGCCGCTAAAGCCGGTGCAGATGAGGCCTTGATGCTCGACCCACATGGTTTCGTTGCGACCTGCAATTCGACCCACTTTTTCATTGTACGAAAGGGTGAAGTTTGGACCTCATCGGGAGACTTCTGCCTCGGGGGAATCACACGAGGCAATGTGATCCGCTTATGTCGCGAATTAGATATTCCGGTTTATCAAAAAAACTTTAGTCTGACCGATGTCTACGGCGCCGATGAGGCCTTTGTGACGGGCACCTTTGCCGGCTTGTGTCCCGTACGAGAAGTCGATGGACGCACCATCGGTTCAGGTGAACGCGGTGCCATGGTACAGCGTCTGCAATTGGCTTACCTAGAGATGATTGACCGGGAATCTATAGCATGACGCTACGTCTCGCCGTTTGGTCGGGACCCAGAAATATCTCGACCGCTATGATGCGCGCCTGGGAAAACCGCGACGACTGTGAGGTTGTAGACGAACCTTTCTACGCCTATTACCTCAAACAGACTGGGTTAGATCACCCTGCCGCAGACGAGGTTATGGCCTCACAAAGCACCGATTGGCGCAAGGTGGCTGCTTTGTGCCAAGGAGAGACCCCAAATCATGCGGAGATTTTTTACCAAAAGCAGATGAGTTTTCATGTGCTTGAAGAGGTCGATCGGGGGTGGATGTCGAATCTTACCCATTGCTTTCTCATCCGCGATCCGGAATCGGTAGTGAACTCTTACGCTAGAGTTCGCGAAACCCCTACGCTTAACGATATTGGTTTTAAGCAACAATCCGAGCTTTACGATTATGTGCGTCAGCATTGGGATCCGAACCCGGTGGTGATCGACAGCGCTGAGTTTTTAGCCAAACCCGAGGCAATGTTGCGCGCGTGGTGCTCGGCCTTAGGTGTTGAGTTTTTCGAGCGGATGCTGCGTTGGCCTGCCGGGCCACGAGAGAGCGACGGTGTATGGGCTCCGCATTGGTACGCATCTGTTTGGGACTCTACGGGGTTTGCTAAGCTTCGTGGAACGAAGCCCCAGTTAAGCCCAGCGCTGCAAAGATTGGCGGATCAAGCGCGCCCCTACTATCAGCACTTGTATGAACGTCGCTTACGAGTATGATAATGAGCGAAAAAAAACAATAACAACAGGGTAGCGTATGTCCAGAACGATGATGATTACGGGTGCGGCTCGGGGTATCGGCTTGACCACTGCGCGATACTTTGCCGAAAAGGGCTGGCGCGTGGGTCTGTATGATCGTGATTCTGAAGCTATTGCAGAAGTACTGCAGCAGCCCGAGTTTGGGCGCTGCTTTGGGGGTGTCTGCGATGTGACCGATGATGAGTCAGTGACTTATGCCTTGCAGCATTTTGCTGAGCAAACTCATGATGTAATGGATGTGCTGGTGAACAACGCGGGGGTGTTGTCGGCGGGATATTTCGAAGAGCTAGACCTCAAAGAACAGAATAAAATGATCGAGGTGAATGTCTTGGGCGTTATGCGCATGGCCCATGCTGCGTTTCCGTTGTTGAGTGACACGCCCGGATCAACCCTCGTGAACTTATGTTCGGTCTCCAGTATTCACGGTGTGCCGACGCTGGCGATTTATTCTGCAAGTAAGTTTTTTGTTAATGGCTTCACTGAGGCGCTTGCCTTGGAATGGGAACGCCATGGCATTCATGTCACCTGTGTCAAACCCCCGATTATTAATACGCAGATGGGTGCAGCCGCCGGTATGTACTTGTCCGATACGCCCGTTCCTAAGCTTGAGCCTATTGTCGTGGCGGAAACTATCGAAAAGGCGATCCACCGGGGCGGGACGAGTCATGTTATTGGCACAGGGTCGAAAATATGGGGCTTGCTGGATCGATGGTTGCCCGAAGCTGGCCGCGAGTGGGTCGCTAGAAAAGTGTTGGGTTTTAAGTAGCTGGGCGGAGTGATTTTCAGAGCTCGTTTTCTGACGTTTATGCCAGAAACGAAGGGCCGCAGTTTGGACGCTATCGGCCAAAGTTTGTTATGACGCATGTTGTGGGCATCTAGTATTAACGACGAGCGCGGCGCGCCCACAAAATATACAGCACAACATTCAGCACCATTGGTATCGCATAGACCGCTGCCGGTACCGAGAGCGACACATCGCCAATTAAGTTGGCGGCCACAAAGAACGCGGTAACCACATTTTGTACGCCGACTTCGATGGTCAGTGTGCCCCTTTGGGCCCGATTCAAGGACATGGTTTTCGCAATGACGTGGCCACAGAGCATGCTCCCAATATTCAAGAAAAATAGTGCGGGTACCAGTGTCGTAAGATGCCCAGCAACGGTGCTCGGCGCGTTGATTAGGGTCGGTAAAACAATTAATCCCAGTACGATCAAAGATAGTTTGCGAACCCAAGGCTCGAGTTGTGTCACCTGCTTTGGAAAACGGGCGAAGAGGATCATACCCACAATAACCGGTATGACCGTCATGGTTGCCAGTGTCTTTATCGTTTGACCGACAGGCAGTGATAGTTCCGCTTCGGTGCTCATGAAATGGCCTAACGCCAAATTCACGATAAAGGGAAGTGTGACGATGGTGATACAGCTGCTTGCTGCGGTCAGCGTCACGGATAGGGCAGTATCGGCCTTGGCTAGATACGAGAATAAGTTCGAGGTGGCCCCACCGGCGCAACACACCAAAATAATGACTCCGACCGCTGTTTGTGCCTCGAGTTGAAACACCATTGCGGTTAACCAGCCGATGAGAGGCAAGGCAATCATCTGGCCCCCGAGTCCCGCTAACGACGCGGCGGGTTGGGTAATAACACGTTTAAAATCGGCTACGGTCAACGACAGCCCCATACCAAACATGATAATGATTAACCCAATGGGTATAAATTGCGACAGGCTCGCGAGTAGATCCATTATTGTTATCTCGATCTGGTGATAGGGTGTCGGTCTATGTTCGGCCAACCGCTATGATGTTAGGGTCTTTTTCGGCGGCGTTTGAATGATCTCTGTTTTGCACCGCGGCAGCAACTTGTCTAATCGGACCGTGAAGCATCGCTTTGACGTCATCGGATGCGTTAATTGCCTTTAACGCAGCATCAAAGCACAGCAACCATTGCCCGGTTTCTTTGGGACCTATATGGTAAGGTGCATGCGGATCGGTCAGGCAGACAGTGCCCTTCTTATCATGGTAGAGCGGCGGGCCGCCCATCCAGCCAATGAGATACTCGGCTAGGGTGTTACTGATGGGGCCTAGGTCTTTGGCATGCATGGCCCGAATGCCAGCGGCCTCAGGTAGGGTATCCATGGCGTGATAAAATGCGTCGCACAGTTCACGAATTTTATCTTCACCGAGTCGTTGAAAGGGTGTCTGCATCTGAAGGTCGTCAATCGGTTAAAACGTGAGTATAACGATTTTTTCCGCGCCAGGAATCGCAAATCTTGTTGAGGCACAGTAGACAGTAGACTGGCCAAAAGGTAACAATTGATACATCAAGCGATTCGGCAATCCACAAGGTATATTCGCGTGGACGTGCTTGAGACCTCGGTGACTAACAAAGAGACTATAAAATGAAACAGCTCATCAAGTTCAGCGTTTTGGCACTTGTTCTTTCCGGCGAGACACACGGGGCTGATACGATTATTCACGCAGGTAAACTTATCGATGGTGTATCGAATTCGGTGCGAACGGATGTTTCTATTGTACTCAGCGGCGATCGGATCGATTCAGTCGAGGAAGGCTGGATAGCTGCGTCCCAAGGTGAGACGGTTGTTGACTTGACCAATCACACGGTAATGCCGGGCTTTATTGATATGCATGTGCATTTAGATGGGGAGCTTGATCCACCGGGAAGTTACAGCGAAGGCTTCTACATGAATTCTGCGGATTTGGCATTAAGAGCGACCGTGTACGCGAGCCGAACCTTGCGAGCGGGCTTCACCACAGTGCGTGATTTGGGTACCAGTGATGTCGATGCGATAAGAGCGCTGCGAACAGCGATCAACAGTGGCCTGGTTGAAGGCCCTCGAATCTATATGGCGGGTAAAGCCATTGCGACAACGGGTGGGCACGCCGATCCTACTAACGGTATACGAAGCGACTTGCGACAAGACCCAGGTCCCAAAGAAGGGGTTATTAATAGTGCTGATGAGGCTTATAAAGCCGTTCGACAACGCTACAAAGATGGTAGCGATGTGATTAAATTGACGGTTACCGGAGGCGTGTTGTCTTTAGCGAAAAGTGGTGATAACCCGCAGTTCACCGTCGATGAGCTGCAAGCGGTGGTGGCTGCTGCGAAAGACTACAATTTTAAGGTGGCGGTTCATGCGCATGGCGCCGAAGGTATGAAGCGAGCGGTGAAAGCCGGGGTAGACTCGGTTGAGCATGGCACTTACATGGATGACGAGACTATGGCGCTCATGAAAGCACATGGCACGTGGTATGTGCCGACAATTTCGGCTGGGAAATGGGTTGCGGAGCTAGCCGAGCAAGACGACAAACTGCCTGCTGTGGTGCGCCCTAAAGCGGCTGCCGTGGGACCTTTGATTCAAGATACGTTTGCCCGAGCTTATGCTGAGGGTGTCAAAATCGCTTTTGGTACTGACGCTGGTGTTGCACCCCATGGGCGTAATGCCGATGAGTTCGTGTACATGGTGGAAGCGGGGATGTCCGTTATGGATGCGATTAAGTCAGCGACCATGAATGCGGCGACTCTGCTAGGTCAAGATACTATAATGGGTTCCGTAGAGCGGGGGAAACTGGCCGACCTCGTGGCGGTTGTTGGCGACCCAACTGAGGATGTGAGAGTCTTGCTTTCACCCGCTATGGTAATAAAGGGCGGAGAGATTTACACGATTGCCCATTGAATGCCGCGTAGCGGATGAGCACCACGCGGCGAGGCATTGTTAAAAGTCGATGCGATACCCCAAGGTAACGAAGCTGGTTTCATTTTTGTAAGCACCTACGGCGTAAGTTTCGTCATACCACTCGTATCCCGCTTCGAACTCGATACGTGCTTGTTTGTTGATCTTATAATCTAAACGGACCGAAGGACGGGTAACCCAGCGGTCACCGCTGTCGTTATTATTACTTCGGTAGTCAACACGAATGCGTGGATTGATTTTGAACTTGCGGTTGGGCGAAAAGCGCCAATTGCCCGTTAGGGTGTAGGTGCTAGCACTGTCTGTATCGCTCATGCGCAGGCCCCAGATCGCCACATCGTTTACTTGCAAGATGTTGGTGCCTACGAACTGCACCGAATAATACAAGTCTGTCCCCGTCGCGTCGGTGCCTTCAACGCCAGCCGAAGTCTCGGTAGCACCAAATTCCGTGGCCGTCACGTCCCCAATGACTTGCCATTTTTCATTAAGGGTATGTGTAAGACTGGTTGTCATTGTGGTCGAGCGAGCACTTCGGTCTAAGGCCAGTTGTTTGAGCTCATCGTCGCTGTAAAGCGGGAACAGGGCATCAAAACTTGTCACCCCCTGCCCCTGAATTGCGTTCAGCTTGGTCAGTGTTGGGCTGTAGCGATAGTCAATAGAGACGTTCAAACGAGTTGCTTCACTCAAACTCCAGTTCCCCAGAAACAGTGCTGAGTTCAGTTCTTCGAAGTAGATGTCGTAGTCGAAGGTCGCATAGATTGATGAAGCTCTGGTTGAGTAACGTGCTTCGGCGCCAAGTGCTTCGCGGTCGGTGAGACTAAAGTTGGTTTGCTTAATGTAGTAGGCGCTGAGGTTCCAGTTATCTGCGACATTCAGGAAGTCGACACTCGTACCATAGAATTCGACATCGGTATTGATCGTATCGCGACGGCTGATATCCACTGGGTAGCCAAATGAGGCATTTACGATAACATCAGTTGAGACTTCGTAGCTGGCGTATAAGCCATCAAAACGTCCGAGAATACCATCGGTATTTCGCGATTGACGACCAAGTTTAGCGATAGCGCCCCAGTTGGAATTCTCGATTTCCACAGACCCAACGTTTGGTCGAAATTCGGAGTCGGCGTCGTCCTCGAAGTCTTTGCGATAGGACCCGATGAACTGGGTTTTAATATCCCAAATTCCGTTGCTTACGCGGTGCACGAAATCTAAGTCGGAGGTGAGCTGGTCACGTAGGATGGTTGAGCCACCCGCCTCAGGGTAATTGTCATCACGATAGTAACGTTGCCCGAAGCTGCCGTAAAATTCAGAGTCCCACGCGAGAGCCTCCTCTGCCTGGCCAATGGATTTGGCTTTCATGTCGGAGGTCACTAGCACAGCCAAGCGTTGGCGCACACGCGCGACATCCTCAGTATCGCCATAAAGATCAATGAAAGTTTCGTATTCACCTTTAGCTTGTGCTAATTGCTGGTTTAATTCGCGAGTAATGGCCAACAGCTCATGCGCACGGCGTTGTGTCACGCCTGTCGTTGTATCTTTTAAGGTGCGGAATAAACGAATAGCGGTGTTGTAGTCTTTCGCAAAAATAGCGGCTCTGGCCTCGTCAATGGTGTTTTGGATTTTTACATCGTCACTACTGAGATCTTTGAGAAGGTCAGCCGAGGTCAGTTTTGGTGCTTTAGCCGGTCGGGTAATTTCGCTCGCATCGATATCAACAATTACAGTCATAAAATCTGCGGAGTTTCGGACCGACAGTTTCACCTGGTCTTTGAATCTCAGCGTGATATAGGGAAATTCCGGATCATCGCCATCATAGGTGATCTCGCTGATGGGCGACCATAGGCTACGGTTCCAACTGACCGAGTATCGCCCGCCCAAATCGTCAATGGTCAAACCTGATAACAGAGTGTCGGGCCGCAACTGGATCTCAAATGATCGTGCAAAACCCCGGTCTGACAAGTTCGAAAATCGCATTGGGGTCGCGAACGTGATTTCGATGCGGTAGTCGTCTCCTGCCTCATCGAGTTTGGTTTTTTCTACAATCCTTGCCCAGCTTAAGCTGGGTAGGCATAGCAGCATCAACAGGCACAGACCTTGGCTAAATTTAGATTTCATTGTTTTCCCCATCGTTGTAATTAGTCGTCATCCACACCGTCATCCCAATCTTTGGTGGTGTGGCAAACGTTGCACTCCTGTGACGTATTTGGATGATCATTACGTGGACGCGTATGACACGAAGAGCACGATCCGAGTACCGCGTCATGATCAAAATTGACTCGACTCCAACTACTGGTGCGGTGGCAGTCATCACACTGATTCGTAGACAGCACGTGATTAGCGGATTTGCCCTCGGCCGTCACGCCATTGTGGCAGGTCGAGCAGGAACCACTGACCGCGCTGTGGTCAAAGTTAGCGGGAGTCCATGCCAAGGTTGAGTGACAGCTATCGCAATCAGCAGCAGTTTGCACGTGTGTTGCGTTCTTGCCTGTTGCGGTTGTGCCGTTATGGCACGATGAACAGCTACCAGTAATGGATGAATGATCCATCCGAACATCACTCCACGAATTCGGTACGTGGCAGTCGTCGCAGGTGTCACCACTTTGGATATGTGTTGCTGGCTTACCCTCGGCAGTAGTGCCATTGTGGCAAGAGCTACAGGTTCCCAGCACGGCATTGTGGTCGACTCGCATGACATTCTGGAAGCTCGATGTTGTATGACAATCCTCACAAACGTTGGTGGTATTAATATGGGTGGCGTTTTTACCCGTTGCATCGACGCCGTTGTGACATGAGGAGCAATTGCCAGTGACGGAAGCGTGGTCGAACTTGGCATCATCCCAAGAGTTAGTGTTGTGGCAGTCTTCACAGGTATTACTGCTGGCGATGTGGTTTGCCGACTTGCCCTCTGCGATTGTGCCATTGTGACAGGAGCTACAGGTGCCCAGTACAGAGTTGTGATCAACCCGCGTCACATTTTGGAATGTCGAGGTCGTGTGACAATCTTCGCAGACATTTGTGGTGTTAATGTGCGTGGTATTTTTGCCGGTGGCGTTCACACCATTGTGACATGACGAACAGTTGCCGGTTACTGCACTGTGATCGAACTGGGCATCGCTCCACGAGTTGGTGTTGTGGCAGTCGTCGCAAGTGTCCGAACTTTGTATGTGCGTGGCGGTTTTTCCCTCAGCAATAGATCCATTGTGGCAGGAGCTGCAGGTGCCCAGTACAGAGTTGTGATCAACCCGCGTCACATTTTGGAATGTCGAGGTCGTGTGACAATCTTCGCAGACATTCGTGGTGTTAATGTGCGTGGTATTTTTGCCGGTGGCGTTCACACCATTGTGACATGACGAACAGTTGCCGGTTACTGCACTGTGATCGAACTGGGCATCGCTCCACGAGTTGGTGTTGTGGCAGTCGTCGCAAGTGTCCGAACTTTGTATGTGCGTGGCGGTTTTTCCCTCAGCAATAGATCCATTGTGACAGGAGCTACAGGTGCCCAGTACAGAGTTGTGATCAACCCGCGTCACATTTTGGAATGTCGAGGTCGTGTGACAATCTTCGCAGACATTTGTGGTGTTAATGTGCGTGGTATTTTTGCCAGTGGCGTCTACACCGTTATGGCAAGAAGAACAATTACCGCTGATGTTGGCGTGATCGAAGGTCGCATCAGCCCAAGAATTGGTTGTATGGCAATCTTCACACGAGTTGCTGGTGGGGAGGTGGTTGGCTGATTTGCCCTCGGCCAAAGTGCCATTGTGGCAGGAGCTGCAGGTGCCCAGTACAGAGTTGTGATCAACTCTGGTAACTGCTTGGAAACTTGCTGTAGAGTGGCAATCTTCGCAGCTGTTAGTACTGTTGATGTGGGTCGTGTTTTTACCCGTTGCGTTAACACCGTTGTGGCACGATGAACAGCTACCAGTGGTATTGCTGTGGTCAAAGGTGGCTCCACTCCAATCATTGGTATTATGGCAGTCGTCGCAAGTGTCTGCGCTGGGTATGTGATTGCTGTTTTTGCCTTGCGCGATTGAGCCGTTATGGCAAGAGCTACAAGTGCCCAAAACAGCATTGTGATCTACCCGAGTAATCGATTGAAAACTTGAGGTGGTGTGGCAATCCTCGCAACTATTGGTGGTATTGATGTGCGTGGTATTCTTGCCTGTGGCATCGACCCCATTGTGGCAAGAAGCGCAATTGCCACTGATTGATGAATGGTCGAACTGGGCGTCACTCCAGGCGTTGGTATTGTGACAGTCCACACAGTTGTTCGACGATTTTGGATGCGGCGTGGACTTGCCTTGCGCTGTCGTACCGTTGTGACACGACTGACAGCTGCCAACGACGGCACTGTGATCAATGCGCGTTACAGTGTCCCAGTGCTCGCCAGTGTGGCAACTTTCACAATCGTTGGTGACCTTGATGTGTGTCAGAGGGATGATACTGGACGCGCTCTGTGCGTTACTTCCGTGGCATTGGACGCACGTTCTTGGTGTGCCTTGGAAAATGCCCCTCGTGTGACAACTATCGCATTCGACACCTTGGTGCGGGCCATCGAGAGGAAAGCCCGTCGTGCTGTGATCAAAAGTTTGTAAGTCAACGTCTTGCGCGGAGACCGCAATCCCAAGGGTGCTCGCAATGGTAAACACCGCTGCTATCAGAACGTATTTGCTAGCCCAGAAGAACGATCTTGCTCGGGTGGTTATGGTAGTCATTGCGGTTGTATCTGTATGTTGCTGAAGCTGTCGGTTACGTGACAGCGGGCACAATCAAGACCAAAGCGGCGGCGATGAGCATCGTCATCTAAATGGCAATCAGCGCATTCGGTGCCTAGGTCTTGGGTTTTTGTGAACTGTTCGGTGTGACATTGACTGCAGGAGAGCTCTTCGTGCGCGCCCGTAAGTTCGAAATCGGTTTGCGTGCTGTGATCAAAAACCCACAAGCCCCAGTCGTTAGGGTTGTGACAAGATTCACACTGGCCACCTAACGATCCGTTGTGCGGGTCATCTCGACCGTGGCAATCACTGCATTCATTAGAAACGCCCTGATAATGGCCCTGACTGTGGCATTCGTCACAGGTGACCAAGGCATGCATTCCAACGAGCGGCATAGCCGTGAAATCATGATTAAAGCGAACTTGCGATGACCACGACTCGTTGGTGTGACAATCTTGGCATTCGCCACCTAAACCTCCAAGGTGGGGGTCATCTTTGCGATGGCAGTCGATGCACCGTGTGTTGTCGCTGATGCGATCACGCCAGACCTGATGACATTGCTCGCAGTCAATCTGAGCGTGCTCGCCTCTCAGGCTGAATAGTGTTTTGTTGTGATCGAACCTCGCATTCTGCCAGCGGTTCTCTGTGTGGCAGTCTGAGCATTTGTTGCCATAGGCACCTAGGTGGATGTCCGCCTTTTGATGGCAGCTTTCGCATTCGCTACTTAGCTCTACTTCGAACGCTGGCTTTATGTGGCACGATTCGCATTTCGTGTCGGCATGTTGACCTTTCAGTTTGAAGTCGGTGTCAATATCGTGATCGAAGGTGGTTGTGTCCCAAGATTTTGAGGTATGGCAATCGTTACATTCTCTGCCGTTAATGCCCAAATGGACATCATCCAGCGCGTGACAGCCCGCGCATTCGACCGTAATTTCCGCGAATTCAGAGTTAATATGACAACTTGCACAGGCCACATCAGCGTGCTTATTGTCGAGTAGAAACTGGGTTGACGAATGATCAAACTCTGCCGCTTTCCAACCTGTGGGCTCATGACACTGATCACACTCTTGAGTCACATTGCTCGCGTGGGGGCTGTCATTTTCATGGCAACCTTTGCAGTCGCCTGGGGCCTCGCGAAAGGCGGTGTTCTGCTGGTGACATTCTGAACAATGCGAAAACTTATGTTGCCCAACGAGCGCGAAATCTGTGTTGTCGTGATTAAAATGATTGCGGTCTAAGACGACAGGCTCGAAGTCACGACCTTTGTGATCTGTGTGGCATTGAAAGCATTCTTTAGCATCGACATCGGTACTTAGGCCATGAAAGCCCTTATTTTCCGCGACATCGGTCTTGATGTCTTCATGGCACTCTAAGCACAAGCTCGATTGCTTGGACTTGCCTTGATCAGAATGGCAGTTGGCACAATCGGCTTCGTATTTTTCATGGCCTTGTATCAGTTCGCCAGGCATGATCAAGGTTTTTAGATTGACGCCATTAGCGCCGGCTTCACTTTGTGCTAGGGTAGTTTGGCTGATTAATATCATCATCAGTAAACCGCTAATACGTATGAACGGCATAAACATGCACAAACCCGGCTATTATGAGCATGAAAAAAATGGGCAAATGAAGCATGTGCCAAATCGAGAATAGTCGGTCGTAAAACGCCAGCCCGTTTATCTTGCGCGATGTGTAAAAAAACTCCGATACGTAATTTTGAACTAACTCAAGGCTTGTTTCGATCTCACCAGCCTGGTCACGTCTTAACAACTTGATTTTTTTGGTAAGCACTCTTTGTGATCTTGTTAGCTGAGCATTGCGAGTCGCAACCACTAAGGGATTATTAGAGACGTTTTGTTGTACTAGCGTGGCCCTTACGCTTTCGAGGTGTTCCTTTATTGAACTTCCCAATTCGCGACTATTAATTGCAAGACTTAAATCTAATAATGCTTCGCTTAATTGGTCTTGGTCTTTTATCAAAGAAGCCAAATGCGCCTTCGAGCCGTATAGGCCCATATGGATTTTGGAATAGATGAAACGCCCAATTAGCCCGCTAGTAACCATTAACAGCATACAAAATAAGGCGATGTTAGCGTTGGTTGAACCGAGGCCGAAATTGGAGTGATACAAGATCAAAATCGGCCCAATGAGCCCCAATAACATATGCAATTTAAACCACGTGGGTGTCGACAGAACAAAGGCCGGGGCCACTGGGTAGCGTTTTCGAATGGGGTAAATAAGAAGTGCTAGCATGAAGCTGCCGCCGATAATACCCAATGCATAGCCTATACCTCGCTCCGCATTGATCAGGTATTCATCACGAATTTGCCACCCAGCGACGATCGCAACCACACATGAAATAGCGACGGCCGCTGTCCAAAATGTCGTCTTGCTTGGGCGTGTCACAGGGCGTTCAAGCTGCGTGTTGTGATTGATATTCGCGATGCTATTCATCGGCTAGGGCCCGTTCGCAAATTTTTTCGTCAGAGGGCGGAGAAGTTCAAGCGTTTCTTCTTTTCGACGCAAGAGTGGGTGGGTCTTAACGGGTGGGCGTGTGGTGCTCGGTAAAGTGGGTACCGATCCCTGATAGCCCAACTTTTTGGCTTGCTCAAACGCCTCGGTCGCTTTATTCCAGTTTTGTAAATGATGATAGGACTTGCCGAGCAGAATCCACCCTTGCATGTCGTTAGGATTGTCGAGAAGTCTCTGCTCTAATCCCGTCACCAACTCAGCCACGGAGGGTGCTGATTGAGCGAAAGAGCCTGATGCACTCAGAGATAAACAAAGTCCCACGGCAAGTAGGTATAAAGATTTGTATTTGGGCATGACCTTCGTACTCCATCCACACTGACTGAACACCCTAAAGTGCGAAACTTAAGTAAGCATTAATCTTTCGCAGGTAGGCTCACTTATGCGTTCGTTTTCGGAACGTTAGATCTGTGTCGATATTTCCGTCAGTCGTTTATAGAAGTTCTTTTTGAAGAGATGAGTTTTAGGTGTTTACGTTAGAACCCTTGCTGTTACTTTACATTCTGCCTTTTGCCGTCTTCTTGTTGATATATCAGTGGGTTCGAGCTTGGTCAGAAAAAGCGGCTAAGCGTCGTTTGGATGATGCGGTGCAGTCGCACATGACCGAGCCCCCGACCTTACATCCGATTATCGATCCTTCAAAATGTCTGGGATGCGGTGCTTGCGTCAACGCTTGCCCTGAAGGTGACGTGTTGGGACTGATTGGTGGTAAGTCGGTGTTGATCAACGGTGCCAATTGCATTGGTCATGGGGCCTGCAAAGCGGCGTGTCCCTTTGATGCGATCGACTTGGTGTTCGGTACGGCCAAGCGCGGCGTGTCTATTCCGGTGTTATCCCCTGATTTTGAAAGTACCTTGAGTGGTGTCTTTGTGGCGGGCGAGCTCGGTGGGATGGGTTTGATCCGGAATGCAATCATGCAAGGTTCACAGGCCGTGATCAGTGCCGCTTCATTTTTGAAGCAGGTACCTAAAACAGAGGATAGGGACTTGTTAATCATAGGCGCTGGTCCTGCGGGCATTGCGGCGGCACTGCAAGCCAAAGCACTTGGGTTAGCCGCTACAGTGATCGAACAGTCTGAAGATTTGGGCGGGACGGTCGCTAATTTCCCGAAGAATAAACTCGTGATGACGGCGCCCGTAGAGCTCCCTCTCGTTGGAAAGTTGAAGTTTCGAGAGACCTCAAAAGAAGCTCTATTAGATTTTTGGACGGGGGTCATAAACGAGCACAAACCCGATATTCGATTTGGTATTCAAATGGTGAGTGTCGAGGGCACTGCGCCCCATTTTCGTGTGCAGACCACGGAGGCAGAATTTTGCGCTCGAAGTGTGATTTTAGCGTTGGGGCGGCGGGGAACACCCAGAAAGCTCGATGTTCCTGGAGAGCATTTGTCGAAAGTGGTTTACCGTCTAGCCGATCCCGAGCAATACGCTGATCAGCGTGTTTTGGTTGTTGGGGGAGGTGATTCTGCCATTGAGGCTGCATGTGAAATAGCTGAAGCTCAGGCTACACCGAATGTCGCTCTGTCTTATCGAGGCGAGGGATTCGCACGAGCAAAGCTAAAGAACCGCAAGCGTGTGGATGCGCTCGAGGCATCAGGTCGTTTGCGGGTCATGTTGGGGTCCAATGTGATAAAGATTTCGGACGATAGCGTCACCCTTCAGACCGAAAATGTCGAAGAGGAAGTGGCCAACGACGCCGTACTGATTTGTGCGGGTGGTGTGTTACCCAATGCACTGCTCGAAAAAATTGGTGTTTCTATGGATGTAAAATATGGGACGCCTTAGATGTTTAACCCTATTGCTCCTCGTGTGCTCGGGTATGGTTTGTCATACGGCGGGTGCAAACACCTTAGAGGATGCAAAACAATTGATTCGAGCTAAGCGGTTCGATGATGCTATTCATGTATTAGAGGTCTTACATGACGCCTCGCAAGGTACCGGAGAGTCGCATTATCTCCTCGGATCGCTGTATTGGTTGCAGGGCCATGGCAGAGAGGAAATAGCCAGGCCTTTGATCGAGTTTGAGAAAGCGGCGGAGCTACAGTACGCGAAGGCTATGCACAGATTAGGGGTTGTGTATCTGGTCGGTGTGGAAGTCCCCCAAGATGTTGCTCGTGGCCGCGAGTTATTGTCGAAAGCGACACAGTTGGGGTATCAACTGGCTGACACTCAACTGTTACGCGCCCAATCCGATTTTTTTGATATGGAAGATTGGGATGCCTGTGCCCTGATTGATTACCAGCGCGATGGCGTGTTGTTACCCACGGATCAATGGTCTGACCGCACAAAACAGCGCGCTTTTTTTTGCGCAGTTGCTGCGGGCAATTTAAGAGCTCTGCAGATTTGGCGGAGTGAAGAGTGGGGATTACAGTGGCGAAATCGTTGGGGTCAAACGGGTTTACATGTTGCTGTCGGTGCGAAAACATACTCTACATTGGAATGGCTTTTGCACAACGGTGTGGAGGCCGATGTTGCTGATGATCGTGGCAACACGCCTTTGCATTTGGCTATGGCGCTAGAAGATAGGGCCAGTATTGATCTCTTGTTACAACACACGTCCGATTGGTCTATTACTAACGATGCTGGCCGAGTTCCGCTCGAAATGGCAGGGGGCAATGACATTCGAGATTACGCCCTGAGTCGCGGAGCAAGGTCGACTAAAAAGCCTGATAGGCAGCGTAATAACCCCATGATATTGAAGTCTTCGGAACCCCTTGACTCGGGTATTTTCGCAGGATGGCCACCGATTCATGTTGCAGCTTGGCTAGGTAAAGAGGAGGTGGTTGAGAAATTGGTAGCTGCTGCTAACTTGATGAACACCGATCCTGAAGGCTACACGCCGCTGATGAGAGCCGCTTGCGCGGGAAATTATTCGATCTATCGGATTCTGCAAAAGGCACTTAATGATCAAACGATGCCTGCTCGCCAGAGTGTCGAGCTACTGCGGTGCTTTGCTAAACACAGATGGGCGTTGGAATTCGAGCAAACTGCAAGAGGTTTTGATACGAGATCGATGGACGACAATGAGTTTAACGCATTGTTATATTTGGCTGTGGAGGCAAGGTTTTTTGATGAATTAGGGGCTTTACTTGCGAATGAAACGGGTAATCGGCGAGTGAACGGGACCACTCTCAAGCGTGTTGCGCAACAAAACAACGAGGCATTGACACGCCAACTTTTTGAGTTTTCAGTACCCAAAATACAACAGCGCGTATTATTTGACGCCCTGAAATACGGGTGGAATATGCCTTCAGATCTGTTGCATATGAGTGCTTTAGATAATTGGATTGACACCGAACTCGATACGCCTCTAATCGCGGCTAGCTCGGCAGGTAACGTAGACGTCATTCGGCTCTTGGCCCCCATTTCCGAGGTTAACGCCCAGAATAAGTCGGGTAATACCGCACTACATTCTGCGGTCTTGGCGAGCAATGCCTCTGCAGTCGAAGCACTTTTACAAGCCGCTTGTGACATCGAGATTCGCAATGAAGAAAGCTTAACGCCCTTGATGTTAGCGATTGACACCGCCGATAAGGAGGTTGTGGATTCACTCGTGAATGCGGGTGCTAATCGTAATCGGCGCGACAAATTTGGGGTATCGGTAATCGAGCGTATCGAGGCATCGGGGCGCGCCGATCTAAAACATCTTCTGCGGCGCTGACGATTAGAAAGCGAACGTATCGATTTGAATTCGGCTCTGAGGTACTCTTGGGGCTGAATTTTGGGAGTAAATCAAATGATACGTTTTGTGGTAATAGTTTCACTCGTCTTCCTCTCAGCCAGTGCCTTGGGTGCTCTGCCTGCCAATATGCAAAAAGAGGGCTACATAAAAGGTTACGGCCCCTTTGTACGCGTCCAGGAAGACTGGCGCGTGTCTCGAGATACTGAATTCAAGGTGGTCTTCGACTTGGCTAAGGCGGCGGCACCGGGCGAGATTAACAAAACGATCTTAGCTGCCGCTCGTTTTATAAACATGCACGTCGATGCAGGTTTCGCTCCAGAAAATATCCAAGTTGTAGTCGTCGTGCATGGCAGTGGTGGGGATGATGTCGGTAATGATGCGTACTACGAAGAAAAGACCATGCACAAAAATGCCAACGCCCCCTTGGTCAAGGCCCTGGCTGATAAAGGCGTGCAATTTATAGTCTGTGGTCAAAGTGCGGCGTTTTATGGCATGGCGAAAACAGATTTTTTACCCGAGGTGCAGCTAGCATTGTCAGCAATGACAGCCCACGCGGTCTTGCAGCAACAGGGATATACCTTGAATCCGTTTTGACGGGGTTAGAGCTGCCCAACTAAAGACGTCAACTTTTTGTAACGCTTGTACCATTGAAGCAAACTATGACGTTTTATGATTCTGGGAAGTCCGGAAAAATAGCCCGTACTTGAATGAGTCAATGTTCGAGCGCTGGTAAAGCACAGCGAGCGCGACCAGTAATGCGAGCACCTCAGCAGTGGGCGCTGAATACCAGACGGTTTGCACGCCCAAGTAGTGACTGAGTAAGAAAACGAGCGGAATCGAAAAACAATAGGTTTTTACGATACTCATCAGAGCTGCGCGTTTAGCATCGCCAATACTCTGAAATAGCATACCAACGATCATTAACGGCCCCATAAGCGACAAAGCGGCTGTCCAGATCGGCAGAATATCATCCACTCTCGTGATAACCTCGGGCGCGTTTACGAACCACGAGCCAATGCTCGCACTTAAATATAAGATGAAACCTTGAATGATGAATCCGTAAAGCAGAGAGCCCCATAAGGCCGTTTTGATCGCATCGTTGGCGCGATCAAATTGTTTGGCACCGTAGGTGTTGCCCACAATACTTTGAAACGCAAGGCTAAGACCCAAGAGCGGCAAGAATACAAAGGTCATTACCCTGTTAATGATTCCATAGGCACTTACCGTTACGCCATACTGCTCCGGCGGCAATGCCTGCAGGCTGTATAAAATCGCGCCTGAAGATAAAGCCAAGCCGATGTAGCGCAGGCTTGAAGGGGCTCCAAGGCTGATAAAACGGCCCCAAAAATCAACGCGAGAGCTTAGTTTTATAAACGGAAGATTGAGTTCACTGCGCTGGCGTAACCTGAAGTTGGCAAGGGCCAACAGCCCGATGAGTTGGGCGCATACTGTACCGTAGGCAGAGCCCGCCACCCCCAAGTTAAGCTGTACGATGAAGACATAATTTAAGACCGCGTTGAGGCACACCGTCGCCAACGACACGGTGGTCATAAAACGGATATTGCCCTCGCATCTCAAGGAATCGCCATTAACCGCCAGTGCAAATGAGACGGGGGTGGCACAGGCCATAATCAGTAAGTAATCATGGCTTAGGGTAGCGAGCTCGCTTTGCCATTGGTTGATTGCCAGTGCCAAGGTTTGTCCGAAGTGTAAAAAGAACGCCATGAGGACAGCACTGACCAGCAGCGACAGTGAGAGAGCTTGAGCGTACGCCTCGCGAGCGTATGTATAATCTTTGGCGCCCAGAGCTCTAGCCATGATGCTGGCAAAGCCATTCGCGACCAAAGTGGATAGTGCAACAAAAAATATGGTGGCGGGAAAGGTTGCCGTCACAGCGGCGAGTGCCTCTGCGCCCACAAAAACGCCTAGGAAATAAGCGTCAATGAGATTGAACGAGCCATTCACCAGCATCATAAAAATAATGGGTAGGGCAGTTTTAATGAACACTTGACGAGTCGAGCCGATTAAATACGCATTTTGAGTGGTCATCGTATGCCCTTTTGTGCGCTTTTCGGATAGATAAGCACGGCGCCCAAGTGTCTTAGGGACTCGATTATCGACCCGACAGCGAATTGGGTCAAATGAGGTTCTGCCTTCGATGCCGTTGCTTGAAGCGCGTGGGTCCTCTATCCTCGGGTCAGCACCGAAAGAGAAGAAAAGAATCATGCACGATTTTATTGCAGGATTGCCCCAGGCGGCGATCGATGCGTTTCACCAATATAGCCACGAGCGGTCGTACGCTGCTGGCGCCACTATTTACTGTCAGGGCGATGCGCCGACCGAGATGTTCCAAGTCTTAAGTGGTGGTGTTGGCCTGTATAATTATTCTGTGAATGGTAAAGAAATTTTGACCAGCCACTTTTTGGCCGGTGATTGCTTTGGTGAGATGGGCTTGATTGACGGTCAGCCCCGAGTGAGCCATGCGCGAACGGTGCAGGCGACTCGCGTACGCGTTTTGCCCAAATCTGCGTTTGATCGATTGCTCAAGCAATACCCCGAGTTTGCGCAAACGCTCTTGCTGGGGATGTGTCAGCGTTTGCGCTACGCCTACTGGCAAACGGTCGAAGGCAACGGTTACGCTTCTTTAGAAGAGCGTTTAGCCCTGACTCTGGTGCGGTTAGCCCACAGTAAAGGTGTGATAAATTCTGAGGATCAATCGTATATCTCGATGTCCCAAGATGAGCTGGCAAGATTGCTGGGCTCGAGTCGCCAAACGATTAATAAAACGCTGCAAATTATGGTTGAGCGAGGTTATGTTGAGGTGCAATACGCCAAGATTTACTTCCGCGATATCGAGGCTATGCGAAGAGATTACGCTTACATCATGGGGCCAGAGCAGGTCACGCTAAATCCCTAAACTTTACTCCCTCTCTAACGAAAAAAGGCCCCCAGAAGGGAGCCTTTGATCGACTTGCTACGTAGCTCTTAGAAAGAGTACTCGGCCGAGATTGCCCATGTGCGGGGCGCCGTATAACCACCGTTGGCCATGACCGATATATCAAACGTATTGATTAGCTGGCGTTCATCAGAAAGGTTTTTACCTTCTACTGCAAAGCGCCATTTTTCATCGGCTGTGGTGTACGCAGCCATGGCGTTGTAAGTCCAGTAATCGTCACCTTTTTGCGCTGTTTTGATCGCTTTGGTCAAATCGATGGGCGAGTTTAAGTACATCTCGTCTTGGAAGCTGGCATCGCCCGAGATCGTTAAGTTACCGCCCGCCATTTCCGTGCGATACAACGCGCGGATCTGTCCGGTCCACTCTGGCGCATATCCCAGTTCGGTCGTTGAGGCTTTGTTGATAAAGCTACCGTCTGCTTGCTGCTCGGGGAACTCGTCAACGCTTTGGTCCAAGTAGCCGACGTTTGCGTTGATCAAAAGCCCCTCGACGGGAGTTTGCCAGGTTAGGTCGGCCTCGAACCCTTGAGATGTCACTTTACCTACGTTACGCGTTAACGCCACCAAGTCACCTTGGGTTAAGATGATGGTTTGCATCTGCTTGTCTTCGTAATCGTTAGAGAAGTACTCAGCATTGAACCGAATAGCGCCATCAGCAAGCGTCGATTTTATACCCACACTGATGGTAGCAACCGTCTCAGGGTCGTAAGACTCGTTATTGGTTGTGTTGGCGTTAAAGCCCCCAGCTTTAAAGCCCTGCGAGTAGCCAGCGTAGACCATTGTGTTTTCATTAAGCGAATATTTAATGCGAGCGCTTGGCGTAAACTCGGTCCAGCTGTCCGTTGCATACAACGCTTCGTCTGTGGTCACTGATACCGCTTGCGATGCGCCAGGGACAAACGCCACAAAATCTCCATTGCCCTGAGTCGCGAAGAAAGCGTTCATCTGAGCCATTGCTGCTGCGACGGCTCCTTCCATTCCTGGCTTAATTGCCATAGGGAGGCGGCCACCAGCGACCAGACTTGAAACCACAAGGGCGTAGTAATCACGCTGGTAACGTGTCAATGAATCTTGCGTTTTCTCATCTTCCGTCCAGCGCGCGCCGATGGAGACTTGCCAGTCCTCTGAAACATCCCAATCCACGTTGCCGTAGATAGATTTAGACGTTACGTCACGGCTGTCTCGCAGGCTTTCGCCCGTTTGATTTAACACGCCGCGCAGGTACGGTGTTTGCGGTGTGCCGCCACCGTCTTGATCGAACTCGCCGTCCAAATAATAAAGGCCAGCTACCGCTTGGATGTTATCACTGCTGTAGTTCAGCTGAAGTTCTTGGCTAACATCGTTGGTGTTCAAGCCATCGCGCAGCGTCTGAATCCACAGCTGTTCGCTCGTATCGAAATCGTAGACTTGCGTTGAATCCATGTCGCGCAGTGCTGTAATAGATTTTAATGAGAGTGAATCGCTTAGTTCCCATTCAACTTTTAGATCGACATTGGTTTGTTCGAAGCCGTATTTATCGAAGTCTTCATACGCGGTTGAAACACTATCAACATCAGTCGGTATTGACGTGTTGTGAGGACCCAATGGCAGCCCGGGCGAGACGCCGGTCAAGCCAAAGCTTGAGAAAAACGCGTCGGCGGTATACGCGATCGCGGTCAAACCACCAATTGACGCGGGATCAAATGCGATACGATTAGGCAGTACGGGCATAGAGCTGTCTTTGACGTAGGACGCATTCAGTTTGACGGTCACTGCATCTGACGCTTTCCATAGCAAGGCGCCGC
This sequence comes from Aequoribacter fuscus, assembly GCF_009910365.1. Taxonomy (NCBI): domain Bacteria; kingdom Pseudomonadati; phylum Pseudomonadota; class Gammaproteobacteria; order Cellvibrionales; family Halieaceae; genus Aequoribacter; species Aequoribacter fuscus. Next base: position 2,275,443 of record NZ_CP036423.1, on the reverse strand, counting down.
GTGCCGCCTGCATGTCTTTGTCCCAAAATTCACGGTCGTCTACGGTGTTTTTCTGCCAGCCATCGCGCTGGACGTTGGTTACGGCGAAAGAGCCGCTTAAGTTATCGCTTAATGGGCCCGAGAAGCTTGCTTTGATGCGATTGTACGAATCAGAGCCAAACTTTACTTCGACCGAGCCAGTGGGCTCATTACTGGGGTCACGCGTGATGTATCGAATGGCGCCGCCAATCGTATTGCGGCCGTACAGGTGCCCCTGAGGGCCTTTCAGAATTTCGATTCGCTCCACATCCAAAAGTTCTAGCATGCCTCCTGTGGTGCGTTCGGAGTACACGTCATCGATGTAAATACCGATACCTTGGTCGTATCCGGGGTTGTTACCGATTCCACGCATGAAGACGCTGATACCACCCGCTACGAGACCACTGGTTTCATTGACCTGGACGTTGGGGCTCATGCGACCCACTTCAACCAAGTTGTCGATTTGCGCGTTTTGTAAGTCTTTGCTTGAAAATGCCGAAATAGACATCGGGACGTCTTGTAAGTTCTCGCTGCGCTTTCGGGCTGTGACCACTATCTCTTCTAGTGCGCCGGCCTGTGCTAAGGCGGGTGCTGCCTCCATGCTAATGGCGGCAAAAACCGCCAGCGCTAAAGCTGATCTAGTACCAGTGTATTTCATGTTTTGCTCCACTCGTCGTTTCTTATGATTAGTACTGCTTACAGCGTTGGATTCGACGCCCAACGCGTGGTCAGGTTAGCAGACCAATCAGGGTGGTCAATACGTCAAATGAGGTAAGAAACTAGATCATTTTGTCCGGGCGCTATGTCTCTGTCATTTTTGCAGCTTCTTTACTTGAGCGCCTTTGGCGTATGCCGTATGTTGGTGCGACTAAAATGAATAAGAGAGAACTACCATGACGACAACTGTAAAAAGCTACGCTGCCTTTGATCCTGAATCATCATTGGGAGCTTGGGATCTAGAGCGCAGAGTCACCGAACCGAAGGATGTCGCCATCGAGATCCGTTACTGCGGCGTTTGTCACAGCGACTTGCACTCTGCCAAAAACCACTGGGGGAGTACCCACTACCCCTTAGTGCCAGGCCATGAAATCGTTGGCGTCGTTTCCGAGGTGGGCAGTGACGTTACCAAACACAAAGTGGGTGACTGGGTAGCTGTGGGTTGTTTGGTGGACAGCTGTGGTCAATGTGGCTCTTGCCACGAGGGTGAAGAGCAGTACTGTGAACGGGGCTCTATCGGCACTTATGGTGCCGTTGGACGTGATGGCAAGCCCACGCAAGGTGGCTACTCTCAGAAAATCGTCGTCGTTGAGGATTTTGTACTGCGCGTGCCAGAGGGGCTCGATCCCGCGTCGGCAGCCCCCTTACTCTGTGCGGGCATCACCTCGTATTCGCCTCTAAACTTTCACAAGGTCGGTCCGGGGATGAAAGTGGGCGTGATCGGCTTGGGCGGATTAGGCCACATGGCGCTTAAGTTTGCCGTGGCCATGGGGGCTGAAGTAACCATGTTCACAACCTCCGAGTCAAAGCGTGAAGAAGCCGCACGACTCGGTGCGCACCATGTCGTGTTATCAACTGAGCGTGCCGAAATGAAAGCGACCTTCAATACGCTCGATTTGATTGTTGATACCGTTCCAGTGCCTCACGATTTGGGTGGCTACATCCGCTGTTTGCGCCGCAACGGCAACTTGGTGATGACGGGCCCCATTGGTTTACAAGAGCCGCCATTAAACAATGGATTGCTGATGATGGGGCGTAAAGCAGTATCGGGCTCTGCCATTGGCGGTATTGCTGAAACACAGCAAATGCTGGATTTCTGTGCCGAGTCAGGTGTCACATGCGAAGTGGAAATGATCGCGATGGATTACATTAACGAGGCCTACGAACGCCTTGAGAAAAACGACGTTCACTATCGATTCGTCATCGACATGGCAACGCTTTAAATGCCAGTGTTATTGGGCCTCAGTGACCCTTTAACGCCTCGAGTTGCTCTTTTTTATTGGAAGGCACGGTAGTGAATCGGTCGGTGTAGTACCTTCTCCACTCAGAAGAGGGCAGAGGCAGCTGCTGGCTATCAGCGGTTCGTGACGGAGTAAATACCGGAGCGGGTTGTGTTGATCGAATTTGCTCCAACCAAAATACGCCATCATGCTCACCGCTGTTGCCTCGAGTCGCGATGAGATCGATGTCTCCATCGCCGTCTAGGTCATGGGAAATGTATTGGTCATACATGCCTCGAACGCGTCGGGACACGTCGTGGCGGGTCCACGATTTGCTCAGATCTCCTGGGTTCTCAAACCATGCTATTCGTGCGACGGAGGAATTGCGCGTGACTCGCGGGTCGTCTTGATTTCGAGAGTCGCCTGAATAGCCGCCTCTAAGGATATTAAGGCCTGAGTATCCTCCGGTGATAGCGTCAATATCGCCGTCACCATCGATATCCCCAATGCCTACTCCGATAATCCAATCCGGCAAGGTGTTACCGATTCTGCTGTACAGCCAGGGTTGTGCAAGGTTGTCTGGCTGTTTTAGCCAACCAAGTCCGGCGTGCCTCCACTGACGTGATCCCTCGAATTCGAGTACGTTAGTGATCAGGTCTAAGCGGCCATCGTTGTCGATATCCGTAAACTCTGCATTGAACGCTTGTGATCGCCCTTGCCAATGCTCGAGAGTGTCAAATGATGCTTGGATTTGAATGGGAATCGAGCGATGTTGCATGTGGCCATTATCGTCAGTACCCAAGTTTTCAATGATGTACATCTGGTGTTGTACTCGTTTAGCCACCAGCACATCGATATCGTCATCGTTATCTATATCGACCGGAATGACCTGGTTTGGAACACCACCGGCGAAGAGTATTTGCTCTTGCCAGGATTCGTCTTTTAGCGGGTCACCCCGCAGATAGAAGGCGGATGTGGTGCGGTCTGTCGTGTGGGTATCCTTTGCATCTACGACATCCGCATGTCCTTTGTTGGCCCCCAATATTTCCAGTTGGCCGTCGCCGTTTAGGTCGGCTAGCGCGGTTTGAATCCAAGACCCCCGATGTTGAGTGGCTGACGGAATAAGGTGCGGCCAACGTTGCGAGCGCGCTTCAGGGCCTGGATTTTGAAAATAAACAAGGTGCGCATCTTCGCACGCAACCACCATGTCGACCCAGCCATCGTTATTGATATCGCCAAGGGCGACGTCCTCTATGGCGCCAACCAATGTGCCCTGGGCAACGGTGATGTTAAACCACGCGTCTGCTGAGCCCTGATTAAAGGCGATGCGTAAGTGGTGCGAATCCTCGTGTACTGAAACAATATCGAGCTGCCCATCGTTATCAAAGTCAGCCATTGCCAGACCATCACCGCCACGAATCGGTTCCCCGCCATTGATGAGCTCGTCATCGATGCGGTGTTCTTGCCAGCCGATGTAATATCCAGATTCTGTCACCCGAGTGAGTTGTGTTGCTAGAGACAGTTGGTTCTCATCAGCGGAAATTATCGGTGGAGCAAGGACCAAAAGTGCTGCGATTACTGGATAAGCGGGTTGTAGTGGGGTTCGCATGATTGTTTGCTCCGCAAGTTATATCGTCTACCTAAAGCTTACGCGCAAGCGTGGCGAGGGTTCTGCTCAGCGAGTGTCATCAGCGCTGGGTAAAGGGCCAAGAACGCGTCTTCAATGACCAAACGATTTTGTTCAATATCTCTGATTGAATCAATAAATTGGTTTCTGTACCGGATCCGACTGACGGCGCGTTCAATGACTTTGAATATGATGTCTTCGTCGCGGTAAGCGCTAAACCAATCTTGTGTCGTCATGCGTCTGAGCGCAAATCGCATGGTTTCGCCCGGCACAAGGTGTCGGGAATTGTCGAGCAATGCATAGGTCTGCTTAATAAATTCGGCGAGAGGTCGCTCATAGAAGCTGTCCCAGTGTTTGCACAGTAGGTAATCAAAGTAGATATCGATGGCAACGCCCGCAAACCTGCGGGTATGGGCTTGGAACAAGGGCTTCAGGTTGACAACCTCTGGGTGCTGGTCGGTTAACGCGTCGACTTTGCGGTGGTTGTCCAGCCCTTCTCGTATTTCGGGGTAGAGAGTGTGAAGTTCGACTCCCTTCATGAAGTCACCTAACAGGTTGCCAATCAGTGACATCGGGGTCGCCTTACTCAGTGCGGTGTGTGCGAGGTAGTTCATGGCTGTTCTGCAAATAGTGGGCGTTTAGTCTCGGCGATCATTCGTCATCGGTTTAATCGATCAAATACATTAGTTTTATTTAATATAAAAACGTGCGCGTAGACTACATACTAACACCAGTGCAATGGATTGGCCGTTGTGCGATTCACTCAAGAGGTAAATAGTATGGGAATACGTATAAACGAAGTCATGCCGAACCTGGAGCTGGAAACAGATCAGGGCACATTTATGCTGCACGACTGGATTGGGGATAGCTGGGCAATTTTATTTAGCCACCCGAAAGATTTTACGCCTGTTTGCACCACCGAATTTGGTGCAGTTGCGCAGCTCGCCGATGAATGGGCTAAGCGTAATACCAAAGTCATTGGCCTGTCCGTTGATGGCGTGGACGAGCACAAAGAATGGAAAGTGGATATCGAGCACTATGCCCAGGCACCTGCGACCTTTCCTATTATTGCCGATGAATCTCTAGCGGTATCGAAAGCTCTGGATATGTTGCCCGCCAATGCTTACTTACCCGATGGGCGTACAGCAGCCGATTCTGCCAGCGTGCGTGTCGTCTTTATTATCAGTCCAGATAAAAAGCTGCAATTATCAATGAGCTACCCCATGTCAGTAGGGCGTAATTTTGCAGAAGTATTGCGGGCTTTGGATGCTTTGCAAGCGACCTACGGAGTACCCATTGCGACCCCCGCGAACTGGGTTCAAGGTCAAGATGTGATTGTGGCTTTGTCGCTGGATGATGCTGCGGCTAAAGAGAAGTTTGGCGAGATTGATATCAAACTACCTTATCTTCGCACCACCAAACAGCCTAAGTAGGCTGGCGATGCGTGGCAGGCGGATGGGCCTGTCGCTCGTGTAGACCGTACAACCCAGATTGCACTGGGACGATGTCTTTAAACGCTCACCGGCATTCACTAATGCCGGTATCGATGCAAGCGTTAGCGAAGTACGATGGGCGTAAGCACAAAACGACTGTCGCCACTGGGGGATACTGTCAGCTTAACCCAGCTGTTGTCTTTGTCTCCAAAGACCTGAACCCGTGTGAAATTGTGTTGCAAACGTCCATCCTGCGCGTACATCGGTTTATCGATCTTGAAGTAATGCGAGTCTCCATGCACCAGCAGTACCTCGCCTTCGAAGCTTTTGGTTTGACGTTCGAGTGTTTTGTAGAAATCTGCATGCCCGTTGTCTTCAGTCAGGCTGGGGATAAAGTCGTCTTCAAACCCGCCGTCGGACAGCTCGAAAGGGAAGAAGATGTCCGCTTGAATGACCACCACCAGGCCTTGGTAGTTATTGGTCCGAGCTTCCTCAAATGCCGTTGTCAGCCACTCGAGATTGGCGGCATTACGCCCTTTGTATTCGTCAGTCGCGGCTTCGCAGTCGTCAGACGTGCGTTCTGACTCTTTGCTGCATTGCTTTTTCGTGACCACTAAATTGTTGTTGCTGCCGGGGATAGAGAGCGATACAAATAGCACCCCGTTTTTTACAAAACGGCTGTTCTCGCTGTAGGTGCCGCCATCCTTTGTTTGTCGTGTAAGGTGCAGTGGTGACTTTCCTTGGCTTTTGTCGGTTGAGAAAAAGAAGGTTCGCAAATACGCCAGCCGCTCCAAAGGGTCATAGCTGCCGTTGGACGTGCGGTGGCAGTCCGTCCATTCGTTATCACCTAATGAATAAATAGTGGGGGCTGTTAGAGCATTAAAAACCTTTTGGATATCGGTGCCGATTGCCTGATCGGTACACTCAGAATGGCCGGCTTTTGTGTCGCCAGTGTACAGAGTGAAGGCCAGATCGTGCGCGTTCATCGAGTCGATAGTTTGCTGCGTTCGTCGCGCTCTCAGTTCGTCATCGCCGCTGTAGAATTGGTCACCCCACAGCGCTACCGTGAAACTGCCCGATTCATGGTTAGGATCTGCCGTTGAGTTTTGTGTGACCAGGCTAAGCCCAAGGAGGCTAGCAATAAAGCACAGGGTCTTGACGCTTGCTGAGGGGGGGCGGGCACACAGCACTTAAGTGACTCCTAATCTTATAAACTTGGTTTTTGCGGCCTTGGCTTTTGACGAGATTTGCCAACGCCAGCTACCTAACACGGTCAAGTATAGAATCAAATTATGAAATTGCCATGACGCTGAGTTCGCCGGCTTGTTACTTTATCCTGAGTTTCTGCTGGACTTGATGGCGCTGACTTAGGACGCCTCACAATCCGAGCTTGTCTGTCACAATCTCTTCATACTACTTTCATAAAAACTCAATAATCCCAATCGATACTACCGCGCGTCGAGTCGGAAACTCGCACTACGATTTTATCAAAAATAGGGGATTCAAGATGAAACACACTAACCGATGGGCTCTCGCGCCAATGGTTATGGCAATCTATTCTGCCAACCTGGCGTACGCGCAAGACGCGCAGGACAGTGACGCAGCGGCCAGCATGGAAGAAGTTCTGGTTGTTGGTACGCGCGCGACTTTAAAAAATGCAGTTGATCAGCAGCGCGATGCTCAAAATATTATCAGTGTTGTGGATTCTGATGCATTAGGTAATTTCCCAGATTCTACTGCTGCTGATGCTATGCGTCGCTTGAGCGGTATTGCGGTTGAAAACGATCAAGGCGAAGGCCGCTATGTGACGATTCGTGGTTTGAGCTCTGACTTGAACAGCGTTGCCGTCAACGGCGCGTCGATGGTTGCCCCAGAGAATGGTCGTTCTGTGATCATGGATGGTATCCCTACGGAATTGATGGATAGTATCTCTGTATCGAAAACCTTGACGCCTGAAATGGATGCAGACAGCATCGGTGGGCGAGTCGATTTCAACACGAAAAAGCCCACCGATTTAAAAGACACCTTGTTGAAGGTAAAGCTTTCAACAAAAATGGCTGAATACACCGATTACAGCAGTGCACCTAACGCCTCATTGACTTATGGTGATCGTTTGAGTGACAGCACTGCTCACATCGTTAGCTTCACTTACTCCAGCAAGAAGATCGAATCTTTCAACAACGAAACGGGCTTTGGTTGGGAAGACGGCTTCATGAATGACGACTGGGAGATGCGCTGGTATGAGCTGGAACGTGAACGTTATGGATTAAGCTACGACATCAACACGATTCTTGACAGTGGCACGGTGCTGTTCGCTAACGCGATGTACAACAAGTACGACGAAACCGAAACGCGTTTTAAAGACGAGTACGGCAAGCTCGGTTTTGTTTCAAGTCTCGATAACGGCAAAGGCATGGTTACAGACCGCATCCGTCATGATGCTGAGACGCGTCAGCGTTACGAAACCCGCGAAATAGGCGCGGTTAACTTCGGGTTAGAGACAAACCTGAACGACTGGGCGATCGATGCCAAAGTCAGCTACAGCTGGGCTCAAGAAGACGATAGCGACAACGCGGATGTTACTTTCCGAAATGACGACAAGACTTTTGGCGGTGAAATTTATTGGTCAAACCCCAAGCGTCCATATTTGGTCGCCTACGACCCAACCTTGCGTGATCCTGCGAACTTAGAGTTTGACGCGTTTGAGATGTGGGCGAATATCAGCGACGACGAAGAGTTGAGCTTCGAGTTTAACGCTGAAAACGAAACGTCAATCGGTGTGGTGAAAGCGGGCTTTAAAACTCGTTCGCGCACTAAAGATGTCAATGACTACATCATCGGTTACACCTGGGATGGTGCGACGATGGCAGACTGGGATTCGGGCACTGTTAACGACTGGTTCTTTGCCAACCAAGTGTTTGGTAATCACGTCAGCGGCGCTACGGCTTACGCCATGCGCAACCAAGTCGCCCAGATGGATGTGGATTTTGAAGATGCGATCAGTCGTGACTTTACGACTGACGAAAACATCAATGCCGTCTACGTTCAAGACACCATTGAGCTTGAAAACGCAGTCTTGATCGCAGGTGTGCGCTACGAGCGGACCAAGACTGATAGCAAAGCCTACGATCAAGACGGTAACCGCACTTCGTCGGATAAGAGCTATGGCTTCTTGTCTCCAAGTGTGACTGTAAAATACTTTATTAACGACCAAGTGCAGTTGCGTGCGGCGATCTGGCGTGGATTGAGTCGTCCTGGCTTCACTCAGACGGCACCGATTACCTCGGTAAATTATGGTACGGCTGGTGATGTCAGCGGTAGTGTCGGTAACCCCGACCTTAAGCCTTACGAAGCGACTAACTTTGACTTGAGTCTGGAGTACTATGGCGAGGATATGACCTACGCGGCGATCGGTATTTTTAGAAAAGATATCAAGAACGCGATTTATCCGACGGTTCAAAAAGTCGCGACGATTAACGGCATTGCCTTCAATGATGGTGTCGAAACTTGGATCAACTCAGGTGATTCGTATATCAATGGCTTGGAGTTGAACGGTCAATACGGCTGGGACAATGGCTTCTACGTTGCGGCGAACGTGACCTTTACCGAAAGCGAAAGCGAGTTCAAGTTTGAAGACAACTCTGTGTTCAAAACACCGTTCCGCAAGCTGGCCGAAAAAGCGGCGAACATTAGCGTCGGGTATGACAAAGGCCCATGGGATGTGCGCTTGGCCGGCAACTATCGTAGCGAATACATCGATTGGTTGGCAGACGAAGACGGTGACATCGGTAACGTCAGTAAGAATAACACCCGTTGGGTGGCACCGTTCATGCAGTTTGACTTGGTGGCGAAATACAAAGTGAACGAGAACTTAACCGCTCGCTTTGAAGCTGCGAACTTGAACAACCGTCCCGAGTACTACTATTGGGGTAACAAAGGTCAGCTGTCGCAGTACGACATCTACGGCAAGAACTACACGATTGGCGTAGAGTACACGTTCTAGGTTGTTTCCGAATTCCCTCGATGACTCGAGGGTATTTTTTGAGAGGGCTGCACAGTGTGTGGCCCTTTTTGTTTCTGATAGGTGCTTGCTGCAGGGTATGTTTGGCCCCTCCGGCCGAAAATCAGAGATTTTCGTCGTTCATCGGCTCGCCGCAGTGCGGCTCGAAACCCCGATTCACCCAACTGGGCTCTTCTCGCCCAGCACAGCGCGTGGCGCTGAAACAAAAAAGGGCCGTCCAATGGACGACCCTTTTTTATTTGGCTCCGCCTGCTGGGCTCGAACCAGCGACCCAATGATTAACAGTCATTTGCTCTACCAACTGAGCTAAGGCGGAATGAAACTCAACTGAGGCGCGCATAATATATAGGCCTAAGGGCTTGGTCAACCCCTAAGTGGCGCGGAAAGTAGGCAAATTTTGGGGATTTTTTTATCTGTTTGTATTTGCGCGCTAAGCACAAACAAATCGCACTCTGATTGGACCATATCCTATGATCCGCAACTGCGGTTTGGGGCAAAGTCCTTTATACTCGACGGATTCCCATGTTGTTGTGCTGGGCATAAACGAGCTCGAGGAACCTGTGGCCAAACCCTTTAAAGTCGAATCTAAATACAAGCCTGCGGGCGACCAGCCCCAAGCCATCGAAAAACTCGTCGAGGGTGTACAGGCGGGCTTAGCGTCTCAGACGCTGTTGGGCGTGACGGGTTCGGGTAAGACCTTTACCATGGCGCATGTGGTCGAACGTCTGCAGCGTCCCACGATTGTTATGGCTCACAACAAAACCTTGGCTGCGCAGCTGTACGGGGAGTTTAAGGAGTTTTTCCCAAACAACGCGGTTGAGTATTTCGTTTCTTACTACGATTACTACCAGCCAGAGGCCTACGTGCCTTCGTCTGACACCTTTATAGAAAAAGATGCCTCGGTGAATGACCACATCGAGCAAATGCGCCTGTCCGCCACCAAGGCGCTGATGGAGCGCCAAGATTGTCTGGTGGTTGCGACCGTTTCGGCCATTTATGGTTTGGGTGATCCCAAGTCCTATTTCAAGATGGTGCTGCATGTGTCGCGCGGTGAAATTATCAATCAGCGCGAGCTGCTGCATCAGTTGGCTGAATTGCAATACACCCGCAACGATATTGCCTTCTCGCGCGGCACATACAGGGTGCGTGGTGATGTGATCGATATCTTTCCTGCCGATTCGGAAAAAGAAGCGGTGCGCATCGAGCTGTTTGATGAGGAGGTCGACAATATCGTGTTGTTCGACCCTTTAACCGGTGCCATAGAAGCCAAGGTGCCGCGGATTACGATTTTCCCCAAATCGCATTACGTGACTTCGCGCGACATTATGCTCAAAGCGATCGATGAAATTGAAATCGAGCTGGAGCAGCGCTTAAAACAGCTCAATGACTTGAACAAGTTGGTTGAGGCGCAGCGTTTGCAGCAACGCACACGCTATGACATCGAGATGATTCGTGAACTGGGCTACTGCCAGGGCGTAGAAAACTATTCTCGCTATTTGTCGGGACGTGGACCGGGGGATCCCCCGCCAACGCTATTTGAATACTTACCCGACAACGCCTTGGTCATTATCGATGAGTCACACGTGACGATTCCACAGATTGGCGGCATGTATCGTGGTGACCGGTCACGAAAAGAGACCCTGGTGGAGTACGGATTTCGTTTGCCTTCGGCCTTGGATAACAGGCCACTGAAGTTCGAAGAGTGGGAGCGCTTGGTGCCGCAGGCGATCTTCGTATCGGCGACCCCGGGTAATTACGAGGAGCAACACGCTGGTCGAGTCGTCGAGCAGGTCGTGCGTCCCACAGGTTTGGTCGACCCCACGATCGACATCCGGCCTGCTTCAACGCAAGTCGACGATCTTCTGCAAGAGATCCATACGGTAAGAGCGACCGGTCAGCGAGTCCTGGTGACGACACTAACGAAGCGGATGGCCGAGGATTTAACTGAGTACCTGGCCGAGCACGGTATTAAAGTGCGTTATCTTCACTCAGATATCGACACGGTTGAGCGAGTCGAGATCATCCGCGATCTGCGGTTAGGTGAATTCGATGTCTTGGTTGGTATTAACTTATTGCGTGAAGGTTTGGATATGCCCGAGGTCGCTCTGGTCGCCATATTAGACGCGGATAAAGAGGGCTTTTTGCGCTCTGATCGGTCGTTGATACAGACCATTGGTCGTGCGGCCCGCAATCTGCAAGGTCGAGCCATTCTCTATGCTGACAAAGTGACAGGCTCGATGCAGCGGGCGATCGACGAGACGGAACGGCGCCGAACCAAGCAGCTTGCGCACAATGAAGAGCACGGCATTAAACCCGTGGGGATTACCAAGTCTGTGCAAGACATCATGGAAGGGGCGCGGCGCATGTCGACCAAGCGCAACGCTAAAGGCGAGCGCAAAGTCGCTGAGGTGCGGGCTGCTTACGCACAAGATATGGCAAGCCTGACTCCCGCAGCGCTTAGCCGCAAGATCAAACAGTTAGAAACCGAGATGATGGAACACGCCAAAAATCTTGAGTTTGAGAAAGCGGCGGCGGTTCGCGATCAAATTACTGAGTACAAGCAGTTCGCCTTTATGGCCTCATAGACCTGTTGCACTGACGTTCAGACGCCAGTCGCTGGGCGTTCTACTTGTCATATGCTTGAAGTAGCGTCTGAATGCGCTGGCGTCACTGAAGCCCAAAGACGAGCTGATCTCGCTGATCGGTGCCTGGCTGTTGGCAAGTTTGTCTTTAGCTACCGTGAGCTTCGCACGGTTGCGAATACTCAGGAAATCCTGGTTGTGATTGTCTAATTTGCGTCGAAAGGTCGATAGGGACAGGCCAAAAGTGGCAGCCAGGTCTTCTTGGGTCGGTGCGGGTTGCCCCAGTTGATATGATGCCACCAGTAGCGATTCGACTTGATGCCCCAGTGGTGTTTGGCTGCGATCAAAAATGCCACAAGGGTGGACCCTAAAAAATTCTTCGAATTCATTGGGTCGGCGAACCATTGGCATATCGAGGAAGTGGGTGGGGAAGTCGAACGAAAAGTCCTCTTGGGTGGTTAGCATCGGTGCACCGAACAAAACCAGGAACGGTAGGGTATGCTCGCGTTGCACTTTGCCCAACAAGAGTTGCTGTACAGGAATAGGCACGCCAATGAGCCATTGAAATAGCTGATAGAACGAAAACAGACCGATAACATCCACGAGTAATGAGGTCGTCGTAGTCTCAGTGCGCAGCGAGTTTAGTGTGATGCGCGCGCACTTGCTGGTTTCGATGAGTCTTAATTGTCCTCCCCGAGGCTCGAGTGCAGCGCAGTAGTCAGCTACGATTTCGATGGCGTGCCTTAAGTTGATGGCACTCATGCCGCAGCGGCACATTAACTCAACTTCTCTGCGGGAAATGGCCCGAACAGAATTATTTGCACAGTGGCTCGAGAGGCGTTGCGTCGCCTCTAAGTACCATTCCGAGAAAGCCTGACTCGTTTGGATACTTGGACGCGATAAGTGTGTCCCAATGTGAGCGAGTTCAACCTGTATCAGTGTAATGAGCGGTTCAAATTGTTGGAGTTGGGCTTTAATTGTCAGGCATCCACGATCTATTTGACAAAAAAGTATCACTATTTGACGGATTTTGTCACCTATCAAGCGCGTTGTTAGCGCTAACCTAGAGTCAAACAATAATCAGGAAGTTGACCAATGAGTGAGACCAAACGTGCAGTCGTATTGGGCGCCGGTATGGCGGGAATATTGGCGGCGATTAAGTTGCGTGAGACGCCCAATGTTGATGTGGTCGTTTACGAAAAGTCGGATCGAGTGGGTGGCACTTGGCGTGAAAATACTTACCCCGGTTTGACTTGCGATACCCCTTCGCATCATTACACCTATTCGTTTGCGCGCAACCCTAATTGGTCGCGCTATTTACCCCCTGGCCCCGAGATTCAGTCCTATTTTGAGGATGTGGCTGAGCGTTTTGGTGTGTATCCACTGACGCATTTTGGTGAAGAATGCATCAAGGCTGAGTTCCGAGAAGGCAAATGGGAGCTAGAGTTCGCCAGTGGCCGCAAGGATAGTGCCGAGATACTTATCGCGGCGACAGGTGTATTACATCATCCGAATATGCCCAATATTGAAGGGGCCTCGGATTTTAAAGGTGCGCTGTTTCACAGCTCGCGTTGGGATCACTCAATCCCCCTCGAGAATAAGCGCATTGCAGTCATTGGTAGCGGGTCAACGGGGGTGCAAATCTGCTCGGCTCTCGCCGGTAAAGTGGCTCAGTTCGAGCACTTTGTGCGCACACCGCAATGGATTATGCCTGTCGATAACGCGCCCTTTACCGCTGAGCAAATAGCATCGTTTCAGGACCCTGACGTCTTAGCTGAGGCGATGGACTTTGAGGGCTATAGCGCGGCGGTAAATGCCTATACCGAGGCTTTGTTGGACGATCAGTCCGAGATGGCTCAGCAAATGGCGGGCGCGTGTCTAATGAACTTGGAGCAGTCAGTTCAAGACCCTGAGTTAAAAGAAGCCTTGCGACCAGACCACAAGGCGATGTGTAAGCGCCTGATTTTCTCGCCTGATTACTACCAAGCGATTCAGCGCCCCAACACCCGTCTGGTGCGAAGTGGCATCAAGCGGATTGTGGAAAACGGTATCGAGACCGAAGACGGTGAACTTTATGAGTTGGACATTATTGTCTACGCAACAGGTTTTCAAGCGGACCGGTTTGTCCGTCCTATGGATGTGATAGGGCGAAATGGTTTGAGCTTGAATACCTTGTGGGCCGATTACCCTAAGGCGTATTTGGCTTTATCGGTGCCCGATTTCCCCAACTTCTTCATGCTTAATGGCCCCAACGGCCCCGTGGGTAATTTCTCTTTGGTTGAGATTGCCGAGAATCAGTGGGGGTGGGTGGAGCAATTGCTGGAACCTGTATTGTCGGGGGCTGCCTCTGAGGTTTGCTGCACGGCAGAGGGTATGATCACCTACGAGGCGCGGCGAGAAGAGGCTGCTCGCAAAACAGTTTGGTATACCGGGGGTTGTAACAGCTGGTACCTGAATGCGGCAGGTATTCCTGCGAGCTGGCCTTGGGCGTTTAAAGACTTTGAAGCAGCGATGGCCAATCCTGTCTGGGCAGATATTGATTTACGTTGAACACTCGTCCTCGCCCACTCGACCGATATAAATTGGGCAAGGTGGGCGTTTTTTTGCTACACTTCGCGCCTTTGAATTTTCGCGCCTAGCGCAGTAACGCCACGTGGCCTTTAGTAGGGGTCACCACTGACGAGAGAGACTATGCCTGTTATTACTCTGCCCGATGGCAACCAAAAGACCTTTGATGCTCCCCCTTCTGTTTACGACGTCGCATTAGCGATTGGTCCAGGCCTTGCCAAAGCTGCCCTAGCGGGTGTTGTCGATGGCAAAGAAGTCGACACTTCTTTCGTGATTGAAAACGACGCATCGCTCGCAATCATTACGGATCGCGATGACGCCGGTATCGAAATTATTCGTCATTCGACTGCGCACCTGCTGGCGATGGCGGTGCAAGAATTGTATCCCGGTACTCAGGTGACGATTGGGCCAACGATTGAAGATGGGTTTTACTATGACTTTGCTACTGGCCACAGATTTACCACTGAGGATCTTGAAAAAATCGAAGTGCGTATGGCCGAAATTGCCGATCGTGATTTGACCGTAGAGCGGCTAGAAGTCAGTCGCGAGCACGCCATTGAAGAATTCCGCAACATGGGCGAGAACTATAAGGTCCAAATCATCGAAGATTTGCCGGCTGGCGAGATTATTTCGGTCTACAAACAGGGGCCTTGGATGGACCTGTGTCGCGGCCCTCACGTGCCATCGACCGGCAAACTGCAAGCCTTTAAATTGACCAAGGTTGCGGGTGCATACTGGCGGGGCGATTCCAAAAATGAAATGCTGCAGCGCGTGTACGGCACCGCTTGGGCCAATAAAAAACAGTTAAAGCAATACTTGAACCGTATTGCCGAGGCAGAGAAACGCGATCACCGCCGAATTGGCAAGCAGTTGGATTTGTTCCACACCCAAGAAGAAGCGCCAGGCATGGTGTTCTGGCACCCTAAAGGCTGGACCGTGTATCAGGTGATCGAGCAGTATATGCGCAATCGCCAGCGGCAAGAGGGCTACAAGGAAATTAAGACGCCACAAGTCGTCGACATGACCCTGTGGCACAAGTCGGGTCACGCCGATAAGTTTGGCGACGATATGTTCATGCTTAAGGCCGAAGATCGTGAGTTCGCGGTAAAACCCATGAACTGCCCTTGTCACGTGCAGGTGTTTAACCAAGGTTTAAAATCGTACCGCGATTTGCCTCTTCGATTGGCGGAATTTGGTAGCTGTCACCGTAATGAGCCCTCGGGTTCACTACACGGCATTATGCGCGTGCGCGGATTTACCCAGGACGATGCGCATATTTTCTGTACCGAAGATCAAATTCAGCCCGAAGTATCGCGCTTCATCGACTTCCTACATGGGGTATACGAAGACTTTGGTTTCAACGAGGTTATCTATCGCTTATCCACACGCCCTGAAAAGCGCGTAGGTAGTGAAGAAGATTGGGATCGTGCCGAGAAAGCTCTCGCGGATGCTTTGGATGCGCACAATCTTCCCTGGGAATTGCTGCCCGGCGAGGGTGCCTTTTACGGGCCAAAGATTGAATTTTCACTGAAAGACTGTATTGGTCGAGTCTGGCAGTTGGGTACCATTCAAGTGGACTTCTCGATGCCAGGACGTCTGGATGCCCAATACGTAGCCGAAGATGGTGCGCGTAAAACACCGGTCATGTTGCATCGGGCAATCTTGGGAAGCTTTGAGCGTTTTATCGGTATTTTGATCGAACATTTTGAAGGGCGTTTTCCGACATGGTTGGCGCCGGAGCAAGTGGCGGTGATGAATATTACCGACAAGCAGGGTGAATTTACACAAAATGTGGTGGATTACCTGAATAACTCGGGTTTTCGCGCTATTGCGGACTTGAGAAACGAGAAGATCGGCTTTAAAATCCGCGAGCGCACTCTAGCTAAGATTCCTTACTTGCTGGTGGTGGGCGATAAAGAGGTGGAAACGCAGTCAGTAGCCGTGCGCACACGGGACGGCAAAGACCTCGGAACGATGACTCTTGCAGACTTCGCCGAGTATTTGCGGCAGGACGTGGGCAGTCGCGGTTTTTTTGCATTGGAGAAATAGGATTAACAACGAAAACGAAAAGCGCAAGTCGAAAAAAGCGCTCACAAACGATCAAATTACGGCAGACCCTGTTCGACTGATTGGGGCAGATGGTTCGCAAGTCGGTATCGTAACCTTAGCAGAAGCTCTAGCAGCGGCCGAAGCGGCGACTTTGGATTTGGTTCAAATTGCCGACTCTGATCCAGCGGTCTGTAAGATCATGGATTACGGGAAGCACGTTTTCGAAGCCAAGAAGCAGAAAGCGGCGCAGCGTAAGAAACAGAAGCGTACTCAAGTCAAAGAAATGAAGTTTCGTCCGGGCACGGACATAGGCGATTACCAGATCAAGTTAAAAGCTCTGGTGCGCTTTTTGGAAAACGGTGATAAAGCCAAGGTAACGCTACGTTTTCGTGGTCGTGAAATGGCTCACCAGGAAATCGGTATTGAATTACTTCGTCGTATCGAAGCAGATTTGGCCGAGTGGGGAAGCGTAGAACAGTTCCCCAAGATGGAAGGTCGTCAGTTAACTATGGTGCTGGCGCCCAAGAAACGGGGTTAGTGGCCCGTGAATGCCCTAACTCTTGTCTTTGTATGAGCAATGTGGAGATCACAATATGCCTAAGGTAAAAATTCACAGTGGTGCCGCTAAGCGGTTCAAGAAAACAGCGGGTGGTTACAAGCGTAAAAGCGCTTATAAAAGCCACATCCTCACCAAAATGACCACAAAGCGTAAGCGTCAGCTGCGTGGTACGTCCATGATCCACAAGGCCGATAAAGCCCTAGTGGATAAAATGTTGCGTGCTAACTAGGTCATAGGAGGATTAATCAATGCCACGTGTAAAAAGAGGTGTGACCGCACACCGTCGTCACAAGAAAATCTTGAAGCAAGCAAAAGGTTACTACGGCGCTCGTAGTCGTATTTTCCGTGTTGCTAAACAGGCTGTTATCAAAGCAGGTCAGTACGCTTACCGTGACCGTCGTCAGCGTAAGCGTCAGTTCCGCGCTTTGTGGATTACTCGTATCAATGCACAATCACGTGCTAATGGTGTGACTTACAGCCAGCTGATCAACGGCTTGAAGAAAGCAAATATCGGTTTAGATCGTCGTGTACTCGCCGATTTGGCCGTGCATGACAAAGCGGGTTTTGCCGCTGTGGTTGAGCAAGCAAAGTCTGCCTTAGCCTAAGCGCCCACAGGGCCCGTGCCGCCTGTGTGCGGCAACGAGAGGGGAAAGGGTCAGACTCTTTCCCCTTTTTATTGCGTTAAATGTTTGCCTCACCGGCTGGGTGTGGCAATCGGGGAATGAAAATTAAATGGAAGCACTGAAGCAGATACAAGCTGAAGCACTTGCTGCAATTGGTGGGGCAAGCGAGCTGCCGCAGTTAGAGCAATTGCGCGTTGATTACTTGGGTAAAAAAGGCGCGCTGACCGCGGTGTTGAAAGGTCTCAGTCAGCTTACGCCCGAAGAGCGTCCTGCTGCGGGCGCCAAGGTCAATGAAGTCAAAGCCGAGCTGCAAGCTTTAATTAACGAGCGCAAAGCGGCCCTTGAAGCTGAGGCTTTACAGGCTCAGCTTGCCTCAGAGTCTATCGACGTTACAGCACCTGCGCGAGGCGTAAGTAGCGGCGGCCTGCACCCCGTTTCAGTGACGATCGAGCGTATTGAAGCGCTGTTCGCTGCGATGGGGTTTGAGGTGGTTGAAGGTCCTGAGATCGAGGATGACTATCATAACTTCGGTGCGTTAAATATCCCTGACCATCATCCCGCTCGTGCTATGCACGATACCTTTTATGTGGATGAGACCCACGTTTTGCGAACGCACACGTCCCCAGTGCAAGTTCGTGTGATGGAGTCACAAGAGCCCCCTTTGCGGGTCATTTGCCCCGGTCGCGTGTATCGCTGTGATTCTGACCTAACCCATACTCCGATGTTTCATCAGGTGGAGGGCTTGTTGATCGACGAGCAGTCGAGTTTTGCTGATTTAAAAGGCCTGATTGAAGTATTTTTGCAGCGCTTCTTTGAGCAAGACTTAGCGGTGCGTTTCCGTCCGTCGTATTTTCCCTTCACCGAACCCTCAGCCGAGGTCGATATTCAGTGCGTTCACTGTAAAGGCGAAGGATGTCGCGTATGCAGTCAAACCGGTTGGCTAGAGGTTATGGGTTGCGGCATGGTTCACCCTTCGGTGTTCGAATCGTCAAATATCGACACCAAACGTTATTCAGGCTTTGCCTTCGGTCTTGGGGTCGAACGCCTGACTATGTTGCGCTATGGCGTAAACGATTTACGTCTATTTTTTGATAACGACTTGCGCTTTTTGAGCCAATTTCGCTAAGGAGATACCCCATGAAAATTAGTGAACAGTGGCTTAAAGAATGGGTGCCTCACACCCTGGCGACGGAAGATTTAGCGCATCAAATTACGATGGCTGGCCTTGAGGTGGATGCGATCGAGCCTGTAGCGGGTGCGTTTTCATCGGTAGTTGTTGGCGAGATTGTTGACGCGCAGCAACATCCCGATGCCGATAAGCTGCGTGTTTGCAAGGTGAATGTAGGTGAGGCTGAGCCCTTACAAATTGTGTGCGGGGCGCCAAACGCTCGAGTGGGGCTAAAAGCGCCTGTTGCTTTGGTTGGAGCGGTCCTCCCAGGCGACTTTAAAATTAGAAAAAGTAAGCTTCGCGGTGTCGAATCCTTTGGAATGTTGTGTGCCGAGGCTGAGTTAGAACTCTCCGAAGCATCTGATGGTTTAATGGAGTTACCCGAAGACGCGCCGGTAGGCACTGATTTACGGGATTACCTAGGCTTAGACGACAACAGCATCGAAATCGGGTTAACGCCCAACAGAGCCGATTGCTTAAGTGTTCGCGGTATTGCTCGCGAAGTCTCCGTATTGACCGGTGTCGAACTGCAAGAACCAACCTGGGCATCGGTCAGCACCGAAGCTTCAACTCAAATCGGTGTTGACGTGGTAGCGACTGAGGCCTGCCCCGTGTATGCCGCTCGTGTTATAGAAGGGGTTGATAATACCCTTGAATCACCCTTATGGCTGCAGGAGCGACTGCGTCGCTGCGGTTTGCGCTCTAAAGACCCTTTGGTGGATGTGACTAATTTTGTGATGTTGGAATTAGGTCAGCCGATGCACGCCTTTGATGCTGACAAGCTGAATGGTCCAATCGTCGTACGCATGGCTCAGCCACAAGAGTCTATGATGTTGCTGGATGGTAAAGAGATCAGTCTGCCTGAGGATGCACTGTTAATTACTGATCAAGCTGGCCCCATTGCTTTTGCGGGCGTCATGGGCGGCCAGCGAAGTGCGGTGAGCAGCGAGACTCGCGCCGTGGTTCTAGAATCTGCCTTTTTTACGCCGCGCGCGCTGGCTGGCCAGGCACGTAAGCAGGGTATGCATACAGACGCCTCCCACCGCTATGAGCGCGGTGTTGATTTTGAATTGGCGGAACTGGCTTTGGATCGTGCCACGCAGTTAATTGTTGAAATTGCGGGTGGTCACGCTGGACCTGTGACCATGGTCCGGTCCCAGAGCGATTTGCCCGATCGCAGCGATGTGTCGCTATCGCAGGCGAGCCTGAGTCGAGCGCTTGGTCTTGAAATTCCAAAGGCCGAAGTCAGCCACATTCTGAGTGGTTTGGGTTTTGGTGTTAACGAAACCAGCGACGGTTGGTCTTGCTCGGTGCCATCTTGGCGTTTTGATATCAGTATCGAAGCCGATTTGGTCGAGGAGGTTGCCCGCGTCTATGGCTACAACAAGCTTCCAGTCAGTAAGATTGTGGCAAGTCTTGAGATGCCCGTGCGTCCCGAAAAAGCGGTGTCGCCGTCACGGATTCGTCGTTATCTTGCGTCGCGCGATTTGCGCGAAGTGATCACGTATAGCTTTGTTGACCCCAAACTCGCTGCGCAATTTGCTGACATCAAGCAATGCGTTACGCTGAAGAATCCAATCAGCGAAGATTTGTCGGTTATGCGCCCAAGTCTGGTGCCAAGTCTGGTTGCGACAGCAATCACCAACATCAATCGTCAACAAAGCCGCGTGCGGATCTTCGAGCAAGGTCTAACCTTCACTGCGGGTGAGGGTTATCCCCAGAAAGCCAAAGTCGCCATTTTGCTGAGCGGTAAAGCCGAATTGGAACGTATGGGTAACCGATCGGGGAATATTGACTTCTACGACCTGAAAGGTGAGGTAGAAGCCCTGTTGAATCAATTGGGTATTAGGCATGCGACCTACCTGCCCGCCGAGCATCAAGGCCTACATCCAGGCCAAACTGCTGACGTATTGGTGGATGGCGCGATCGTAGGCTACGTCGGAAAGATTCATCCACAGACTCAAAAGATATTGGGATTGTCGCAAGCCGTTTATGTTGCTGAATTGGATCGAGATGTCTTATCCAACGCTGATATCGCTCAATTTGCGTCCGTCTCAAAATTCCCTGAGGTGCGCCGTGACTTGGCGGTAGTCGTTGATGCCGCTGTGAAAGTGGGTGACTTAACGGCTTCCGCCAAAGCTGCGCTAGGCATGTTGGGTAAAGAGGTTTTTGTGTTTGATATTTATCAAGGGCAGGGTGTACCCGAAGGTCAAAAAAGTGTCGCAATGGGTTTGACTTTGGGTGATCAATCACGCACCCTAAGCGATTCCGACGTTAATGATGCAATGGCGCAAGTTGTTGAATCATTGAAAGAAACTTACCAAGCTGAACTGCGTTAGAGCGTAGAACTGAATGACAGCCTTAACTAAATCTGACATGGCCGATATGTTGTTTGAAGAGCTTGGCCTGAACAAGCGCGAGGCCAAAGAGATCGTCGAGATGTTCTTCGAGGAGATCCGCGCAAGTTTAGAAAGCAATGAACAGGTTAAACTGTCGGGCTTTGGTAATTTTGAATTGAGAGATAAGGGCGAGCGCCCAGGACGCAATCCCAAAACGGGTGAAGAGATCCCAATCTCGCCTCGCAGGGTAGTGACGTTCAAGCCAGGGCAGAAATTGAAGGCACGTGTGGAGAAGTATGCTGGAACCGAGTAACAACGGCGAATTGCCACCCATCCCCAGCAAACGCTATTTCACGATCGGCGAAGTCTCTGATTTATGCCTGGTTAAACCACACGTGCTGCGCTACTGGGAGCAGGAGTTCCCAACGTTAGCGCCAGTAAAGCGTCGTGGAAATCGTCGATACTATCAGCATGCCGATGTCGTGTTGATTCGTCAGATTCGCTCGTTGCTTTACGAGCAAGGGTACACAATTGGTGGAGCACGTCAGCGCATTACCGAATCAACCGAGGATCAGCTCGGTGTCATGACGGCTGACGAGTTGCGAGAATTAATCGTCTCTCTTGAAGACGTATTGGATCTGCTGGAAGCCGACAATTAGGCTGGTAAATTTTTTTTGATTGCGTATAATCGCGGCCTCACGGGGCGTGGCGCAGCCCTGGTTGTTGTAAAAAGTCGCACCACATTGTGGTGTGCAGGCGCAAAAATTCGGGGCGTAGCGCAGCCTGGTAGCGCACCACACTGGGGGTGTGGTGGTCGCAGGTTCAAATCCTGCCGTCCCGACCAATTTCACAATGCCGGACCACTGAGTGCGGCACGATTCCCGGCCCTCAAGCATAGCTTTCGGGCGTTCACTGGCTCGCCGCGTTGCGGCTCGAAACCCCAGTTCACCCTGCCGTCCCGACCATATTCAGCAAAAACCGCCTTTTGGCGGTTTTTGCTTTTACAGGTCTTGGACGTTGGATTCCCGGCCCTCAAGCATAGCTTTCGGGCGTTCACTGGCTCGCCGCGTTGCGGCTCGAAACCCCAGTTCACCCTGCCGTCCCGACCATATTCAGCAAAAACCGCCTTTTGGCGGTTTTTGCTTTTACAGGTCTTGGACGTTGGATTCCCGGCCCTCAAGCATAGCTTTCGGGCGTTCACTGGCTCGCCGCGTTGCGGCTCGAAACCCCAGTTCACCCTGCCGTCCCGACCATATTCGCAAAAACCGCCTTCTGGCGGTTTTTGCTTTTACAGGTCTTGGACGTTGGATTCCCGGCCCTCAAGCATAGCTTTCGGGCGTTCACTGGCTCGCCGCTTTGCGGCTCGAAACCCCAGTTCACCCTGCCGTCCCGACCATATTCAGCAAAAACCGCCTTCTGGCGGTTTTTGCTTTTACAGGTCTTGGACGTTGGATTCCCGGCCCTCAAGCATAGCTTTCGGGCGTTCACTGGCTCGCCGCGTTGCGGCTCGAAACCCCAGTTCACCCTGCCCTCCCGACCCTATTCACAAAAACCGCCTTCTGGCGGTTTTTGCTTTTACAGGTCTTGGACGTTGGATTCCCGGCCCTCAAGCATAGCTTTCGGGCGTTCACTGGCTCGCCGCGTTGCGGCTCGAAACCCCAGTTCACCCTGCCCTCCCGACCCTATTCACAAAAACCGCCTTCTGGCGGTTTTTGCTTTTACAGGTCTTGGACGTTGGATTCCCGGCCCTCAAGCATAGCTTTCGGGCGTTCACTGGCTCGCCGCGTTGCGGCTCGAAACCCCAGTTCACCCTGCCGTCCCTACCATATTCACAAAGGTGCATACCGGACACATGGGTAACACTTTTGTCTCGAAAGGATTAGGTGCTGGCTCTAGCCGCACCTGCTCCTCATCAAAGAATCCTAAGTCATAATCCATGAAGCTGACTAGCCATATTTTGTCAGCAACCTCACGAATTCCCACAAATTGTCCGGCCAAAGCGCGAGTTAGGTTGATTTTTCTGCCCCCGATACAGATGCGCCCACAATAAGTGACCTGAACGGTTCGATCGTGAAATGGGTATTAAGGCTGCTCAGGTGGTCGATAAACTCGAGGCGAGGGTGTGTACAGCTCGCCTGGATAACGCATGCTGAGCGCTTCATGGGGGCGCTCATTGTTGTATTCTTCAATGAGGGAATCGAACGGCTCTACACCATTAACGGGGGATGGCATTCAAAAAGCTCGATTGATCATACCATCCAACCCGCAGTGAGCGAGTGCGCCAATCAAAACTTGCATAAAGTAGGCCATTGAACTACTCTTTGTCAATGGAATTCCAGTGGGACAAGCGCAAAAGCGATAAATGTTTCATCGAGCGAGGCTTTGACTTCGCGTATGCCGCATATGTTTTCGCCGACTCTGATCGAATCGTTCAAAAAGATGAGCGATTTAATTACGGTGAAGAGCGGTATGAAGTGATTGGTTGCATAGAAGGTCGATTATTTGTTGTGGTGTTCACTCCCCGAGGTCAATCGATAAGACTGATTTCGGCACGAAAGGCGAATCAAAAAGAGGTTAAACGCTATGAAGAGCGCAAAAATGACGATTGATTTAGATAAATCTCGGCCCAGTCAGGTTGGACGTATAGATTTTGAGCGCGTCGATATGACTTGCGAAGCAGACATCCTAACTCAGCAATTACAAGACGAGGCTGAGGCTATGCTTGATGCTGCAAAATTTGCGCGTCGTGTTCGTAAAAAATTGGGGTTTAGCCAGGTAGAGTTCGCTAAGCGGATAAATGTATCACTTGAAACAATTCGCAATTGGGAGCAAGGAAAACGCTGCCCGACGGGCGCTGCAAAGGCCCTTTTAAAAGTTTTGGATCAAGCTCCCGAAGTTGCATTAACGGCCTTGCATTGAGATCTTCTTGACTCAATTGAGCCGATCGCGAGCGAGGCTTAGGGGGCGAAAAACTGATCATATGTCCGTTTGGTGATGATCTGCCGTCCCGACCAAATTCACAAAAACCGCCTTCTGGCGGTTTTTGCTTTTAAAGGTCTTGGACGTTCTTGGATTGCTCTACATCGTTAATTAGGAATGGTGGTTTATATGCCTGTTTCTATCAAACCCAGTTTTCGACCTCAAGCCCCGTTACGCGCTTGAACTCTTTTAGATTGTTAGTAACCAGTGTGTGACGTGAACTGCGCGCGTGGGCGGCGATCCATAGGTCGTTATTGCCTATCGGCGTTCCTTTACTCGCTAAGTCTGCTCTAATCTCTGCGTATTCTAGTGCCACATCTTGATGCATTGATAGCACCGGAATGTAGCTTGTCAATCGATCTAGCACGGCAATCGCTTTTGAAGAACTATTGCTCCGAAATGCTCCATATTTCAGTTCGCCATATGTGATGAGCGACATACTGACAGAGCCGATGGCGAGAGACTCAAATTTCTTTCGTACGCTTTCAGGCTGTTGTTTTATTAGGTAAATGCAGATGTTTGTATCTAGCATATACACGTTTAGAGCCCCTCACGTTCTTGGGGCTTATCGTCCTGTCGTCCGTCGACCATAAAATCGTCAGGCATTTCGCTGAAGAGATCAAACGCGACACTGAGGTTTTTTGCTTTGGGCCTTAAAATCAATTCTTCACCTCGTTTGAATATCTCGACCTCATTTACATCGAAGCGAAATTCCTTGGGGATTCGGACAGCTTGGCTGTTGCCAGATTTAAAGATCTTTGCGTCCATGAGATTACCTTTACGATGTATATACGAGGGAGTATATACTTACGATAATTCGATGCCAATCCTCGAGTAGCAGTGCTTTCTCTCATTAGCGTTCATTTCATGTCTTTACCAGTCAGGTCTCTAGCAGCGATTGGTAGCTCCCATTCTATTAAGTTGCTTGTTTTACTCTCCATCATGCTTGCAGTTATAGTGCCCAAATAATAAAACCAAGGATAACCCCATGGCTGACCTACTAAGACTTTCCGCGGACATCATTGATGGTAAAGCCAGTCTCGAGCAGACTGGGCCGCTCAACCGAATCAATCACCAGCTCTCCGAATTAAACAAGGACTTAGCGGTTGTCGAAGCTTTTTCGCATTGCCTTGTGTTTACCACCGATGATGGCTTGGTCACTTTCGATACCTCTAACGAGCAAGGTGGCAGTAAGTGCGTTGAGGCTATTCGGGGTTGGAGCAAAGATCCTTTCAACACCGTGGTGTTTACCCATGGACATATCGATCACGTTGGCGGGTGCGGCGCTTTTGTGGCGGATGGTCCACACCCGCGAATTGTTGGACACGAGAATGTAGCAAAACGCTTTGAACGCTATCGTTACACTAACGGCTACAATAAGGTAATTAACGAACGCCAGTTTGGCCAGTTCCGTCGTCGCGGCTATGACCTCGCGGGAGAATCACAGTTTTTACCAATCGATACTCCAGCACCTGATACAACCTATAGCGATTGTCTTGACTTGTCGGTAGGTGGAACCGATTTTCAGTTGCATCATGCACGCGGTGAAACCGATGACCATACGTGGGCTTGGGTGCCTAGACACAAAGCGATTTGCGCGGGTGATTTTTTTATTTGGGCATTCCCTAACGCCGGTAACCCTCAGAAAGCGCAACGCTACCCGCGGGAATGGGCCGCGGCTATGCGAGAAATGGCCTCACTGGGGGCGGAGTTATTCTTGCCAGCGCACGGGCTTCCGATCCATGGTCAGCAGCGGATTGCTCAAGTGTTAGACGATGCGGCGTCAGCGCTGGAATCACTGGTGGAGCAAACCGTTCGCATGATGAATGAGGGCGCTCGCTTAAATGACATTGTTCACAGCGTCAAGCTTCCGGCGGGCACACTGGATAAGCCGTGGTTAGCGCCGACCTATGATGAGCCAGAATTTGTCGTGCAGAATATCTGGCGTCTGTATGGGGGGTGGTACGACGGCAACCCGGCTAATCTGAAACCTGCTTTGGATTCATCTCTGGCGGCTGAATTATCGGCGCTGGCAGGAGGTGCGCTACGCTTGGCGGAGCGTGCAGCCGAACTTAAAGACGATGACCCACGTTTGGCGTGTCATTTGGTCGAGCTGGCCGCACAGGCCGCACCCGACGACTTGCGAGTTCACGAGCTTCGAGCTGAGGTCTATCAGGCGCGCAGGAGTCAAGAGACCTCGCTGATGGCCAAAGGAATATTTGGCTCCGCTTCTAATGAGTCCAAGGCTAAGCTCTGAGGTCGCAACTATAGAGTGGGTTGGGTGCTAGATTTCATATCCCATAAATAGTCGCTAGCACTCGCTCAAACCATGCGCTTGGCAGCCAATGCTTGAGTCGGTGAGCCAACCGCTGATCTGCGCGTCCGACCCTGTAAAGTACTCTCAGTGCTTTTTTATTGATGAGCTTATCGACCAGCTGAGCAACTAACGCTGGGTCCGAACCACTTTGCTCATCGCGTTCGTATTGCTGGACCACTGAACGCATCTTTGACGTTTGTTCCGAGTTTAGAGCGTTCTCTGCAAAGACGCGGCTGGCCGTGAATCCGGTTCTGAAATCTCCCGGCGCGATAATCGTTAAATCGATGCCCGTGCCCTTAAGCTCCAGGCGTAAGGCTTCGGTTATACGTTGCATTGCTGCCTTACTGGCCGAGTACATCGATTGGTAGGGTAGGCCGATATCACCCGCCAAGGAACCTATGTTGATGATGCGACCATGTCCTTGAGCACGCATGTGCGGCAACACTTTTTGGATAACAGCGATTTGGCCGAAGAAGTTCGTTTCCATTTGACTTCGGGCCTCATCGATACTGCAGTCTTCCAGCGCGCCGCAAAGCCCGAATCCGGCGTTATTGATCAGTACATCAATGCCACCACTTGACTTAAGCATTGAGGCAATCGCCATATCAATAGAACTGGAGTTGTTAACATCCATACTCAGCATGTGAACGGAATCTGAGGTCACCCTGTCTGCGACGTCACGTGAGGTGCCAAATACGCTGTGACCTTGTTTGCTAAGATGCGTTGCGATGGATTGACCGAAGCCCGATGACGCGCCGGTGATGAGGATGCGTTTGGTCATTATTATAGGCTCCGTCTTTGTGCTTTGGTGATGCTTCTCAGTGTTGGTCTTCCTGCAATGTTAGAATTATTTACAACCAAGGGTGTTCGTCAAATGAAGTCTGTTTTTGTATAGCACAGCCCAGACCTTAGACCTGAGGCGCATCTATGCTTTGCAACTAAGACCCGCTGGTGGCGAGCTAAATCACTCGCCCCAAGGTCACATCACCTTCGATTGTCGTGCGATTGATCAGTCGCCGCACACCGGGTGCCGTGCCTGTAGTGCAATGCATGGCACGCCAATTGTCCCACAACACCATGTCGCCTTGTTTCCATTCGTGAAAGTAGGTGAATTCGGGCTTTTTGGTGTGTGCGACTAGACGCTCGAGTAGCTCGATGGCTTCGTCGTTGCACAAGCCAGCATCGTGGGGTTTGATGACTCGGTCTAGGAATTGCTCGACAACCCCCAGAATCTTTCGTCCACTGATCGGGTGGGCGTAGGCGCCGGGATAAGCGACATCCGGAAAGTCAGGGAAGTTCATGTCCGAGGGTTTTTTCGGGCTGAATTCGCCGGGCTCGTAGCCCTCTAGGTCCACGTAGCGCATGTGTCGACGCTGCATACAGAAGGCATAGGCCAGCTCGATTTTTTCCAGTAGTGCTTTGGTCTCGTCATCCAGCGCATCGTAAGCCTTCGCCAAGTCGCCAAAGCCAGTAAGACCATCGCTGCTCGGTAGTTCTATGGCTCGCAATAGCGCGCCTCGGTTAGGGCGGCCGGTGTAATGCAAATCCATGTGCCAGTCCAGGCGCCCAACCACTGTTTCGCCCTTGTAATGCGCCGTTTGAAAGCGATCATTCGGGCCGCCGTTCTCAAGCACAAATAGCTCAGGGTTTGCTTCGGATCGTGTGGCCTTTAATGGATGCAAGGCGAGCGAACCGAAGGTTCGACTGAATTCTATTTGGCGCTCGGGAGTGATGTCTTGATTTCGAAAAAGCAAGATGGCGTGCTCATTCCATAGGTCGTTAAGTTCTCGGCTGAGCTCAGGAGTAATGGGGTCGCAGATATCGAAACCAGACATTTCGACACCGACATTATTCAGAGGGGTAACTTGCAGGCTCATAGTGTCTCCTAATCTAAAATGCTGGGGTCAAGTCTAAGTTCGCGGCGGGCCATTGCCTCCCAGCAGAACGGGAATCCATTGATGTCGCTGACCGTCAGAGCTTCAATTACGCTCTCGGGCATAGGCTGGCCGCCTCCGGCTAGGCGAACCTCATAGGCGCGCTTGCTACGCCATTCTAGTGTAATGGCGCGAAGATGTGCCTGGCGTAAATCTCGGCCAACGACCAGCGAGCCGTGGTTGGCCAGTAAGGCCCATTTGGCGTCGCCCAGCGCCTCGACGGCACTTTGCGTTTTACCCGAGTCTTCAAAGGTGCCTTGGTACTCATTGTAAAGAGGAAGGTCATTGCCGCAGTAGGCGCCTGCTTGATCGTATACCGGAGGAATCTCGTGAAGATTAGCCCAAATGCCGCTCCAATGGGCATGGTTATGAATAACCACGTTCACATCGGGCCGAGCGTTATGCAATTGCATATGCAGTCCTAGAGCCGGGGTTGTGTTCCATTGACTGTCGAGAATATTGCCCTGATGATCTAACGTCACAATATCACTCGCTCGCAGCTCATCCCACGCGAGTTCCCACGGGTTTGTCAGGACATTGCCATTGGGTAGCCGGTAGGTGATGTGGCCCGCGATGTGTTCGTTCCAACCTTCTTTAAAGAGCATGCGACACATCAAGGCGACTTTGGCCTTATCTGATAAATCCGGGATCAGCTCACGTTCTCCGGGGCGGGGTGCGTATTGATCAACCATGGATTGGTTTAGGCCATAGTATCGATCCATTTATGTGCTCCTTATTGTTGGCTCTACACGTTTGATCATAAGTCTTAACAAAAAATACGTAAAATTGATATTTATAAAGTAAACTATAAAAAATACGTATATCTTGAGCCTATGAACAAGCGATTCAAAAACCTAAGAGGTGTCGACTTAAACTTACTCACGGTCTTCGAGGCTATTATGGAATTTGGGCAGCTCTCGGCTGCCGGTTCGCAACTGGGTTTAAGTCAGCCAGCCATGAGTTCGGCTTTGCAGCGCCTGCGCGTGATGCTGGACGACGAGCTTTTTGTAAGGACGAAATATGGCATGGTACCTACTCCCGCAGCCGAAGCTTGGTATGAGGACATTGCTCCGATATTAAACCAACTGCGCGAGAGTTTCTCCGCAAAGTTTGAGTCACCCCAGACCAGTTCCCGTTGCTTTAGTGTTGTCGCGGGTGACTATTTTGAGACGGTTTATTTGGCGCCTCTGTTAAAGCGCTTGCAAACCGATGCCCCATCCGTATCGGTTAGCGTGTTTCCCTTATCGGAGCAGGGCATACCTGACGATTTTCGCTACGGTAAGTACGACTTTGCCTTGTATCGATCTCTGCCAATCGGGAGCGGTGTTAGTCATCAAGTGCTGGGTGAAGAAACACTGGTGGTCATGCGCTCGGCGCAACATCCAAGGCTAAGTAGCGGGCTAACGCTCGCGGAATTTTTGAGTGAAAAACACGTAGTGATGGAGTCCCCTCGTCACGCAGCGTACGGGCTAAACACTTTGCTTCCTGCGCACAACATTGATCGTGAGATTGTCGCAACGGTCACCAGTTTCAGTGCAGCAGCGTTGATCGTTGAGAGCACCGATGCACTCTGCACGGTGCCGATGGGTTTAGTCCCTTTTTTGAGTGCTCGATTCAACATAGCGGTTGAGCCCTTTCCCCGCAAATTGGAGCCAATCAATCGAATGCTCGTTTGGCCCTCGGTGTTAGATAAAGATCCGATGCATAGTTGGTTTCGTGAATTGTTACTAGACGTTGTTGGAAAGTAAACTCCGACGAGCGCAAAAGGCTTAGTTTTGAGGTGTCGAGCAATTGTTCTGCCGCCGAGTGGGCGCTGTGTTTGGTATTCGACCGCAAATCTAAGTAAGCTTCCACGTGTTTCTTAATTGCTTGAGGTGAGTCTTGGCCAAATACGATACGGCAATCATCGGCGGTGGCCACAATGGATTGGTCTGCGCTTTTTACTTGGCGAAAGCGGGTCGCAGGGTTGTCGTGTTGGAACGGCGCTCTGTCGTCGGTGGTGCGGCCGTAACGGAAGAATTTCATCCGGGGTTTCGCAATTCCTTGGCAAGTTATACGGTCAGTTTATTGAACCCACAAGTCATTCGCGACATGGGGTTAAAAGAGCGTGGGCTGAGATTCATCAAACGACCGGTTGCTAACTTTTTGCCCATTGATCAAGACCACTATTTAAAAGTCGGGGGTGGGCTTGAGCGCACCCAAGCGGCTTTTGCTCAGCTGTCCGAACACGATGCTAGACGTTTACCCGAATATTACCGACGAATCGATGCCGTGGCCGACGTGCTTCGACAATTGGCGGAGACCAGGCCGCCAAAAATATCTGGCGGTTTATCTGCTTTGTTGAAACTGGCGTGGCAGGTGCGCGATGTTCTTAGAGCCGATCTCGAGGTTCAGAACGATCTGTACGACTTGATGACCAAAAGTGCTCGCTCGTTTTTGGATGGCTGGTTTGAAAACGAACACATCAAGGCCGTATTTGGCTTCGATGCGGTAGTCGGTAATTACGCCAGCCCCGATACACCTGGCTCTGCTTACGTGCTTCTGCACCACGTATTTGGCGAGTTGGATGGCGAAAAGGGCGCCTGGGGTCATGCCGTCGGGGGCATGGGGGCGATCACCCAAACGATGGCGCAGGCCTGTTCAGAGCACGGAGTGGAAATTCGCACGGATGCCGAAGTTGCAAGTATCACGATAAAGGATAAGGCCGTAATGGGCGTTGTCCTAACCAGCGGTGAGCTCATAACAGCTCACAGTGTCGCCGCGAACGTGACGCCCAAGATGCTCTATCAACAGCTGATCTCGCCTGAGGATGTGCCAAATGATTTTGCTCAAAAAATCGCGTCCACGCGCTACGGCTCCGGTACGTTTCGTTTAAACGTGGCACTGAGTGAACTGCCCGATTTCACCTGCTTGCCGGGCACTGATCTGCAGGAGCATCACCAGTCGGGCATTATCATGGCTCCGACGCTAGAGTACATGGATCGCGCCTTTATGGATGCAAAGCAACAGGGCTGGGCCAACAAGCCCATTGTGGAAATGCTTATTCCCTCGACGGTAGATGATTCCTTGGCACCCGCGGGTCAGCATGTGTGCTCGTTATTTTGTCAGCAGTTTGCGCCGACTCTGAGCGCGGGGCAAAGTTGGGATGATCTGAAACCCAAAGCGGTAGAGGCAATCGTATCTGTCGTTTCTTCGCATGCGCCCAATTTTAAAGCGTCGATCCTTGGGATGCGGGTGTTATCTCCTTTGGACCTTGAGCGCGAGCTGGGCTTGACGGGGGGTGATATTTTTCATGGTGCGATGACGCTCGATCAATTGTGGGCGGCAAGGCCAGTTTTTGATTACGGCGACTATCGTGGACCCATTCGTGGCCTTTATCACTGCGGTTCAGGCGCGCATCCCGGCGGAGGTGTGACGGGACTTCCTGGAAAAAACGCGGCTGAAGTGATTCTCATGGGTAAGTAGAGATGTGCGATCGATTCGTCCGCTGCTCAGTTTATGGGCTTACTTCCGTTCTACAAATGTCCTGTCTTTACGTATATCAGAGCTCCCTCTTCGCCTGTAAACGGCGTATGCTGGCTCATGTGCGGAGAGCGAATCCACGTCCCCTTGGGGTATTCGCCGTGCTCATCGTGAAAAACCCCGTCTAGCACGTAAATTTCTTCTCCACCCCAATGTCGATGGGGCTGAAATTGCGTGTTAGGTGCCCACCGAACGAGGGCCACGTTTTCGTGTTGATGCTGGTGCAGGGGCATAACGCTTAAACCCGCTACCAGTCCTGGTCGCCAGTGTTCGGTCTGAGTGTTCAGAGTGAATTGCTCGGTATCCTCTGGATTGAACTGATGCAACTTGACAAAAATGAGTGCGCCTCTAGCCCCCACGTGGGGTGTATGCGAGCTCCCGATTGGGTTGCGAATGTAAGTGCCCGCGGGATAAAGCCCATGCTCGTCACCAAACGTGCCCTCAAGGACCAAGATCTCTTCACCACCGGCATGTGTGTGTGGCGAAAATGTACTACCGGGGGCGTAGCGAACCAGGCTGGTGGCTCGCGCGACTTCGTCGCCTACTCTGTCCAACATCATTCTATCGACACCGGGCATAGGAGACGCGGTCCAGCGGTAATCCTTTGGGTAAATGACGACCCGTGATTCAAAATCGGCGTTGAGTCTCATAATGGCTGTGAAGTATTCATCGTCAGTAGTAGATGAATGTGACGGTTACGGGAGAGTGCCCCTCGGTTATCACGAGGGGCTTATTAAACCTTAGCCCATGCGTTTTAGGGCGCAGATTTTGTTGCCGGCGGGATCGCGCATATAAGCCAAGTACATGCTACCCATTTCACCTTCGCGGATACCTGGAGGATCCTCACAAGTCGTGCCGCCATTCGCAACACCGGCTGCGTGCCAAGCGTCACCTTGTTCAGGGCTCTCTACCGCGAAACCAATGGTCGAGCCGTTGCCGTGGCAGGCTGGATTGCCGTCGATGGGCACTGAAATCGCGAATACACCGGTATCGGTGAAGTAAAAGCAACGCCCTTTGGGGTCAACAACGCCGGGGCCATAGCCCAAAGCTCCTAGAGCGGCATCGTAAAACTTCTTTGATTCTTCGATGTTATTCGCACCGACCATGATGTGACTGAACATAAAGCTTCCTTTGTTAGTGTTGTTAGAAACGGCAACGAGTCCGACTGCCTGAGTCGGAGTGTAGCGGTTGTCGATGGTGCTGTGAACATATTGCCATCAAACATTCCTATTTTTGACGCCAAGTCTAGCGCGCATTAGCATTCTCAGAGAGCGCGCTGGGGCTCCTTGGTTAGGTCAATGTCGCCCAAAACTACTGGTAAAGGGCGCGGGCTTCTTTGGCCAGAATCGCAATACCTTGATCGATGACTGACTTGCTTTGCGCGTGAGATATGCGTAAGCACTGGTGCTTGTGTGCCCAGTCATCCTCAATGCCGATAAAGAAATTTTCGCCCGGTACGACCAACAGGCCCTGTGCCTTGCAACGCTCGTACAATTCACGGCTAGTTATGGGTAGATCTTCGAACCAGACCCAAACAAAAATCGCGCCCTCGGGTTTGTGAATACGATACGGCAGGCCCTTGAGTTCGCGGTGCAGTGTCGCAGTGATGTGTGCGGCACTATCTTGATAATAGGGTTTTACGATGTTCTGAGTAAGGTGCTCTAAGTCGCCTGAACGGATCAGCGATTGCGCCAGCAGGGGGCCAACCGTACTGCAGGCTAGGCTGATGATGGTGTTTGCGTTGGTGAAGGCTTGAATAAATGCTTCGTTGGCAATGACGATGCCCCCGCGAATGCCCGGCAGGCCCAGCTTTGAGAGGCTTAACATCAAAATCGTGTTGTTGTCCCAACGAGGTGTCGCCGCCACAAAATTAATATCTGGGAAGGGAACGCCATAGGCCCCATCGATAATAAAAGGGATACTGTGGCTTACTGCGATGTCACTGAGATGCTCGAGTTCCTCATCGCTTAAGACGTTGCCTGTGGGGTTGGTGGGGCGCGATACACACAGGGCGTTGGTTGTCTCGGGTAGATTGAGATGATTGAAGTCCACGTGGTATTTGAACAGCTGCCCTTCAAGTAGCTCGATGCTTGGCTTGGTCGCGGTGAAAAAAGTTTGGCTTAATCCGCTATCAGCGTAACCCAAGTATTCGGGCGATAGCGGTAGGTGTAAGGTTGTATTACCTTGTTCAGAGCGACCAGCGAGCATGTTTGCAACAATAAAAAAGGCCGATTGACTGCCGTTGGCAATTGCTATGTTGTTTGCGCTTAACTTCCAGCCCTGCGATCGATTTAAGTAGTCTGCTAAATCTTGGCAAAAACTCGGATCACCTTTGGGGGACTGATAGATACCGATGAGGCGATTGAATTCAACAGGATCAGCGACTATTTTCTTGAAGTGTGACTGAAATAGGGCTTCGGCAGCGGGAATGCGCGCCGGATTTCCGCCACCCATGAAAATCATGTCGGGATTAATGGTCAGTGCTTCACCCAAGTCTTCCATTAACTCGACGATGCCTGATTGGCCGGTAAACTTTTTGCCAAATTCAGAAAACTGCATAGACCGTCTCTAAGTCCAAATACGCGATTATACGCTTGCTGTTGCTGAGCTTAAACGCCAGATTCTATTTTCTTGGTGCGAGCACCTTGCATATTCTCTTGCGCTGAGTTGGGGGTCGCCACCTTATTGAGTGCATCAAATGAGATTGCCCGAGAGTTCGGTAGAGCGAAAGTGTTTGAATTAGTCTATTTGCTTGTAATGTCCGCATCAGACCTTATTCAGACCATAGGCAGGGCCTGTTCGCTGACCTATACTTTTAATAAGAATACGAAGGATGATAATTAGATGCGTACCCCCTTTATCTATGCTGCCGTGATGGCCGCTCTTTGTTCCAATATTCCGTTGGGTGCTCTTGCCCAAGATGAGAAACAACGCACCTTATTGTGGGGCGACACTCACCTTCATACCGCCTATTCGTTTGATGCCTTCCTGTTTCAAAACCGTAGCACCGATCCAGAGACAGCCTATCGGTATGCTATGGGCTTGCCTGTTATTCATCCGTTTTACAAAGCACGCGTGCAGCGCCATCGCCCCCTCGATTTTTTGGTGGTCTCAGACCACGCAGAGCTTACTTCGATCCCCTTGCGCTTGTCGCAGGGAGATCCCGAGGTTAGTGCGACCGAGTTTGGCCAATTTGCGCTTGCCAAGATGAAAGAGGGTAAAGGGGCTGAAGTATTTAGTATGCTCGTTCACGGGGCCGCAGCGGGGGAATCTGCTATGGTCGATGAGCTGCAAAGCGAGAGCATTCGCCGTACACCTTGGCGTCAAACAGCGGAAATTGCCGATCGCTATAATCAGCCGGGTATATTTAGCGCCATTATCGGTTGGGAATGGTCGTCGCTACCCGGTGGGGCAAATTTGCATCGCATTGTGTTTATGGATGGTGATGCTTCTCGAGCAGAGCAGTTCTTACCTTTCAGCTCGACCGATAGTATGAACCCCGAAGACCTCTGGGCTTGGCTAGACGAGACTCAACCCAAGGTAGGGGCGGAGTTTGTGTCTATTCCCCACAACATGAATTTATCGAAGGGGCGTAGCTTTGAGCTGACCCAATTTGATGGTTCGCCAATGACACCCGAGTACGCGATGCAGCGTGCGCGCTGGGAGACCGTTGCTGAGGTAACACAAACTAAAGGTGACTCAGAAACGCACCCGATGATTTCTCCCAACGACGAATTTGCCAATTTTGAGACGTATGAATTTTTGATTGGTGGGCTTCAGTCGGAACAACAGGCCGATTTGAGCGGCAATTACGCACGTCCTGCTCTGTTGAACGGGTTAAAATTAAAGCAAGAATTGGGGGTCAACCCCTTCGCATTTGGCATGATTGGTTCGACCGATTCGCATACGGCACTTTCAAGTTCAGAAGAAAACAACTTCCACGGTAAGCAAGTGACCGATTCCACGCCCGAGCGCAAAATGCTTGAGCGCGCCGGACGGGTTGGTTGGGACATGGCTGCTTCAGGTGTGGCCGCTGTCTGGGCGGAAGAGAACACCCGCGAGGCCATTGTCGCTGCGTTCAAGCGCAAAGAGGTTTATGCGACAACGGGCACTCGAATTGGCTTGCGCGTATTTGCTGGCACTGACTTTGAAGGTGCAGACTTAGAGGCAAGCGATATGGTGGCTAGAGGGTATGCGCGTGGCGTACCAATGGGTGGTGCGCTGACATTAACGGATGAGGCGCCTAGGTTCATGATTCATGCCTCGCGTGACGTTATGAGCGCAGGACTTGATCGAATCCAAATGATCAAGGGTTTTGTAAATGACAAAGGCGAAGCTGAAGACCGTATCTACGATTTGGCTGGGGGCGAGGATCGTGCGCGTCTCGACGATGGACGGTTTGAGCCTCTACCAAACACAGTGAATTTAAACACAGCTGAGTACGACCGCTCGCAGGGTGCCTCTGAGCTCAGGGTCTTGTGGCAAGACCCTGATTACATCCCCGGGCAGTCGGCGGTCTACTACGTGCGGGTTCTGGAAGCGGCAACCCCGCGACATTCTTTGCTCGATGCTGTTGCCCTGCAAGAAGAACTGCCTGAGCGCTTTGCCAAAACGATTCAAGAACGCGCCTACAGTTCACCAATTTGGGTGAACTAAGAAGGCGATAGCGTGAGTCAATGCGTCAACTGTGTGTTGACGCAATGAACAACTTCGGGCTGTTGGTTCGGTGATTCTTGCGCAAACTGATAGGTGAATTGACCGGCAGGCGTTAGCAAATTCACAAAAGATGCGGCATAGGGCTCTATGTCTTGAAGTAAGGTGCTGGTGAAAACCAGTTCGTGTAACTGCCCGGTTAACTGCATTTCTTGGAACACGTAGATAAAATCATCATCGATGCCCGCGCCTACCAGCTCTAGGCTCTGAACTTTCGTGTCTTGACAGCGCGGCCACACGGCAAACCGTCGGTCTACGTATAAAGCAATCTCGGCCAAAGCCTCGACCGACTCAACCGGTAAAGAGGTTTTATCCTCTCCTGCGAGTTGCAGCACCGATAGTGCGTCTTGCATGTGCATACGGTGCGAAATCTCAACAAGTCCCGTATTCGGGTTGCGTTCGACCTCGGTCCAGACATGATGTTGCCGGTGAGCGTGCGCCACGAGTGTTGTGGCGCAAAGCAGGATACTCAATAGTATTCTCACGTGTTAGTTGCCTTCGTCGCTCAGTTCAACCGCCGCCGATTCTTCGGGCTGGTCTTTATCTTCTTTTTTGAGCTTTTCGAGCATATCCGCCATTAAGTTACGTGTTGTCGATTTAGATTTGTAGGCTTCAAGGCGCGATTGGTGCACGATGGGCGGAAAGCGATTGTTGCGATAATCTGCGTCGGCGGTACGGTGCTCGCGATCGTGCTCGATATATTCCAGCGGTTTGTCCTCTACGAATACGTGGGTCACTTTATGGTTGTTGCGGCGCCAGATCTCTGGGGGGAGCACCACGCGTTTGCTGTCGCCGTCGGCGTAGTGAAAATCTAATAGCAAGGGCGAGGGAATGCCGCCGATGTTCTCGAAATCGACAAAGTAATAGTGTTTGTTTTCTGAAATTGCGCGATCGAGGGCGCGCTGCTGCCAAGGTTCTAGCTTGTCGCGATCTTTTTTATAATCGTTACGATCTTTATTGGACACTGTGAATCGATCGTTCTCGTTATAGAAGTCGTTGAGCTCTGGGTAGCGATCTATGCGCAAAGTAATACCTTGCTCACGATTAAATTGTTCGCTAATGGGTGCGGGTTTGTCGCGCTGAGTCTCGGCACGATCTAAGGGGAAATCAATCTCAGGGTTGCCGGTTTTGAGTTGATAAGAGCGGATGTCACTGATCGCGATATCGACATGATCCGTGGTGTAGAACCACGCGC
Organism: Aequoribacter fuscus; assembly: GCF_009910365.1. NCBI lineage: Bacteria > Pseudomonadati > Pseudomonadota > Gammaproteobacteria > Cellvibrionales > Halieaceae > Aequoribacter > Aequoribacter fuscus. The sequence goes on along the minus strand of NZ_CP036423.1, from coordinate 2,237,859 downwards.
GCCAGAACCAATCTAAATCAATACCGGAAGCGTCTTCCATGGTTCGGAAAAAGTCGGCCGGCGTGGGGCGCTTGAACTTCCAGCGCTGCGCGTATTCCTTAAATGCGAAATCGAACAGTTCTCTGCCCATGACTGTCTCGCGCAACACGGTTAAGGCTGCAGCGGGCTTGCTGTAAGCATTTGGTCCAAACTGTAAAATCGAGTCAGACTGAGTCATGATTGGAACCTGATTCGCCGACGTCATGTAAGCTGGGATGTAATCCAGAATGTTGGCGTCGTCACGGTAGGCTGGGTAGTTTTCTTCCCATTCAAGTTCAGCAACATATTCTAAAAAGCTATTCAATCCTTCGTCCATCCAGGTCCATTGGCGTTCGTCGGAGTTCACGATCATCGGGAAGTAAATGTGCCCAATTTCGTGGATGATGACACCAATCAAACCGTATTTGACGCGGCGCGAGTAGGTAATAGGTGGTTCTGTGATGCTGTCATCATCCCACTTTGTGGTTGCGCTTTTTGCTTTTTCCCAGGGCTCAGGTCGATAACCATTGAAGGTGATCATGGGATATTCCATCCCGCCACGTTCCCACGTGTTGACTGATTGAGCAGTGGGGTAGGGATACGCAAACGAAAAGCGGTTGTACACTTCCATCGTGTGGACGACCGCGTGAGTCGAATAGTGTGACCAAATGGGCTCTGCTTCGTTCGGGTAGAACGACATTGCGAGCACTTGCTTTTGCTCTGCCTCGGGTTGCTCGTGGATCATTGCATCCCAAATGAATTTGCTGGAACTGGCCCAGGCAAAATCGCGCACCCTGTCGGCTTTAAAATGCCAAGTCTTGGTGCCGGTTGCCGCAGTTTGCTCGTTGGTTTTGGCTTCTTCGGGCGTCACAATGAATCGCGGTTTGTCGCTAGACGCCTGTGCTAGGCGCTGCTGTTGAGTTTTGGTCAATACTTGTTTGGGGTTTTGCAGCTCGCCGGTCGCCGATACGATATGGTTGTTGGGTACGGTCAGGTAGACCTCGTAGTCGCCGAATTCGAGCGTGAATTCACCGCGACCCAAAAATGCTTTATTGTGCCAGCCATCATAGTCACTGTATGCGGCCATGCGCGGAAACCACTGCGCTAAAAAGAAGAGCTCGGTATCGTTTTTCTCGAAATATTCGTAGCCGCCGCGACCGCCTAGGGCCTCTTCATTGATGATGTTAAAGGCCCACTGAATCTCAAAGTCAATGGATTCTCCCGAGTTGAGAGGCTGCGGGAGGTCGATGCGCATCATGGTGTCAACGATGGTGAATGGCAGAGCTTGGCCTTTGGCGTTCAGAACGGCGACATCCTGATAGCCGTGTTCGGTATCAGCTGAGCTTTGCTGCAGGCGCAAATCCGAGTAGCTCACGCGATCCTCGCCTGTTACGGTGCGCGACCGGCGGTCCAGTGAGTCATTCTTGAAACGGTTCTGATCCATTTGCAGCCATAAGTAGCGCAATGTGTCGGGCGAGTGGTTGGTGTAGTGAATTTTAGAATTTGCAGTGATTCGGCGTTGAGTCTCGTCCAAAGTCGCGTTAATGACATAGTCAGCCTCTTGTTGCCAGTAGCGCTCGCCCGGGGCGCCCGAAGCCGTGCGATAGACGTTGGGCGTCGGTAGTGTTTGTCCGAGCTGGTTAAATGCCGCGGCGCCGCTTGGATCGTTTGCCCAAGCGGTTGGGATTGCGACAAAGCTCAAAATGAAACTCATGAAGAAGGTGCGCATTGAGTAGGCCTCGGATCAAAAGGCTGGATGATACCAATCCCGCAATTTTTTTTCTGCTCTGTGAAATACAGTTTCTGGCTCTAATTTCGGTATTTGTGCGACTATAGGTGTGGTCGAACTCCGAAAAAGCATAAGAGCTGTTTTGAAAACCATCGTTGTGCAATCTCACCGCAGTCGTTCGTTGAATGAATGGATCGAGCTCTGCCAAAACTCGGTTCGCCTTTGGGCTGACATTCATCGTTTTGACTATCAGTTTTTAGATGATGGTCTCTTTGACTACCTGCCCACGCGCTACCTGTTGCAACAATACAACGCAGTAGTAGCGTCTGATCTAGCGCGCTTGCGCTGGTTGCGGGCACTGCTTGTTGAGTATGAGCGGGTGATTTGGTGCGATGCCGACTGGCTTGTTATGGATGTTGAGCGTTTTCAGCCCCTGCGATCGACTTATGCTTTAGGTCGGGAAGTCTGGATTGATCAGAGAGGCACGGGCGAGCTGAAAGCGTTTAAGAAAGTTCATAACGCCTACCTGCAATTCGACCGCGGCAATACATTTTTAGACTTTTACATAGAGACTGCAGAGCAGTTTCTGAATAAGAACACGGGCGGCGTCCCGAATCAGTTTATTGGCCCTAAGTTGTTAACCGCGATACATAACGTGGTTGGTTTGCCCGTTAACGAAAACGCCGGAATGTTGAGCCCCTTGTTGGCGGCAGCTCTCCTGCGGCGTGAAGGCGTGTTAGAGCCTGTCGAGTATGAACACTTGACGAAGCATGCTTTTGAGCGGGTAATCGCTTTGTTTCAGCGACGATCGGTGCAAATGCCACTGGCTCTGAATCTCAGTGCGTCATGCATCGAAGCTGCGGGGCTTGATGCTCGCAAGATCGTGATTCTGTGCGATGTTTTAGGTGAGGGAGTGTTGTTTAAATGAGGCTTGCGAGGTTGTTCGATTCGCTCAGATCTAAACAGGGCTTATCCGTTGCGCAGTGGGTCTTAATTTTTGCGGCTGCCTTTGCGGTGTCGATACCGTTCTCGGATCCCGGTCACCGTGTCGATGAGGTGCGATGGCGGCTGTGTCCTGCTGATACAGCACTCTGTGATGCCCCGTGGTTGGCCGGAGGAGATGCCAACGCGGGCTACAACAGTGGCACCTTGCAGTTTGATGTGCGTATGTCCGATATTGACCATCCATCAACCTTTTTAAGTGTGTCTCCCTCGTATCATGATTACATAAAAGCGGAGTTTTACTCCGCCGCCGATGAGCTCATTGGCGTTACTGTGCGTGGCGACACGCAAATAGGTGAGGTTGTATCGGCCTATGACATTGAACAAACGACGTTACAAGTTCCCGATACGGCAACTCGTGTTTTACTGAGTATTCGCTCCGTGGGCGGTCTGCGCGGATCGATATCGTTGAGCTCAGTCGACGAATTGCAGTCCTCTTTGGTTCGCAATATTGCAATTCGCGTTTCGATTATCGTATTCATCGTGTTAAGCGGCGTTTTAGGGCTGGCCTATGGTGTCGTGCGTCGGGACAAAATGCTTTTGTTATTTGGCGCCTATCAAATAAGTTGGACACTATTTTTGCTGTCTTTGTCCAATTTACTGCCCGTTTCTGGACTCATTAGTCCAGCCTTGAATCATCATTTGGTTGGCTTTGGCGCCATATTTTGCTCGGTTGTAGGTGGCTGGCTGCATTTAGCGATGCTGCGTTACGTTGCACCGGGTCATGCCATCTTAAAATTTGTTGCGGTCATGCCTTGGCTTCTGCTGGGAGCGGCCGTTTTGTATATTCTGGGGTGGCACCGTCCTGCGCTGACCATGAACGTTGTGTTGGTTACGGTAACAGCACTCACCGTTGCCGTGGCAATAGGACGTGCTCGCGCAAGCAAAGGGTTGGCGGGCCTATTTTTAGAGCGCACGCGCTTCTTTTACGTCTTGCTGCTGGCGATTGTCGTCATAACCACAATATCCGGTGTTGGTATTGGCAAGCAGTTCTCGTTGACGTATTTGCATTCCGTGCTGGTGGCCGTGGTCTTTGGGGTCATCTTGTTATACCGGTCCGCGCTTGAGCAAACAGCCGCAGAGCGCGCGGCACGACGTTCCGATGTGATCAAGCAGCGCAAGACCTTGCTAGAGCAAAGGCTAGCGGATCAAAATACACTTACTGCGCTACTGACACATGAAATAAAAACGCCCTTAGCAACGCTCTTGCTGATGACTCGTAATCAGCCTGATGCTGCAAAGTATCGATCACAGCTCAAGCGTATTCAGCGTGTGGTTGACCAAGTGGCTGCCTCGGGCGAATCGGAAGAGGCTCATTTACGGAACGTCGAACGTGTGGCGCTGAGTGATCTCGTCGAGACCGTGGTTGGCCAGCTGGAACTTACTGATGAGCAAATTACGCGTTTGTACTATTCTCTGCGTGGTAGAACAGTGGTAACGACGCATCGATTTGGTTTGTCGACTGTTTTGAGTAACTTGCTGGACAATGCCTTTAAATACGGTACAGATGACAGCAAGGTTTGCTTAAGGTGTTGGCGGCGTGATGGAAGAGTGTTTATTCGCGTACGAAACACTGTGCCGTCGAGTGTGAAGTTTTCAGATCCGACGGATTGGTTTAACAAGTATTGGCGAGATACCCACAGCAGTGATCGTCACGGCATGGGGTTGGGCCTTTGGTTGGTGAAAAACATAGCGAGACAGCAGGGATATCGAGTTATGGCGAAACGGGTGGGTCAGCAAGTGGTAATGACGGTTGAATTGGTATGAGCATGAGGATTTCCGTTTACTTGTGTGAGGACGATACTGCGCTGGCTGGTGAGCTAAAACAACTGCTCATCGACGAAGGTTTTTTATGCGAGGTGGCGCACTCTGGTAGCGAGCTCGATGGTCTGTTAGCGATGAAAAAGCCCGATATATTGCTGCTAGACCTGCAGTTGGGCGCCGAAACCGGCCTCGATTTGGCCAATCGTTATCGCCAGAGCATGCCCTCAGTGCCGATTGTATTTTTAAGCGCCCACGGCTCCGAGCAAAATCGCATTGCCACCTACGAGGCTGGGGCGGTGCTGTTCTTGGCTAAACCTTTCGCGCCTGCGGAGCTCATTGCGGTACTGCGATCGATTACCTCGCGTATGGATTTGGCCGTGAAGATCAAACTCGATCAAGTGGCTAAACGCTTAATTGGCTGCTATCGAACAAGGCATTTGTCAGAGAAAGAATACACCTTGCTGTGCAATTTGGCCCTGAACTATCCCGAGCTTACGCCCTATGACGACCTGATAGACGCGCTGTCTATTGATCCTAGCAAAGACAGTCGTTCGTATTTAGAGGTGATTGTGAGTCGGTTGCGCAGCAAATTGCTGCGTTTACACGAGCCGCCGCTCAAGGTTTTGAACAAGACCCGCCAGGGTTATGTGCTGAATCAGGCTATTGAACTTGACTAATCTTAAGCATCCTTAAGAATTCTTTCGCTAACTTACTGTTTGCCAATAGTTTTTTTGTGAACGTGGTCTCACTTTGACTTGATTTATAGGTTGGCGAGTGTCACGCTTGCCCTAGTTTAGGCAATTTTTATATTTAGAGGATGTAAGTGCTAATTCGGCGTGGATTCACATTGGTAGAGCTCATCATCGTGGTCGCGATTGTGGCTATTTTGGCTGCTGTTGCTTTGCCGAGCTATCAATCACAAGTGGCAGAGACTAAACGTTCGGAAGCACAAGTGGCCTTGCAAAGTCTTGCCATCGCACTAGAAACTTATTATCGGAAAAACCTGACTTATGTGGGTCCAGTTTTTTACGAAAACACCAAGCGTTCTGGTTTGGCTCCGACAGAACTGTATCCCGAATACCTACCCAAAGATTACTCGGCTGCGGATTATGCGACTAAAGCGACATATCGCCTGAGTTTTTCTACGCAAACCGCGAATACTTACACGATCGTGGCGACAGCCCAAGGTTCTCAAGCGTCTGCGGATTCGGGTTGTGCAACTATGACGCTGAACCATCTTGGTGTGGTGACGCCTGCGGGGTGCTGGAAATGACGAATCGGCGGGGATTTACCTTAATTGAAGTCTTGGTGACTTTATTTATTCTGGCCTTAGGGCTGATTGGCTTTTTGCAGATGGATATTTATGCATCTCAGAAAGCTCGGGGCACTTACTACAGTTCGACAGCGGGATTGCTGACCACCGAATACTCAGAACGCATGTATGCGAACCAAGTTGGTGTGCTTGATGGTTACTACGATACGGTCGATAGCAGTCTATGGGATACGGCACCTACCAATTGCGCCGAGAATAGCTGCACGCCGCAACAGTTAGCAGCCTACGATCAGTGGGAATGGCTACAAAAAATCAAGGTGCAGCTACCCTGGGAGGGCGATGACTATTCTAACCGCGTTTCTGTTTCAGGTAATGGCGCATCCGGCGAGTTAACACTCACCGCGCGGTGGTTGGAAGTCGGTGCGCCGGACAACGACATTGCTTCATTTTCAATCGACGTAGACCTGCTGATTATCGGGGTGACATTGTGATTCTCTCGCCACGCGCACGCCGGGCTGCAAAAGGCTATACGCTCGTCGAAATTATGATTGCCCTTGCTCTTGGGGCATTGCTGCTGGCGGGTAGTTTGGAAATTTACTCAACCGCCAGAGCTTCCTGGGCCGATCAGCGATTGGGCGCAGTTGTCGTAGAGAACGGTCGAGTGATGTCGCAGGTGTTGCGGTCTTCTTTCTCTGGCGCAGGGTATTGGGGCTGTTTGCCGGATAGCAACGATAAGCTTTATCTCGACATTACGCCGACAGCGGACACAATGCATCCATACCTCTACGCCAACGAGAGCACTGACGCCAGTGGTTTAGGGATTTCAAGATCCGTTAGTAGTGACATCATCACAATTTACTCCGTGATTTCAGCTTCGCAGGCAACGACCTGTGCTGTAGACCCTAGCAACGCGGCTGCTTGTCCTGCCGAGATAGTTTTAAATGGTGGTGACGCCGCTGATCGCCAAATTTCGTTTAACGCCGACGGTCATAGTTTTAGCGCGGGTGATACGGTGGTGTTGAGTAACTGTTCCCAGGCAACAGCAGTTCAAGTCGCGGCGGTAAATAGTGCTACCGTCTTAACATATGAGCCAACCAGTTGCGGTACAGGTACGCCAGGTTGCACTTACGCCCCCCAGACTAGCGTAATGAAGTTGGATGTTCGACGTTTTTATGTGGCCGACAATGGTCGCGGCGGTAACTCATTTTACCTTCAATTAAACTCCGGCGCTGAAGTCGAGCTGGTAGAAGGGATCGAAAATTTCAATATGCGCTACGGTATCGACGCCCAGATCGAGAGCGGCGGTAGCTTTGCATCAGGCTCAGACGGATCAGTGGAGCAATACGTATCCCGAAGTAACGTGGGTGGCAATTGGGACAAAGTGTTAGCGGTTAAGTTTGAATACACGATTACGTCATTGGGCAATAACCCAGTAACGCGAGATTTTAGTACGGTTGCGACGATTCGCAACTTTAGACGCAATTAATGTCGGGGGAGACACCTTATGGCAGCGCAATATATCAAAGTACCTTACCAAAAATTCAAAACTTTGCCCTCCAAGCAAAAAGGGGCGGTTTTGTTGGTAAGCGTTGTTACTCTGTCTTTATTGGCTTTGGCGGGCCTTAGCACCGTTGAGCAGACCGTCGTACAGGAGCGCACATCGGTTAACTCCAAAGCTGCTGACGACGCAACACGCAATGCCGAGAAAGGCCTCAAGCAAGCTGTTGCAGACTTGACCAATGGCGATGTGTTTACGAACGGTTTTTGCACGGAAAATTTGAGTACTGAGGATCCAGCTAACTGGGAATGTGAAAAAGTCTCAGAGGATGGATACACTTACGTCGTATCTTACATCATGAATGGTGGCGAGCCCGCGACTGACGATAATGGTGACAACATCTATAAAGTGTCGGTTGTAGGTGTTCGCAGCGGTTCAAGTGGTGGTTCGTTGGCGACTCAATCGTTGACGGCGGGTGTTGTTGTTAGAAACGTCGCGACCGCGGGCGTTTGGGATGATGCCATCGTGGGTTGTCGAAATGTCAATCTAAAAGACGATACGCGAGTCGTTGGCGACGTTCGTACTAAATTGTCGACCTCGATGTTGGATACGAGCTCAGGTGCAAGCATTAATGGCGACGCGTATTATGTCGATGAGGAGGATGTGTCGGGGGCAGTTGGTACTTTAGGTCAGGTTGACGCCGCGAGTTGTGACCCTTTGAATCTTCCAGTGATTTTTGGCGAGTTTGAAACTTATGTCGATGATAGTCCGTCTTACCAACCTGACGATAAAAAATCATTTTCCTCGGCGGGCGACTATTATTTCGACGACTGGGACGACGTCGACGGCGAAACTATTACCTTCTCGGCCGGCACTTACAACATTTACATCAAAGATAAATGGGATTTTGAAGACGTAACAATTCGCATTAATCCCAATAACTCCGATCCAGTGGCGTTAAACATTTTTGTGGGAGCCGACGGGCAAGGTGAAATTGATTTGCGCGACGTGACTCTATCAGCCGTTGGCGGTGGCAATGGTGCCTCGGTTCAAGATCAGATTTCGATTTACGCCAACTTTGGGGGTCAAGATGACCATACCTCGTGCTCTGGTGGGAGCGACGAGGTTCGTATTCGTGAAGTCGAAAGCAGTGGTAATGATAATACACATCCGTCGAACAACTTTTTCGGTGGGCGCTTGTATGCGCCAAAAGCAACGGTTTGCCTCCGTGGTGTAGACTATAAAGGCTCTATTTGGGGCTACAACGTGATTACTGAGGACTACGATAACCACGATACGCATTTTGAGTTCTCTGGCGATGTGAGCGATGATTCAAGCTCAACCTCAGATTATGCCTTGTTGTTCTACACCCGAGGTGATATTGATTTTGTGGCCGGTGGCGCAACGGCGTGTGAACAGGATGATGATGCCGGTTCAGGTACTGGCTCTTCAAACAATGGCTCCGGCGAGGCTAGTGTTAACTGTGATGCGATCGCTGACGATGGTTCCTCTAACTCAAACGATCAGGGTGATGACGGTTCTAACTCGGATGACAATGAGGCCGATGATGGCTCAAACAATGAGGATGATGACGATTCTGCGGAGGCCGATGATGGATCAAACAATGAGGATGATGACGATTCTGCGCAGGCCGATGATGGATCAAACAATGAGGATGATGACGATTCTGCAGAGTCTGATGACGGGTCGAGTAGCGATGATGGAGACGATTCTGAAGAGTCAAGTGACGGTTCAGAGAGTGACGATAGTTCTGAAGACGATGACGGCTCCAATAATGCCAGTCAGCAAGACTTAAGTGAGTGCAAGCCCAGCGGGAAAAACAAAGTAGAAATTTGTCACAATGGAAACACGATTGAAGTAAACAAGTCAGCTTGGAATGGGCACCAAAATCATAGTGAGGACTATTGTGGAGCTTGCCAATAAGGGATTTTCGTTCTCTTTGTGTGCAATAAGCCGGCTTCAGCGCTGATATCGCCGAGGGTCTTGTGGTATGTCGACTGCGGATAATTCAGGGGAATTGCTTAGGTCAACCGTAATCGCATTGGCGCCCAGAACACTTTATTTTTATTTGCTGGGCGCTGTGTGTTTTATTCAAACCCTAAATCTTGTGTCTGTATTTGCAAAATATTTCTATGATGGAAAGTATTATCGAGTTACAGAATATTTTGACGTTGGTATCGAGCACAACATCCCTACGATTTACTCTACGACCCAGTTAATTTTTGCCGGGTTTTGTTCGCTTTTGGTATCTAAGGTTTGCCGTTTGTTATGTCCGAGAGATCAGAGCTATTGGTTGGTGCTTGGTCTGGTGCTTATTTTTTTGGGCATCGATGAGGGCGCAACAATTCACGAAATGATCGGTAGCCATTTTCATGATCGGTTTGAACGTGGTGGATACTTGTACTGGCTCTGGGTAGTGCCTTACGGCGTTCTGACCGCGTGGTTTGCTGCAGCCTACTTTCCCTTCTTGATGCGCCTACCCAACAAAACACGACTGGGTTTGATTCTGTCGGGTGCAATATTTGTCGGTGGCGCTATCGGAGTGGAGATGATCAGTGCTGCGGAATACGAGGCCGCCAAAGAAGCAGGCGTGCGCTCTTTGAAATATTATTTGCTGTATTCGCTTGAAGAGTTCATGGAAATGTTCGGCATTGCTTTATTCATTTACTACGTGCTGGATTATCTGGCAAGCTTAACGTCTAGCATCGAGCTTAAGCTACGGAGTGATACTTGAGTAAAGCAAACCGCACCTGCCGATTAATGCCGCGTCAAACTGGGGTGACATTGATCGAATTGATAGTTGTGCTCGCGATCGCTGCTATCATTGCTTTGATAGGGGCTCCCAGTTTAACTACCATCATCAAGGATTCACGTTTGCGCTTGGGTGCTAACGGTCTGCAAAATAGTATGGCTTTAGCCAGAAGCACAGCGGTCGCGCGCTCATCCCGTGTCACAATCTGCAAAAGTAGTGATGGCACTTCTTGTGCGACTAGTGGTGACTGGTCGCAAGGTTGGATGATTTTTGAGGATACGGGAACAATCGGCGACTCAACAGATGACACAACAGTCGACGGTAATGGTGATCAACGTGTGCGTGTGAAACAGGGCTTAGACGTGCTCGTAACGATAGTGGGTAGTGCGGGGATCGAATCTTTTGTGTCATTCGATGGGAGTGGCTTTACTCGCGATGCGTCAAACAATTATCAGTCAGGTACATTCACCGTTTGCGATGACCGTGGTGATGCGGGCCGCGCTCGCGCCGTTTATTTGGGCGCGGCGGGATCGTCTCGTGTTGGGGACCTAGCTGGCGGGCTAACCTGCGACGGTTAGAATATACCTAATACCCATGGATATTTAAGGCTACGCGAACGCGAAAAATATAGCGTTTAATGAAGAGGAGCGTATTCGCGAGGACTTAAACCTTAGCCCTTAAATCTTGGCTGTTAGCTGGGAATCCTCACAAAACCATCATCCCCGCTATCAATCCCAGACACACCACCACAGGAATCACCACGGTAATAATCCCCACATCTTTATAGGCCTGCTTGTGGGTCAGCCCTGTAATCGTCAACATGGCCACGACTGCGCCGCAGTGGGGCAACGAGTCAAAACCGCCGCTTGCAATCGTGGCGATTCGGTGTAGATCCTCTACTGGGACGCCCATTTCAAGATAGGCTGGCGCCAAGGTTTGCATGAAGATTTGCAAGCCACCGGACGCCGATCCAGTAATAGCCGATACCAGGCTGACTGATGTGAAGGCGGACAACAGCGGCGGTAGACCAGAATCTAGCATCGCCGTTGTAAAGGCCTCGAAGCCAATGGTCTTGGTTACAACGCCACCAAAGCCGATAACCGCAGCGGTGTTGATCAGCGGGATTATGGCGTCGTTGGTGCCGTGGCCCATGATGTGTAGAGCTTGCGGGCGCACCACTGGGAAAAGAATACAGGCCAGCACTGAGCCGATAATCAGTGCCAAGCTTGGCCAGATCACGGGCTGCGAATTGGCAAACGCTAACGCAGAGGCGAGCATGGAGTCCGACGAAGCATTGTCGGCAAATACACGAGGCAAAATAATCAATGCAAGCACCAGCGCTAGCGGCAGTAAACTGGTCAGCCACGACGGGTAATCGTCGTCATGAAGGTCGACAATACGATCGTTAGGGCCAGCCTCAAATCCCTCACCTGCTAATTGCGCTTTTTTTCGCTCGCGTTCGAGATACCACATACCTAATCCGAACATGGCGAGGCCGCCGATAACGCCGGGCCAAAAACCTGCGAATAAGTCGGTGCCGAGACTGACGCTGGCGATGACGTTATGAATAGACGGTGTACCGGGCAGTGCTGTAAGCGTAAATGTGCCGGCCCCTAACGCCAGCGCCGCGCAAAACAGGCGCTTGGGTATGTTGGCCTCTTGTAGCAACTTAAGCCCGAGGGGATACATGGCAAAAATCACGACGAATACGACAACGCCACCGTAGGTGAGCAGCGCGCAGGCTAATACGGTAATCCATAAAGCACGATCCGCGCCGAGTTTGCGGACTAACGACAGCGCAATACTGGAAGCTGCGTGGCTGTCGCCCATAACGCGGCCAAACATGGCGCCGGCTGCAAACAGCAAGAAAAACTTACCGGCAAACGTGAATGCGCCCAAAGGCCCGAAAGAAAAGTATTCGCCAAGCCCCGCAGCGAACGGAAGATCGTTTGTAAGAATCACAATTAACGAGCACAGCAAAGAAGCAAAAATAATGTTCACGCCGCGCAATGCTAGCCAAATCAGCAGAACAACACTGCCCAGCAAACCTAGAGTCGTCATAGCCAAAACCTTTTTTATCGCTTTATGGTAAGCGGCAAAGTGTGCCGTATTCTGCCATCAGTGGCCAGTCTCACTTTTTCTTAGTTCGCCCATTTTGCGCCTAAGTGAGTTATGCTAAACGGGCTAGTATTCAGTTTGGACGTCTCTGGGTGAGCCAGAGCAGAGAGTTCAGCGTAATCAATAACGACATAATTGGCATAACCATTATCAAACACGAGGTGCGCGCCTGTGCGAAGTTTAGCCCTTCTTTTAATACTTATTGGCCTCGCGGCCTGCAGATCAGTAGATATCGATCCTCAAGTGGCCCAGAACTATGTGGTCGCGACGCAATCAGGACGCGCAGTACCCTCGGTTAGCCAAGATGTATTGACTTGGCGCGACATCCCTTACGCCCAAGCACCTGTTGGTGAGCTGAGATGGCGAGCTCCAGTGCCATACGAAGCCCCTAATGCTTTGATTCCCGCACAATTGCTGTCCGACACTCGCGATAGTGTTGCCTGCGTTCAACAGGCTTATGATGCGGGCGGTGTCCCGGGAGAGGGGATAGTCGGTACTGAGGACTGCCTGTACATGGATATCAAAGCCCAAGTCGGCTCGATTAGTGCTGAGAAGCCTGTGATGGTTTGGATCCATGGTGGTGGTAATACCTCGGGTTACAAGGGCTTTTACAACTTCGATGAGTTAGTGCGCCGCGAAGATGTGATTGTTGTGACCTTTAATTATCGTTTGGGACCGCTTGGTTGGTTTGTGCATCCCTCGATACAAACAGAAGGTGGCGAATTAAGAGGCGCCGCTAACTTCGGGCACCAAGACATCATTGAGGCACTAAAATGGGTGAAGACGAACATCCGGGGATTTGGGGGTGACCCTGATAATGTGACAATCTTTGGCGAATCGGCGGGTGGCCATAACGTTTTCGCAATGTTGGCATCACCCCTTGCTGATGGGTTGTTTCACAAGGCAATTTCGCAATCGGGCTACGTTAAGTCTGCTACGCCCGAGCAAGCGTTTAATCGCGACAACGCCGACCCAACAATGCGCCGCACGAGCTGGCAGCTGCTGCAGCAGTTGGATGTAGACCCCTTGGCGTCGGCAGATACTTTGCGAGGTCTTAATGCCCACGATTTGTACGAAGCTTACTACGAGCTCGATGGTGACGGTGACGTGCCGCTTACCGTGGCCGACGGTGTAGTGATACCTGAGCAGGGTTTTATGGCAGCCCTGGGCGATCCACGATACGCTAAAAACGTGCCGGTCATTGCTGGGGCGAACCGTGACGAGGTGACTCTGTGGCTCGGTACGCATCGATACTTTGTCGAGGCAAGCTATCCTTTCACCAAGCTGTTGCCACCAAGACTCAAAGTTAAAGACGCTGCGGTTTATCAAGATTGGATTCGCGTACGCTCGGCAGCTTGGAAAGTACGTGGTGTTGACCAACCATTAACGTATTTGCAAGACGCTGGCTACACCGATCTGTATGCCTATCGTTTTGACTGGGACGATCAAGAGACGTCATTCTTTGCCGATTTCCCTGCAATTATTGGCGCAGCACACGGGATAGATATTGCCTTTTTGACCGGTGCGTTTACTTATGGGCCGGTATCTCCCTGGGTTTATCCTGACTCAGAAGAGCGTCAAGAAATGATGGAGTTAATGATGGGTGCTTGGGCTGAATTTTCGCGTTCCGCCCAGCCAAAAACGCGCGTGGCATGGCCCGAATACACCACCGAGGAACGAGCTTTTATCCATCTTGACGTTAAAGATGCCCTGCGTACTGCGAAGGATACTGACACTATCGATTCCTTATTGGCTCGTATCGAAGGCTTTGACCACATGAGCCAACAGGAGCGTTGCCTCCTAGGGTGGGAGACACTGACCAAGGTCGGTCAACCGGATTATGAGCGCTTCGCGCAATGGACGTATTGTCAGCAGTTTGATGCCGTCGCCTTCCAACTTGAAGTCAAGAATGCCTTGATAGAGCAGTACGGCACGACCTCGGTGTTATGACCGAGGCCTCAACGCACTAGCGCTGTTTGTATTGCGTCGGACAATAGCCTCGATTTACAGAGGGGTCACGCAGAGATTGGTGTTTGGTTTTTCGGCCCGACACACGGGCTCGCCAGTTTTTAAAGGCTCGTGGTTTTAGTTGTTGGCGCATCAGTTTAATGGTGTCGGCCTCGGCCTCGGCCAAGCCAAACTGCTGTTCGATGGCTTCGAAAGGCGTGCGGTCTTCCCAAGCCATCTCGATTACGCGAGATACAGCCTCGGGTGTTGCGGTAATTGAGTCATAAGTCCATTTCATGATCAGCTTTACGTTTGAGGCCTTGAATAAGATCACTGATCAAGCGAGTGCTAGCCCAACCATGCTGGCAACTAGAGTGATGCAGCGTGTAAGTTTTTGTCTATTTTTTTAACAAATTGGTCATTGTGGATTTTTCGAGAGGTCCTCATCATGACCCCCTCAAAATTTTAAGGAGCAAGAAAATGCCTCATACTGCGTACATTTATGATGCGGTGCGAACTCCGCGAAGCAAAGGTAAAGCCGGCGGTAGCCTGTATCAAATCAAGCCCGTTGATTTGGGTGCGACATTGTTGCGAGAGCTGCAAGCGCGTCATGAACTGGATACCAGCTATGTTGATGACGTCGTCATGGGTTGTGTGACGCCAGTGGGCGAGCAGGGTGGCGACGTGGCTAAGATGATTGTGCAGAATGCCGACTGGGACGAGTCCGTAGCGGGTGTGCAGCTTGACCGTTTTTGTGCTTCTGGCTTAGAGGCGGTTAATATTGCCGCGCAGAAAATTGCGTCTGGCTGGGAAGATTTGGTGGTAGCCGGCGGCGTTGAGTGTATGTCGCGTGTGCCCATGGGCTCTGCCGGGGGAGCGATGGGTTCAGACCCTGCCTTCTCGTTAAAAACGGGCTTCGTGCCTCAAGGGATTGGTGCCGATACGATTGCAACCTTGGGCGGTTGGACCCGGGAAGATGTTGACGCCTTTGCTCTGGAGTCTCAAAAGCGCGCGACGCATGCGCGCGACAGCGGTTGGTTTGATAAAAGCGTGGTCCCTGTTAAGGATATCAATGGCGTTACCGTGCTTGAGCGCGACGACTTCATAAAGCCCAACACGACATTGGAAGGCCTTGCCTCACTGAAGCCCTCGTTCGCGATGATGGGTTCTATGGGCTTTGATGATGTCATTTTAGGCAAGTACAACCAGCTCGAGCGCATCGATCATGTGCACACGCCGGGTAACTCTTCGGGTATTGTCGACGGCTCTAGTGCGGTGCTGATCGGAAGCGAGAAGGCGGGCAAAGATCTGGGCTTGACGCCCCGCGGCCGCATTGTGGCAACAGCAATATTATCGACAGACCCTATTATTATGCTGACGGGTCCAGGCCCTGCGGCCAAAAAATGTCTGGCCAAGGCAGGTCTGACCGTAGCGGATATCGATTTGTGGGAAATTAACGAAGCTTTCGCCTCAGTCGCTTTACGTTACATGCAGGATTTGGGTATCGATCACTCGGTGACCAACGTCAACGGTGGCGCTATTGCGATGGGCCACCCTCTGGGTGCAACCGGTGCAATGTTGGTCAGCACTATGCTTGATGAGCTCGAGCGCCGTAACTTGCGTCGCGCAATGTTGTCGCTGTGTGTTGGTGGCGGCATGGGCATTTCCACAATCATCGAGCGCGTGTAAGCGACCTGCAAAGCTAAGGAGAAAATCATGAGTGTATTTCATTACGATAAAGACGACGCAGGCATCGTAACGGTCACAATGGATATGACCGGACCGGTCAATGCTATGAACGCTGAATACCAAACCGCTATGACCGAAACGGTCGAGCGTTTAGAAGCCGAACCTGATTTGCGCGGTGTTGTGTTCGCCTCGGCTAAAAAAGTATTTTTTGCTGGCGGTGATTTGAACGATTTGGTGAAAGTTCAGCCTGAAGAAGTCGAGCAGTTCTTTCAAGGCCTGCAAGCGACCAAGGCAGTGCTTCGACGTATCGAAAAGCTCCCCGTACCCGTAGCCGCGGCGATTAACGGCGCGGCCTTAGGCGGTGGGTTCGAAATTGCCCTTTGCTGCAACTACCGTGTTGCCTGGAATGATCGTTCGGTTCAATTGGGCTTGCCAGAGGTTACGCTTGGCCTGTTGCCTGGCGGCGGTGGTGTGGTGCGTATGACTCGCTTGTTGGGATTGGCGGCAGCGCTGCCTTACCTGACCGAAGGAACGCGCGTCACCCCTGACAAGGCCCTCGCGGCGGGCATGATCCACGCAACGGTCGATACCTTGGAAGAACTAGTCCCCAACGCTAAAGCATGGATCTTAGCGCAAGAAGATATTCAAGCCGCAGCGACTCAGCCCTGGGATACCAAAGGCTACAAAGTACCCGGCGGCGGCATTAACTCGCCCGGTGTGTCGCAATTGGTCATGATCGCGCCTGCCATGCTGTACTCAAAAACTCGCGGTTTGCTTCCAGCGCCTGCGCGTATCCTAGACTGCGCGGTAGAGGCTTTGCGATTAGATTTCGATGAAGCCTTAACCGTCGAGTCGCGTGGTTTGGCCAACTTGGTCATTACGCCAGTCGCGAAAAACATGATTTCGACATTCTTTTTTGGTTTGAACAAGATCAATGGTGGCGCCAGCCGTCCGAAAGGCGTCGAGAAGCGTCCAACCCAAAAAGTCGGCGTTTTGGGTGCGGGTATGATGGGGCAAGGTATTGCATATTCATCGGCCATGGCGGGTATTCAGGTCGTCTTAAAAGACATTAGCGTCGAAGCCGCCGAGAAAGGTAAAGCCTATACTGAAAAGCTATTGGCCAAGCGTGTTGCCAAAGGTCGCATGACCGAAGAGAAGAAGCAGGCCGTATTAGATCTGATTTTGCCAACAGCGTCGAACGAGGACCTGCAGGGTTGTGATCTGATTATCGAAGCGGTGTTCGAGAACATGAAGCTTAAGCACCAGATCACCGCTGAGCTTGAAGGTTATTTAACCGAAGACGGTGTATGGGGTTCGAATACATCCACCTTGCCTATCACGCAATTGGCTGACGGTAGCAGCAAGCCTGAAAACTTCATCGGTATCCACTTTTTCTCACCGGTCGATAAAATGCCTCTGGTCGAGATCATCTGTGGTGAAAAAACCAGCGATGAAGCTCTGGCTAAAGCCTTTGATTACACCGTGCAAATTAAGAAGACCCCGATCGTTGTGAACGATTCGCTTGGCTTTTTCACCTCTCGTACCTTTGGTACCTACCTAGACGAGGGTGTGCGTTTGCTGGACGAAGGTTTGCACCCCGTCAAGATCGACAACTTGGGTAAGGCTGTTGGTATGCCGGTGGGTCCCTTGGCGGTCTACGACGAAGTCAGCATGGAATTGTCACGTAAAGCGAACGCCACCTGGGAAGAAATGGGTGTGGTCGACAAGTGGGGCGACGGCAGCGTTGCCCGCAAAGTCGTCGGTATTATGATCGATGAACACGGTCGAGGCGGTCGCTACCACGGTGGCGGTTTTTATCAGTACCACGAAGACGGCTCGAAGGAGATTTGGTCTGGGTTATACGATATCTTCTACAAGCCTGAGTTCAGTATTGACGATCAAGAGGTCAAAGACCGTTTGCTATTCCGACAGGTGATTGAGGCACTAAAGTGCTTGGAATCTGGAGTGTTGCGCTCAGAAGAAGATGGCAATATTGGGTCGATTATGGGCATTGGGGCGCCACCATGGACGGGAGGGTTGCTGCAGTTTGTTAAAACCTACGGATATGGCAATTTCGTGTCGCGCTGTGAGGCGCTGGCTGCTCAATACGGTGATCGTTTCAATCCGCCGCAAATAGCCAAAGATCGCGCTTAATGGAAACGGGCTTCGGCCCGTTTTTTTTGACCTGGGTGTAGCTCGTTTGCCCTATCTCGAGAACAGTCGCCGCGGTACACTGGGTGATCTGGCCGGCGCGCGCCGTCGTATCGTTTGTTTTGTCACTTCGAGGCTCTACTATGAAAGCGTTCAGGATTGATCCTGTTGAGAAAAAAGTTGAAGAAATCGAGATTCACAACACTGGCGATATTGCCGAGGCGATAGGTTTCGATACGATCATATCTGACGAAATTGGTCCAAATGCGGATCATTTATATCTCGACGAAGACTGCTTCATCCGTGGTGCGGAGGGACGCTTTCAAATCGATAAGATAGCACCAGTGGCAGGGTTTGGTGTTGTTGCTGGCACCCATGATGGGCCGGATGAACTTAGTGATGTGTCGCAGACTCAAGCGGAGTTAGAGGCTCGAATTACGTACTTGTGAGCCGCGCACAAGAATAACATAGCTATGAATACCACATGGCTGCGTGCTAGGCATTCGGGCCAGTTGGTGTAAGGCTGAGGGTTTCGTCCATTCTTTAGGTAAAAAAAACCCCGCAGTAGCGGGGTTTAACTTATGCTTTGTTGTGAGCTTTTACAACACTTAGAAATCGTACTTTAAGCCAAGCTGTATTTGCCAAACTGATTGGCTAAGAATTTCTAGATTTTTGATAGACCTGTCACTGTTTAAGCTCTTGTATTTATACTGGCCATTTTCAATAATAGCTGATGCGACCCTTCGTTCATATTCATACGAAGTCCGTTCCACACGACCCCAATCGTCATTCAGCAAATTGCCGAAGTTTTCGATGTCTAGGAAGACTTTGAAACTGTGGTCGTCGCTAAATGCTGGCAGTTCTTGTTGGATGCGCACATCAAAGATGGTCGACCAACGCGAGTTGTCGCCATTTCTTGGTGCAATGCTACCTGCATACTGCGCTAGCTCAGAGCTGCTGATGTAGTCAAAGAACGCTTGCTGCGCTGCAGCGTCACCGTTAAAGGAGTTGGGAGAAAAAAGCGGGTCATTAATGCCAGAGGGTACGTATAGAAGATGGCCCGCATCGTCGTTGCTGCTTTCACGAGCACATTTGCCACCGCCTAAGTCAAGTACACAGTTGTTGTTTTCCTCGAAGGTGTAGCTGTAAGGCTGACCGCTGCGGCGTGTTGCGAATACCGACACCTTTGTTTCGTAGCCGGCGATTAACTCTTTGCTCCAGTTTAAGCGCAATTTGAACATGTGCTCGACTTGGAAGTTAGAGGTACCCTCGCGAGGACTTTGTCGGTCATATGCGGCAAAATCAGAGTAGTTAGACGTTGCCGTAGATGATGTGCCATAGCCAATGTCTTTGACATCGGAATTGGTATAGCTCATAAACAGATCGAAATCACCCGCTTTGGTGTTCCACTCTTTCGATGCAGCAAGGGCGAATAAGGTGCTCTCGCCGCCATCGAAGGAGCTCACTACGATAGATTGTTTTGCACCACCACCGCTACAATCATAAACGGGACGACCATCTGGCGCTTGTCCTGGTACTTGAGTGCAGCGAGCATCGTACCAGTAAGACGCATTGTCCAAGGTGTTGTAAAGCACGTCGGCAGAGAGTAACCAGTTTTCGCCCAAGAAACCTAAATCTGTCTCGTGCGCAACACCTAGACTCATTTTTGTCGTGGTGGGTATTTCGAAGTTTGGATCTAAAGCGTTTACAGATCCGTCAGGTGCTTCATTTGCCAATGCCGCAAGAACGTCGGCGGGTATGTACTGCCCCGTAGCACTGTCTGGTGTCGTTGGCACATTAATTGGGCCATCTGCACTCGTGCTGTCCGATATTACGCCGTCATTCGAGTAACTGTTCGAGATCCATACGCCGGGCGAGCCACCTGAGAAGCGACCAATGCCGCCTCGGACTGTGGTGTTATCCGATACGAACCATTTGAACGAAAGTCGTGGTAGAAGCACGTCAAGCCCATCGATGTCGTTGGTATTTGAAAAACCGTATCGATCGATAAAGTTTTGGTTTTCGCGAATCGTGCCATTGCTGGAATATTCGTCGTAGCGTAAACCAAAATCGATAATCAAGCTGCCATTTACATCCCAGCTATCTTGCAGGTAGATCGATTGATAGTCGTATCCCCAAATCGCTCTAAGGTCGTTCTCGTCGTTGGTGATAGCGTTGTCATATGACAAGCTCGAGGCCGTTGCATTCTGCAAGTCTGTGAGGCTGTCGAACAAATAGGACCCTTCAGAGTTTTGTGCGAACAGGTTGTCGACGTCGACTTCTTCTCTCTCGATGCCAAATTTGATGATGTGATCGCCCAATACATACTCGGCAACAAATTTAATCTGGAAAAACTCTTGGTCAAGCTCGTTGCCATGACGGTAGCGATCTGGACCAATTACTAAGTAATTGTTGTCGCCGTTGGCTTCCCTGAGGAAAACTGCCATCGACGGAAACTCCGATCCGTTTAACGAGTCTTGCCCCGTCGCCTGGGTCGTGCTCGCGATTTTCAATTCAGTAGAGAATGAGTCAGACCAATCCGAAAAGACGTGACCGATCATGCTCTCTACTTCTTCAGACCGGTCGTACCATGCGGATGAAGCGCCTAGTACGTTGTTACCGCCATTTGGGTTAAACGGTATTTCAAAATTATTACCGTTTTGCTCGATAATGGTGTTGCCTTCCGTGCTGATGTAGGTGAACTTTGCTCTGTGGTTTTCCGAAATGTTCCAGTCAACATTGGCTAAGATTTTTTCATCTTGCGCTGGGCTTTTTGAGAAACCGCCAATGTCAAAGCCCCATACATCACTCACGATTTGAGCAACTTGTGCTACATCGTCGGTGGTAATGTCCGGCTCAGTGTTGAGTGCGCCAGAACCGGCTGGTCCGCGGCTTAACGGGGCAATTTCTTCGTATTTGTCATAGGCAACAAAGAAAAACAGTTTGTCCTTAATGATTGGGCCGCCAAAGGTTGCTGCGAAAGTTTCCTCTTCAAACTGGAAGTCAAACTCATCGTCGCGGCTTTTGTCACCGATCATGCTGTCGTCTGTTGAGTAATAAGACACTGAACCTTTAAATTCGTTGGTGCCTGATTTGGTAACAGCATTGATGGTTCCACCTGTGAAGCCGTTGTATTCAACGTCGAATGGCGCGGTTTGAATTGATAGAGATTCAATCGCATCGTAAGAGATAGGCGAACGTTGTGAAGGATAGCCGTTAGCATTCAGACCAAAGCGATCGTTTAGCGCTACACCATCAATGGTAAGAGAGTTAAAACGGTTGTTAGCGCCAGCGATGCTCAATTCCTTGGCACCACCGCTTTGAACGTTGACCGATGCGAAAGGATCCAACTCGGCGGCATCAGTGATGTCTCGATCAATTGATACAACCTCTGACAAGGCTTTCAAGCCCAAAGTTGTAGTTAATGCCCCGCTTGAAAAACCCGTATCACCCAAGCTTTGCGCAGTAACTGTTACTTCTTCCATGGCCGTTGCAGATTTAACAGTCACGGGAAGACTGAACACTTCGTCGAGAGAGAGGTAAACATCGTCGATTTTAACATCTTGAAAGTCGCTACCGCTGATCGATATCAGGTAAGGACCACCCACTTTCAAGCTCCGCGCTGAGAATGAGCCCGATGCGTTCGTGGTGGTTTTCGATACGGTTCCAGAGGGTACGTGCGTGATGGTGACAACGGCATTTGAGAATGTCGTGCCGGTTTCTGACGCAACATTACCGCGTATCGATGATGTCGTTGAAGTCGCAAGTGCAGCAGACGACATCCCGACGGTGAGTGTTACAGCAACAGCCAGGCGGCTAAGCTTCGGTAAACCAATCATAAATGATGCTCCTAGTATTCATGTAGATGGGTTATGGTTAACTAAACTAGCGCAAATAATTTGCATTTTACTCAGAGCCGCAGCCAAAGAGCTGTGCATAGCACTAACCTAGGCGGCGAATTCTAGCGCAAAAGGTAATTGTGGATGGTTGCGATTTCATTACAAGGGTAGCATTTGGCACTTTTACACTAAAATAGTAGGGTGCTCTGAAACTGGCAGATGTTTGAGGGTGGGCTTCCAGCTTTTTGCCGTTGTTAATTGGCAGTAATTGTGCTGACATTGTCATAACTTTCACGTTATCGTCACAAGGGGAACTTAACCTTCCGTAGCGGTTTATAAAGGATTCAGAATCTATGTATTTCGAGGAGCGCGTGAGACAGGCCGCAACCTATCTATTGTGTGGTTTCATGTTTCAGTCCGCGTCATTTTGCATGGCGGCATTCGGTAATATTCCTACCAAGACCCGTATTGCCTTTGGTTCGTGCGCTGTCCAAGACAAACCCATGCCAGTGTGGTCAGCAGTGGTAGATCGCGACCCTGACGCGTTCTTGTTTTTGGGGGATAACGTTTACGCTGATACTGGCGCCTATAAGCTCATGCCTTCGCCTCGCAACTACGAGGTGGCTTATGAACGCCTGAAAAAGAACCCCGATTTTAATAAATTTCTTGTCGCGAGTCGGGCTCGCGAAATAGACGTTTTTGCCACGTGGGACGATCACGATTATGGGCTGAACGATGGCGGGGAAGAGCACACGGAGCGCTTAGAAGCCAAAGAAGCGTTTATTGATTTCTTTAGCCCCGTAGGTCTGGCTGAACCCTCACTTGATGAACCGGGTATTCACAATGCATCGATAATTGATCTGGCTGATTTAAAAGTCCAAGTCGTGATGTTGGATACTCGGAGTTTTCGTTCGCCTTTTATAAAATCGAAAAACTCAGACAGCTGCGAACGAGGAGGCTGGGTGTTTAGCAGCGACCCAGCTGCCACTATTTTGGGTGAGGATCAGTGGGGCTGGCTGGCTGAACAACTGCTGCAGCCCGCAGATTTGCGATTGATCGTTTCCAGTATTCAAGTGCTTCCTATCGAGCAATGCTTTGAAAAATGGGCAAACTTCCCTGCGGAGCGCGAGCGTTTACTGAGTTTAATCGCACAGAGTCAGGCTGAGGGTGTTGTGCTGCTGAGCGGTGATAGGCACTCGAGTGAGATTAGTGTGATCAATCGGCAGGACATTGGCTATCCGCTCTATGAAATTACCTCGAGTGGCCTAAATAACGCACTGCGTGGTCGATTTAATGTAGCTGATGAACCCAATAAATTCCGCGCATTTGATGCAAACGTCAGCTACAACAGCTTTGGCGAAATTGAAATTACAGGCGCTGACACCGAACACTTTTTGATTTTTAGGCTAATCGACGAGGAGGGTGTTGAGCTACAGGCCCTCGAAGTTGCCCTGCAGTCACTCCGGGCAAATTAGGCCGAGCATGGCTGTCATCAGAAACTCTTGGCATATCTGACTTTCTGTTGTTATTGTATTAAAAAAATAGAATACACAGGAGAAGGTATGGTCAGAACAGCGGCAGTAAGCGAATGTATGCACCGGTCACCACTCACGATTTCCGAGAGTGCAAGTATCGCGCAGGCGGTGCAAATCATTGTGGATAACAAGCTTACGGGCATTACGGTAATTGATGAGCACGGTGTGGTGGTGGGCGTCCTCTCTGAAATCGACTGTCTTAAAGCAATTTTGAATTCTATCTATAACGACGGTGATCCTGATCATCGCCTCGTGAATGAGTTCATGACGACAAAACTGAACACCTGTACACCAAGCGACAGCATTGTTGAAGTGGCGCAAAGCATGTTAGAGACCCAGCAGCGTCGCCGTCCTGTCCTAGAAGATGGTAAACTCGTCGGTCAGGTGAGCTCGGGGAACGTACTTTGGGCTTTAATGGAGTACTCTCGACGCAAAGCCTAGCGATAAACCGGTTTTGCGCCATTTGGTGAAGAATCGGTGTTGTTTGAACTGTCTTTCTTAGCCTGGCTGGGTTTGCTAGTCAGCGCTCTTCTTATCGGTATGGCGAAAACCGGTTTGCACGGTGTAGCTATGCCGACTGTGCCTCTGCTAGCGTTAATGTTCGGTGCTAAAGATTCCACGGGTCTTGCCTTAGGGATGCTCGTGGCCGCTGATATTATGGCAGTGCTCTATTATCATCGACACGCTGATTGGGCGGTGCTATGGCGTGTTTTTCCCGCTGCTGGGGTGGGTGTCGTGCTTGGAACGCTTATGGGCGACCTAATTACCGATGCGGGTTTTGCAGTGGCTATGGTGATATTTATTGTTGTGTCGCTGTTGCTTATGGTTTGGCAGGAGCTCAAGCAGTCTGTTTGGGTGCCCAAGCATCCAGTGTTTGCCGTCAGTGCTGGTGTGTTAGGAGGCGTGACGACAATGGTTGGCAACATGGCGGGGCCCGTGATGTCTTTGTATTTGTTAAGCCAACGTCTTCCCAAGCAAACCTATATCGGTACCGTCGCCTGGTTTTTCTTGGCAGTAAACCTCTTCAAAATACCGTTTCACGTGTTTGCTTGGGAAACCATCACGGTTGATACGGTTCTTGTCAATTGTTTGATGGTTCCGATCATCGGTTTGGGCGCGTGGACTGGTATTCAGTTGGTAAAACGGATAGGTGACAAGAACTATCGTTGGTTCATTATCGCGACAACAGGTTTGACCGCTATCGTGATGCTGTTGCGCGGCTAGCGAGGGGCGGTGGTTTAGGTGGGTTTATGAGCGAGGGCGCGAGGCACCCTCGTCACGCTCTTTATGCTTGTAAGAACTCGCAGCGAGTTGCCTGGTTAAGTTTGAACACGCCACCGAGTGCCGTTGTTCGCGTATGTGAGTTTGCATCCATGACGCCCCGCGATTTTACGCAGTAGTGGGTCGCGTTCATGGTCACTGCTACGTCGTCGGTTTGCAGTAGGGTCTGCAGCGCAACCAATACCTGCTGAGTCAAGCGTTCCTGGACCTGGGGGCGCTGAGCGAAGAATCGAACAATGCGGTTGATCTTAGATAAGCCAATAATTTTTTCTTTTGGTATGTAAGCGATCTTTGCAACGCCATCAATGGTAACAAAGTGGTGCTCGCATGTGCTGATGAGCGAGATGTCATCAATGCACACCATTTCTTCGACATTCATTTTGTTATCGATTACCGAAATCTTTGGGAATTGGGAATAGTCTAAGCCAGAGAAAATCTCATCGACGTACATTTTTGCGATGCGATGCGGCGTCTCGGCGAGACTGTCGTCGTTTAAATCAAGCCCCAGTGCCTCAGTGATTTGCGTGAAAGCCTCTTTGATGGTCTGGTATTTGTCATCTCTTGAAAGGCTGTTGGTGGTCATGGGGGTTTCAAGACCAGCTGCAACAAGGGCGTCTCGAACTTGTTGTGCTTCCGCGCTTAGCTCTGTAGGTATGCTCAGAGTTTGGGCTTTTAATGCTGATGTCATAGCGATCTCCTAATAACTAACCTTGGTACGCGACAGGTACTCAGTCAGATTACCGATTTACCAACGAATCATGTCGGCGATCACTGATGCCAGTACTAATAGTCCACTCAGATACAAGCTAACGAGCCACGCAATAATTGCTTTGGCGTGGGGGTGGCCGGCCCTAACCAGCAGTGCCAGCAATGCGGTGAGAGAGATCTTTGACCCCACAGTTTTTGCGTTTTTCAATATCCCCATTTGGTCCCGCGGGCTCAGACAGTGACACTGCCAACCCAAATAAGTGATCAAGTGACGGGTGGCAGCATAGGGGCCGTGCCAGCGGATAGATGTATCACGGCCCGCTTCCCATAATCCTTGCGCATTGACCAAAATAAGATTGGGTCCATCTTGGCCAATGAATCCGTGACGCGAACTCAGAGCATATAAACCGCTCAACGCACTACTTACTGCGACGAGTGCTATCGCTGCTGTTTCAAGGGAGTTCAAATCGATATGCTGGATAATGACCACCGCGAGTAAGCACAGGGCGGCACCGCCACCTGTTAGAGACAGCAATCTGCGCCACTGAAATTGTGGGTTGTACCAACGCGCACTGGGCGGTAGTTCGAGCAGACCTTGGCTGGGACTGCTCGTATCGTGTCTGGCGAGTTCGTTTAGCCATCTGTGAGTAAAAAAGATCATGAGGCCCAGCGGTAAGATCCCCAATAAAATCGCTGCGCTTAAGGTCAGAAAGCTGCGTTCACGAAAGTGCACCGCTTCGAGCGCCTGCCTTGGCGCCAGTAAAGCCTGATTATTGAATGAGGCTTCTACTGTGCCGGCACCGGCAAATTTTAAGAACGCGCCAGAGTGCTCTGGAATGGCCAACACGGAATCACGCCATTTCACTAAGCCTGCAAGAGCGTGCTCGATTTGGATGGTTTGTAGATGTTCCCCCAAGGGAGAAAATCTGTGCAGTGAGTCCTTTCCATGTTTGCTCAAAACGATCCACCAACCGTTTTGCGTTTCCACAAAACTTTTTACTCGGCTGGTTAAGGGGTCAGGATCGGCTGGGTCAATAAACAAAATCTGGTCTAGCTCGCGCATGAACGTGCGGTCGTCAATGCTGAATACACGTAGAGCCGGCGCATCGGGGTCAGAGGCGTACATCAGACCTTCGAACATCGCGAAGGTTTCATCGCCCAAGGCCAGGGTAGTGCTACGGGAACGCTCGTTATCTGGGTTGTAAGCCGACAAGTAGGAGCCGTGGTTGATGTATAAGCGCTCGGATGAGGGCTCAAAAAACAAGTCTAAGGCCTTTGGGAATACTTTAAGACTTTCGATGAATCTGCACTCTACGGGCTCTGTCTGACAAAGAAAGGTGCCCTCGATAAGTTCTTGGGTATTGTGCGGAGTGTCAATCCAGCGGGAGCCAGCCAGCGCAAATCGATCGGTGGAGAGGAGCGCGGGTTTGCCGCGAATTTCGCTTAAGTTTAAATCGCGCAGAGAAAAATCATACCTTATCAATCCTGCATGATCGTGCACAACCGCTCGCTCTGGCGTCGTCAGCAGCAGGGTGCCGTTATCTAAA
This sequence comes from Aequoribacter fuscus, assembly GCF_009910365.1. Classification (NCBI taxonomy): domain Bacteria; kingdom Pseudomonadati; phylum Pseudomonadota; class Gammaproteobacteria; order Cellvibrionales; family Halieaceae; genus Aequoribacter; species Aequoribacter fuscus. Next base: position 2,210,987 of record NZ_CP036423.1, on the reverse strand, counting down.
GCGACGCCATTGACATCAAATTGAGGTAAAGGTGCCGGCCAGTGTTTCCAGTAAGCGCTGAGCACAAGGCCCAATACGCACAGTAGTAAGCTCACCAATGCGGTGGCTGCTGCGGTAGATCGCAATTGAGTTTTTTCGGCGGCGACGTGTTGTACCTCGGTGCGTTTTAGCAAATAAGGATTCGGTGCGATCGCGTCGGGCTCTGTTTTACTGCTGTTATTGTCTTGTTCGTCGGTATCAGAGTCTGAACGTTCAAGAGCAGGAGCAGGAGCAGGAGCAGGAGCAGGAGCAGGAGCTGGAGCTGGAGTTGGTGCTGGTGCTGGTGCTGGTGCTGGTGCTGGTGCTGGTGCTGGTGCTGGTGCTGGGGTGTTGCGCCGAACTTTGATGTCGGCGCCAATGCCCCTTAGCTGCACATAAAGCTTTGATGCTAGCGGCTTAGAAGCCGATTTTTTTAGCGTTATCGCTTTGCCGTTAAATAGTATCTTGGCTTTTTCTGGTGCGAGTTTAAGAACCTTTGCGAGAGCCTGCTCGACATCGTGTTGATCAAAGCCTTCAATGGCTCGACCCAGAAAGACGATGTCAAACAGTTCCTCGCTCATAGGTGTTGAGTGTGCTTAGTGTATGCCGCGCATGCCTTTTTTCAACAGAGGGCTAATGACCAACAGAGCAATACCTGCGCCCAAACCTAGCCAGAGCAGGAACTGAAACAGTTCTGTGTACGATGCCAGGGCCTCACTGATACTCAAGACCTCACCCTCGTGCGTGTCAATAGCGGCGAGCTTCGAAAGCTGTGCTGCGACGAACTCCGAGTATGCAGTTGCTAAGAACCAAGCGCCCATCATCACGCCGACCACTCGGTGCACCGCCAGTTTGGTGACCGCAGACAAACCGACAGGTGACAGGCAAAGCTCTCCTGTCGTGTGCAGCAAGTAGGCGAGTACCATCCAGATTGCGGCGACTCGACCACTCTCATCGGGCATGGATGCGCCAATGACCAGAGCACCAAACCCTAAACCTGCCTGCATGATTCCCAGCGCGAACTTGACGGGAGTGCTGGGTTCCATGCCGCGCTTGCCTAAGAAGACCCAAAGCAGGGCGAAGACTGGTGCGAACAAAAAGATGAAAAAGGCATTCAAAGAGCCAAATTGTGCCGCGGTCAATTCCATGCCGAGAAGGTTACGGTCCATAACGCGATCGGCATATAAGGTCATAGACGCAGCGCTCTGCTCAAACAAGGCCCAGAATACAACGCTCGACAGTGTCAGCACGATCAATACAATCATGCGTGACCGTTCTTCAGCGTCACACTGTGTTGCGATAAACCAAGACAGTCCCACCAACACAATAACGCTTAAGGTATTCAATAAGGTGCCAACGGCTCCATGGAATTGCAGCATTTGCCATACGATGGCGACCGCAAATACCGAACCCAGGTAAATGGTATTTTCGCGGGACAATGCACCCATAAGCTTTTCTTTAAGCAATTCGTCGCTGGGCGGTTCAGCCAGGCCGCGTAAATATTTTTGGCCACGAATGAATGTGACCAAGCCAAACAACATGCCGATACCCGCGGCACCGAATCCGTAACGCCACCCGTAGGTCTCGCCTAGATAGCCACACAACAGGGTTGCGACGAACGATCCGAGGTTGATACCCATGTAAAAAATGGTAAAGCCCGCGTCGCGACGCGGGTCTTCTTTGCTGTATAGCTGACCGACGATGGTCGAGATGTTCGGTTTTAAAAAGCCCACACCAATCACTATTAAGGCTAAGGACGCATAAAAGATTTGAAGAGCTTGGGTGTCTTGAACCACCTCGCCTGCTACCATACGCGCTTGCTCGCCCTCGAAAGCCATGCCTAAGTGCCCGAGCACGAGCAAAATGCCCCCAAAAATGACAGCTTTGCGCATGCCGAGATAGCGATCAGCCAGCAGGCCACCGATAACGGGCATGGCATACACAAGCGCTGCGTATCCGCCAAGGACTTCTAGGCCGGCTCCATCCGAAAATAAGTGGTATTTGGTCAAATACAGCAGTAGCAGGTACTTCATGCCGTAGAATGAAAAGCGTTCCCACAACTCAGTTGCGAAACACACAAATAAGCCTTTTGGATGCCCGAAAAAAGCTGTGTCTTCGGCGGCAAACGCTGCGTTGGTCATTATTCTATGCCCTTTTAGTAATGAGTATTGAATGAAGGCGTCAATATAGCACGTGCTACGCGTCTGTCGACCGTAAGTGTATCTCCAGTGCCTTGCCAAATTCTAATGGGTCTTTGATGCGTTTTACTTGCTCGAATAGCAGCGCAGCTTGACTGTGATAGTGTTTTAGATACACCAGCCATTGCTTGACCGGGCTTGGTGTATATTTAGCGTCGTAGTGATGGCCTTGCGCTTCAAAAAACTCGAGCAGTAGCGCTGCAATTTGGCGCCATGGCAGCACTTCCTGTTGTTGATTGTTTTGCTCTTGTCGAATCAATCGCCCCAGCTCCGGGCGCATAAGGGCGCCACGCGCTAACATCAAGCGATCGCAACCCGAGACATTGGCGCATTGTAGGGCGTCTGCGGTACTCCAAACTTCACCGTTAGCGACAATCGGGATGTCTGTGAGTGACTTAACGTCGTTAATGCGGTGCCAGTGCGCCGGCGGCTTGTAACCTTGCACTTTGGTCCGCGCGTGAACTGTAATCTCGGTAGGAGCAGCCTTATCTAGCCGGCGTATTAGGGTCTCGAAGAGCGTGTCGTCGGAGAAGCCCAATCGAACTTTGGCGGTGACAGGTATGTGGGACGGTACCTGATCGCGAACGCAGGCAACGATGTCACCGACAAGGTCGGGCGTTTGTAAGAGCGACGCACCACCCTTGGACTTATTGACAGTTTTGGCTGGGCAACCAAAATTTAAGTCGATGCCCTTAGCGCCCAGATCAACCGCTCGCAGGGCGTTTTTGGCCAATATCTGGGGATTGCTGCCCAAAAGCTGGAGATACACTGGCGTGTTATTCGACGTTACGCCCGCCTGTTTAAGCTCTGGGCAGATCTTATGAAAAACACGCTCAGGTAAGAGCTTGTCGGTGACCCGCAAGAACTCGGTCACGCAGCGCTGGTAAGGCCCCAATCGCGTTAAGAGTGCTCGCATGGTGTGGTCTATGACACCTTCCATGGGGGCCAGCATGAGTGTGAGCGGTGACACGGACAAATTTTTCTGAATACCACTTATAAACAAAGATGAATGCAAAATCGCGGGGTGCTGCGCTATGATAGCCCAATACTTACGTTCGGTGGAGCTTATGGAGCCTTTAATCAGTCAAGGACTGACCCTGATGTTCTATGGTATGACGACGGTCGTGCTATTTTTACTGCTGCTGGTGCTTGCTATGCGAGTATTGGCCTGGTTCGTGAGCTTGTCCCCCACTCAAGCAGTTAAGCCAGCGTCTACGTCGACGTTGGCATCCGGCGCGAGCCCAAATGAAGAGACCGTCGCTGCAATCGCTGCGGCGGTAAAACGTTATCGCGATCGCACATAGCGTCCAAGTGATCAGCTGCAGCGACCACAAAGAGGAGAGTTTCCATTGACTAAAACGCCTTTGGGTATTACCGACGTCGTTCTTCGAGACGCCCACCAATCGCTTTTGGCGACCCGATTCCGTTTGGAGGATATGCTGCCCATAGCCAGCGAGTTGGATAAAGTCGGTTTTTGGTCGGTTGAGACCTGGGGCGGCGCAACGTTTGATGCCTGTATCCGTTATTTGGGTGAAGATCCCTGGGAGCGCATCAGAGAACTGAAAAAAGCCATGCCCAATACGCCTCAACAAATGCTCTTGCGCGGTCAAAATATATTGGGTTACCGGCATTATGCAGACGATGTTGTTGACGCGTTTGTTGAGCGTGCGGCCATTAATGGCGTTGACGTGTTCCGAGTGTTTGACGCGATGAATGATGTGCGCAACCTGCAAACGGCCATGGCGGCAGTCAAACGGGTGGGCAAACATGCCCAAGGCACGCTGTCTTATACCCTAAGCCCTGTGCACACATTGGATATGTGGGTCGATATGGGTAAACGCCTTGAGGATATGGGCGCAGACTCGATTGCCATCAAGGACATGGCAGGCTTGCTGCGACCTTACGAGGGTTTCGAATTGGTGTCGCGCTTGAAGGCTAGCTGTGAGATCCCAATTCATATGCAATGCCACGCGACGACCGGTTTGTCGACGGCGACTATCTTAAAGTGCGTCGAGGCGGGTATTGATAACGTCGATACGGCAATTTCTTCAATGTCGATGACCTATGGTCATTCTCCTACTGAGTCTGTGGTGTCAATTTTGCAAGGCACGGACCGTGATACAGGGTTAGATATCGGCTTGCTAGAATCGATCGCAGCCTATTTTCGCAAAGTTCGTAAGCAATATGCCGAGTTTGAGGGCTCACTGCGGGGGGTTGATTCACGTATCTTGGTCGCACAAGTCCCCGGCGGCATGCTCACCAATATGGAAAATCAACTGCGTGAGCAGGGTGCAGTCGATCGCTTAGACGAGGTCCTGGAGGAAATCCCCAGTGTGCGAGAAGATCTAGGCTACATTCCCCTGGTGACCCCCACCTCGCAAATTGTTGGTACGCAGGCGGTTATGAATGTGTTGTCTGGGGAGCGCTACAAGTCGATTTCGCGCGAAACGGCAGGTGTACTTAAAGGCGAGTATGGTGCTACGCCCGCCTCGGTCAATGTCGAGTTGCAGGCGCGCGTGCTCGAAGGTGCAGAACCCATTACCTGCCGGCCAGCAGATTTGTTAGCTCCAGAACTGCAAACGTTAACAAAAGAGCTCGAGCAGCTGGCAGCAGAGCAGGGTATTGAGCTCGACGCCGACAATAGGATTGACGATGTGTTGACCTATGCCTTGTTCCCTCAGGTGGGTCTTAAATTTCTTCAGAACCGCGGTGATATGTCGGCATTTGAACCGCACCCTAAGAATCGTGCTGAGCCCAAAGCGGCTGCGGTTAGCGCGCCCAGTGCGGGTGGCACAGAGGTTTATGATGTTGCCGTCAACGGTAAAGTATACAGCGTTCAAGTTGCGCCCAGTGGCGAGCTCGGTGCGATCGTGGAGCGCGCTTTAGCCACAGAACCTGCTGCAGCCAGCGCTGTCCGCACCCCAACTGCGGGAGCTTCAATTGTTGCGCCACTCGCGGGCACCATTGTGCGTGTTCCTGTACGTGTGGGTGACAGAGTCTCACAGGGGGACGTGGTGTTAATTTTGGAAGCCATGAAAATGGAAACCGAAATTCGCGCTCCGGCCGATGGTATCGTTAATTCGATTGATGTCACGGCCGGCGATTCTGTAGCGATCGGCATGAATTTGATGGTGATCGGTTAAATGGAAAAGCTGTTATTGCTGTGGTCATCGTCAGGATTGGCCCAAGCGGAAATGGGGCAAGTCGTTATGATTGCCGTTTGTTTACTGTTGTTGTACCTGGCGATCAATAAGGGGTTCGAACCCCTTTTGCTTTTGCCCATCGGTTTCGGAGGTGTTCTTGCGAATATTCCCGGGGCCGGTTTGGCCTCACCCGTGCTTGAGAACGCCGTTCATTTTGGGTCGGCCGCCTTGATTGACCAGCTTAATCTGCTCGCAGGTGCGGACAATCTCTCGGGTAAGGCGCTTCTTCATCTTCTTGAAGGGTTGGCTCCCGCGGATCGCCTGTTGGCCGAGAGCTATGCTCATGCCGCGGGATTTAGCGATGGCATGCTGTATCAGTTTTACTCGGTGGCCATTGGCTCGGGTATAGCCCCCTTAGTCATTTTTATGGGCGTGGGTGCTATGACCGATTTTGGCCCCTTGCTGGCCAACCCCAAAACCCTCATTTTGGGTGCTGCGGCACAGTTCGGCATTTTTGCCACGGTGTTAGGTGCTGTGGGTTTAAGTGCGCTCGGTCTGATGGACTTTAGTTTGGCTGACGCTGCAGCGATTGGCATTATCGGCGGTGCTGATGGCCCGACCGCGATTTATGTTTCAAGCATCCTAGCGCCGGATTTGTTGGGCGCTATTGCGGTGGCAGCTTACTCTTATATGGCCCTTGTGCCATTGATTCAGCCACCGATTATGCGAGCACTGACAACAGTGGATGAGCGCAAAATTGTCATGAGCCAATTACGCGACGTGTCGCGCCGAGAAAAAGTGCTATTCCCGATCATACTTCTGGTCTTGGTTGCACTGCTGTTGCCAGATGCCGCGCCTTTGTTGGGTATGTTTTGCTTGGGTAATTTAATGCGAGAGAGCGGGGTAGTTGATCGCTTGTCAGATACAGCCCAGAACGCCTTGATTAACATCACCACGATCTTTTTGGGTTTGTCGGTAGGCGCCAAACTGGTGGCCGACAAATTTTTAGATGTGAACACGCTGGGTATTCTTGCTCTGGGTATTGTTGCGTTCTCGATTGGTACAGCGGCCGGTATTTTGATGGCTAAATGTCTGAATCTGTTCTCCAAGCAAAAAGTGAATCCATTGATCGGATCTGCGGGGGTATCTGCCGTACCTATGGCTGCGCGCGTTTCGAATAAATTGGGGCTTGAGGCCGATCCGCAAAACTTTTTGCTGATGCACGCGATGGGTCCGAATGTGGCGGGTGTTATTGGATCTGCTGTGGCGGCTGGCGTCATGATCGCGTTGGTGGGTGCTTAACGGATTCACTGGATGCGGCATCAGCGATGGCTTGGGGCGGCAAAGTTTTGTAAACTAGCGTTTTTTGTCAGGACAGTCGCTTAATGAACCCGAATTATTTGGATTTCGAACAACCTATCGCTGAGCTCGAGGCTAAGATCGAGGAGCTGCAATTGGTAGGCGCCGGTGACGGTATCGATATCGCGGAAGAAATCCAAACACTGCGTGGCAAAAGCGCCAAGCTTACGGAGAAAATTTACGCAAACTTGAGCCCGTGGGACATTGTTAAAGTGGCTCGTCATCCTCAGCGTCCATACAGCCTGGATTATATCCCGAGAATTTTTACTGAATTTGATGAGCTCCACGGCGATCGTCATTTCGGCGACGATAAGGCGATTATCGGCGGTGTGGCGCGCCTGAACGGCGAGCCGGTCATGGTGATTGGTCAAGAAAAAGGACGTTCCGTCAAAGACAAAGTCTATCGAAATTTTGGTATGCCCAAGCCTGAAGGCTACCGCAAAGCGTTACGCCTGATGGAAATGGCCGAACGTTTTAAAATGCCTGTCGTGACTTTAATTGATACTCCGGGAGCCTACCCAGGTATTGATTCTGAAGAGCGGGGCATTAGCGAGGCTATTGCGCAAAATTTGGCCGTGATGTCGCGCCTAAAAACGCCGATTGTGTGCGTGGTCATTGGCGAGGGAAGTTCAGGCGGTGCCTTGGGAATCGGAGTGGGTGACCACTTGGCGATGCTGCAATATTCGACGTATTTCGTGATCTCTCCTGAAGGTTGCGCCAACATTATCTGGAAAAGCTCAGAATTCGCGCCCGATGCGGCAGCGGCGATGGGGGTGACGTCCTCTGTTCTGCAGGATTTGGGCATTGTCGATGCGACGATTCCCGAGCCTATGGGAGGGGCGCATCGAGATATCGATGGTATGGCGAGCAGAATTAAATCTCATGTCGAGACCGAGCTGGCGCGCTTGAAATCGCAGTCCCTAGACGACGTTCTGGCGGCTCGCTACGATCGCTTGCTCTCTATTGGTAATTAGCGCCACTGTGTGCTCGACATGGGCTTGTTAGGCAAGTACCCGCACGTCGAGCAGTTTTTACTGCGCTATATTGACGCGCCGCGTTGGCTCTTGGGTGTCAGCGGCGGCGCTGATTCTGTCGCCCTGATGGCGTTCGTGCGTGCCCTGGGTGACGCGCACGACATCCCCCCGGTAACCGTTATTTACATCGATCATGGTTTGCATCCTGACAGCGCCAATTGGGGTGTTTTGGTTGAGCGAGTCTCTAAGCAGCTTAGCTTTGCGTTCGAAGCGAGGTCGGTGGTGGTTGTCGAGTCTGGTGGCGGGCTAGAAGAGGCGGCTCGTGCCGCTCGGTACCGTGCATTTGAAGACCTCATATGCGAGCAAGATGTGCTAATGACCGCGCATCATCAAGACGATCAGTTAGAAACCTTCTTAATGCGCGCGTTTCGAGGTGCGGGGCCGGAAGGCTTGAGATCTATGTTGCCTGAGCGGTCTTTGGGGGTCGGTTTGCTCATTCGCCCTTTATTAGGCGTTGCTAGGAACGATTTGGTACAAATTGCGACAGCGATTGCACCCGATTATGTGCTCGATCCCAGCAATCTGGACACACGGTATGATCGCGGTTTCCTGCGACAAGAGCTCGTACCTTTGATTCGTGCTCGCTGGCCACAAGCGGCCGTTTCGGTGGGGCGCTCGATAGAGCTTCTGCAAGCGATGTGGGACAAACAGAATACGTTGCAGGTACCGACGATACGCGCGCTGACCGGCGAGCCAATCTTAGAGGTACCTCTGGGGCTAAACGCCAGTGCACTGGCACACTTAGTTCGCGCTTGGTTGGCCGAGCTAAGCCTGTACCGGCCCTCGAAAGCTCAGTTAGATGAGTTTGTTCGGCAGCTCGAAGGCGTAAAAAATGATCAAGGCCCGATACTTCAAACAGGTCATTACGCTTTGCGTTTCTATGCCGGTAGTATTTACTGCTGCTCAGATATCGCCAATGTTGGTTCCGAAATGACGCTGTATGAGGCTGATTCCGAACTTTGCGCAGAGTCTGCTTTGGGTCTGTTTAAGGTGGTCAATCTCCCGGAGGCGTTACAGGGGCGGTTTAGTGCTCGTACGCCGCTTGCAGGTGAATCTTGCAGAACGCATAGCAAACAGCCAAGTCGTAAATTGACAAAATTGCTGCACGAGTGGCGAGTTCCACCCTGGTGGCGCAGCGCAGTAGTTGTGATGTGTGTTGATGATCGTGTGGTCAGCGTTCTGAATCGAGTGGTTGATAGTGACTTGTTAGCCCAAATTCACCCGACAATTGCGGGGCTGAGGGTCGATTGGCAGCACCAGCTAATCGAAAAATCACCGTTTGTCTATCGGCAAGTTTCGCAATAAACACCAGCAGATTCGATTGAGCTAACCCCACCTTTCTGATAATCTGATTTCCCATTCTGATGCGGCGTTTGAAGATCAACGAGGGCCTGTTTCTCGTGATCGTTAAGGGTCGTGCCTATCTTTTTTATTAGGAAAAAGGCTGTCATGACGCGATACGTATTCGTCACAGGTGGAGTGGTTTCTTCTTTGGGTAAAGGCATTGCTGCGGCTTCGCTTGCGGCCATCCTCGAGGCCCGTGGTCTTAAAGTGACACTTCTGAAACTGGACCCCTATATTAACGTCGATCCGGGCACGATGAGCCCTTTCCAGCACGGTGAGGTTTTCGTGACGGAAGACGGTGCCGAAACGGACTTGGACTTGGGGCACTACGAGCGGTTTACGCGCACGACAATGCGTAAAACAAACAACTTTACGACGGGAAAAGTGTACTCCGAGGTCTTGCGTAAAGAACGCCGCGGGGACTATTTGGGCGGCACAGTTCAGGTGATTCCGCATATCACTGACGAGATCAAGCGCAGAGTGCAGCTCGGTGCAGGCGATGCTGACGTCGCGGTGGTCGAAATTGGTGGTACGGTGGGCGATATCGAAAGCCAGCCCTTCCTGGAAGCAGCCCGTCAAATGCGAGTAGAGCTCGGGGCTTCCAGAGCGATGCTGATGCACTTAACGCTGGTGCCCTACATTGCAACCGCCGGCGAGATTAAAACCAAACCTACGCAACACTCGGTCAAGGAGTTGCGGTCTATTGGTTTGCAGCCCGATATTCTGTTGTGCCGTTGTACTGTCGAAATCGATGAGAGCGCACGTAAAAAAATCGCATTGTTTACCAACGTAGAAGAGCGCGCCGTTATCCCTCTGTTAGATGCTAAATCGATCTACGCGGTGCCCAAGCATTTGCACGAGTGTCATCTTGACCAAGTGGTCGTCGAGCGTCTGGGTTTGCAGTGTCCGCCAGCTGATTTGTCCGAGTGGGATGATGTGCTGGCTCGAGAATTTGCAGAAGATCTTCCGACCGTACGCATCGCGATGGTAGGCAAATACATGGATTTGCTCGATGCCTACAAATCGTTGAACGAAGCACTGAAGCATGCTGGCTTGCAAGCTATGGCGCGGGTCGAAGTGGATTACATTGATGCAGAGCAAATTGAAGAGGAAGGCACCAGCGTATTAGAAGGCGTCGACGCCATTTTGGTCCCTGGTGGTTTTGGGGATCGAGGCTTTGAAGGCAAAATTCAAACCGTTCAGTATGCACGCGAGCACAAGGTGCCGTTCTTGGGCATTTGTCTTGGCATGCATGTGGCGATGATAGAGTTTGCGCGCAATGCCGTGGGTCTTGACGATGCCAATTCAACGGAAATGGACCCCAGCACGCCCCATCCCGTTATCGGTCTTATCACTGAATGGGTGAACCCCGATGGCAGTACCTCGCAGCGGTCGGCGGCTTCCGACTTGGGCGGTACGATGCGTTTGGGTGCGCAACCCTGCCACTTAGTCGAGGGTTCTAAAGTGCGGGCTCTGTACGGTGCTGAAACAATTGAAGAGCGACACCGTCATCGCTATGAGGTCAACAATACCTACCTCGACCGCTTGGCTGAACAAGGTTTGCAAGTGGTTGGCTGGTCGGCAGATCACTCGTTGGTCGAGATTATCGAAATCCCCAATCACCCGTGGTTTGTTGCGTGTCAGTTCCATCCTGAATTTACGTCGCGACCGCGAGGTGGACATCCCTTGTTTACGGGTTATATCAAAGCGGCCCTAGATGCGAGCTCAAAGCGCGCAGAAGCCTAGTGCGGTAAGCATTAACTGGAGAATGCTATGAATCAAAACGCTGTCGAACTCGGCGACATTCGTTTCTCTAACGAAGCGCCGTTCGTTCTGCTAGGCGGTATTAATGTCATTGAGGATTTGGACTTTACGCTTTCGGTTGCAGCCGAGTATGTGCGCGTTTGCCAAACCCTGAATATCCCGTTGGTATTTAAAGCCTCTTTCGATAAAGCTAATCGTTCATCCATTCATTCATTTCGCGGCCCAGGCATGGACGAAGGCTTACGAATTCTCGCGGCAGTAAAAGCTGAGTTCGGTGTGCCGGTCATCACCGATATTCACGCTCCAGAGCAGGCCGCACCTGTTGCCGAAGTTGCGGATATCCTGCAGTTGCCTGCGTTCTTGGCGCGTCAGACCGATCTGGTACAGGCAATGGCTGAAACTGGACGTGTGATTAATATCAAAAAGCCGCAGTTTGTCAGCCCCTCGCAGATGCGCAATATTGTGGAAAAGTTCGTTGAATGCGGCAACGGTCAGCTGTTGTTGTGTGAGCGCGGCAGTCAGTTCGGTTACGACAATCTTGTGGTCGATATGCTGGGCTTTGGCGTGATGAAACGGGAGTGTAATAACGCCCCTCTTATTTTCGATGTGACTCATGCTTTGCAGTGTCGCGATCCCGGTGGCGCGGCCTCGGGTGGTCGTCGGCATCAAGTGGCCGAGCTCGGGCGCGCGGGCATGGCCTTGGGCTTGGCGGGCTTGTTTTTAGAGTCGCACCCCGATCCCAGCAAAGCCAAGTGTGATGGTCCCAGTGCTCTGCCGCTTGAACTTTTGGCGCCTTTCTTGGCGCAAATGAAAGCGGTTGACGATGTTGTCAAAGCGCAAGCCGAATTAATTATTGAGTAAACTGTTTTTGGAGTTGTTAATGAAAATCACCCAAATTGAAGCCTTTGAAGTTATGGATTCGCGTGGCAACCCCACGGTTATGGCTGAGGTGACCTTGGAATCTGGCGCGGTCGGTTCGGCCTGCGCACCCTCTGGCGCCTCTACCGGGTCTAGAGAAGCACTGGAGCTGCGAGATGGCGATAAGTCGCGCTATCTAGGTAAAGGCGTCTTGACGGCCGTTAACAACGTCAACGGCCCAATTGCTGAGTTGTTGGTCGGTATGTCGGCGTTCGATCAACGTGCGCTCGACGATGCTATGATCCAAGCCGATGGCACCGATAACAAAGCGACCTTCGGCGCGAATGCGATCTTGGCAGTTTCGTTAGCGGCAGCGAAAGCCGCGGCACAAGCTCAAGGCTTACCCTTATACCAGCATATTGCCAATTTGGCCGGCAACACCAATTTAACGATGCCGGTGCCTATGATGAATATCTTGAATGGCGGTGAGCACGCCGACAACAACGTCGATATTCAAGAATTCATGATTCAACCGGTATCAGCGACTTCGTTCGCTGAGGCCTTACGCATGGGTGCTGAGGTATTTCACAACCTGAAAAAAGTACTGAGTTCGCGAGGTTTATCGACGGCCGTGGGTGATGAAGGGGGGTTTGCACCAAACCTGCCATCGAATGAAGCGGCTCTGAGTGTGATTGCCGAGGCAGTGAGTGCGGCAGGCTATGAATTGGGTACCGATATCACCTTGGCGCTCGATTGTGCAGCCTCTGAGTTTTACAAAGACGGGCAGTACGTGCTGTCTGGCGAAAATAAGAGCTTCTCGAGTGAGGGCTTTGCGGACTACCTGGCTGACTTGGCGGCTAAACACCCCATTCTGTCGATTGAAGATGGTTTAGACGAGTCAGACTGGGAAGGCTGGGCGTATTTGACCAAGCAGTTGGGTGACAAAATTCAGCTGGTGGGTGACGATTTGTTTGTGACCAATACGGCGATCTTGAAGCGCGGTATCGAGCAGAGTATCGGCAATTCGATTCTGATTAAATTTAACCAAATTGGTTCCTTGTCAGAAACGCTCGACGCTATTGCTATGGCCCAAAATGCGGGATTCACAGCAGTGATATCGCACCGTTCAGGCGAGACCGAAGATACCACGATTGCAGATTTGGCCGTTGCAACTGGCGCGGGTCAGATCAAAACGGGTTCAGCCTGTCGTTCTGACCGCGTTGCAAAATACAACCGCTTGCTGCGAATCGAAGCTCAGTTGGGTGGTAAAGCTCCGTATCGCGGCAGAGCGGAGTTTTCTCGCGCTTAAGTATGAAATGGGCGGCGCTGGTTCTTAGCCTGCTGTTGGTCTGGTTACAGTACCGCCTATGGTTTGCTGAAGGTTCGTTGCAAGAGCAGGCGGAGCTCAAGCAACGCTTGACACAACTCGAACGCGAAAACGCACGGTTAGAAGAAAAAAATAACGAGCTATTGGAAGAGATCGTGTCTTTAAAAACGTCTAATGAGCTCATTGAAGAACGCGCTCGAGAAGATCTTGGTTTGATAAAGCGGGGCGAGACCTTGTATTTATTTCCGGAGACTCCGTCGAATTCGGCAGGACAGCCCAATGCCTCAGCCCCTCAGAGTGCTCTCAAGCAGGAGCAACCCGATGGCCGCTGAGCGTTGCTGGGTGGTTATTCCTGCGGCAGGTGTGGGTCAACGTTTTGGCGGTGATTTCCCGAAGCAGTATACCAAGCTCAGGGGACGCTCACTGCTCGATCATTGTTTGGCGACCTTTCTGTCTTGGCCCACGACCTACAAGATCGTAGTGGCGTTGTCTGCCTCTGATCGTCAGTTTTTGGAAAGCGACTTCGCGACTCATCCCAAGATTGTGAAGGTAGAGGGCGGCGCTGAGCGCGTAAACTCGGTTTTGAATGCGCTCGCATATATTGACTTGCAGGCCGATGATGGCGATTGGGTCATGGTGCACGATGCAGCTCGTCCAATGCTGCAAACGCGCGATATTGATGTGCTCTGGCGTGCCCGCTCGCAGTATCGAGCGGCAATACTCGCCCGCCCAATTAGTGATACGATTAAGCGCTCGAATCGCGCTGGTGTGATCGATCGAACGGTCTCTCGAGAGGGTTTGTGGGGCGCGCAAACACCTCAAATGGCCAAAGTTGAAGATTTATGCTCAGCCCTTCGAGCGGGTCTACAGGCTGGTCACAACATAACGGATGAGGCCTCCGCGCTCGAGGCTCAAGGATTGGAAGTGGGTCTTGTCGAGGGGCCCGCCTATAACATTAAAGTGACCTTGCCCGATGATCTTCATTTGGCGAATCTGTGGTTAGAGAGGCAGTAATGATTCGAATAGGGCATGGCTATGATGTCCACGCCTTCACTGAAGGCGAGCACCTGCGTCTGGGTGGTGTTGATATACCTTTTAGTCAGGCTTTTAAGGCTCACTCTGATGGAGATGTGCTGATTCATGCACTGTGCGATGCACTGCTGGGATCACTCGCCCTCGGGGATATCGGTTTGTTCTATCCCGACACTGATGCGCGGCATCAAGGCCGTAACAGCCTCGAATTTTTGCACGATGTGATGTCGAAAGTGCGTTCGTTGGGCTATGAACTCAACAATGCCGATATAACCGTCATCGCTCAGGCACCAAAGTTGCGTCCCTTTATTGATATTATGCGCGAGACATTGGCGACCTGTATGCAAGTTGCGGTCACGCAGGTCAGCGTTAAGGCTACGACTACCGAGGGTCTGGGCCCAATGGGCAGAGGTGAGGGAGTCGCCGTGCATGCGGTGGTGATTGTTGCTGAGGCGAGCTTATGAATACGCGCGATGTCTCGGGTATCGGCATGACCTCGCAGCGTACCCGCGAGCGTTTAGTGCAGCGTTTGTGCGATCAGGGGGTGCAAGACTTAAGCGTCCTAGAAGTTATGCGTAATGCCCCGAGACACTTGTTTTTAGACGAAGCCATGGCCCATAGAGCCTACGAAGATACGGCGTTACCGATCGGCTATCAGCAGACCTTGAGTCAGCCTTTAACCGTCGCACGTATGACAGAAATCTTACTTGCCGCGGGACCGCGCAAAAATGTGCTGGAAATAGGCACCGGTTCTGGGTTTCAGACTTATGTATTGTCGCGCTTGGTCGATCAGGTCTTTAGCGTCGAGCGCATTAAACCGTTGCTCTTAAAAGCCAAGCAGCGGCTGCGGTCGCTGAAGGTTTGGAATGCCTCGTGTAAGCATGGCGATGGCATGTTAGGTTGGGCTGATAAGGGCCCTTACGATGGTATTTTGGTCGCAGCGGCGGGCGATACCATCCCTCAAGCGCTCCTTGACCAGTTGGCAGATGGCGGTCGTTTAGTGATGCCAGTGGGCTCCGAAAAACAAGCGCTACACCTTGTTGTGCGCGAGGGTGGCGAGTTTATTCACGAAGTGCTTGAGTCCGTTTATTTTGTCCCGTTGCTGCCTGGTGCTGTGCGTTGATGAGTGATTTAGGTGTGTTTTTGCGAGGCATGTTGATGGGCGCGGCGGATGTGGTTCCCGGTGTGTCGGGTGGCACCATGGCTTTAATCACCGGTATTTACCACACCCTGCTCAGAAGTATCAGCTCGATCGATACTCAGGCGGCCCGATTGGTGTTGCGGGGCCAGTTGCGAGAGGCTTGGGAACACATTAATGGGCGTTTTTTAGCCGTATTAGTCGCAGGTATTGGTGTCAGTATTATTAGCCTTGCACAATTAATTTTGTGGACAATGGCGCATCACCCGCTGCCGCTGTGGTCGTTCTTTTTTGGCTTAATTGCGGCGTCAGCCTTAGTATTACAGCGGCAAGTGGGCGGCTATAATTTGCCCAGTTTTGTCCTGTCGTTCTTGGCCGCTGTGTTTGCGGCGAGCTTTATTTTTTGGGTGCCAGCAGATGTGTCGGCCGCTCCGTGGATGTTTTTTGGCGCCGGTTTTGTGGCAATTTGTGCCATGATATTGCCGGGTGTGTCAGGGTCTCTATTGTTGTTGCTGATCGGTATGTATCAACCTGTGCTTGGCGCTTTAAAGCAACTTGACCTTATTTCGATAGCCCTCTTCATGCTGGGCGCGGCAGCGGGAATTACCAGTTTTAGTCGAGTACTTACGTATTTGCTCGAACACAAACGGCGCGCTACGGTTGCGGTGTTAACCGGCTTTTTATGGGGCTCGCTGGCGATGGTTTGGCCCTGGCGTGAAGCTGAGGGTAGTCCGGTCGCTCCGTGGAATTACTCGGCGGGGGAACCGAGCATTCTGCTGTGCCTGTGTTGCGCTGCATTGGGAATCGCATTGGTTACGTTGCTGCAATCGCGCTGGGGCCATGAGCACGGCTTGTCATAAGACGATTCATAGCCCGCGTGCCATTCGAGGGCGCGTTGCGTTGCTGTTGTTGGTCTTAACGTTAACCGGGTGTGCGACATCGCGTGCGCCGGTCGAGTATCGTGTGATACCCAACTCCCAACCGCCTGCACGTTATTATGTGGTGGCGGGCGATACTTTGTTTAAGATTGCCTGGCGCTACGGTATGGATTACCAAGAGCTTGCCAAAATTAACAACATTGCAGCCCCCTACACAATCTATCCAGGTCAGAAGCTCGTGTTCAAAGCGCCGTATCAGCGCCCGAGCCAACCGTCATCTTCTGTGGCTTCTGCTAAGGCAAGTACCCCTAAGGCAGCGGTGCCCCAGAGTAGTGCAGGCGCGAGGAATACGGTTACAACACCGCGTGTCTCGGTACCAGAGAAGCCCTTACCCACCTTTAATGGTCGGTGGCGCTGGCCCTCTGAAGGGAGTGTTGTAAGAAATTATTCGGGCTCTGTTCACAAGGGTATTGATATCGGCGGTCAGCGTGGTGACCCGATTGTCGCGGTCGCATCGGGACGAGTGGTCTATGCTGGAACCGGCATCGCAGGGTACGGTTTGTTGTTAATTGTTAAGCACGACGATACGTTTTTAAGTGCCTATGGTCACAACGACAGTATCGAGGTCTCAGAAGGGCAGGATGTCAAAGCGGGACAGTTGATCGCCCGCAAAGGGGACTCGGGTACGGACAGCGTCAAGCTTCACTTCGAAATTCGTAAGAATGGGAAGCCAGTCGACCCCCATTCTGTATTGGGTAAACGCTAGAGCTTAGCGCTGCAATAATGCGAGTTTATTGGATTTGCCCGCCCACTCTTCAGCATCGGGTAGGGCGTCTTTCATTTCGGTAATATTGGGCCAGATCTCTGCAAGCTCGGCGTTCAACTCTAAAAACACTTGCTGGTCTTCCGGTAGCTCATCTTCGCTGAAAATTGCGTCGACCGGGCATTCAGGCTCGCAAAGAGCGCAGTCAATACACTCGTCAGGGTGGATCACTAAGAAATTGGGGCCTTCGTAAAAGCAATCTACTGGGCACACTTCGACGCAGTCGGTGTGTTTACAATTAATACAATCTTCGCCAACAACAAAGGTCATGGTAATCTCCTAGCGCCCTAATTCAACGGCCGCAATTCTAACCGCTTGCCACACGCTTTAGAAGTGCTTTTATGGAACAAGCTTAGACTTAAGCTGACTTAACGCAACCAAGGCCTCAATGGGTGTCATTTGGTCTGGATTGAGTTGTTGCAGAGCTTCCTTCACCGTATCGCTCGCTTCATCAGCAAATAGCTCCGCTTGATAGACCGCCGCTGTAGCCGCTTTGGTCTGCTTGCTACCTTGCTCTAACTCGGTCAACTTGGTTTTTGCTGCTTGGATGACGTTTGCAGGCAGGCCTGCCAATTTAGCGACTTGCAAGCCAAAGCTTTGGCTTGCCGCGCCTTCTCTGACGGTATGCATGAATACGATACCATCATTATACTCTTGCGCTCCTAAGTGCACGTTGATCATGTTAGGGCAAAGGCTGGGTAGCTCGGTTAATTCGAAGTAGTGGGTTGAAAACAAGGTGAAGCAATGGATGTGATCGGCGAGGCGGCGTGCGGTTGCCCATGCCAAGCTCAATCCATCAAACGTTGAAGTGCCGCGGCCAATCTCATCCATTAATACCAGACTGTTGGATGTTGCGTTGTTGAGGATATTTGCGGTGTCGGTCATTTCGACCATAAAGGTTGAGCGTCCTCCCGCAAGATCATCCGACGACCCAATGCGTGTAAAGATGCGGTCTATCGTACTCAAATGTGCTGCCTCAGCAGGCACATAGCTGCCCACGTGCGCCATTAAAGCAATCAAGGCAATTTGCCGCATGTAGGTCGATTTACCGCCCATATTAGGGCCGGTGATCAGAAGCATCTCACGTTGATTATTCAATAATAGATCATTCGCAATAAAAGGCGATTCTGAGACCTGCTCGACGACGAGGTGGCGCCCCTGATTGACTTCAAAGAGTCTCTCGTTGCCGAAGGTGGGTCGTACCAATCGAAGCGCCTGCGCGCGCTCTGCTAGACAAGCCAGCAGATCAAGCAGCGCCAAGGCCTCGGCGCAGGCGCGCAGGGGCAAGAGCTCAGCATTTAGCGTGGTCAGTATTTCTTCATACAGCTCTTTTTCGAGCGCTAGCGCTCGACTCTTTGCAGACAATGCCTTGTCTTCGAAAGCCTTGAGCTCAGGGGTGATAAAGCGCTCGACGTTCTTTAGTGTTTGCCGACGTTGATAGTCTACAGGCGCCTGTTCAGCTTGTGCCTTTGACATTTCGATGTAGTAACCATGAACGCGATTGTAAGCCACTTTTAATGTACTAATGCCGGTGCGTTCACGCTCTCGTGTTTCAAGCTCGAGCAGGTAGTCTCCGGCCTGAGTACTGAGCCCTCGAAGTTCATCGAGGTCTGGGTTAAATCCCGGCGCGATGACACCGCCTTCGCGTATCACTACTGGCGGGTTGTCGATTATGGCGTGGTCGAGCAAGTCGCGCAGTGCCTGGAAGTCTCCTAAGTTGAGGCAAATGTCTGTCAGTACGCTGTCGTTTATATGCTCAAGAATTTGCTGTAGGGGTGGTACGCAATGCAATGATTGCCTAAGTCGGGTTAAATCTCTGGGGCGAGCCGAACGCAGAGCAACGCGAGTCAAAATGCGATCCATGTCGCCGACGCCAGCCAGAGCAAGGCGAAGATCGCCGTCTCTCATGTTGTCGATTATGGCGCTTAGGGCATCGAGTCTCCTCTCGATCGCGGGTCGCTTCGCCATGGGGCGCAGTAGCTCTCGACGCAGTAAACGGGCTCCCATTGGCGTTTTGCAGGTGTTTAATACGCTATATAAGGTGTTGTCTTCGCCACCCTGCAAGTTAATATCGATTTCTAGGTTGCGCCGCGTCGATGGGTCCATCAGCACGGCGTCGCTGTTTTGTTCGTGGCTTAAGCTGGTGAGATGCGTGAGCTCGTCTCGCTGTGTGTCTTTTACGTAGCGCAGGAGGGCGCCAGCGGCACATACTGCTTGGGTCAGTTCGGAGCATCCAAACCCCGCGAGATCTTGCGTGCCAAAGTGCCGGTTGAGTTCTCGTTCAGCGGACTCAGGTTCAAAATCCCAAGGCGGGAGCTCGCGGACCGATTTACTGGTCACTAAGTCGCTGATGCCTGAGCTTTGGGCGTAAAGTACTTCTGCCGGCTGTAGTCGCGACAGCTCAGCGGCTAACAATTCTCGATCGGCGACCTCAAGTACCTTAAAAATGCCCGCGCTAAGTTCGATATACGCCACCCCGATCGAGTCTTTCCCTTGATGAATGGCTAGGATTAGGTTATCTCGCGACTGGTCTAGAAGTGCTTCATCACTCAGCGTGCCCGGGGTGATAATTCGCACCACCTCGCGTTTTACCGGCCCTTTGCTGGTGGCAGGGTCCCCCACTTGCTCGCAGATGGCGACCGATTCGCCTTTGCGAATGAGGCGAGCTAGGTAGCTCTCCGCAGCGTGATAGGGGACGCCGCACATGGGAATGTCTTCACCGCCCGATTTTCCCCGTGCTGTTAGTGTGATGTCGAGCAGCGATGCAGCTCTGACGGCGTCATCAAAAAATAACTCGTAGAAATCGCCCATCCGATAAAACAACAGGTGTTTTGGGTGTTCCGCTTTGATGCGCAAAAACTGCTGCATCATGGGGGTGTGTTGATCAATGGAAGCGGCTGCTGCTTGTGATGAGGCTGACATTAAAGGGCTTAATATGGCTGTGAAGAGAACCTGAAATTTAACAAAGCCGGCTGTGAATAGCTATGTCCACCGCAGAAAAAGAAACGGCGCCAAAGGCGCCGCTCACTCAGTTTATTCGTATCGATCTTTGAGTACGAAGAAAGCCAGGAAAATCAGCAGGGCACTAAAAGGCGCTGCGATCCAAATACCCTGAACTCCGAGTACGCTTTCTAAAGAAATGGAGCCTAAATTTGCAGGGGCCAATACGGTTTCCTCTAGGACTGGATAGGCGAATGCAAACAGGAAAGCGCCCACTAATGCGCCCACTAATGTAAATATCGCATCTGTTTTACCTTCAGAGCTGCCTACCACGCAGGTCCCGGGGCAGTAGCCTGACAAGGCCCAGCCAATCCCGAAAATTGCCCCACCAGCAACAACGCCCCATATGTATGCAGGTTTAATGCTTAAGTTTGCGAGGTTGCCCAAATCGAGCAGATAGATACCCAAAGTGCCTACCCCCATCGCAGTCATCATGAGTTTGATGATCCACATGTCTTTTAAGAGTAGGGTGCCAAGGATGCGGCGGTAACTCGAGGCCCCGCCTAAGTAAAGAATGGCGCCAAAGGCACAGCCGATTAAAAATCCGATGACTAGTGTCATGATTAGACTCCTCGTTTACGGTACAAAAATTTAGCAGTGGCGATTGCGACTGCGAAAGTCACAGCGCCGAATATGAATGAGCTGATGGCCATTTGTGAAATGCCGCTGATCATGTGGCCGCTCGTGCACCCTCCCGCGAGTCGGGCACCGAAAAGTAATAAAATGCCGCCGCCAAAACTGGCGAGGTTGCGTTTCAATTTAGAAGGGCCAAACTGTTCTTTCCAGAGGCTGGGCATTGAGCCTTTATCCATCTCGGGCTGTTTGTTGGCGAAAAGGCGCGCAGTGATGCCGCCACCGACAAGCATGCCGAATACCAGCATCCAGCCGTAACCAACGCCCCAATCTTCCTTTTCACCATACTTATTGAGATAGACGTTGTTCTCAGCAAATTCGGGGTTAACCTTATGCGCGATTGCTGCATCGGAAACAACGAACTGTGTGGATACGCCCAACGGTTTTACGAGATAAGTTGCTACGATGAGCAGCAAACCGAGTGCAACACCTGCAGCTTTCCAAGAGATGATACCATCTTTCATACATGCTCCTTTCCTAACAATATTATGATGTTCTGATATTAAGCGCCTAAAAAAGGGGTGCTAAGCACCCCGTTTATGTGTTTACCAAGTGTAGTAAAACTCAAGCTCAAACTGATGCATTTTCAGCTCGATTGTCTGAGTTGGGTCAAACATGGATCCGCCTTTCACACTCTTTTCTGGCGCGTGCATCAAGCTGAAGCCCCATTCGCGATCGTTGCTTAACTTTTTGCCCATGCCGAACGAGATGTGCTGCTCAATGACGCCGGGCGCCAGAATATTGAACAGAACCTCGGAAGGCTGGATTGGCTGGTCGCCCTTGGAGAAGCCCGCGCGGTAGGTGGTGTCGCCCGCGTTGTAGGTAAAACCTAGCTTGACGACGCTCATATCATCCCAGCCAAAACCCGCGCCGTTGTTGCCACCCAGACACGATTCTAGATCTTTCGGAACCGGGATTGCTGCGGTGGGGCAGGCGTAGATGTTTAGGCCGCTATTACCAACAGAGCCGATGTCACTGTAGCCAATGCTCTCGCCATCAAGGTGTATGGTAAGCGCGGGTGTTGCCTGAAAGCTTACGCCAACGCGCGTACTTGACGGAATATCGAAAGCACCACCTTCTGCGAATAAGTCAGAGTAGTCGTCGAATTCCGACATGCCTATCTCGGTTTGATGAGCAAACGCCAATGAGACCGAGTCGCTTACTTGCCAGTTGGCACCGAATTTGAATCCAATGCCGGTGGACATGTCGTGGCCGTTTCCGGTCAAGCTATTGGCCGGTGCACCGCCTTGTGCTGCGTTGGCGGCGAATGTCTTGGTATAGCCAGTGAAGGCTTCAAGCCCCTTCGCCTCAAAGGCTTGAATTACCACAACGGGTGCTACGCCGATTGCAAAAGTATCAGACACCTTCTTCGCCCATGCGAGCTCTACAAATGCTTGCATTAAGTCGACGCCAGTATCACCCATGCCGAAAGTGCCGGGCATGGTCATGACAGGAGCGGGACCTGGACCGTCTGGATCAAAGGCGGCTGCGCCACCCTTCCAATCGCTGTTCATGCCTCCGCGTCCGTAAAAGCTAAATGCTAGGGCGCTGTCATCGCCCCACATCCATTTCTTGGAGATGGCGGGCAGAGGAAAGTATTCGCTGCCTGAATCGAGCTCGCCCTGAGTCATGATGCTAAAGGCACCGCCATTTCCCTGTGCCATGCTTGCAGACGCAGTGTAGCTGCGTCTAGGCGAGAAAATGCTCAAGCTTGCGTTGGTCTGATCGTCTACCAAAATGGCCGAGGCCGGATTGTTCGCTGCGTCAATCGCCTGCGAAGGTGATGCTAAGCCGGCTCCAGCTTGTGCTTTATTGTGGCTACCAACGCCGTGAGTGAAGTAGCCATTGGTCGCAAAGGCCATTGGAGTGGCAAATGCGAGTGCCATGGCGCTCATGCGGAATGCGAGGTTCGTCTTCATAGGGTATCCCTTATTTCTGTTTTATCGTTATTGGTAACTAAGTTACCTTCAAACTTTCTAATATGCAAATGCTGTGATTTGTTTTCTTTTTGACGATTACTGATCGGATGCAGCGCACGCACTGTCCTCGTCGTCAGTCGCGCAGTAGAGCTCGTAGAGTACGGTCACAATCTGCGCGACCTTATCTCCGGATAGGCGATAGTAGATGGTTTGCGCCTCCCGTCGACTTTCTACAACGCCCTCGTGGCGCATGCGCGCGAGATGCTGAGACAAGGGAGATTGCTTAATGTTAAGCATACGGGAAAGCTCACCCACCGATGCTTCACCGTTTTTGAGTTGGCACAAAACCATAAGGCGGTCAGGGTGCCCAAGTAGCTTTAGCATATCGGTCGCGTTCTTCGCCGATGCTTGCATTTTGTCGAGTTCCACTGTCAGCTTTTCCTCAGGGTGGTTGCGTTAGTTAAGAATTTTATAATATGCTGTCACTTCAACTTACGTGTCGCTCATAAAATAATCAAGGTTAGCGCATGAATAAACAAGCAGAACTCGATAGTTTACTACAACAAGTCGCAGTTTCGGGCGAAAATTTAACGGGTACCGATCGCCGCGGCTTTTTACGTAAGGGTCTCACATTTCTAGGGGCTGCATCCGCCACGGCCGCTGCGGCACACATGCCCTCCGTTAAGGCAGCTTTTCCTCCGGAGGAGCCCGCTTACGGCAAAACCTTGGGCAAGCCAGTGTTGTTTGCACCCTATGGCTCGCCCTCCAAATACGAATCCCATGTGCAGCGTCGAACCGTCGAATGGCTCACGCCCGACCGCATTTCGTCCATCAGTTTCACTCCTTTGGCTGATCTTAAAGGGATCATTACGCCCAGTGGTGTTATGTTTGAGCGTTACCACGCTGGTCTCCCGGACATAAAGCCGCAGGAACATCATCTGATGATTCACGGCATGGTCGAGCGTCCAATTATCCTATCGATGGATGACTTGATGCGCTTTCCATCGGTGAGCAAAATTCATTTTGTGGAATGTCCCGCTAACGGTGGCATGGAATGGCGTGGTGCGCAGATGAATCGTCTGCAGTTTTCCCACGGTATGATCGGCTGTGCCGAGTGGACAGGGGTTTTACTGTCCACACTCTTGGAAGAAGTCGGCGTCAAACCCGAGGGTAAATGGGTTCTGGCGGAGGGAGCAGATGGCTCGCACATGAGTCGCAGTATCCCGCTCGAAAAAGCTTTAGATGATACCTTAGTTGTATATGCCCAAAACGGCGAGATGCTGCGGCCCGAGCAGGGTTACCCTGTGCGGCTGGTGAATCCAGGCTGGGAAGGCAATACCAGTATCAAATGGTTGCGTCGTTTAGAGATAGGCGACCAGCCTTGGTACCACCGCGAAGAAACTTCGAAATATACCGATTTGATGCCCGACGGTCGCTCACGCGAATTTACATTTGTACAAGAGTGTAACTCGGTCGTAACGAATCCGTGTCCAGAGAAGCCCATGATGAAGCCTGGCAAAGTTTGGGTTGAGGGATTGGCTTGGTCTGGACGAGGCAAAATCAAGCATGTAGACGTGTCCTTTGATGGCGGTGTGACCTGGCGTGAAGCCAAATTCACCAGCGAGGTATTCCCCCGTGCACTGACCCGCTTCGGTTTAGAATGGGACTGGCAAGGCCAGCCTGCAATGATTCAGAGTCGAGCGATAGATGACACCGGGTTTGTGCAGCCTACCTACGGTCAGCTACGTGCCGCTAGGGGTGAGAACTCGATTTATCACAAAAATGCCATTCACACATGGAAAGTTAACGCAGATGGGAGTGTCGTCAATGTTCAAATCTCCTAATCAAGTAAAAACGAGCTTATTATCAAGTGGGTTGCTGGCGGTCGCCATGACGCTCGGAGCAGGTGCTGCCCAGGCCGAAAAGGACTCGGGCTACTACGGTTATGGTCAAGTCGCGACCCCTGAGCAAATAGCGGGTTGGGATATTGATGTGCGCCCGGACGGATTGGGATTGCCAGAGGGTCGCGGTACAGCGGAAGAGGGCGAGTGGATCTACGAAGAAAAATGCGCCTCTTGCCATGGTAGTTTTGGTGAGGGTGTTGACGGTTATCCCTCGCTCGCAGGTGGTGAAGGCACTTTGAGCGGTGATGGGCGTCCGCATAAAACGATCGGCTCGTACTGGAATTACACGAGCACGGTATTCGACTATATCAACCGAGCCATGCCCTATACGGCGCCCAGATCTTTAGCGCCCGATGAGGTCTATTCTCTAACGGCCTACTTGTTGTTTATGAATTACATCATTGACGACGAGACCTTCGAGCTTAATCAAGACACTTTGGCTACCGTGCGCTTGCCGAATGAGCCCAATTTTATTCCTGACGAACGTCCCGATACGGCGAACACACGCTGTATGTCGGATTGCCGAGATCCTGCCGCTATCGAAATCAAGTCGCAGGCATCGCCCTCTTTGGCAGAGGAGCTGGCGGCTGCGCAGGGAGATGCCACTGAGGCAGCTACTGAATCTCAGCCTGCAGTAGCGACTGTCGGTAAGAGTGTGTACGATCAAAGCTGCATGCTTTGTCACGGCTCGGGATTAGCGGGCGCCCCCAAAGTGGGTGACGTCGAAGGGTGGCGTGGGCGAATAGCGGCGGGTAGTGCCACCCTGTACAAGCATGCCATAGAAGGTTACCAAGGCGAGGCCGGAGTCATGCCAGCTAAAGGTGGTTTCATGAACCTGACTGACGACGACGTCAAAGCGGCCGTAGACTATATGGTACAGGAGAGCCTGTAATGCCAAAGCTAAAATTAATGGTTACTGCGGCACTATTGCTTGGATGCGCAAACTTGAGTGCATCTGATTTGTCGCTAGAAGAACGCATCGCTAAAGGCTACGGCTTGGCCGCTGATCGTAACGCTGGTAACTGCTTTTCCTGCCATATGGCTGAGGGAGCAGAGCAACCGGGTAATAGTGGACCTGCTTTGATTATGATGCAGTTACGCTACCCTGATCGGGAACAGCTCAAAGCGCAGATTGCCGATCCCAGAGTTCGAAACCCCAATACCAACATGCCGCCCTATGGCGCTCATCATATTTTGACAGATCAGGAACTGGAGTGGATGGTAGACTACGTCCATTCTTTATAACAGCAACGGAGAAAAGTATGTCTAAGTTATTTTCAAGACGTCGTATTGTGCAGGGCTTAATGGCCGCAGCCGCGTTAGTCGCCATGCCATTGACCGCATTCGCTAGAAATTCTGAGGCCTTTGGCCTAGGTGATTTTGCCAAAGCACGCAGCACGATGTTTGGCGGTCAAGACATCGCCGACGGTTCGGATGGCATTACCCTGGAATTGCCCGACATCGCCGAGAGCCCAGCAAAAACAAACGTTAAAGTTAAAGTTGATGAGGCGAAATTAGGCGCCCTTAAAAGCATTACCTTTATGGCCGAAGTGAATCCAACGCCGATTTCAGCGAAATTCTATTTTAGTCCCCGAGTAGAGCCAGAATTAGAAACGTTTATCAAGCTGGCCGGGACAACCATGGTGCATGCCATTGTCGAGACCGATAAGGGGCTTTATTCCGCCAGCAAAGAAGTGAAGGCAACGCTTGGCGGTTGCGGCGGCTAAACAGGATTAGGAGAGAAATATGTCAGATCACGCTCGTTCAGAAGAAATTGAAAACTATCGGCCTCGCACTCGCACTCGTTTGCGTTTGAAAGAGGGAGATACCGCTGCTGATAATGTGCTGTCAGTGATGACCATGGTTGTGCACCCTATGACCCCGGGTATTGAGCGCGACGCAGAGGATAACCCTGTCCTTAAAGACGGTAAGGTATCGATCCTGGCGCATAAGACGCACCACCTAATTGATTGGGAGTGCAAAATCAACGGTGAGGTTGTTTTGGCCGCTGACTTGAGTGGTTCGGTGTCTAAAGACCCTATTATCAACTTCGCTATCCGCGGCGTTGAAGGGGGAGATACCTTTACACTGTCTTGGACCGATAACCAAGGGTACAGTGATACCGAAGAACAGGTAGTTAAAAGCCGCAAGAAAAAATAATAAGTCGATAGCGACTGAGTACTAGAGGTAGCCTATGAAGTATCCAGTTACGGTTGCGCTGCTTGCAAGCTTGAGCTTGTCGGCAGCCGCAGGGCCAGAGGAAGATCGTGCAGCCTTTGTTCAATTCTTTGAAAAGCGGTTTCCAAGTATTGAGGTTGCAGAGCACATCAATGGCGCTTATGCCCTAGACGAGGATAAACGCAAACAGTGGGAGGCCCTTGAAGCGGGTTTTCCACCCTACGAAGACGCTGTTTTCGATGGTGAGGCACTCTGGGAAGACGGCCCCTACGCAGATTGCTTTGGTGGTACGCCAGCCGTGAAACAAAACTACCCCATGTGGGACGCTAAGCAAGGCGTAGTGACCTTGGAGCTTGCGATCAACAATTGTCGTGAGGCAAATGGGGAGGAGGTTTGGGACTACCTCGATTACGATATGGTAGCGCTATCAGCCTACATGGCATTTGAGTCGCGTGAAGAGTCGATCAATATTGATGTGCCCAACGAACAAGCCTTGGCCGCTTACGAGGATGGTAAGGCCTTCTATTATCAGCGCCGAGGCCAATTGAACTTCGCCTGTAGCTCTTGCCACTTAGAAATGGCCGGTAATAATCTGCGCTCAGAGCGTTTAAGCGCCGCTTTGGGGCATGTGACTCATTGGCCGTCGTACCGTGGCAAGTGGGATGAAGTAGGCCCGCTTCAGCGCCGTTTCAAGGAGTGTAACGATCAAGTCAAGGCTAAAGGGTTTGAACTTCAAAGCGAAGAATATCGCAATCTCGAATACTTTTTGACGTACATGAGCAATGGTTTGCCCCTCAATGGCCCTACCACTCGTAAATAAGACAACGGTGAATTCAATGACTCCTAAATTTATGGGTATGGCGGCACTGAGTTTGGCGCTGTTCAGTGGTTCCGTATTGGCGGACGACTGCACTGAGGCGAGTGCTCTGATACAAAAAGCGCAAGATGCGTATAACGCGGTCGATGCACGCGGTTTTGCCTGGGTGCCCACCGAGACCTACTTAGCAGAGGCCAAAGCAGAGCACGCATCTGGTGCTTGTGAGCAGGCGATGGTGCATGCGCAACGGGCGCTAGACACCGCAAAAGCGGCCATGGCGCAAGCCGAAAACGAAGCGACGGCTTGGCAAAGCCGCGTGCTCAAGTAGCAGAGGTCGGCATGAATCGTCGCGAATTTTTGGATTTGTTAATGCGCTCGAGCGCTGCATTCTCTATGGCCGGTGTAGGTTTGTCGGCCAGTGCCAAAACATGGTCTAACTCGGCTTCATCTTTGTATGATGTGCCTGTCTTCGGCTCGGCTCGCTTGCTGCACATCACGGATACCCACGCTCAGTTAAATCCTATTTATTTTCGCGAGCCGAACGTCAATTTAGGTTTTGGAACGACTTATGGCCGCTGGCCGCATAAAGTCGGCAAAAGCTTGCTGTCTGAGCTTAGCGATGCTTCGGCGATTCAGGCGCATGCCTTAACCTATTTAAATTTTGAAGAAGCGGCAAGCCGCTTCGGCAAAGTGGGGGGGTTCGCCCACCTTAAAACCTTGATTGATCAGCTCCGCGCCTCGGTGCCAGATGGTCGAAGTCTGCTGCTTGATGGCGGCGACACCTGGCAAGGTTCCGGTACCGCCTACTGGACTCGCGGTCAGGATATGGTGGAAGCGACCAATAAGCTTGGCGTGGACATTATGACCGGTCACTGGGAGTTCACTTACCTAGAAGACGAAATTTTAGCTAACGTCGAAAAATTCAACGGTACCTTTGTGGCGCAAAACACCTACGCCAGCGACGAAGCTTTGTTTGATGGTGTGCCGGTTTATGATGATATGACCGGGCATGTGTTCAAGCCCTATGATATTAAAACGATGGGCGAACATCGAGTCGCTGTTATTGGTCAGGCGTTCCCGTATACCCCGATTGCCAATCCAAAACGGTTTATTCCAAACTGGACCTTTGGTATACGAGAAAACGATTTGGCTGATTTGGTTGACGAGATTCGTGCCAATGAAGAGGTCGACGCAGTCATTTTGCTGTCGCACAACGGTATGGATGTCGATCTTAAATTGGCAAGCCAGGTCTCGGGTATCGATGTGATTCTTGGTGGCCATACTCACGACGGCGTTCCGGTGCCGGTCGAGGTGAAAAACTCCGGCGGTGTTACCCTGGTGACTAATGCGGGTTCTAACGGAAAATTCGTTGGCGTATTGGACTTAGATTTGGGTAAAGGGAGAGTCAAAGACTATCGGTACCGCTTGCTGCCAGTATTCTCCGAATTGTTGACCCCAGACCCTGAAATGGTGAGCTTCATTGACGCCGTTCGGGCACCCTATTTGGATATTCTTAACGAAGAGCTCGCAGTCGCTGACTCTTTGTTGTATCGCCGCGGTAATTTTAACGGAACGTTCGATCAGGTAATTTGCGATGCTCTGCGTACGCAGCTTGATGCGCAAATTTCGCTGTCGCCGGGTTTTCGCTGGGGCACAACAGTGTTGCCTGGTGAAACCATCACCATGGATCGTGTGATGGATCAAACCTGTATGACCTACCCCGAGACTTACGCACGCGAGATGTCGGGCGAAAATTTAAAAGCGATCTTAGAGGATGTCGCGGATAACTTATTCAACAGCGATCCTTACTATCAGCAGGGTGGTGACATGGTGCGTTGCGGTGGCTTGAATTACGTGATTGAGCCCCAAGGTCAGTTTGGCGCGCGCATTACCGACATGACACTGGATAACGGTGAGAAAATCGAGGCTGGCAAGAATTATAAAGTGGCAGGTTGGGCGACTGTGGGCTCACAATCTCCGGGCGCGCCCATTTGGGATGTGGTCGCCGATTACCTACGCGATGCGAAAACTGTGAAAGTCGATAAAATTAACACCCCCGTCCTTAAGGGCGTTAAAGCCGATAATCCAGGTATCGAAAGTTACCTAGGCAAGTTCGCCTAGACGTTCAGCGATACCACTCCAGCGCCTGTTCCACGATTTGCTCGAGTAGATCGTGGACGGCGATATAAGCGGGTACTTGTAAGGCCGGTAGACGCACGCTCACGTAAGTGGTCGTAGGCGCGTCAATCAGGGTGTATAAACTGATGGAGTAGGGGCATAAGACGATGTTATGCGGATCTTGCTGTGCCAGTTCGTGGCTGAGATCGGCCTTGCAAAACAGTATCGATTCACCCTGGTCATATACGGGCTTTGCATCTTCTACCGCCTCTGATGTTCGCGCTAGCATGTTGGCTGCGTAGGCAGTATAGGACACGACCAAGCCTTTGGCTTCTATCGTTGTAACGATGTCCTGCTTAATATCTCTAAAGTCGCCTTGCACAGTCCAGACGAGCGCTGGGCCGATTTCCTCGGGGCCGACTACTTGGCTTGAGGCTGTTTGCGCGGCAGCAAACCCCAGCAATAGGATTAGAGTAGTGATCGCTTTCATTAGGCAAATATTTTGCCGGGATTCATGAGCCCGCGAGGATCAATGGCGGTTTTAATGCTTTTCATGACGTGTATTTCCGCTTCGGTGCGGCATAAGTTTAGATAGGATTTTTTGTCAAGACCAATGCCATGCTCTGCCGATACTGAGCCTTTAAATTGGGTCAGTAGGTTGTAGACAATATCGTTCACCGCTTTTTTATCCGACAATGGGCCTATACCGAGGTGGATATTACCGTCACCCAAATGACCGAACGTCACGCACTTTACATCGGGATCAAAGTTGGCCAAGGCCTGCTCAAGCTGCTCGGTGTATGCCTGCATATGACGCAACGGCAGACTGATATCATAGGAGATGGCGGGGCTTCTGAAGATCATCTTAGCTTCGACGTCATCGCGAATGGCCCAAAGTTGGTCTGCCTGTTGCTCCGAGTTTGCTATGACTGCATCGCTAATGACAGCGCTTTCCAATTGCGCTTCTAAAAACGTCTCAAGCGGATTGGTTTCAGTGACTTGGCTGTGACTACTTTCTAGCAATATGTAAAACGCTTGATGCGGGGGTAACACCGCTTGGTGACGCCCAGTTTCGGCGACATTTAAATCGTAGTAGTTACCCCACATGGCTTCAAAGGCTGTCAGGCTGCTGGCCAGTTGCGTAGAGGCGCTCTTTAATAAGGTTTTTACGCCATCGAAATTGTCACACACCACCATCGCGGTGAATGTTCGAAGCGGTGCCGGTTGCAGTTTTAAAACCGCTTTGGTCACAATGCCCAGTGTGCCCTCGGCGCCAATGAGTAGTTGTTTCAAGTCATAGCCAGTATTGTTCTTCAGCATTTCATTCATGGCGTCGATAATGCGGCCATCGGGTAGCACCGCTTCGATCCCGAGAACTTGATTTCGCATCATGCCGTAACGTATGACGCTATTGCCTCCAGCGTTGGTTGAAATCATGCCACCGATGGTAGCTGTCCCCCGTGCGCCCAGGTCGACGGGAAAGAGCCAGCCTTGTTCGCGCGCAGCGTCCTGCACGACTTGCAGAGGCGTGCCGGCGTTGACCACCATAATCCCGGCATCGGTATCAAACGAGTCGATACCGTTCATGCGCTCTAAGGAAATCGCAATATCCTGCTCAGAGCATGTCATGCCATTAACTAGGCCTGTTAACCCGCCCCAAGGGACCATGGTTTGGTGAGCGTCATAACACATTGCCATTGCGTCGGCCAAGGCTTCGGTACTGCTGGGGCGTATAATAGCCCGAGCGGGGCACGAGCCCTGTCCCCAAGCGTAATTTGGGCGCGCTTTGACGTCGTCGTCTAACAGGATGCCCTTAGGGCCGAGGAGTTGGGCAAGTTGTTCTAGATTGACACTCATGCTGGGTTTGCTTCTGTTCTGGTTTATACTGCCTAGATCAGAACATATGGCTCACAGCTTGGCAAGACTATGCCAGCCTCGGGTTTAAGAACATAACGCAATGGCCGAACTGGATCAAAAAGAACTCCGTGTGTTAATACTGCGAGACGGTAAGCCCGGGCATGAAACTAAGCCCGATGGCTTCGTACGTTATTTGCGTCAGCAGGCTGACCTTCAGGTAACAGAGGCGAATGTTCGTCTTCCTCTTGCCGCTTTGATGCGCCCACTATTGACGCTCGTTATTAATTATTTGCCGACCTTGCTGTGGCGTCGCGCGGTGTTGTCTTTGTATGGCTTGTCGCTGGATGATTTTAGGCCCGATCTCGTCTTGGCTGCGGGCGGGAAATCGTCGTTTGCTCTGGCGGCCTGTCAGGCGACAGAAAACATCACTGGGGTTCTTTTGGGCTCGGCTCGCCGACTCAGGCCCGACCGACTAGGTTGGGTGTTTGCTGCCGATGCGGATGAGTCTTGGGATCGCTGTGTACAAGTTCCTCTGCCGCCTTCGGCTCATGGTGCGGTCAGTCGGGTTGTTAAAGGCGAGGTGAGGACGCGCTTGGGTTTGGCGGAACACCAAAAAGTGCTGGCGGTCCTAATCGGTGGTGACGGCGCGGGTTGCGAGTACACCTTAGCCGATTGGCAGCATCTCGCGCAGTTAATTCGGGGCTTTGCCGAAGATGAGTCTCACGCGGTGTTACTATCGACGTCACGACGCACAGGGTTAGAGACTGAGAAGAGCCTACAAAAGCTCATCCCCCCTCATTGTTTGCGGCAAGCGGTGTGGTTCAATCATCGCGAAGAGCGCTGTATGGCGGACTATTTGGCGGCGTCTGATGCGGTCCTAGTTAGTGTTGATTCGATTTCTATGATCGCAGAGGCGTGCTCGGCCGGTTTTACCCCATGGATATTCTGCCCTCAGCGTGCCGAATTGCCGTCGCGCGTTGCGTCACTGATTTCCCGTCTTGAGTCTAAGGGGATGATCAAGTGGCTTGCCGGTGACGAAGTCAGCATAAATGGGAATGAATGCGCCGACTCTGAGCTCGATCGTTTTTGGCACGGGCAGATCCGTGCCGTGCTGGTGGACCTTAAGGTTCTTTGATCCAGGCTGTTGGTTGGCTTTTACCTTCAAAATCGTAGCCCAATAGCTCGATTTCTCTGGCGAACAACTGGGCGACAAATTCTCGGTCGGCTTCATCGTAGGCGCTAGAGAAATGCGCTTTGTCTTTACGAATGCCCGTTTTTACTTGGGGTAGTTCGGGCGGGTTTTCGATTCCAATGTGCTCGAGTACCTTTTGTAGATCTTGACTCAGCGTCTCATAACAACCCACAAAGTCCACTGCGACCTCATCGCCAAAGCAATAGAGCTGGTGGTCGAGCGGCAATTTTTTGATACGTAACCACTCGCTGAACGGCGTCTTCTCCGCTTTGCCACGCATTTTCCACCAGTAGAATGACACGACCTTGTCCCAAGGATTGCGGTCGAAACAAAATTTGTAATACGAGTTCCAAATTTCGTCGCCGCACAGTTGTTTAATGCGAGCGCCGCCCATGTGTTGGTAGTAGTGTTTGTTTAAAAACACGCTGTCCTTGTGAATGAGTTTGCGCATGCGCTCGTATTTGGCGTAAAGCTTGTCGAGGGGGGAATTGCCAATCCAATTGCGAGGCTCATGATCCTGCGCTGGTGGGTCCATAGTCGACACAATGTCATTGGGGGCGCAGAGTTGGGACAGCATGGTTTCGACCGAGCTCCCGGCAGTTTTATGAGTTTTGATAAAAATAAAACGGTATTTGTGGCTAATGATCATAGGTGCGTCCTAGAGTTGGCCTCGGCGCCATCGATTAAAGCGGTAAGCCGCTACTTTTAGAGCGATGTTGCCGCCTTGACGGATCTGGTTCCACAGCCCCTTACGATCAGGATAACGGCTGGGACTGTGGTCAGGTTGGATGCCCTCTAATTCGTTCATCCAGCTTGTGTCGGCTTCGTAGCCACATTCTATGAGCAGCGCGCTGATGTCACCGTGGCGCTGTATTTGGCTCACAATGCGAGGCAGATTGTCGCGCCATCGTCCGATGCTGTCGGTGTTTATCGAACGCAATCCATGCATCGCTCGCTCGGATTGCGCGGACAGCTTCGCGTGCTGGTGATACTCCGAAAACGGATGCGTGCAGGTCAACCATGGAATTTGTTTCTGCAACATACTTTGAACGGCGTCTGGATCTCTGACGAGATCCTCGTAGCGCACGGTAATGCAGCGCTCGTGTGTTTGCATTCGTTGCGCAAAGCCATGCTGCTCTCGCCACAGACGTAGGTTTGAGTAGTATTTGTCTCCTGCAATTCTATGTTTGCTCACCACGACATCGCGCGGGTCGCGCAGGCAATAAATCACCCAAAACTCCGGAACACTGGCCAACACTCTTGGCATAAATTGAGTGTCTTTGGGGCGTTTCGTCAGAAGAGTTTGCCCGTCGCTGGCTTGTGTCCGATTGAAGCGTGTCTCATGGCCGTACAGTTTGTCAAAATGGCAACAGGCACTCATCATCTCGTACAGTAAGGTTGTGCCACTGCGCGGCGAGCATCCGACAATGTGAATTTGTTTATACACGGCTGTTTCTGCAGTTAAGGTTGCGCAAGAATAGCACGGCCGTGCCAAGATATTCGAGTTTAGGCGCGTTTCTACACACGTGACAGAAGCCACGTCGCTGCAGTTTCCGCCTCGTTTAATCTGGGTAGCGGATCGGTCGCAAGAGTCACGGTACAAGCCTGAGTTACTGAGCTTACTTTGCCCTCGACGATCATCGCCTGCATGCTACGGTTGATTCTGTTTTTAGCTTTAGGTGGCAATTCGATTAAGCCGACATCGGCCCCACAGCTTAGAGCTTCGTAAACCATTGATACACTGTCGGGAGTAACCCACACGCTGTTTGCTTCGCGCATGTGTTCTGCTAGCCATCCCCTGGGGCAGGTGTCATGGCGTTGAATTGTGAGGTTTGGGCACGCGGTGTATATGTCTGAAAGTTGGCGCTCGGGGCTGCGACGCGAATCGGCGACGGTCCAGTCCAGCTCGGGTTCTGAGTTCACGATGGCGCAAACTTGTCGGGTGACCTGCGCGCTCGGCCACTCAAAGTGCTTAGACTGACCACCCAAAAGCACTAATCCTTTGTTGCTGGGTTGGTGATTTTGTTGACCTAGGGCGTTTATGGCACCTTCGGTGAGGTGGACCCTGGCGCCAACTGCGGTATTCAGCGCATCATGCTTTGGCATAATGATTGAGTCAAACCCAGTAAGGGGCCACGATGGCCGCATGACCACCGCTGTATGAGCTCGCAATCGTTTGCCGAGACACAGCGCAAGCCAATGGGTGCTGTGGCCTGCGGCAACAATAACATCCGCGGTTTGGAGTGATCTGAAGCTGTCGCCTCGTGCGACGAGTTTTTCGGGGAGTGAAAGGGTCGTTACATCGAGCCAGGAGCTCGTGTCAGTAGGCCTCTTGGCGGCCACAGCCTCACTCAACCCGCGCAGCTGACTCAAGTGCCCCGGTTTGCCATCATGTAAATACAGCCAATGTTTCGTGAAGTTAGTCATCAAACTGAGAGCGGTGTAGATGTGCATACAAGCCGTCTTTGGCTAAGAGCTCCAGATGAGTTCCTTGCTCGACCACTGCCCCTTGGTCCATAACGATGATTAGGTCGGCTCGTTCGACGGTCACCAAACGATGCGCGATCACGAGGGTCGTGCGATTCTGAGTGATGGTAGGCATAGCGGCGTTGATCGCACGTTCCGATTCATTGTCCAGCGCCGATGTGGCTTCATCGAGAATGAGCAGCGGCGCATTTTTTAAAAAGGCTCGCGCGAGAGCAATGCGCTGTTTTTGCCCACCAGACAGTGAGGCGCCACCCTCGCCTACTTGGGTATCTAAGCCATCCGGCAGAGCTTGGATAAATTCCCACGCATGCGCACTTTTAGCGGCGGAGATGATGTCTTGTTCGCATGCGTTTGCGAGCTCGCCATAGGCGATGTTGGCGCGGATCGTGTCTTCAAATAGCACTGTGTCTTGGGTCACAATTGCCACATGGCGGCGAATCGATTGCTGGGTGAGCTCGGAGGCGTCGTTATCGTCGAACCATACCGAGTTGCTGGGGGCTGGTATAAAGCCCGCGATAATATCGATGAGTGTGGTTTTGCCCGCGCCGCTTCGACCCACGAGAGCGATCAATTGCCCCGGTGCTGCATCGAAGCTGACACCATTCAACGCTTGGCGGTCGGCGCTTGGGTACTGATACGATAAGTTGTTAAGGCGTAAACCACCGGTAAAACGCGTCAAGGGACGCCCCGACTCATCGTGCTCCAACGATTGGTCTAGAATCTCGAAAATGCTTTCTGCCGCGGCAATGCCCCTCTGAATCGACGCATTCACGTTGGTCAGTTGCCGCAAGGGTTTGGCCACTAAACTGGCGGCGGTGATGTAGGCTAAAAATTCACCAGCATTGAGGTCACCAAACAGCGTCGGATCCAAGCCAAACCAAAACAGCAAGGCGATTGCACTGAAGGTTAGGATCTGAATAATCGGTGTGCTTATTTCATTCACGCGGGCGAGCTTTAATTCGTTCTTTAGGCTGGCACGGCAGCGTTCTTCAAAGCGCTGGTTTTCGTAGGCTTCACCCCCGAAAGCCCGAACGATGGCTTGTCCGCGTATTGCCTCTGAGGCGACATGAGTGACGCCGCCCATCGATTGCTGTATACGCTTGCTGTACCGTTTAAACCGGCTGCTCGCAATCCGAATAATCAGTCCAATGAGGGGTGCCGCAAGAAAAAACAAGAGCGACAGCTTCCAATCCAAGTACAGCAAGT
This sequence comes from Aequoribacter fuscus, assembly GCF_009910365.1. Lineage (NCBI taxonomy): Bacteria > Pseudomonadati > Pseudomonadota > Gammaproteobacteria > Cellvibrionales > Halieaceae > Aequoribacter > Aequoribacter fuscus. Next base: position 2,174,760 of record NZ_CP036423.1, on the reverse strand, counting down.
AAGCCAGTAGGGCTATTACGGTGAGCCCCTCGCGTATCAATGTTTTGATTGCGTTGGAGGATGCCGCTGCGACTTGCTCGACATTAAATGTCAGCGTCGAGATGAGCTGCCCAGAGTTGTTGCGGCCAAAAAAACCTGAGGGCAAAGCCGTTAAGTGCTCGAAGACATCGCGGCGAATACGATTGACGACATTGCGTGCGACAAAGCTAATGTAATAGCCACCCAAATAACTCCCAATACCCCTGACTGACACGACCGAGATGATCGCAATGGGTAAAAACAAGCGTATACCTTCTCGGGTGGCCAAGCCCAGCTGTTGTTCCCAGCCGCTTAACTCCTTGGTGGAAGCCTCGGGCTCAAAGGCACTGGGTACGTATTGCATTAAGCTCGCAAATGCAGACTGCGTGAGTGCGTAAAGAATAAAGCCGCAAATCGCCAGAATCAGGGCTGGCCAAAAGTGCTTTACATAGCTCAACAGGCGCTTGTAGGTTTGCCAGCCAGTGTTGTTGGCCGCGGGGTCGCGCATTGACCTAACCTTTGGAGAAATTATCGTGGTCGTATTGTATGTCATGCGAGCCGCTTTGGCACCCCATCGGTTTCGTGGGCGCTGTGGACGAGTTATGTGCAGCCGCGATGATTTCTGGTCGCCCCTGACGTTGAAAAAGAAATTTAGAACACTGAGGATATGTACAGTAGTATCTAGGCGTGGTAAGGTTCGTTTAATTCATTATTCAAGGATGTATGGCTATGGATCCAAATAAGCAAAAAGCATTAGAGGCGGCATTAGCACAAATCGAGCGTCAGTTTGGTAAAGGCACCGTAATGCGCATGGGTGACAGCGAACGTGTCGCCATCCCATCAATTTCCACCGGTTCACTTGGATTGGATATTGCTTTGGGTATTGGTGGCTTGCCTAAGGGGCGTATTTGCGAAATTTATGGACCTGAGTCCTCCGGTAAAACGACACTCACGCTGCAAGTGATCGCAGAGGCCCAGAAATTGGGTGGTACAGCGGCGTTTATTGATGCCGAACACGCGTTAGATCCTATATATGCCGAGCGCCTGGGCGTTCAAGTTGATGACCTGATCTTGTCGCAGCCCGACACCGGAGAGCAAGCCCTTGAAGTCACCGAAATGCTGGTGCGTTCTGGCGCAGTTGATGTATTAGTCGTCGATTCAGTGGCTGCCTTGACCCCCAAGGCCGAAATTGAAGGTGACATGGGTGATTCCCACGTTGGTTTGCAGGCGCGTCTATTAAGTCAGGCGATGCGCAAGTTAACGGGCTCGATCAAGCAAACCAATTGTTTGGTGATTTTTATTAACCAAATTCGCATGAAGATCGGCGTGATGTTTGGTAGCCCAGAAACCACTACGGGTGGTAACGCCCTTAAGTTTTACTCATCGGTTCGTCTCGATATCCGCCGTATTGGCGCGGTAAAAGAGGGCGACGAAATTGTGGGTAACGAAACTCGAGTTAAGGTGGTTAAGAACAAGGTGTCTCCACCCTTCAAACAGGCCGAGTTTCAGATCATGTACGGATCCGGCATTTACCACAACGGTGAGCTGATCGACTGGGGTGTCAAGCTCGGACTGATCGATAAATCGGGCGCTTGGTATGCCTACAAAGGCGACAAAATTGGGCAAGGTAAGGCCAACGCCGCGAAGTTTCTAAGCGACAATAAAGACATTGCTGACGAGATCGAAGCAGCCATTCGTGCCCAAACGCTGACGACTGCAAAGCCTGCAGAGGCGCCGGTGGCAGAGACTCAGGACGCTGGTGAGTAATATCGCTTAACCATGCAAGACGGGTCTACAACTAAACTGTCGGCTCGCGCTGTCTTAATGGACTATTTAGCACGGCGCGAGCACAGCCAGCACGAGTTGCGCACCAAGGCTCTGAGACGCCTAGGTGCGCAAGCCGAAGTCGACATAGAAGAAGCGCTAGTGGCTTTGGCAGACGAAGGTCTGCAGTCTGACGAGCGGTTTGCTGAGGGTTTGTGTCGGCATCGTATTAACAAGGGATACGGTCCCAACACCTTGCAGCAGTTGGCCCGTGAAAAAGGCATCACGAAAGAACAGCTCAGTGATGCCCTTGAGGCCTTGGCACCTGATTGGTTTGACTGTGCTCAAGAAACGCTCAACAAGAAGTTCGCAAAGCCGATTGATGCCTCACTTGATTACGCGGGCAGACGGAAAGAGCTACAAAAACGCATGCGGTTTTTGAGCTACAGAGGCTACCCGACCAGTGTCATATCGGCCGTCGTTGCAGCCGATGACGGCTACAACGACTAAGTGGCGTTAAGCTCACTCGAAAGTTAAGCCCCGCTCTTTGCGCGGATCGCGTTTAAACATCCACCAATCTTTAAAGTAGTTTTGGTGCAGTTTCCAAGGCGACTCAGAAGCCTGTTTGGGTAGTTCGTGTTCGTGGCGTTTGATGTAGCCCGAATTCAGGTCAAGGAAGCCTTCGGTATTGTCTTTATTGACAGGCTCTTGGGGTATGAAGTATCTAAACCCTTGTGCGTCCATGTAGGTCACTAAACGATTAAAGTAGCGATGCGTGAGATCACACTTGAGCGTCCAGCTGGCATTGGTGTACCCCATGGCATACGTCATGTTTGGTACACCGGACAACATGCAGCCCTTATAGACAAAGCGGTTCGGAGCATCTAGCGCGATGCCATCGACGCTGATTTCAATGCCACCTAAGAACAGTAACTCTAAGCCGGTAGCCGATACGATGACGTCTGCCTCTAAGTGGGTACCCGAACTTAGTGAAATGCCTGACTCGTCAAAGTGAGCGATAGTGTCGGTAACGATATCGGCTTTACCGGACTTAATCGCATCAAACATATCGGCATCTGGGACTAAGCACAAACGCTGTTCCCATGGTGTGTACGAAGGCGTAAAGTGTTTGTCGACGTCGAAGCCGGCCGGGAGCAATGGACGCAGCATGTCTATGATTCTGTGCTTGGCTTGTTCGGGAAATTTGCGGCAGCGTTGATAGATGAACTGCTGTAAGCCAATGTTTTTAATGCGCGTTAAGTTGTAGGCCCAGCTGTTGGGCAGGAACGAGCGTAGCGCATTTGCAATGCCGTCTTGTGATGGGCGCGATACCATGTAGGTAGGCGAGCGCTGTAACATGGTGACCTTTCCCGCCTTCGTGGCGAGCGACGGTACCAACGTGACCGCGGTTGCGCCACTGCCGATCACAACGATCCGCTTGTCTGCGTAGTCGAACTCGGGGTCCCAAAACTGAGGGTGAATGACGGGACCGTGAAAGCGATCTTCCCCAGGGTATTCTGGTTTGTAGGCGCTGTCGTAGTTGTAGTACCCGCAGCAGAGTTGCAAGAAGCGGCACTGGATTTCTTGTGTGTGATCACCAGTCTGCAGTTGCACGCTCCACAGCGCGCTTGCGCTGTCCCACGCTGCTGAAATGACTTTTTGATTCAAGGTAATCTTGGAGCTAAGGCCATACTCTTGCACCGTCTCTTCAATGTAGGCCTTGATTGATGGGCCATCTGCTATCGATTTTTTTGCGATCCAGGGCTTAAAGTCGAAGCCTAGGGTATGCATATCAGAATCGGAGCGAATGCCCGGATACTTAAACAGATCCCATGTTCCACCTATGCTCGCTCGACTTTCTGTGATGTGAAATGTGTAGTTCGGATGCTCTCGTTGTAAATGAACGGCGGCGCTGATACCAGAAAGGCCGGCGCCGACAATTAAGACATCAAGCTGTGCCGGGGTATTATTCGTGACGGACATGAGGCCTCGCGTAATTAGGGTCTGCCCGAAGTCTAAACGCTAGTGGCGAATAAGCAACTGTTTTATAGGGTCCACAAGGCGACAAGTGATGTGTGTAAAGTCCGCAAAATATGGCGCCCAATCGGGCTATCCAGCGTCAAAATATTCTGCTCCTCGGCACGTACCAAATTATCTACCGAGTAAATCATCATGGCGTTTGACACGAAAAGCAGCTGGTCGCGCTCTTCTGGTGTAAGGGTAGGGCTAATACTGACCAGCACCTCAGCCAGAGACGATGGTGGCGTGCTCATCGGAATGTCGGGGTTAAGCACCTTTTCAACGCGTTCTGGGGTGCGCAAGAAATGTGCTAGGAACTTGGCGTACAGGCGGCCATTTTCGCTGCGCCGGGTGTACTGCAGAAACGGTTCGAGGTAAATATCGATAGCGACCTCGACACTGACTGAGTCTTGTTTCGGTAGGGCGTCAATGAGCTGCTGCCGCAGAGCGTCGATTTCATCTGCATGCGCTAACAGAATTTGCTCGAACAGAGCGCGTTTGGAGCCAAAATGGTACTGCAGTGCGTTGCGATTTTTCTGGCCCGCCCGCTCGGTAATTTCCAGCAGACTCACCTCTGCGTAGGGCTTGTCTGCAAACAAATGCAGAGCGGCTTTGGTGAGGGCGCGTCGCGTCGCGAGTGAACGATTATTTTTTTCCATTGTGGTTGTTTGCTAAGCACATAGTAATAGTCTAACGCATAAACTGCTGAATCAGAAAACAAATTTCGTTTAACAATTAGCGTTTTTAGACTTTTACATCCACATTATGCTTACCAATAGGCGCTGGCTCTAGCTACCTAAGTTGTTTACCATAGTCTCGTAATCCTCAGGGGGCGGCTGTGTGAGTGCCTATTTTGTAGTCGTAGTCATTGTGGGCCTAATCGCGGCACTTGTAGCCACGCGTGTGTCGGCCGTTAAAGTCTTCGCGGGCGCCCTTGGGGTATTGTATTTTGCGGGCTTTATCAGCACTGAGCAGGTGCTGGACAAGGCCACAAATATAGGGGTTGTGACCCTGCTGGCACTACTGTTGGTGTCGTTGGGTCTTGAAAAGCTAAACGTCCTAACGAGCTTATCGAATCGTCTACTCCACTCAAACCTATCGCTATCGATCATGCGTTTGGGCGCTGTGACCGCGCTGAGTTCGGCATTTTTGAACAACACGGCCGTTGTGGCCACGCTGGCCGGAGGGGTCCAGCGCAATAAGGTTCATCGTCCCTCGAAGCTGCTTATTGTGTTGTCTTACAGTGCGATTATGGGCGGCACTATGACCTTGATTGGCACCTCGACAAATCTCATCGTGAATAGTTTTTTGTTGGATTCGGGTGTCCCTGGTTTCGATTTGTTTGATTTCTTTCCTATTGGCGCGATCGCGACCTTAGCGGGTTTGCTGACCCTCGCGATTTTTGCAAGAACCTTGCCCGATCACACAGTGGGCGATAAAGCCATTACCGATTATTTACTTGAAGCGGAAGTTATCGAAGGGTCGAGCTTGATCGGAAAATCGGTAGCCGATAACGGATTACGTGATTTGAATGGCTTGTTCTTGGTCGAGATTGTACGCGATGGTCAATTGATTACGCCTGTGACTCCGAGGCAAGTCTTGCAGGCGTCCGATAAACTGATTTTTTCGGGCGATGTCACGCGCTTACATGTGTTAGACGAGTTCGATGGGCTGCGATCTTTTGCCATGGAAGAGGGTCTGTTGCGTTCCAACTTGACCGAGGTCATCGTATTACCGGGCGCCACGGTAGAGGGGCGCACGATTAAAGCGTCGGGGTTTCGAAGCTTATTCGATGCAGCCGTTGTTGGTGTAAGTCGAGGTGGTCTGCCTTTGTCGGGTAAGCTGGGTGATATTGTGCTGCGAGCGGGTGACAGCCTGATCTTGGCGGTTGGGCCCGATTTTCGACGTCGCAATAACCTGCGCCGTAACTTTGTGATCGTCGATTCGAAAATTGATAGCGGCAGGGTAAGTAGCACCCAAAGTTCGGGGATGTTGCTTGGGCTTGGACTGGTCGTCACTGGGGCGGCGCTGGGTTACTTTGAGTTGGTTTCAGGCTTGGCTTTGCTGCTGACCTTTATGTTAGCGATTGGCTCGGTGTCTGTTCGAGAACTTAGACGGCGCTTTCCTTTTGAGTTGTGGTTAATTATCACGTCTGCGTTGTGTGTGTCGCAGGCACTCGCGGATACGGGGTTGATAGGCCAGATGTTGGCTGGAGCAGAGGGCACCCTGGGTACGGTGAATCCAATGTATGCGCTTGTCGCGGTTTACTTGTTTACCCTACTCATGACCGAATTGATGACCAATACCGCCGCAGCCGCGTTGATGTTTCCTTTAGCGGCCTCGTTTGCTGCTGCCCTTCAAGTTGACCTATTGCCGTTTGCCGCCGCGGTGGCCTTTGGTGCAAGTGCCAGTTTCTTGACGCCCTTTGGCTACACCACCAATCTGATGGTTCAGAACATGGGAGGGTATCGTCTCGGTGATTATCTGCGAATTGGAGCGCCAGTATCTGTCGTATACACCGCTGTAGCACTGACCTTGATTCCTCTGGTCTTCCCATTCTAACCCTTTTGATGTCTTGTTGCCTGCGGTGACTTTTGAGCTGCAGAGATAGTTTCTGACGAAATCAGCAGGCGCATTTCGGCAGGGCAGGTTTCACACTAAACCCAACACTTTAAAGCCAAGGAGGGCGTGTGTTGCGTTTACTAATTTTACTAGGTCTGCTTGGCGCGGCTGGTTGGAGTCACGCAGACGAGAAACCGCGCGCGGTGTTGTCTATCGAAGATCTGCTGATCGCGCCCAAGCAATTTACCGTAAGTCCCCGTTTTAGTTTCAGCACGGATCAGCTGAGTCGTGCTGGTGTGTCTTCACGCAGCTACAGCAGCAGTTTGAACCTGAACTATGGTCTTAACAAGAACATCGCACTCAGCTGGCAGTACTCAAGCCAGCGATCCTTGCAAAACGAGGCCCGTTCTGGTGCCAGTACACAAGCCCTAGGCCTGCGCTGGCGTATTCCAACGCAAGGCGCTTGGCAGTGGAATGTTTCGGCGTATCGAGAACTTCACGCATCGCACACTGTGTCTGGGCTGGAATGGGCTCGTCCCGCTTCCAACATTAGTATCCAAACCTATCGGTTTATCGATCCCTTGGTTCTCTCTACTAGCCTTAGCTATCACACCGCAAGTCGGTGGCGTGTGGGTGGAGCCTTGAGTCCTCAATCGAAATACATGCAATGGAATGTGGCGATGGACTTCGCTGTGAACCGTGTGGTGGGCTTGTATACCGCGTACCAAATGTCGCGTGGGGTGACTGGTCACTCCGGTGAATTCTCTGTTCGGCAGCGACTGAGTTTAGGGGGATCTTATCGAATAAGCGGTGATACATCGGTGGCCCTAACCTTGGGCTTTGGGCTTGCCGACACAGCCCCCGCAACCTTATCTGTTCAGGGCCGTTATCGATTTTAGGGCTCTGCGGATCACGCCAGCATGAAGCTGGGTAATTTTCAATGGAATGAGGAACAACATATGAAAAACTTAGTAACGAAATCGCTTGGTGCGGCCCTGTTGAGTGTTTGTGTGGGCACAGTCACCGCGGCACCTCTGCCTGCCGATGATGTCAGTGAACTCTTCGGCACGGATTTACAGAACCTGAATGTAGCGCCGCTGTCACAAGCCACCATGCAAGAAACCAAGGGCGAATTTATGCAATTGTTTGGTTTTGTGTTGGCTGCAGCAGCTGTTGATTTGGCATTCACGGCAGTCATGTGGGGTAGCTATATCGATGTCGCAGCAAAAGAAGGTGCTGTGGGTGAAGATGATGTCATCATCCAAGACTCCGCCGGCGCCGAGGAAATATCCGGTACAAGTGGGCCCAGCGCGCCCACCACCGATGTGACAAAAACCCACGACAGTTACACGGATCCCATCGAAGATATGAAATCTTGTGACACGTTTTGCGTGGAAACTCACGGTATATGAGTTAGCATTGGAAAGGCACCTTCGGGTGCCTTTGTTTTAGAAAAAGGAGTTGAGAATGAAAAAAGTGATTATTGGACCGTCTCGTGTCAGTTTCTTAGGGGTGGTTATCTTAGTTTGGGCTTTATGCATGATGCCAGGTTTGGCCTGGGTGGTTTGGAGTAGTGTCGGCGTGGGTGCTGAGCAAAGTCTGGCGCCTCAAATGCAGTATTTACTGTTTTGGTTTGTGGCAAGTCTGGTCTACGGTGTTGTTATTGCAAGCCTAGTTTGGTTTGACGGCCGCTTGCTGTCTGAGGAATAGGTTCATCTATGGCTCGACTGATCGCCGCGTTGACTTTGAGTCTTATGTGCTCGCAGGTCCTCGCTTTGACGAGCTGGGTTGAGCAGCGAGATCAGGGCGTCGTGAAACAACAGCGCGACTACTCGTGCGGTGCGGCTGCTGTGGCGACCTTGCTGACTCATCATTGGGGGCGAAATGTCAGCGAATCCGATGTTCTGAATGCCTGGTTAGCGCAATTCAGCCAAGCAGAGCTCAGTTTGCAGACTTTCGTGGATGAGGGCTTTAGTCTGTGGCATATCGCTATGATGGGCGGGCCATTAGGGTATGACGCTCAGGGGCTACAGGTGCCCATAGCATCCTTGGCCGCATTAAAACAACCTTTGCTGATCTACGTAGAACCCTTCGGGCAACCGCACTTTACGCTGGTAACAGAAGGTTCGGAGCGGGGCGTTTGGCTGTCGGATCCATCGTGGGGGCGAGTCTACGTCGGTTTTTCGGAGTTGCGGGACTGGGTGGAAGGTGACGTCGTAAAGGCACTCTGGCTAAAGCCTGCCGCCTGAGGCGGCAGGCCAACGGGCTTATATTTTCCTGAGCTGAAGCCCGAGTTCCGAGATTAACGCTGCCTCTTTGCTGTCAGTGCCTTTGGGTGCAATGACTGCAATTGACGCGTCGGCAGGTCTTAGGTACTGCTGTGCGACGCGCAGTATGTCATCGCGTGTACAGTTCAGAACAGCGCGGCGGAAGGCTTCTTTGTCAGCGTGACTGCGTTCAAATAACCGGTTGTGAAAATGTTGTTTGCAGGCGCCAGCTGGCGATGCCGGTTTGTCCAAAGCGGCAATGACACCCAATACCGATTCATCGAGCGCTTCGTCACTGAATGTGTTGGACAGCAACCATGCAATTGACGCATCGAAGTCGTTTAACGTCTCCCCGAAACGAGGATCTCGGTACGAATAGAACCGAAAGACGCCGGTCCCGCCATCTTGCGAAGCCCCGCCGCCGTACGCGCCACCTTGTTCGCGTATGGCTCGGTGTAAAAAGCCATTACGCAGCAGGCCACCTAAGACGGTAAGTGCAGGTGCATCGGGGTGGTCTGAGCTAACCGTCACGTAGGCTTTGGCACAAAAATATACCTGTGTATCCGCAAGCCAAAGTTGTTTGGGGCTAGCGGCATCAAAGGGCGATGATTGCAGCGGGGTTACCGCCAGAGCTTTGCCGAGTTGGGCGTGGGGAACTGACGCCAGCAGCGAATCCAAGGCCTGCTCTTCACCAATCAGCAGACTTTGCCATTCGCCCGTGCGCACGTTTTGGTGCAGTTTCGTCAGGTCATGGGCAAAGGCTTCGAGATCGTTATTGCTGTCTAAGCGTTTGTTTAACTCTTTTAGGTAGGCAATGGCGGGCAGTCCGCCCAGGCTGTCTTGCACCGTTGCGAGTGGAGCATGCGCGGCTGCTGCGGCACTCATTGCTAAGCTGTGGCCGTTGCCGGTAATCGCGTTCACACGTCGTTGCGTTCTTTGGCTGACCAGTTCGCGCAAACGCTTTAGCTCATCAAAGCGCGGTGAATTCAGAGTATCTTGCAATAACTCGAGCTGTTGCTCGCTTTTGTCAATCAGCGCTTTTGATGATAACGCGACGTAGCCGTCGAGCGCATCAGCCTGAGTTTTACTGTTGCGAATCATGGCGTGTGCGTGAATGCCGCCAACCGCAGCAGACTGACGTTTTTGAACGTCTAGATAGGATTGTGCGCCAAGACCGACTTCCGTTATAAAATCCGTGTACAGAGGCAGTAGCTGTAGCTCCTGTGCGTTTAGTTGGGCAAGACGCGCGACGACTTCTCGATAAATTAAGCCATTAGTCCCAGCTGGATATAAGGTGTACGCCGCATCCTCGCCAATTCTGTAGGTCGGTTCGTGTAGGTGTTCGGCGACGTCGGCCTTTGTTACCTTGGGCAATATTGAACTGTCATCTTGTGAATTTTGCCTCTCTTGCAGGTCCTTGCTTTGCTTCACCAAAGCCCGCAAATCGTCCTCTGACAGTGTATTTTTTACCGCTTGGAGTTTGTCTTTCTCCGCTTGGATCTTCGCTGCTGACAATTCGGTATCTGGCTTCAATACCAAGGTGACGCGGTGCTTGTTGTCGAGCAAGCGCTCTCGAATAAGATTTTGGACGTAGCCTGGGGACTTTATGTTTTCTTTGAGTTGCGCTAAGGCAGGTTCAAGATTCAGTACGTTTACAGGATCAGCATAATGTGTCGCGGCACTAAGCCCCTGCAGTATCAAATTCAGGCCATAGGGCATGCCATCGCCGGTGATTTCTCGCTGATGCAACTCAAGCTGATGCAACACGGCTTCGATGTCCTCGTCGCTGAATCCGGTGTTGGCACATTCCTCAAGCACACCTAAAACCAATTGTTCGGTGGCCTCTAGGTGTTCTGGCTCGCTTCCCGCGATACCACAACAAAAAACCATTTCACGCATGGAGTCTTCCAGGCCACAAAGCGGCGAGGGAGAGTTCCCGAGGCTGCTGGTTTCGAGCTTCGCCATAAGTGGTGAAGCGCTATTTTCGAGCAATAAATTCGTGATGAGGTGAGCCTCGAGTTGGGCCATTAGGTCTTGACTCTCACCCAGTTTCCAGCCCATAACAATGTGTGTTTTGCCACTGAGATCGTCAGAGTCATCCAAGCAATAAGAATGTTCGGCGCGTTTGGCCTGTTCAAAGGGTGTTGCCAGTGCAACCTCGATACGCGCGTCGGAGCGCTCGAAGCGGTGCAAAGCCCATTCTTCAAAGCGCTGCTGGTGATAATCGGCAGGCATGTTGCCAAACGTCATAAAAATCGCATTACTGGGGTGGTAATGTGTTTGGTAGAAGGCCTTCAGCTGCTCGTAGGTTAAATCGGTGATGCACTCAGGGTCTCCACCGCTGTTGTAGTGATAGGTGTTATCGAATAACTCGCCCGATAGCGTTTGCCACAGCGTACTGTTCACCGAGCTCATGGCGCCTTTCATCTCGTTAAAGACCACACCTTTGTACACTAGGTCTGAGTTCAGGTCCTCGCTATCTTCAAGCTCTATTCGGTGGCCTTCTTGCGCGAAATCCAAAGGATCGAGATTCGAGAAAAATACCGCATCGAGATACACCTGAAGCAGGTTTTCGAAGTCTTTCGGTGTTTGACTGGCAAAGGGGTAGGCGGTCCAATCTGAGCTGGTAAACGCGTTCATAAAGGTGTTTAGCGAACGCCGCAACATCATGAAGAATGGATCGCGCACTGGATATTTCTCGCTACCACACAGGGCCGTGTGCTCTAGGATGTGAGCCACGCCAGTCGAGTCTTGCGGGACTGTTCGAAGTGCCACGAGAAAGACATTCTCATCATTATTGCTTGCTAAATGGTAGTGTTCGGCGCCTGTGCCTTTGTGGCGGAAATGCCCCACGGTGATATCCAGCGAGGGTATGTGCTGGGTGTTTAGATGTTCAAAGCTTTCGTAGTGGGGTAGTGCCTGCGTCATTGAGTTCTCCTTTCAGCGCGGCCAAAGTATAGCGTTATTAGGGCTCCGTAGGGAGGAACTTGGGGCGTTCAGGCAGAATTTCAAGTTGATAGCGCCAGGGCCAGCGCTTTCCTGTAAACCAGACACTGTTGTTCGTGGCGTCATAGCCGATACCATTTAACACATCGGTGTTGGGCAAGCGCTCTTTCTTAGGCAGCAATCCTTCAAGGTTTAGTGAAGCCACCACCTCTCCCGATTGCGGGTTGATCACAACAACACGATCTTCATACCAGATGTTGGCCCACACCAATCCGTCGATATACTCGAGTTCATTCAGGCGTTGGATGCGGCGGCCCTCTTCGGTGACCGTGATACTGCGAACGGGCTTAATACCCTCTGGGGTATAGACTGTGAGGGCAGCACTGCCGTTGCTCACAATAAGATGAGTCCCATCGTTGGTGATTCCCCAGGCTTCTCCAGCAATCCGAAACTGCTCAATAACCTGCAGCGTTTCTCGATCTCGGACGAAGCCAGTGCCAGAGCGCCAGGTCAATTGATACAATAAATCCCCCAAAACGGTGACGCCTTCGCCGAAATATCGAGCGGGCAAGGACTCTTGCACTATCGTATGGCCGGTGCTTGAGTTGATCTTGGCGATATACGAACTCCCGTAGCCACCCGTGCCTAAATAGAGGTGGGATTGGTCAAAGGCTAAACCTTGAACGAAAGCGTCCCGGTCTTGGCTTTGCTGGTCAACAATTTGGAATGAAAGCTGTGTTACGGGTTGCGCAATGGTGATGTACGGCGCAAAAAATAACAGAACCCAAAAGCGTAAGATGACTTTCATGAGCGCTTTTTCAACTGGCGAATGCCGAATCGTGCCGGCGATAGGGCTCTGATGAGCTCATTGGCAAGTGGCAAGGGCTCGTGATTTAGCAGTGACGCCAAGAACTCGCCGGCCAAGGGTCCATAAGTCAGGCCTCTTGAACCAAGACCGGTCAGTACAAATATCCCCGGTTGCACTGGACAGGCCTCGGGGATGATTTTCTTGCCATCAAATTGAAGAGACTGATAAAGATCTTGCATGGCATCGTCATTGGGCACTGCGCCCACGATTGGAAGGTAATCGGGCGTTGTGCAGCGAAATGCAACGCGGTGCCCCAAAACTTGCCTGTCTTTGATTGCCAGGAAGGCATCCAGTTTTTCCAGATTCTCTTGGTCACTTGCGGAGCGAGGGCTCGTGTCTGCATCGTCTAAATCAAAGGTGGCTCCGATGCAGTGTTGTCCGCCAACCGCGGGTGCAATGTAACCCTCATTGCATAAAGCGGATTTAATGGTGTTGATCGCCGGTATTTGTGTGGTTTGGCCTCGAATCGCTTTGGTGGGCAGTAGTGTATTGGCAACCAAATCTTTGGTGCCGGTGCCCGCCGCAAACACAACGCAATCGGCAAATACATTTTGCGAGTTGCATTTGAGCTTTAGGCCCGAATCGGTCGAGGTGAGGTTTTCGAATCCGTCTTTGATCAGTTCGATGTTGGGGTGCGAGAGCAGAGCTTGGCACAATGGCTTTGGCGCTATCCACCCCGATTGAGGGAAGTGCAGCATGGGTTGCGATAGCGCAATCCCCGAAATAGTTCGCGCTTCGTGCTCATCGACGATGCGAGCGAGATTGGGCAACTTATGTACGTTCAGCGCCAATTCTGAGTCTGTGTCTCGCGGGAAGGTGTGTAGCATACCGCATAGACTCGCATCGACACCCTCTTGCAGCACCTCGTTCGACAGCAGATCACGGTACAGTTGCGTAGCGTAGCGAAAAGCGAGAACGCCAAAATCCCCTAAAGGCGCATGACGTTTTGGGATGCGGCAGTAAACAACGCCTTGTGCATTACCCGACGCCTGGGTTGCAATGCCCTCAGGGTCGATAACGCTGACCTTGATGCCTCGGTTTGCGAGTGCGTAGGCTGCAAAACTGCCAGCGAGTCCTGCGCCAATCACCGCGACATGCTCCGGCCTGGCGTTTGGAGTCGAACTCTTGTGCCAAGGTGTTGCGTCAATCGTTAAGTGCTTGCTGTCGCGATGCTTCAGGGCGAAGAGCTGTTCGCGTTTGCGACCGAACCCCGGTTTCTTGTAGATGTTGAACCCTCTTTCACGCAGGGGTATTTTCACCTTGCCCGCAACGCTAAATGTTGACGCAGTGCACCCTTTGGGTGAGCAATGCGCAATGTTATCTAAGACCTGATCTGACCACATGGATGAGTTTTTGCTGGGTGCGAAACCATCGAGGTACCAAGCGTCGACCCTCAGGTCTTGCTCGGCCCAGCGTGTGGTCGCCCATGCGACATCACCAAACCACAAATCCAGGGTAATGTTGCCGTCCAAAAACGCTAGCCTGTGGGTGCCAGGGATGGGGTCGGGGTATCGCGCTAACAGACTTTGTTTTATGTCGTTAAGTTCTGGCCAGTGCGACAAGGCACGATCTAAATCGGTCGCGTTCATGGGAAAGCCTTCAACCGAGACAAAGTGAAGCTTGGGCTTTGGCTCGGGAGCCGCACACCAAGCTTGCACAGTAACGCAAAAGTTCAGCCCCGACCCAAACCCGAGCTCGCCGATCACAAACCGGTCGCATGTTGACCGGTTCCAGCGTGACAGTATGTCATTCCCGAGCAAATATACGTGGCGGGCCTCCGCTAGGCCCTGCCCCGGATTAAAGTAGATGTCGTCGAAGTTTCTTGAAATGGGGGTGTCATCTTTCCAGTCAATTTCGGCGCTGGGTAAGGCTTGCCATAGCGGACTTGAATGTGACACTCAGTAATCCCTTAATTTTCGTTGGTTGGTTCTAGCCATCATGCTTTTGGCTCGATAAACTCTCGCCGATATCTATAAGGTGGCTATTATGGCGCAATCAAACGCAACAATCTCGAATAAACAGTTTATAACGATGTCGGTGAACCTGATTCACAAGGCATTAATCGAACCCACTCGAACTCACTCAAAAAATCTCTACAAGAGCTTATTGGCGGGTGAACGGCGCGCGATCACAACGGTGAAAATGGAAGATGGGTCCACCGTGCGATTCGACATCGCTATCGATACCAGAGAATATCGCGGAAAATTAAATTACTCGATGTTTCGCGACGGCGTCACCTTGCTGCTGGCAAATTTTGTCGAAACGATGAAGTCTGAGAAAGAGCCAGCAATTTTCCGGGCCGAGGGCGAAGAGCACAAGATGCTGTTTGGTGTCACTGCGCCTAGCATTCAGGGTGAGGTTTTAAACGTGATGGCATTATCCGCAGAGGTCTCGCCTACATCAGCGGAGATCTTGTTGAAACTACTCTACCTGCCGCCCGACCAGTTTGTGCAAAACGCCGACAGCAGTGCAGGTGTGCTGGGAGCTTGATACGCTCCCGGGCTTAGTTCGATCAATGGGCGCGTGGGATTTTAGCCCAAGGCGACTTTAGGTAGGTCTGGAATCGACAGGGTTTGTTCCTCGGTTGGGACTAAGACATTTGCTTGTCCTTCTACAACCGTTACGCCTTCTTGATTGGTAACCACGCAGTCGAGTGTTGCTCGAGGTTTGCTTGGGTGTTTGTCTGCAACCGTGAGCGTGACTGTGACGGTATCGCCAATTTTGACCGGGCGCTTAAACACCAGCGATTGCCCCAGGTAGATCGTTCCAGGTCCGGGCATTTGCATCGCGATTGCGGCGGAGATAACGGCGCCGGTTAACATCCCGTGCGCGATCTGCTCCCCAAACGGGGTGGTCGCAGCGTACTCAGCGTCTAAGTGAACAGGGTTGGCGTCACCAGAGAGCACCGCGAAAAGCTGAATGTCTTGTTCAGTCACCGTCTTGCTGTATTCGGTGGATAGCCCCAAATCCAGTTTCGAGAACGGAATGTTAGTGATTGTAGCCATAGTTTGAATTCCTATTTCGTCGGCTTCGTAGGATAACGTTCTGGGAGATCGAGGTCGACTCGCATTCGCCGTTGCGCTGGGATTTCTTGTTCGGGTCGATTACCATTCGCGCTTTGACCTATTCTAATCGAGTCTTGCGCTTCTTATGTCGGCCCCCGCACTACACTTCGAATTTCCGCTCAGCTTGCCGATTAATGAACGCAAAGCCGACATCGAGCATCTGATTCAATCGAATCAGGTCGTGATCATCGCGGGTGAAACGGGCTCAGGAAAAACCACTCAGCTTCCGAAAATGCTGCTGTCTATGGGGCGAGGTGAGTCAGGTTTAATCGGTCATACTCAGCCACGTCGCCTCGCGGCGCGCTCGGTTGCGGCAAGGATTAGCAGTGAGCTTGGGTGCGAGTTGGGTAGCGCGGTAGGATACCAAGTGCGCTTCACTGATCAGGTCACTGACCAAACGCGGCTCAAGTTGATGACTGACGGTATTTTGCTGGCTGAGATTCAGCATGATCGACTGTTAAAACGATACGATACCTTGATCATCGACGAGGCCCACGAACGCAGCCTCAACATCGATTTCTTGTTGGGGTATTTGCGAAGGTTGCTACCCAAACGGCCTGACTTGAAGGTCATCATCACCTCCGCGACCATCGATGTTGAGCGCTTCTCAGATTATTTTAATGGGGCGCCCATCATCGAGGTGGAAGGTCGATCTTACCCGGTGGACGTGCAGTACGCTCCGAGCGCAGACGATGGCATTGAGTTGACCGATCAGGTGGTCGATCAGTTGGGCCTGATAGACCAGGGTCACTATGGCAAGCGCGGAGATGTTTTGGTGTTTTTGCCGGGTGAGCGAGAGATTCGCGATGTCGCCAAGGCCTTGAAGGGCAGCGAACAGTACGATGTGTTACCACTGTACGCGCGTTTAAGTGCCAGCGAACAAAACCGCGTGTTTCAGACGGCGTCTCGGCGAGGTATTCGGGTCGTCTTGTCGACCAATGTCGCTGAAACTTCTTTGACTGTCCCGGGGATACGCTATGTGATCGATTCGGGTTTGGCGCGTATCAGTCGCTATAGCTATCGCAGTAAATTACAGCGGCTCCCCATCGAGCCAATATCTCAAGCCAGCGCGAATCAGCGCAAAGGGCGCTGTGGACGTGTGGCTGAGGGGGTCTGCATTCGTTTGTACGACGAGGCGGATTTCCAGGCACGGTCTGAGTTCACGGATCCAGAGATAAAGCGCACAAACCTCGCTCAAGTCATTCTGCAGATGCGTCTATTGCGCTTAGGTGATGTCGCGCGATTCCCCTTCATAGAGCCCCCTGATCCCAGATTAATTCGCGACGGCTTTCGTTTGCTGGAAGAATTGGGTGCGGTTGATAAAAAACAGGATCTCACCGCGCTGGGCTATCAACTCGCGCGTTTGCCTCTGGATCCTAGGCTTGGACGCATGCTCGTGGCGGCCACGGACAGAGGCGTGCTTGCCGAAGTTTTGCTCATTGTCAGTGCGCTGGCCGTGCAAGACCCTAGAGAGCGGCCAGGTGACAAGCGCGAGCAGTCCGATACGGCGCATCGGCGATTTGAGGACGATCGCTCGGACTTTTTGGCGTGGATCAATACCTGGCGCTATCTCGAGACCCAGCGAGAAGAGCTCAGCGGCAACCAGTTTAAAAAGCTCTGTCAGAAAGAGTTTTTTAATTATTTGCGGGTCAGGGAATGGCGCGATACCCACCGTCAACTGTTATTGGCTTGCAAGGCGAATCAATGGCGCGTTGGGCCAATTCCCGCCGAACTGGACTACGAGGCGATACATCGAAGCCTGCTTACGGGCTTACTGGGGTTTATCGCAACGCATCACGAGGGTCCAGAGTACGAGGGCGCCCGACAGCAAAAATTGCGTATTTTCCCGGCATCGACTCTGCACAAAAAACGGCAAAAATGGCTTATGGCCGCGGAGATTGTCGAGACCAGTCAAGTCTATGCTAGAACCTGTGCGGCAATAGAGCCCGAGTGGGCTTTGGATATCAACCCCGGTTTACTGAAGCACCACTACTACGAGCCGCGTTGGCAGATGCGCTCGGGGCGCGTCATGGCTTACCAGCGTATCTCCTTGTATGGCCTAACCCTTGTGGACAAGCAGAGCATCCATTTTGGGCCGATAGATCCGGTTGCTGCTCGCGAAGTGTTCATTCGCGATGCTCTGGTGGCTCAGCGACTGAAACCCGCTCCGAACTTTATGCGCCACAATGCGCGTCTAATGACCGAGGTATTAGAACTTGAGGACAAGACGCGACGGCGCGATCTGGTGGCGACCGAAGACTCGTTGTCCGAATTCTACAGCGATCGACTGCCCGATGGTGTTTACAGCGGTGCAACCTTAGGTAAGGCGTTAAAGCGGGATGGGGGGCTTAACGATCGGCTCAAGTTCAGTCGCAGCCAACTCTTGGTGAATACCCTAGCAGACAGTGATGTTGCGCAGTTTCCCGATACTTGGGAATGGCGCGAGTTGAAGTTGCGTTTGAGGTATCAGTTTGAACCCGGCAAGCAGCGCGATGGTGTCACGTTAATTGTGCCACTTGCTTTGGTAAACCGTTTGCCGCGTTACCTTCCCGAGTGGCTGGTCCCTGGGATGCTGCAAGATAAATTAATTAGCTTGGTGAAAACGCTACCCAAACGCCTTCGCAAGCAGTTGGTTCCGGTTCCAGACAAGGTTGCCGCTGCGATGAAGGTCATGCAGCCCGCGGATGAGCCACTCCTTCAAGCGCTAGCCCAAGCCCTAAGAAAAACCGCCGGTGTTGCCATAAACCCCGACGATTTTTCGGAGGAATCCCTTGAAGCCTACTATAAAATGAATATTCAGATTTTGGATGATCAGGGTCAAATACACGCCGAAGGGCGAGATTTGCGAACCTTGGTCGAAAGTTTGAGATCGACTGAGCACGTCGAACAGGCCAAGGTCGGACCTGCGTTTGAGAAGTCTGGTGGTCACACGCAGTGGAATTTTGAAGATCTAGCACCTCAGGTTCAATTCAAACAAGCAGGTACCTTAGTGACCAGCTTTCCGGCGCTGAAAGACAGCGGTGATAGTGTCAGCGTTGAGCTATTTGATTATCCCGAAACGGCCGAGGTGGCCCATCGTTTGGGGCTTTTGCGGTTAGCAAAAACAAGCGACAGGGGCATGGTGCGCGACCTGCAGCGGCATGCTTTTCGGTCGTCTGAAGCGCAGAAAGCGTTGCTCAGTAGTGGCGTCGAGCGGGGGATATTGTTAGACGCCATGATGTCGATGGCATTGCTGCCTAGCCTCAGAAAACCGTCTGGAGAGCTGCTGCGTACTAAGGCTGAATTTCAAAATGCGGTGGCTGCTAACAAGCGCGCCATTATTGATCGAACCCAGCGTTACGAGAAGGTATTGCTGCAGGCTGCGACGCACTTGGGCGAAGCGAGAACCACACTCGCTAAGTTGCCGTCTCACAGTGAGCTCAAAGCCTCAGAACGTGATGCGCGCCAGCACCTCGAGCGTCTGTTAGCGATAGAGCATTGGTTGGATTGGCCTGAGGCGATGTTTGAGCAATTACCGCGTTACGCTAAGGGCTTGGCTTGGCGGCTCGGGCGTCTTCAGTCACAGTTGCCGAAGGACCAAAAGGCTGTGCAAACTCTGGAGCCGCTAGAGCAGCAATGGCGAGAAATAATCGGAAAACGGCCCTCTCTGGCGGTGGTGTGCGAACCCGTGTGCGCGTATCATTGGATGTTAGAAGAGTTTCGCGTGTCGTTATTCGCGCAGCAGTTGGGTACAAAGATGCCGGTTTCAGAGAAGCGTCTGACGCAACAGTGGGATAAAGTAAAGCAATGGGTTATCGAAAACCCATTGTAAGCGCCCCTCAGGGGCAGGTGTGACAGGGCAGACATGGTTAAGTACATAGCGGCAGTGCTGTTGTTGGTTTTCGCTTTTCCAACAGCAGCGATGGATCCATTTGAAGACGACGACAATCCCGACCCATTCGAGGACGTTAATCGTATGGTGTTCGTGTTTAACGACACCCTAGACCAGTGGGTTTTAAGGCCCGCGGCACAGGGTTATCGCAAGGTCACTCCCGATGTCGCTGAGCGTGGAATCGGTAATTTTTTTGCCAATCTAGGCGAGTTCAACTCTGCCGTGAACAGCTTATTGCAGGGCAAGTTAGATGCATTTCTTGCGAGCGGAGGACGCTTTGCGATCAATTCAACCCTAGGCATTGCTGGATTATTTGATGTTGCGACGCCCATGGGAATGGAGTCCAGAGAAACTGACCTCGGGGAAACGCTGGCCATTTGGGGGGTGCCGCGAGGGCCGTATTTGATGGTGCCATTTTTTGGGCCCAGAACGTTGCGTAGCGGTATTGGTTCTGTCGGCGATGTTTATCTATCACCCGAGGCCTACATCGACTCGACTCATGGGCGCAACGGTCTGTACGGCTTGCGAGTAGTTGACGAGCGCGCCGAGCTACTCGATGCTGACGCGCTGTTGTCGGGTGATCGCTATATCTTCCTCCGAGACGCCTACTTGCAACGGCGATCAGCGCGCATTGAGAGCGAGACAAAGGACCCTGAGGATGTGTTCTCAGAATTCGATGACGACTGGCTTGATGATGACTTCGAAGACGATCCCTTGTGAAAAGCGGTGATTATTCGCATTTTTGTGACATAAGATTGCACCTCGGTAATGTTTTGCTACCATAGATCAAGCCTTTAGCAAGCGAAATCGATGACCGATATTGTCGCGAACATTATTTTAATAGACGACGACTCAGTGCGAGCCGCGGCGTCCGTCGAATTGCTTCAGTCACTGGGACACAGCGTCCGGGTGATTCAAGACCCTTTCGGTGTGAATGAGCCCCTCGACTATGGCAGCGAGGTAGACCTGCTGGTCTGCGAAACCTCCTTAACGCAGTTTTCTTGGGAGGCCGCCAAAGACGCTATTCTCGATCTTGATATTCACGTGCCCGCCATTATGTTGGCCGATGAGGCTGAGGCTCAGGTCATCCTGACGGCCCTGAGACTTGGTGTGAGTGACTTTTTTGTGCGGCCGATTCTCGATGTCAATGCCCTTAATGCCTCTATAGAGCGTTGCGTTAAGCGTCGACGTATACGGCAAGAATTAAGTGACTCTAAACGGGCACTTGAACATACCAATACTGAGCTGCGCGCCGCGGTAACGGTGCTGGAGCAAGATCAGCAAGCTGGCCGACAGGTCCAGCTGAGAATGCTGCCGAATTCGCCTCTAACCGTCGGTGGTTACGAATTCCGTCACAGCATGTACCCCTCATTATTCCTAAGTGGTGATTTTGTTGAATACATTACCGTTGGGGATCATCACGTTGTCTTTTTTATGGCCGATGTATCCGGCCATGGCAGTTCGTCAGCATTCGCTACGGTGTTGTTAAAAAACCTATTTGCTCGAAAACGCTCCGATTTTATTCGCAGGAATGATCACACCTTGCTCGATCTGGGTGCGATGTTAGAGCACGCCAACAAAGAGCTGCTGGACTTGGCGGTGGGTAAATACGCTACCATGATTGTGGGCTTGTTGAACATCAAAGAGAACACTCTGGCCTACAGTGTGGCGGGGCATTTGCCACAACCGATCCTGAAAACGCCTCTGGGCGCTGATTACTTAGTGGGCGAGGGCGCTCCGGTTGGGTTGATGGAACACGCGCGCTATTGTGTGCATGAAGTTCAGTTGCCATCCGAGTTTATGCTGATAATGTTCTCCGACGGAGTGCTGGAGCTCATTGACGGTGAGGATCTTATTGCCAAAGAGTCGAATTTGAGGTCCGTCATTGACAGCAGTAGGGGCGATTATCGGGCAGTGCTTGAAGACCTAGGTGTTGCGCAGGCGCGAGAAATTCCCGACGACATCGCGGCACTATTTATCACGCGAGCGGCGAACAATGGCTGATGCTCAAATACTAGCGGCGAACGACTCAGGGGCTTATTTGTTAAGACTTTGCGGTGATGTTCGCCTGACATTGTCTACCACCTTAGACGACTACCTAGAAGCCATGGTGGCAGATCCCGAGTTTCAGACGTTGATCGTTGATTTATGCGAAGCCGAGAATTTAGATAGCACGACGCTTGGTATGCTGGCGAAGGTGGCGCTGCGGGTAGAAGCCGATTTTCATGTCCAGCCTGACCTGTATTCTTGCAAGGCCGGTATCAGTCGATTGATTCGCTCGATGGGGTTCAGTCAGTTATTTCACATTCATGAAGAGTTGTGCTGCGCCGAGGGCGAAACCAGTGAGCTTGCGGCTCAGAATAGCGACGAGAAGCAGATGCACGCCAAAGTGCTTGATGCACACCGCACCCTGATGTCTTTATCGACTGAAAACGAGGCGCGTTTTAAAGATCTGTTAAACGCCTTGGAGTTAGTCCAGTAGGTCTCTTGCGAAGCTAGCCTTTCAAAGTACTGTGTTTCGCGCGAATAAAATCGGAATGCGAAACGTAGATCAACTCCGCCACTCGACGGATCAAATGTTCCTCGTATTTACTGATTTCACCGTCTGCGTGAGCAACCTGCCACATCAGCTTTACCATAGTGTACTTGTCGTTAGCGTCTGCATGGTCGTTAATAATGCGGGTAAATTCGTAGAGTGACGTGGCTTCATCGACTTGCGCGCTGGCTTGTTGTTTGATCTCAGCTAGCGTTTCTCTGTCTAACCTAAAGGCCTCTTGCAGAGCCTTTGTCAATATAGCTTCTTCCTCGGCGTCTTGTTCAAAGTCTGCACGTGCGACTTCGAACAGCAGTGCGGCCGCGACCAGAGCCAGGGTGTGTTCTGTCGTGCGTTGCGGGGCGTCGGCACTGTTTTCAAACAGTGATTTGAAGACTTTGATCAGCATGATTTAATCAGTTGCTCCAGTTTTTCTTGGTCGGCAATAAAGCGGCGAATGCCGTCCGATAGCTTGTCGGTCGCCATGGCATCGGCGTTTAAGTCGTAGCGAAAGCTCGCCTCAAACGGAGATTGTTTTGGTGCATCGGATACGGCGCTAGCGGCATCGAGCTTTCGTGTCAGCGCGCCTGAATCATCTTGCAACGCCGCCAAAAGATCTGGGCTAATCGTTAAGCGATCACAACCCGCCAAGGCTTCAATCTGGCCCTGGTTGCGGAAGCTGGCGCCCATAACAACGGTGCGATAGCCGTGGGTTTTGTAGTAGTTAAAAATTCGAGTCACTGATTGTACGCCCGGGTCATCGAGAGGATCGATGATCTCGATGTTGGTATTTTGTTTGTACCAATCCAGTATTCGACCAACAAAAGGCGAAATCAAAAAGACGCCGGCATCCGCACACGCCTGTGCTTGCCCAAACCCAAACAGTAAGGTCAGATTGCAGTGTATACCTTGAGCCTCGAGTATTTTTGCTGCCTGTATGCCCTCCCAGGTGGCCGCAATTTTAATCAGAATGCGGTCAGTACCCAGCCCCAATCGATCGTAGGCCTCGACCAAGTTCAAGGCTTTATTGACGGTTTCGGGTGTTGAAAAAGATAAGCGTGCATCGACCTCGGTCGACACGACACCTGGCACCAGTTTGGCAATTTCAGCGCCCATGAGTACCGCAAATTGATCAGCGGCTCGGGTAATACGTTGCGCATCGGAGTCGCGAGTGTTTGACTGCGCTTGCTCTAGCGCTTGGTCTAAAAAAGGCCGAAAGTGGTCATCTTGAGCGGCTTTGAGCAGCAGCGACGGGTTGGTTGTGGCATCTTGGGGCTGGTACTGGGCGATCGAGCGAATATCGCCCGTATCCGCCACCACTGTTGTCATGCTTTTTAACTGCTCTAGCTTGTTCATGCGCTTTCCTTTTGGTCTACACCCGCTTGCTCCACTAAGGCTAGGGCGTCGACAAGTATCTGCTCGTTGGCTCCGGGTCTGTGTGCGTTTTCGCTGAGGTAACGCCGGAATTGCTTTGCGCCTCGACAACCCTGATAAAAGTTTATCAAATGCCGAGTGACGTGGTTGAGTTTAACACCCTTTTCGAGTTGCTCTTTGCTGTATCGCACCATTTCGGTCATGATTTCTGGCTGGCTTAACAGGTTTTGCTTGCCGAACACCGCTTCGGAGATAGCGCGTAAATGCCATGGGTGATAGTAGGCTTCTCGTCCAATCATGACGCCATCAACATGCTGCAGGTGTTCTACGCACTCTTGTGGTTGGGTGATGCCGCCGTTTATGACGATGGTGAGTTCAGGTAGTGTTTGTTTCAGGCGATAGACCCATTCATAGTTCAACGGCGGGATGTCGCGATTCTGCTTGGGCGATAAGCCCTTGAGCCACGCCTTACGGGCATGTACTACAAAATGGCGGCAGCCAGCCTCTGCCACTGTTTGCACGAACTCGAGTAGTTCTTCGTAGGAATCCTGATGATCTATACCAAGACGGTGCTTGACCGTAACGGGTAAGTCGGTGGCGTTTCGCATGGCTTGAACGCATGCGCTAACTGTTTTAGGTTCGCCCATTAAATAGGCGCCAAATCCGCCGGATTGCACGCGGTCAGAGGGACAGCCACAGTTAAGATTGACCTCGTCATAGCCCCACTGCTGAGCCAACTCAGCGCAGCGAGCGAGAGCGTCGGGTTCATTACCACCCAGTTGTAGTGCCACGGGATGTTCACTATCATGAAAATCTAAGTGATAGGGTTTGTCACCAAATAACAGGGCGCCAGTCGTTACCATCTCGGTGTACAGCAAAGCCTGTGGAGCAATCAAACGCCAAAAGTACCGGCAGTGACGATCAGACCATTCCATCATAGGAGCAGTACTGAGGCGAAGCGACTCTAAGTAAGGGCTTTTATGGGGGATTTTCGTCGTCATCTGGCTTGCCGTTCGAACCTGGCGGCAAGTGTATCGAACTGCTTGGTGAATGACTACGTATACTCCCATAATGGTCTGAAAACAGAAATTCTGACCGCGATTGAGCGGATCACAAATTTTAAGGAAAGAACAGCATGCGACTTCATCGATCAGCCCTAGCGGCTTTGACTTTTTGGACATGCGCCAGCGTTGCTGAGCCGCTACCGCAAGACTGGGTGGATCAGGCGCGCGCAATTGGCTACGAGGCGGCAAACAGTAATATTGCGTACTCTGTTGTCGAGTCGTTGACGACCGAGGTGGGACCAAGGTTAGCCGGCACTGAAGCAGAAGCGCGCGCTCGAGATTGGGCGGTATCTGAACTGACGAAGTTGGGATTTGACTCAGTGACCGTCGAGCCTTTTGAAGTACCTCTGTGGGAGCGGCATATCGAGCGTGGTCGCATTGTCGCGCCTGGCGAGCAGCCATTGGTGCTGGTGGGTCTGGGTGGTAGTGCCAGCACTGGTGACGCGGGTGTGAAAGGCGCCATTTTGCGCGTCGAATCGCCTGAGGCGTTGCAGGCGTTGGCGGATGGCTCGGCCAAAGGCAAGATTGTTTTTGTAGACCAAGTGATGGCGCGTACCCAAGACGGCGCGGGTTACAGTGCTGCAGTCCGCAAGCGACGCGAGACCGGCGAGCAAGCGTATCGTTTAGGCGCGGTCGGTGCGCTCATACGGAGTGTTGGCACTTCGGGCCATCGTTTCGCGCACACCGGACAAATGAAACGGGCGGGGACCTCTGACCTACCCGTTGTTCCCACTGCGGCGGTGTCAGGCGCAGATGCTGATCAGCTAGGGCGTTTGCTGGATCGACACGATTCGGTGGAAGTAGAGTTGGTGCTGACCAGCGAGTATCTGCCCGCTGCGCAATCGGGTAATGTGGTCGCCGAGATTAAAGGGCGTACACGACCCGATGAAGTCGTGATTATTGGCGCGCACTTGGACTCTTGGGACTTGGGTACGGGGGCACTGGATGACGGCGCTGGCGTAGGCGTTGTTGTTGCGGCTGCAAAAGCCCTCATGGATGCCATGCCCGAAGGTCCCGACCGTACGCTTCGCGTTGTACTGTTCGGTGCAGAAGAAGTAGGGCTAGTGGGCGCTAAAGCGTACGCACAAAAACACCAAGCCGACTTGGACAACATCGTATTGGCGTTTGAATCGGATTTTGGGGCAGGGGATATCTGGCGCCTAGATCACGGTGTGGCTGATGACGCTCTGCCCTTAATCAAGAGCATGACAGCGATGCTGTCGCCTTGGGGTGTTATCCCGGGTAAGCCCGGTGCGACGGGCGGCCCCGATATTTCGGTGCTGGCGCAGGCGGGCGTGCCGGTCATCACCCCCTTACAAAACGGTTGGGACTATTTCGATTACCACCATACGCCCGACGATACGCTGGATAAGTTGGAACGGCACTCTTTGGATCAGAATGTGGGGGTGTACGCCGCGATTTTGAGCGTTGCCTTGCGCGAGGGTGTGTACTTTAAATAGAGTACGTTACGCGTGACGCAACCGAGTTATTGGGTAGATGGTCAAATCCAGGAGCGCCTGCCGAAAGCCACTGGCGTGTACCGCTTTTTCAGCGATCAGGGCGCGCTGCTCTACGTTGGCAAAACGATCGATTTTCAGGCGAGAATTCGCTCGCATTATCAAACGGCGCGCAAAGAACCACGGCATGCAAAATTGATGCAAGGTGTCACGCGAATTGAATGTCAAACTACCGCTGATGAGCTTTCCGCTCTGTTGGTAGAGAGTCAGGCCGTTAAAAGCGAACAGCCCCTGTTTAATAGACGTCTACGAAAGAAACGAGCGCTTTGGACGGCCGAGCTGCTGGCAGACAACGAGGGTTATTGTGTCGTTAAGCCGCGCAAAGTAGAGCAAGTCGAGCAGCTTGGATACTGCTATGGACTGTTCGCTAATCAAACTCAACTGAAAAACTGGTTGCGAAATCATGCCGCCGAGCACGGCTTATGCTTGCATCGCGTTGGGCTCGATCGTGGGAAAGGGCGATGTTTTGGGCGTCAGATCAAACGCTGTGATGGCGCCTGTTGTGGCGAACAAAGTGCCGAGGCTTACAACGCAGCGCTGTTGGACTTATTTGCGCAGTTTCAATTGGTCGTTTGGCCCTATCATCAGCCCTTATGGGTAAGAGAATGGGGTGATTCCAGTCACTCTGAGTCAAAAGCTCCACAAGGCACTGCACAGGGCTGGCATGTGTTTCACTACTGGACGTATTTAGGCTCCTTTGAACGCCCCAAGGCGGGTTTGGAGGCTGATTTTGACTGGGATGAGGTGGTCGATCGCGACGCGTATCGTATTTTGTTGAGTTTTTTGCGCAACGATCGTGTCGCTTTGCATCAACTCGATCAGAATGGCGATCTCGTCGCAGTGAGTAATCGGTTTTTATGAGCGCAAACGAGGGGCTTCAGGTTGTATGGTTTAAGCGTGATCTTCGGCTTGAAGATCATGCTCCGCTGGCGGCTGCCGCAAATGGTAAGCCCACATTGTTGCTGTATGTATTCGAGCCCGAGCTTATGAATGACCCGCACTACAGCGAGAGACACTGGCGTTTTGTCACACAAAGCTTGCTGGAAATGAACGGTCGCCTAGAGCCTTTAAATCAACGAGTTTATATACTCAAAGGATCTATGCTGGAGGTCCTAGATGCCATACACGCACACAATCCGATCTCGAATTTGTTGTCGCACGAGGAGACGGGTCTGAGAGTAACCTATGAGCGTGATAAAGCGATTTCAACATGGTGCCGGCAGCATCGTGTAAATTGGCAAGAGTATCAATCAAATGGCGTCAAGCGCGGCCGATACTCGCGCGATGGGTGGGCTCACGATTGGCACAGAGTGATGTCTCAGCCGCTGGCTGAGCCTGAGTGGGCGCAGTTGCTGCCGGCTGAGGACCAACAGCGATGTCTCTCTGACTATGTGATGGAGAGTGCGCTATTGAAGGCGTGGAGCACACGAGATCCGTCGCATCAACTTGGGGGGGTTGGCGCCGCGCAGCACGCGCTGGAGAGTTTCTTTGACGAGCGCGGTAAGATCTACCATAAAGCGCTGTCCAAACCGCTCCTAAGTCGCAAGCACTGCTCGCGTTTGTCGCCCTATTTAGCTTGGGGTAATTTGAGCATCCGCCAAGTGTATCAGCGGCTTCAAGCAGAGCGCGGTCGGTCGGGGTGGGGAAGAGC
This sequence comes from Aequoribacter fuscus, assembly GCF_009910365.1. Lineage (NCBI taxonomy): Bacteria > Pseudomonadati > Pseudomonadota > Gammaproteobacteria > Cellvibrionales > Halieaceae > Aequoribacter > Aequoribacter fuscus. The sequence continues at coordinate 2,147,241 of NZ_CP036423.1, read as the reverse complement.
CCTAAGCGCGTTAAACTCACGTTTGCATTGGCATTGCCATTTTATTCAGAAGTTCGAGTCGGAAGACCGCATTGAGTTTGAACCCATGAATTTTGGGTATCACCAGTTTCAGGATGACCACAGCTTGGCGAATGAACAGGCCTGGGCCACAGGGAATACAGGAATACCGTATTTAGACGCCTGTCTTCGCTGTTTGCAAAATACCGGATACCTGCATTTCCGGGGCAGGGCGATGATCGTGAGCGCTTTGTGTCACTTGATGCAGGGGCGTTGGCAATTTGCTGCCCGACAACTGGCACAGTGGTTTTTAGATTTTGAACCCGGTATTCACTACGCGCAGATTCAAATGCAAGTAGGGCTTACCGGTATTAATACTCTGCGAATTTATAACCCAGTTAAACAGGGTTTGGATCACGACCCCGATGCGGTCTTTATCAAAAAATGGGTACCCGAGCTGAGCGAATTACCCGTTCCTCTCGTGCATACCCCTTGGGAGCTAGGTCCTATCGAACGCGCATGTATGGATATGAATTACCCAGATCCAGTGATCGATATTGCCCAGGCGCATAAAGCAGCGCGCGCACTTTATTGGGATCGTCGCCAAAACCCGCTGGTCAGACAAGACATAAACCGCGTACTCTACCGACATGTCGAAACGCGCACACATTTGAAGACGCAACACAGCAATAAAGGAGAACTCAGGTGAAGATAACACTGCGCTGGCTCGGCGCGCTGGCATTGGTTGTGCCAATGCTTTCGCGGGCTGAGCCCTATCCCAGTACTTACGCGCCGCTTCCGTCAGAGACAGTACTGCTGAAAGGCGGTACGATTTTGACGGGTACAGGCGAGCAAATCGACAACGGTGATGTGCTCATAAAAGATGGCAAGATTGCTAAGGTTGGTAAAAACCTGAAAGCTCGTGGCGCGAAGGTCGTCGAGTTAGAGGGTGCCTGGGTGACCCCCGGTATTATTGATGTGCACTCGCACCTCGGCGCTGGGGGAGTGCCGGGAGTTCGCGCCCATTCTGATGTCAATGAAATGACGGCCCCGACGACGCCGGATGTCTGGATTGAGCATAGCGTTTGGCCTCAGGATCAGGGTTTTGTCACTGCATTGGCGGGTGGGATTACCGCATTACAAATTCTTCCAGGCTCGGCCAATCTTATTGGTGGGCGCACGGTTACTTTAAAGAATGTGCCCTCACGTACGGTAGCGGGCATGAAGTTTCCAGGGGCGCCCTATGGCTTGAAAATGGCGTGTGGAGAAAACCCCAAACGCGTTTACGGCAATAAAGGTCGAGCACCCTCGACCCGAATGGGCAATGTTGCGGGTTATCGATCCGCTTGGATTGATGCCTTAGATTACAAAGCCAAAATCGAAAAGGCCAAAGAGAAAGGTGATCCTCTACCCAAGCAAGACTTAGCCAAAGAAACCCTGGTAGGGGTGTTGGACGGTGAGATCCTGGTCCATAACCACTGCTACCGCGCCGATGAGATGGCAACGATGCTAGATGTGGCTCGGGAGTTTGGGTACAAAGTCACCGCCTTTCACCATGCGGTTGAAGCCTACAAAATTGCTGACCTGCTGGCCGATCAAGGCGTTTGCTCTGCCGTGTGGGCCGATTGGTGGGGCTTTAAAATGGAAGCCTACGACGGTATCAAAGAGAATGCAGCGCTGCTGCACGAGGCTGGCGCATGTGCGGTCGTACACAGTGACGATGCTCACGGTATTCAGCGACTCAACCAAGAAACCGCTAAGGTTGTGGGCGCGGCGAAGCGCGCTGGCATTAACATACCCAAGTCGACAGCCATTCAATGGATTACCCTGAATGCGGCAAAAGCCCTGGGGATTGACGCTATGACCGGTAGCCTAGAGCCAGGAAAAATGGCAGACCTTGTGGTTTGGAACAATGATCCATTCAGCGTTTATGCGCTGGCACAACAGGTATACATCGACGGAGCCGTGGTATTTGACCGTGCTGATGTCGCTAAACAGCCCATGATGGATTTTGGTGTGGGAAATGGCGTGATTGGAGGTGGTCAATGAAGATCAAAACACTATGGGGTCTGGGTTTGGTAACAGCCTTAGCAGCACCATTCTGCTTGGCTGCACCCACGGCGATTACCGGTGCAAATATCGTTAATTCACAGGGAGCCATTGAAGAGGGCGTCACGATTATCGTCGATCAAGGTACGATTCAAGCGATGGGCGAAAACATTCCCGTCACAGACGAGATGGATATTATTGATGCCGAGGGTCGTTGGGTCACCTCTGGGTTTGTGGCAGCCTCGGGTAATCTGGGGCTAGAGGAGGTGGGGGCGGTTGGTGACAGCGTCGATACTCGCACGAAACACGCGCAGTTAACCGCAGCATTTGAAGTAGCCGATGCCTTCAATGCGGCATCGACACTGATTCCCGTAGCGCGTACCGAGGGTATTACCTCGGCCTTGATAATGCCGTCTTTGAGTAACGACGGTGATGAGGGCGGCTATGACCGAATCTTTGCGGGTACCGCTGCTCTGGCAGATTTGAGTGGACAACTCGAGTCTATTCGCGTGCGCTCGGCGGCAGTGGTGGCCTACCTTGGTGACCGTGGCAAAGACGCTGCCGGCGGTTCGCGTGCGGCTGCAGTCGCGGGGTTGCGGGCGGCTCTTGAGGCCGGAAAGCTCTACAATGCATCTGGTACGGTAACTAAACGTTATACCTTGCCCGAGGCACTGGAGGGCGCACCGTTCTCTGTTGAGGATGTCCAGCAATTCGCCTTGGTCGAAAGTGGCAAGTTGCCTCTGCTCGTGCATGCAGATCGGGTCGCGGATATTGCGCAAGCGCTGAAAATTCAGCAGCAATTTGGTATTCGTATGGCCATTATTGGCGGCGCTGAGGCGTGGAAATTGGCGGCGCCGCTGGCGCAAGCAAATATTGGTGTCATTTTAAACGGGGAAAATAACTTACCTGTTAGCTTTGACCACTTAGGTGCCCGCCTCGACAGTGCGGCTATCTTGAGTCGAGCCGGGGTCGAAATCGCGTTCAGTGGCGAAAATGCGACGACGCATAATGCCCGAAATATGCGACAAGTTGCTGGTTTAGCCGTGGCGCATGGCTTGCAGTGGGAGCAGGCAATCCGTGCGTTATCGCGGTCGGCTGCCGGTTTGCTTGGTTTTGACGCGGATGTGGGGCAGTTACAAGCGGGCGCTATTGCCGACTTGGTCGTGTGGGATGGCGATCCACTAGAGCTTGATACCTACCCTAGCCATGTCTTTATCCGAGGCGAGGTCATGGACCTGAGTAACCGTCAGACCAAGCTGCGCGACCGCTACCTTGATTTAAAGTCTGAATTGCCGCCCGCTTATCGATAAGCCCGTGCGCATGGGAGCATAGGTCAGTATAATGCGGCCTTTGATTTTTTAAGGCCGTACTATGACTACTGTGCGCACTCGCATTGCTCCATCGCCTACTGGGGATCCTCACGTAGGCACAGCTTATATCGCACTCTTTAATTTGTGTTTTGCCCGCCAACATGGCGGGCAGTTTATTTTGCGCATTGAAGATACCGACCAAGTGCGCAGCACCCGCGAATCAGAACAAGCCATTCTAGACAGCTTGCGCTGGCTGGGTTTGGATTGGGATGAAGGTCCAGATGTTGGGGGTGATTGCGGACCGTACCGTCAAAGTGAACGGTCGGAGCTGTATGTGCAATACGCGGAACAATTGCTTCAAAGCGGAAAAGCCTTTCGATGCTATCGCACGCCCGAAGAGCTTGAAGAGCTGCGTCAGCAACGCCGTGAATCTGGCTTAAGCACGGCACTCAAACCGTCTGATTTAACGTTAGACGAGGCCGAAGTCGCGCGTCGTGAAGCTGCGGGGATGCCCTCGGTGATTCGTATGGTGGTCCCTGAGGAAGAGGGCAGTTGCGAAGTGCATGATCTACTGCGTGGCACCGTCTCATTGGATTGGAGCATGGTGGACGCTCAAATCTTGATGAAGTCTGACGGGTTACCTACGTACCACCTAGCGAATGTTGTCGATGACCATTTGATGGGCATTACCCATGTTTTGCGTGGCGAGGAGTGGTTGAATTCAGCACCCAAGCATCAGTTGTTGTACCAGTATTTTGGCTGGGAAATGCCGGTCCTGTGCCATTTACCCCTACTGCGTAACCCCGATAAGTCGAAGTTGAGCAAACGCAAAAACCCAACCAGTATTTTGTACTACGAGCGCATGGGGTATTTGCCCGAGGTTTTGCTCAATTACCTGGGTCGTATGGGCTGGTCTATGCCCGACGAACGCGAAAAGTTTTCGCTCACCGAAATGCAGGACGCCTTTGATATTCAACGTGTGTCTTTGGGTGGTCCAATCTTTGACTTGGCGAAGTTGCGTTGGTTGAACGGTCTGTGGATTCGTGAAGACCTAAGTCAGGAAGCCTTGGCTCAGCGTTTGGTTGAGTGGGCCTTAAATGGTGATAACTTAGCTCGTGTGCTACCCCACGTGCACAAACGTTTGGAAACCTTGAGCGACTTTATTCCTACGGTTGCCTTTTTGGCCTCGGGTGATTTGCCTTTAACTGCAGACGCCTTTGCAGATACTAAAACGGATACCGAAACCCAAGTGAAGTATCTGCAGTTTGCATTGTGGCGGTTGGAAGGTCTGCGCACCTGGGAACGAGATGCGATTTGGAATGGGGTGAAAGCGTTAGCGGATGCCAGCGAAGTTAAAATCAAAGACTTTTTGGCACCCTTGTTCATCGCTATTGCGGGATCGAGCAGTTCGTTCTCGGTGGTTGATTCGATGCATTTGTTGGGGCCCGACATGACACGTGCGCGACTTCGTAATGCGATCGAGTTGCTAGGCGGTGTCTCTAAAAAAGCTGCTAAACGGTTAGAAAAGGAATATGCGGCAATTGCATGAAACGCCCTTGACTAGAGGGGTGTAAGCCCTCTAAAATGCGCGCCTTCTCGAAGATTCGGGGCTATAGCTCAGCTGGGAGAGCGCAACACTGGCAGTGTTGAGGTCAGCGGTTCGATCCCGCTTAGCTCCACCAAACAAAAAAGGCCATCCTGTAAGTGAAGTGACCCCCAATAGTTGGACATTCCAATTACTGGGGGTCTTTTTATGTCCAAACACAATAGAGCTTTTAAGTTAAAGCTCGCCAAACTTGCTCAATCTATCCCTTCCAGGGAGGTGGGCAAGCGCTATGGGGTAGCATCCAGCCTCGTTCGATACTGGTCGCAGGTATACAGCATAAATGGTGCTGATAGTTTTAAGCACCCACATCAACCGTATTCACTTAAATTTAAAGCCCACGTACTGACAACGATGACGGTGAATGGCTGGTCTCTAAGCTATACCAGTGCCCACTTTGATTTGTCGAGTCAGGGCATATTATTTCAATGGCACAAGCTTTATGCTCAGGAAGGACTATCTCGCCTCACTCCCCGGAAAAATAGCAGGCCTAACATGACTGAGCACTCTACAACGCTTAAACCCTCAGCAGAAATGACTGAAAAAGAACTCAGAGAGGAATTGGATTATTTGCGGGCGGAGAATGCAGTCTTAAAAAAGTTAGAAGCCTTGGCTCAGGCCAGAAAGAAAAAAGCAAAGAAAAGACCCTAGTGGTCGATGAGCTCAAGGCGCAATATGGCTTACAGAATTTGCTGAAGGCGACGCGGTTAGCTAAAAGCGTGTATTACTATCATCGTAATGCACTAAAAAAGCCGTGTAGCGACAGTGAATTAAAATCACAAATAACTAGCATCTACCATAAGCACAAAGGGCGGTATGGCTATCGAAGGATAACCTGCGCACTGAGGGCGATGGGGCTGGTCATCAACCATAAACGCGTGCAGCGCCTGATGGCGGTCTTAGGTCTCAAGTCGAAGGTAAGGCCGAAACGTTACAGGTCTTACAGGGGCGATGTAGGAAGCATCGCAGAGAACGTACTTAATCGTGATTTTACCGCACAAAGACCCAACCAAAAATGGGTTACTGATGTGACGGAATTCAAAGTGAATAACCAGAAGGTTTATTTATCGCCGGTGATTGACTTGTTCAACCAGGAGGTAGTGAGCTACGAGGTGCGTAAGTCTCTCGCATTACCCTTGGTAACCGATATGCTGAGACGTGCAACACGCAAGCTGGAGGCACATGAAAAACCAATTGTTCATTCTGACCAAGGGTGGCAGTACCAAAATAGGCTGTATAAGCGTCACCTTGACGAGAACGGCTTAAAACAGAGCATGTCGAGAAAAGGCAATTGTTTAGACAATGCCGTTGCAGAGAACTTCTTCGGCATATTAAAAAGCGAAATGTATCACGGTGAGGTCTTCAACAGCGCAGACGAACTGATTGAAAGCATTAAGGAATACATCGACTATTACAACAACGAACGCATTAAGCTGAAACTAAAAGGCCTGAGTCCGATACAATATCGAAATCAGGCCTTGGTCGCCGCTTAGAAATGAGTCCAACTTTATGGGGTCACTTCATAAGGGTGGCCTTTTTTGTTTGGTCGTTTGGTACGTCTAAGGCGGAAGCAGTGCGACGAAGTACAGGATCTGCAGAGGTCGAGGAGGCCACGGATCGTCGAGAGCGGCCGAGCTTAGCTCGCCGATTTCAAAAACGCGTATTTGTGGTAATTATCACTTCGTCGCTGGATTCCATCCCATCACCGATATGCTTGGGGTTTTCGACCCTTACAGTAGATCATCGACAACTGTTCGGGCTGAGGCAGAGTAGCCGTGAGCGTCTGAATTCATGAGGAACGGCGGATCGGCGGCTTTTGCATGTCACGATTCCCGAATCCTCAGTTCCTCAATGTTTCATAACAGCGATTGCGACGTTGCGATCGATGCTGTGCGAGCTTGCATTTCGCAGGCACGATAACCCCGTTATCAAGGCGGCATTACTTCAGCACTCACGATGAGTTGGTGGAGCCTGATAAGTTCTCAGAACATTTAGGCTTCCCTAACAACCTCAGCTAGGCTATCTTATAGTTAAATTGACTATAAAAGATCGGTGGCTTTTTTAGACTCATGTCCTCAAGAAAATCCGCACAATTAAATCGCCCCAGCAGTTCATCGAATGAGATCCAAGCGCTGTCCATCGATAACGTTATCTTTGGGTTAGATTCTTCGCAGTTAAAGGTCTTATTAGTGCGTCAGCGAGACCCAAGGCATGAGGGGAAGTGGGCTTTACCTGGCGGCTGGATTCGCTACGACGAACATTTGCGCAGCGCTGCATCAAGGCTGCTAAATGAACTCACGGGCATTAGTGACCTCTATCTCGAACAATTAAAAACCTTTGGCAGAGTCGACCGTTTCCCCGGTGAGCGTGTGATTACTGTTGCCTATTATGCGCTCGTCAGTGCAGACAGTTATCAGTTAGTGACCCAAGAAGAAGACGTCAATTGGCACACGATCGGCGAGGTCAGTGAGTTGGTGTACGACCACAATGAAATTTTGGCAGAAGCTCTAACACATCTGCGCCGAGAAGTTCGATACCGGCCAATTGGGCTCAAGCTGTTACCGCAAAAATTCACGCTGCTGGATCTGCAGAATCTTTATGAGGCAGTCCTTGGTGTGCGGCTAGACAAGGGAAATTTCAGACGCAAGGTATTGCGGTCAGGTCTTTTACTGCCGTGTGATGAAAAACAAACAGGTGTGGCTCATCGAGCGGCCACTTTTTATCGTTTAAATCAATCTGCCTATGACGAACTGGTCGATCACGGCTTTCCAGTTCAGTCGTTGGTGTAATCAATCGAGGTAGGGCAATGCTAAAAATGGCGATCATGAAAAACCGTAAAACGCGCCGCACAAAAGCGATAAGGTACGTGTTGATGGCATTTCTGAGCACTACGCTGAATGGCGCTGTGAATGCCAGCGATGCCGGGTTCACAAACCCGATTTTACGCGGCGGCTATCCTGACCCAAGTATTTGCCGCAAGGGTGACGATTTTTATGTGGTTAATTCGTCGTTTGAATATTTCCCTGGGTTACCTATTCACCACAGCAAAGATCTAATCAATTGGGAACTTATCGGCTATGGATTGCATCGCCCAGAGCAAGCCAGTTCGGCAGTGAATTTAGTGGACGTACAGTCTGACGGCGGTATCCATGCGCCCTCAATCCGCTGTCACAACGATCGCTACTACATCATCACGACGAATGTGTATTCCCCTCCTGAGCCCGGTGTGCCGACTCAAATGGTCAATTTTGTGATCACAGCTGATGATCCGGCGGGTCCTTGGTCACAACCGCATGTTATTGAGGGTGCGCCTGGTATTGATCCTGATTTGTTTTTCGAGAGCGACGGAACGGTTTGGTATGTCGGAAATCACGCTCCAGAGAACCCTGCCTTTCAAGGCGAGGGTGAGATTTGGTTGCAACAGCTTGATCCAACGGAATGGAAGCTGATCGGAGAACGCTATTTTTTATGGCGCGGTGCTCTCAAAGGTGCGATTTGGGCAGAGGGTCCGCACATCTACAAAAAAGACGGTCGTTACTATCTATTGATCGCCGAGGGCGGTACCAGCTTTGATCACGCAGTAACCGTCGCGTCCAGCGATTCTCTTACTGGCCCCTATATTGGCAATAGCCGCAATCCAATTTTAACGTCACGTCATCTAAGCTATGACAACTGGGTTAACAGCACCGGACATGCCGATTTGGTGGAGTTGGACGATGGCCGTTGGTTCGCTGTTGCCCTAGGTATTCGCAGCGATATTGCTCGACGCTCAAACATGGGTAGAGAGTCGCACTTGATTCCCGTAATTTGGGAGGAGGAACCTTACGAATGGAAAGCTGAAAAGCTGACATGGCCAGTTTTTGCCCCTTCGAGTGGTCGCGTAGAAAGAGAAAACCCTAGTCCCTTTCCCGGGACACGCCAGAACAAGCCTTCCACGTTTGTTGACAATTTTGACCAAGCGAACTTAAAACTCGACTGGAACTTTAGACGGGTTCCAAAACCCGGTTTGTTCTCACTACAAGCCCGCGAGGGTTTTCTGAGGCTCTATGCTGATGCGGCGTTACCTCGTAATCGTGGTCGAGCTAGTTTGATGGGTATTAGGCAAACCGAAAGCGATTTTGAGTACATTGCGGAGATGAAATTTGAGCCGCTTCATGAAGGCTCCCAAGCAGGAATAACTCTGTTCCAGAAAGACGATAATTATATGAGATTCACAGTAGAGCAAACGGACAGTGGTTATCGGCTTGCTGTTCATGTGCGAGAGGCCCGATCAGAGTACGAGAACAGTCTTGAGACCCTTGAGCTTACAGACTATCAGGGGCGAATCCAGCTTCGAATTGACTCGAGTAAGTCTTCCTATGCTCTCGCCTACTCTCTGGATGAGGGGAAAACTTGGGCCGAGGTGGCCTCCGTACCAGGTGATAAGTTTATCAGCCAGGGCTATACAGGAGCCTACCTCGGTTTGTTTGCCCTAAGTCAGCAGAATCAACCCGGGGATTTTGCCGACTTCGATTGGGTGAAGTACGCCCCGAGACCTCGTTTTTAACAAGGTAGGTGGTTTGAAGTGTGCCATTGTGCAGTTCCTGAATACAGCATAGCCGGAGCGCGAGGTTAATTATCGGGTTTCTTTGAGTTAACTAAATTTCGGCTTTTCTAATCGCATTTGGGAGGCAGGCATGGCCCACAATTGCAAAAAAAAACGTGCCAGGAACATAAACCATGAACATCGCTATCATCACCTCAACATGTCGTAGTCATCTGCGGGGCGTAATCGGTATCGCGTTGATATCTGCTCTCATTCTAGCCTGCTCATCGCAAGAACAGGCTAGAGAACTCACTCATAAAGTACTCAAGGATGAGGTAATCGGCAAAGAGGCCTATCCTTTCCTGTTGGTCTATATCGAGACGGCTTCAGGCGAAGTGCTTGTCTCTGAATCAGTTGCTAGCGAGGCGTTTTTTGCGCCAACAGAGACGCCCAAAGTCGATGACTGGATGCGAATTTGGTCGATGACAAAATTAGTCACAACTGTTCTAACCTTGGATCTTATTGAAGACGGCGTAATTAGCCTTGAGGATGAGGTTATATCTTATCTGCCAGAATTAGCTGACCTGCGAGTTGCAGTTCCTCGCTCAGGGGGGACAATGACTGAAGCATCGGCCTCAGGCTACGTGCTTGGTAGTGAGACAAATAACATAGCAACTGATGCCTGCGACTTTGAGCTGTTACCTCTGTTGCGACCGATGACCATTCGTGACCTTATGTTACACACAGCGGGCTTTTATTACGCAACAACCGGTATACCATGCCTCGACGAGGCGCAAGCTCAGTTGCACCTTCCCTTGGCAAAGAGCACTGATGATTGGTTGGCTAGAATTTCGACATTACCTCTGATCCAGCAGCCCGGTGACGATTATTATTATGGGCTAAACACAAGCGTTTTAGGTTTTCTGCTCGAACGCGCGAGTGGTAAGACCCTTCAAACCCTCTTGGAACAGAGAATCACAAACCCTTACAACATAGAGGGGCTTTCCTTTCGGTTACCCAAGAACGTCGAGCTACCGCCCAGAACCTCGGGGCGAGATGGCACCTTAAGGCTGGCTAGAGACCGAGAACTTGACATCTTTGGTGGCGAGCAGCCACCCTACGGCCCAGACACGACGCTCTTTCTGGGAGGGGAGGGTCTTGTCGCCACGGCACCGGGATTCGCAAAATTTCTTCGCGTCGTGTTTTTCCCGGAGCTGAACAATCTGCGGCCGCTGCTAGATCCAGATTCCGTGACAGCAATGACCAGCGCTCAGATTAATAAAAATGAGTGGGGCGCGATGGGTTATACCCTCTGGATCTCAAGTGGACTTCGCGCGGATGGCTCATTCAGTCGAGCAGGGCTGTGGACAGGAGGTGGGTACGAAGGAACCCGTTATTGGATTGATCCTGAGCAACAACAAGTTGGCGTTATCATGACCCAAGTATTCATGCCGCCTACAGAGGGCGTGGCGATCGATGAACGGATACGAGATATCCTCGAGAACCAAAGGTGATGTCAACGCGCACCTCCGCACACGCTGTCTAGGAGGTGGGTTGGCCAAACTCTATCTGCGTAAAGGGCCGGTGCCCGGGGGCCGGGCATCGAGTTGAGGTGTGACTAACTGTAAGGCGCGTACTTCTATGCGCTTACACGATCTTGGTTTAGTTGTCAGTGTATGTTTCAACCGCGAGTTGCTTGACCTTCTTAGCCCTATTGCGCCAATCGTCACCGATCATGTAGAGCGCGGGTACCAGTAACAGAGTGACAAACAAAGCGAATAACACGCCAAAGGCCAGCGATAATACTGCGGGCTTTAGAAACTGAGCGCTGGTGGCGCGCTCTGCCATGATCGGCATCAAGCCGACGAAGGTGGTTACCGTCGTCAATAAGATGGGTCTGAAGCGATTCACTCCCGATTCAATGACGGCGTCTACGGCTGATTTGCCCTGCTCGCGAAGCCTGCCGATGTAATCCACCAGAACGAGGTTGTCATTAACCACAACGCCGGCTGCGGCGCCTATGCCAAAGTACGAGAACAGTGCTAAGGGAATACCAAACAGCAAATGACCGTAAATGGCTCCCATAAACCCGAAAGGTATCGCCGTCATAATCAGCATGGGTAACCAGTAACTTCTGAACGCTACGGCGATTAACGCATACATCATGAACATTGCTACAATATACAGGGCTTGGATTTCACCCAAGAATTCGGCTTCTTCCTCCTGTGAGCCGCCTTGACCAAATTTTACGGTGGGGTACTTTGGTTCCAGGGCAGGAATGAAATTTTCGCGCATGTCTTTGCCAATAGTGCTCATGGCATCAGCGGTCACGTCGGCTGAGACATAAATCACACGCTGACCGTCTCGGCGTTCAATGCGCTGAACTCCGGCTCCGACCTCGAACTCAGCCACTGAGGCCAGCGGGACGCTATTACCCATTGGCGTGCGAATACGAAACTCGTCCAGTGACCCCAAGTTTTCGCGCAGCGCTTTTGGATACTTAACCATAACCCGAACATCGCCGACTTCACGTGGCAGCCGTTGAATTTCTTCACCGTAGTAGGCCTGTCGAACTTGTCGCGACACCTCAGCGAGCGTTAAGCCCATTGCGGTTGCGGTCGGTTTCAAGTTAAGGCGAATTTCTTCGCGTTCGCCACGCTGGCTGTCGCGAATGAAGAAGGCGTCTTGATAGGTTCTAAGTTGTGATTGAATGTCCAGACTCGCGGATCGCAGGGTTTCCAAGTCATTACCCCGCAACATGTATGTAACTCGTGGGTTGCCATCGTTCAGGGTATAGTTCACCGAAATCGCTTCGGCATCGGGAACATCGCCGACCAACTCTTGAAAACGCTCGGCGGCTTCGCGTGCTGATAGGGCACGTGTTTCGGGTGGGGCAAGACGAATAATCGCCAGTACGTTGTCCCATCGAGAGCGCGTATACCAGCCTTCGATTAACTGAACTTCTTCACCATTAGCGGCCCCCTGCGTCTCGACTTCCTTGACAAGGCGCCGCTCCGCATCCTGAAGCTGCTCCAAAACTTCGAGTGAGCGCTCCCAAGGAGTGCCGGCGGGTAGGTCTACACTAACGTAGATCTGCTCATTTTCTACCTGGGGCATGAAGTTAAATTTGACCCAGCCGCTGCTGAAGACGCCAATGCTGACGATAAATAAGCCAACGAAGAATGATAGGGTGATATAGCGATGACGAATAGCGGCGTTTATAACCGCTCGATATTGCACGTTAGCGAAGCTTACGATTGCGTGCTCGATTTTCGTTTGGTACTTCGCAAACCACTTTGTCGTATCCCTAGGTTTTAGATTGCGCAGATGAGACGGCAAAATTAAAAACACTTCAATTAAGCTGAAGGTCAGCGCTAAAGTGATCACAATGGACAGCTGGCGTGTGATCTGAGCTGTTTCGCCAGACACGAAAAACCATGGGGCGAAGGCGAGGATGGTGGTGAGTACCGCAAAAATTACGGGTTTAGAGACCGCATATGTGCCGTTGATCGCCGCGTTGTCGCCCCCTCCGCTCGCTTCGCTGTGAGCGTGAATACTTTCACCGACTACAATCGCATCGTCCACCACAATTCCTAGCACCAGCAAAAAGGCAAAGGTTGATATCACGTTGAACGAGACATCGGCCGAGGGTAAAAATGCGAATGTCCCCATAAAGGCAACTGCGATACCCCCAGTCACCCACAAGGCGACGCGGGGTCTCAGGGTCGCGATTAATATGACAAAGACCAATATCAAACCCATGTAAGCGGAGCTGCCAATGGTTTCCATACGGCTTTTGTAGATGTCTGCTGTGTCGAACCAAATCATTAGGTCCAAACCCTCTGGTAGAGTCTTTCTACGCGTATCTACCCACTCGGTTACCGCATCGCTGGCTTTTACAACCTGCATCTCTTCCGTGGCTTTGACCTGCAGTAAAACGGTGGGCTGGCCGTTTACAGTCGCAAGCAATTCGTTCTCTTCAAAGCCATCAATGATCGTTGCAACGTCTTTTAGGAGTACCGTGCCGAAGTCAGGAGTTTGGCGGATGATGACATTGCCGAAGTCATCGGCAGTGTCGGCAAGGTTCCGGGTTTTAATACTAAATGTGCCGACATCGGTGCGAACACTGCCGGAAGAGGTATTCAACGATGAGCTGCGAATGGCGTTGGCAACCTCACTGAAGGTTAAGCCATACTCTCTTAGGGCCGATTCAGAAATCTCTATGGTGACTTCTTCATTGCGAGCTCCGAACAGTTCAACGAGCGAGGTGTAAGGTAGAGCGGCCAGCTCTTGCCGCAGCTCCTCTGCAAGCCGCGTCAGCTCCCGCTCACTATGGTCGCCGTAGAGCGCGACTCGGATCATTTCTTCGCGGAATTCTAGGCGCTTAACTCTCGGGTTTTCGATGTCGCGCGGGAAGGACGTCACCGAGTCGACCGCGTTCTTTACGTCATTAACAAACGTTTCGATTTCAACGTAGGGGTAAGTTGCAACGCGCACATTGGCGTAGCCCTCGTACGCTGTGGCGTATACACGATAGACGCTATCCAGATCTTCTAGGGCTTCCTCTATGCGCGCAATAACTTGCTCTTCGACATCTTGAGCGCTGGCTCCTCGCCACGAGACTTCGACAGTCGCCTGATTGACTTTTACAGCAGGGAATACTTCGCGTTCCATGTTGTTGAATCCAAGCCACCCGGCGATCAATATGCCGGCCATTAACAAATTGGCGGCAACGGGGTTTCGTGTCCACCACGCGATTAGCGCCTTCATTCTGCAGACTCCGATTCAGCGGGTACGCCGGGCTTGATAGAGGTGATTGCCATACCTGCTATTGGGTTTCGAATAGGTGAAGTGATGATTTGTGCGCCCGCCACTAAGCCCTGACTTATGTAGGCTTTCTCTTCATTTGAATGGGCGACCGTAACATCTGCTACCTGAAGCGTGTCGTTCTCGATGATGAATACACGGTTTCCGGGCCTGAGTGCTGAGCGTGGGATCGTGATCATTTGGTCGACTTGGCGACCTTGAATGTGAGCATCGACATACAGCCCGACCGCCATCGGCATGCCCTTACTGGTGTTCGCCTTATCGTACGGGTTTTTAAGGGTTGCGGTGGCATGCACCATACGGGTCGCCTGATCGATATTGGCTTCTATGTGGGTAAGTTTACCTGTCCATTGATAGCCTGTACCGGCAATCTCGGTTGAGAAGGTGACTGAGGGTTCGTTGTTGGCTTCAGCAACGAAGCCGATGGGTAAGCCCAGTGAGCCGAGCGCCTCTTGCTTCAATGCAAGTCTTACCATGACTTCATCGATGGAAAATGCCGCTGCCAATGCTTGACCGGCAGCGATAACCTGGCCCACCTGAACATTGACGCCAGTAATACGTGCGTCGTAGGGTAGGCTTACCGTGGTGCGCTCCAAATTTAAACGAGCGCGCTCTACTGATGCCTGCGCCGCTTTGACCGACGCCTTGGCTTCCTTCACTTGTGGAATTTTCAGAGCCAAGGGTGATGGGTTTTTAACCCCTACCAGTTGTTTGCGGGCGACATCCGCATCGGCTTCAGCTTTTTCTAATAACACTGTAGCGTTGGCCAGTGACGCTTCCGCTTGGTTTAGCGCCAGCTGGTAATCTATGGCTTCAAGTCGCAGTATGGGTTCGCCGGCCCGAACGAAGCCGCCCGGGATGAACTGATTAGATACCCACTCAACTCGGCCGCCCACTTGCGCGGCCAAATTGATGGCTGTGCGTGCTTTGACTTCGCCCTGGGCATAGACATCGAAGAAGGTCGACTCCAAGGCCGCAGGTGTGGTGTAGACCTGTAAAACTCTGGCCTGAGCTTCTTTTTTCTCTGGCATCGGTTTGTTCGCTTGCAGTGTTGCGAATATTGCAAAAGCAACTGCAATTATCAGAATGGGAGCAAGACGTTTTAGCCATTTTTTCAACATAGTTAACCTTCGGGGGCAAAGCTTTTCGCGACGTCGCATTGTACGACAGCGCAAGAATGAATTCGGTGTAGATACGATGGATGGTGCAGCGAGCACGCCAAACTGAGTTTGTGGGACCGCTAGCCGAAGTTGACGAATACTGAATACCTATTCATTTGGCATGCCGCGCAGGAATAGGCTCAACTGCGATCACTGATAATAAGGGGTGCCTATGAACCTACTCAAGACAAGCGCCATAATCACACTGATGATGGGCTTAGTTGCCTGTGAAACCAATGAGCCTGTGCCTCAAATATCCTCGTACGAGCCCAAGTCTTACTCGTCGGTACAACACGCAGAGTGGCTAAAGAATGCGGTGATTTACCAGCTCAATACTCGACAGTTTACTGAGGAGGGAACGTTTAATGCAGCAGCTAAGCATTTGCCCCGATTAAAAGCGCTTGGAGCGGACATTGTTTGGTTGATGCCTATTCATCCCATTGGTGAGGAGAACAGAAAAGGCACTGTAGGTAGCCCTTATTCCGTCAGAGACTATTTTGGTGTTAATCCCGATCTTGGTACTGAGGCCGATTTTCGCGCCTTTGTTAAAGAAGCGCACAGTTTGGGACTTAAAGTGATTCTTGACTGGGTGGCTAACCATTCGGCGTGGGATAACCCCATGCGGTTTGAACATCCTGACTGGTATGAAAAAGACTACAAGGGTGATTTTAGGCCCACACCCTGGTGGGATTGGTCAGATATTATTGATTTAGATTATTCTCAACCAGGCTTACGTAAAACGATGACCGAAGCGATGAAGTACTGGGTTGAGGAATTTGATATCGATGGTTATCGGTGCGATGTGGCAGGATTTGTACCGCTGGATTTCTGGGAGAATGTGCGTGCAGAGCTCGACCTGATCAAGCCAGTTTTCATGTTGGCTGAGTGGGAGTCGCGCGATATGCATCGAGCTGCATTCAACGCCACTTATGCTTGGTCTTTGCAGGAAGCTATGCACGATATTGTATCTGGCAAAGCTAAGAATCTAGCACCTTTGTATGTTTATTATTCGTGGAACGAGAGCGCTTACCCGCGTGAAGCCATGCGAATGATTGGTGTCAGTAACCACGATATGAATGCGTGGGAGGGAACGCCATTCGAGCGCTACGGTGACGGTCTTAAGCCTGCCATCGTGTTATCGGTTGTCGGTGAAGGGATACCGATGATTTACGGTGGGCAAGAAGCGGGTAATGACAAGCGGCTAGCATTTTTCGAGAAAGATTCAATCGAATGGCGTGAGCACGAAATTGGGGACTTGTATCGGCAGCTATTTAAACTAAAGCACGAAAATAATGCTCTGTGGAATGCCCAATGGGGGGCTCGCATGGTGCATGTGCCAAACTCAGAGGCTGACCGCGTACTAACGTTCGTGCGTCAAAACGAGGAGCACAAAGTGTTCGCAGTGATCAACTTCAGTGACGAGCCAGCTGAATTTACGATGGACGGTACGCTTTTTCCTGATAGTTATACCGAATACTTTACGGGCGAGCAGGTTGCGCTTGAGCAAGGCAAGCCAATGTTGATCGAGCCCTGGGGATATCGAGTGTATTTGAGATAGCAATTTAGCGCTGCGATCCGCGAAAAGGGCCAGGGAGTGGCCCTTTTTTATGCACTTTCGATCTGCAAGTGTTTACCTGACTCCCAGTCGTTACTGGCTTATTTGTCAGCCAAGAAAGCACTGACTCGCTTGTGTTTCTGGGTAAGATTTTTAACTTGATCAAAAGGAATTGCATCGAACTGGGCTTGCGTTAGGCGCCAGCGCCAGTTGCCCACCAGTGTTGCGGGATTGTTGATTCGCGCGGACCCCGGCAATTGCAGTAAATCTTGGGCAGTGATTATCGAAATGTTGGCATCTGAAGCCAGCGCCAATTCGATCACTGCAAACTCGTTTGATGTTGATGCATAACCGTTCAAATGCTGATTTAACCGTGCGTGAGTATGATCTTCAGCTTCACTCAACCAACCGGCAAGCGTTGTATTATCGTGAGTTCCAACGTAAACAAGTGCGCGCTCGGGATGATTTTCGGGGCGGTGAGGGTTGCTTACGTCATCGCTATCGAACGCAAATTGCAGGATGTGCATGCCCTGAAAGCCGTAATGTTGTTTGACCGCGAGCACGTCATCTGTGATTAAGCCCAAGTCCTCCACCACCGCAGGAAAGTCAGGATGTGCAGCGATCAGCGCATCGAACAATTCATAGGTTGGTACGTTTTCCCAAGTGCCATGAATTGCGGTAGGCTCCCCCGCAGGTACCTGCCAATACTGGACTAGGCCCCTGAAATGATCGATCCGAACCATGTCGAAAAGGGCAAATAAGCCGCCCATGCGTTGTATCCACCATTGATAATTCTGGGCCTTTAAGGCTTCCCAATCATAAACCGGGTTATTCCACAGTTGACCTGTGGTGCTAAAGTAGTCTGGTGGTACGCCTGATACGTGCGTGGGTCGTTTATCCTGGTCCAGTTTGAATAAGCTGGCATTCGCCCAAACATCGGCGCTGGCGTAGCTCACATAGATTGGCATGTCGCCAAATATTACGAGGCCTTTTTGGTTGCAGTAGGCTTTGAGCGCTAACCACTGCTTGTAAAACCAATATTGAATGATTTTTTGAGCCAGGATCGCTTCGCCGTGGTGTGATTCTAGTGCATCGATAGCACGAGCCTGTCGATCACGCAGAGCGGCGGGCCAATCGCTCCAAATGGCAGTATCTTCAATATCTGCAATTACTGTGAAAACAGCGTAATCGTGCAGCCAATAGGCTTGATCTCGACAAAAATTCGCAAACTCGGTGTCCTTTTGGGCGTCGAAGTTCGCCACCGCTTTATAGAGGGTGTTGAGCTTTCTCGGGCGCGTTACAGCAAAGTCGATGGAGTCCGCTTCCTCGACAATGGCGCTTTCAAGGTCCTGCGGTGATAAATAGCCCCAATCGACCAACGCTTCTAGATCAATGAGCAAGGGATTCCCGGCAAATGCAGAAGAACTGAAGTAGGGCGATTCGCCCGAGGTCGGATTCGACGGATTGAGCGGTAATATTTGCCAATATCGCTGGCCTGCTAAGTGCAGGCAATCTGCCAAAGTGTAGGCCGCAGCGCCTAAATCCCCGACTCCGTACACCGAGGGTAAACTGGCTACGTGCAGCAGTACGCCGCTGGCCCTCTCATTTAGGAAGGGTTGCAAATTTCGTTGAGTGGGCATCTCCGTTGGGGAGGTGTCGGTTGCTAACATTGCGATTGAGGCCTTTATTGATCTTGTACACTGCTCGGGAGCTCACGCCCCTTTGGCATCTGAATTTTTGCGTAAAATAGCGCTAGGTAGGTCTTGTTTACAATGTGTGCAACTTTTTCTGCATACCTATTCATAAACGATAAGAATGTTGGTTGATAGAAGAATTTAGGCGTTAAGTGTCTGATTTTTTTGATTTTTCAGAAAAATTTTGTGTGTCTGCCACTGATTTTGAGTACTTTTTGAATACGTATGTAGCTGGTTGTGAGTCAAATGAACGCATCGCTATTATGCACTCAGCCTGTAAACCGCTGCACATGAGCTCAGGTGAAAAAACGTCATGGTTCGCTCGCCAGAACATTAATGAGTGCATGGCAATGGCAGCATAACCGAAAACAAAAAAAATGAATCGAAGGTGCATCTATGAAACCAACCCATTTTTTTCAGCCCAAAAAACTCGCGCTTAGCGTTTCACTCGCCATGGGCGTTGCAGGAACTGTTGCAATGGCTCAGGACGTCGAAACAGCAGATGGTGAAGAGCGCATGCTAGAAGAAGTTGTAGTCACTGGTTATCGAAAAAGTCTGATCGACTCTATCGATAACAAACGCTACGACAGCTCAATTATCGAATCCATCTCTGCAGAGGACATTGGTAAACTGCCGGACGTATCCATTGCGGAGTCGCTTGCGCGCCTACCTGGCTTGGCAGCGCAGCGTCTAGACGGTCGCGCCAGCCGAATCAGCATCCGCGGGTTTGGAGAAAACGAGAGCGCCACGACTTTCAATGGCCGAGAGCAAGTATCGATTTCTGATAACCGCGGCGTCGAGTTCGATTTGTACCCGTCGGAAATTATGTCGGCTGTTAACGTCTACAAAACGCCTCGCGCCTCTTTGGAAGCAGAGGGCATTGCGGGTGTTATTGACATGCGAACAGTGAAGCCGCTCGACACTAATGCGCGCTTCCAAATTAAAGGTGAGTACGAATACAACAGCCTGGGTAAGTTAAACCCCGACGCTGACGATACCGGCGTAAACGCGACCTTTTCATTAATCCAGCAGTTCGCTGACAACACGGTCGGTATTGCCCTCGCTCACGCTACCATGGATTCGCCCAACCAAGAAAACCGTTGGAACGCTTGGGGTTACCCCGGTGGCGTTTTAGGGGGTGCGAAACCCTTCGTGCGATCGTCGACATTGGAACGTGATTCTACGATGTTGGTTGTACAGTTTGAGCCGAACGAGCGCTTGAGCATGACTGCTGATGCATTGTACGTAGATTTTGCGGATGAGAAGCTGCTTCGTGGTATCGAGATTCCTTTTGCTTGGGGCCAAGGTGCGGTAACGGCGGATGCGCCTGACGCAAATGGCGTTGTGAAAGGCGGCACTACCGTGGGTCAACGTGTGGTGGTTCGCAACGACTACGAAGAACGTAAAGCTGAATTGACCTCGATGGGGTTTAACTTGGTATTTGATCTGAGCGACGATTTGCAAATTGAATTCGATGCAAGCCGCTCGGAAGTACAACGTGAAATCTACTCGTTCGAATCTTATTCTGGTACGGGTCGAGGCAATGACCGTGGCGTGGCCGATACGATCAGCTACAGCCTAAAAGGTGGCGCTTCAGGTGCTGTGTTCAGCCCAGGTTTGGATTACTCAGATACGAGCCTGATTCAGTTGGGCGGTCCTTTGACTTGGGGTTGGCAATCGACGCTAAACGACAAGTTTGGCGCCACAGGCACAGAGTTTGAAAACACTGCGCAGGACGGTTTCTTGAATGCCCCCAATATTGACGATGAGCTCACGGCACTTAAACTTGCCGCTAAGCAGCAGTTGAGCATGGGGCCGGTTACGGACATCGAGTACGGTGTGTCTTTCCGTGATCGCACCAAAGAAAAGACGGCTGAAAACTACTTCATGACCTTGAACGTCTTCCCCGAAATGCTAGCGATTCCCGACAAATACAACCTGGGTAGCGTTAACTTGAACTTTATCGGTATGGGTAACATGGTTGCTTATGACTCTATCGCGATGGTCCGCGATGGTTTCTACGACTTAACCTTGGAAGAGTCTAGCTACGCGACTAATCAGTGGAGTGTTTCAGAGGAAGTGACGGCTTTCTATGCCATGGCAAATCTGGAAATGGACATTGCGGGTAAAGAAGTCAGTGGTAATGTCGGTGTGCGTTACTTGCAAACTGATCAATCTTCTACGGCTTTTGCACGCAGCGGCAGCGACCTGATTCGTCAAACGGTGTCGCACGACTACAACAACGTGTTGCCGAGCCTTAATTTAAGAATGGCCTTAGACGAGCAGCAAACTATTCGTTTTGGTATTGCCAAAACGATGTCTCGCCCACGCATGGATGAGATGAACGCTTCGTTTGGTATCGGTATCTCACAGGTGCCTGACGTAAACGGCAACTACATCTCTGCGGGCGGTGGCAATACGTCCCTCGAGCCTAAGGAAGCCTTGGGTATTGATTTGACCTACGAAAACTACTTCGCTGATGACGGTTATTTCGCTATCGCGCTGTATCGCAAAGAGCTGAAAGAGTGGATCTTTGACGGTGCCGCGGAAATCGATGTGTCGAATTTCTTGGCAGCGACGGGCCAAACGACTCCAGATGGCAGCACCACGGCTACGGTCAATGGTAAGGTCAACGGCGGTGACGGTACTCTGAGTGGTTGGGAGGTTTCGCTCGCAATGCCTTTGAGCATGATTCACGAAAGCCTTGAAGGTTGGGGTATTTTTGCAAGCCACACAGGGGTGTCTTCGGACATCAAAACCCCAAGCGGTGCTGAATATGAGTTGCCTGGCTTGTCCAAGAGCATACAGCAGGCTACCGTTTACTATGAAAACGGTGGATTCGAAGCTCGCTTGAGTGTGCGTAAACGTGACGACTTCAAAGGCGATTTGTACGGTCTTGGATTTAGCGTAGATCAATACGATATGTTAGGTGAGACCATCGCTGACGCGCAGATCTCGTATGATTTCGCCGATTCAGGAATCGCCTACCTAGAGGGCCTTCGTGTCTATCTACAGGGTGTTAACTTGACGGACGAGCCCTTTACCTCGCTAAGCGGTGGTGTCGTTCGCGACTACCAAGAATACGGCGAAAACTACCGTCTTGGTTTTAGTTACGACTTCTAAGATAAGCGGCTAAACTCGAAACCCCTGTTGCACAACTCGGCAGGGGTTTTTTTTTTGGAGGGGCTTCTATGACCGATGCGATTAAACGCGTTGTTATTGTTGGCGGCGGTACCGCAGGGTGGAACGCAGCAGCTTTGTTTGCGCGGACACTGGGGAAGGTAATTTCGATCACCCTGGTGGAGTCTGACGAAATTGGTATTGTTGGTGTGGGTGAGGCGACAATACCTCCGATCATCAATTTCAACAATGCCTTGGGCTTTGACGAAGCGGAGTTTCTTCGAGCCACTCAAGGGAGTATTAAGCTCGGAATTCAGTTCGAAAATTGGGGCAATGCAGGCGACAGCTATATGCACGCCTTTGGCAATATCGGTAAAGATTTTGCCTTTTGTGGTTTTCATCATTTTTGGCTTCGTAGTCAGCAGGAGGGCATTGAATCTGACTACTGGGACTTCAGTTTGAACTATCAGACGGCCAGGAAAAATAAGTTCGCAAAACTGAATCACATTCCGGGCACCCAATTACCCGGCATAAGCTACGCGTATCACTTTGATGCTGGCTTGTACGCTCAGTATCTTCGGAACTACTGCGAGCACAGTGGTGTGACTCGAGTAGAAGGGATGATCAAGCGGGCTCACCAACACTCCGAGACTGGGTTCATCGAATCTGTTGAACTGGAATCGGGGCAGTTAATCGAAGGCGATTTGTTCATAGATTGTTCGGGTTTTAGAGGTCTGCTGATTGAGCAAGTGTTAGAAACGGGTTACGAAGATTGGAGTCACTGGTTACCGTGCGATCGGGCCTTGGCAGTACCAACGGAGTCTAACGGAACCATCAAACCGTATACGCGTTCTATCGCCCACACTGCGGGGTGGCAGTGGAATATTCCTCTGCAACATCGCACCGGCAATGGCCATGTGTATTGCAGCGCCTACATGTCCGACGACGAGGCCGCACGCACTCTGCTACAACATGTCGAGGGCGCGCCCCTTGCTGAACCGCGCAGTATTCCGTTTAAGACGGGGCGCCGACGAAAACAGTGGCACAAAAACTGTGTTGCTTTTGGTTTAGCCAGCGGCTTCTTGGAGCCACTCGAGTCCACCAGCATTCATCTTGTTCAGTCAGGTTTGCGCCGCTTGGTGCAACATTTCCCTCATAACGGTATTAAGCCCGCCGAGGTAGATGAGTTCAATCGGCAGTCTCAGGTTGAATTCGAGAAGATTCGTGATTTTATTATTATGCATTACAAGGTAAATGCGCGAACTGACAGTCAGTTCTGGATTGACTGCCGCAACATGGATATTCCCGATTCACTGCAACATCGCCTCGAGCTCTTTAAAACGTCGGGCAAAGTTTTTAAAGAAGGCGATGAGCTTTTTCAAGAAATTGCATGGCAACAAGTCCTTATTGGGCAAGGGCTGGTGCCTAGTGACTACCATCCCCTCGCAGATTCGATTTCACGAGAGCAGCTTGCGGGTTTGATGGCCGATCTTAAGAGTTTGGTGGCTGGCGCGAGCGATAACTGCGCCCGCCACGAAGAGTTTTTACTGTCATGTGGGGTGCAACTTGATGGCTAAGATCAACTTGAAAAATGTGTGTTTTGTCGTCGTGTCGCTGTGTCTCGCTGCTAACGTCTCTGCTGAACTTCGCGTTGACCCGCCCAATTGGTGGGTCGGCATGGCAAATCAGGAGCTAGAGCTACTCATCCACGGTGACAATGTTGGGCGCGCCCAACTTGAAGTGGGGGTCGCCGACGACACAGTGCAGTTGGTCGACATAAAGCCTGCCGACAGCGATAACTACCTGATTGTGAATCTGCTAATCGCCCCTGAGGCCAAGGAGCAAACCCTCGAACTCAGGTTTTCTGGAGCCGTAGACTACACCTTAAATTACCTCCTAAAGGCTCGTGACCCAGCGTTGGGTGCAGGGCAGGGGTATGACGCGAGTGACGTGATTTATTTGCTGACCCCTGATCGTTTTGCCAATGGCGATAGTAGCAATGACCGTGTTGAAGGTATGCAAGAACAGGTGGTTGACCGCTCGGCGCCCTACGGTCGCCACGGTGGTGACTTGCAGGGAGTGCGGGAGCATTTAGATTACCTACAGGACTTGGGGGTGACCCAGCTGTGGATGAACCCAGTACTTGAAAACGATCAAGCAGAGCAGTCCTACCATGGCTACGCAATTACTGATCATTACCGCATCGATCCGCGCTACGGCGATTTGGCTTTGATGATGACATTAGCGAACGAAGCCAGAGCCCGGGGTATTCAATTTATTTGGGATGTCATCCCGAACCACAGCGGTTCTTACCATTGGTGGATGCAGGATTTGCCCTTCAAGGATTGGGTGAATTATCCAGATTCCCGCCAACGGACAAATCATCGTCGTGAGTCTGTCCAAGACCCTTATTCGATTGCCTCAGATCGAGAGAACTTTCAGTCCGGGTGGTTTGTTGACGCCATGCCTGACTTGAACCAGCGTAACCCTCACATGGCGCGCTATCTTATTCAGAACACGATTTGGTGGATAGAAACCCTGGGCTTGAGTGGATTGCGAGTAGACACCTATCCTTACTCTGACAAGGCGTTTATGGCGCAATGGAATGCGGCCTTATTGGCGGAATATCCAAATCTCAATAGTGTAGGTGAGGAGTGGTCTTTGAACCCTTCGATTGTGGCCTACTGGCAAGATGGGAAGCACAACAGCGATGGCTATCTAGGCAGCTCGCCGGCTATGATGGACTTCCCTCTTAACGACTCACTTTTGAAAGCCGTTGCCGAGAGCGAGGCCTGGAACACAGGTTTGACCCGTGTTTATCAAACGCTGGCGAACGATTTTGTGTATGCCAATCCAAATGATTTGGTGATCTTCCCTGATAATCATGACATGAGCCGGGTGTTCAGCCAGGTGAATGAATCTGTCTCTGCGACGAAAATGGCACTTGCCATGATCGCGACCTTGCGCGGAATTCCACAAATTTTCTATGGCACTGAAATACTCATGCACAACCGAGGCACAGAGTCGCATGGCGTTATTCGCAGCGATTTTCCCGGTGGGTGGGCTGGCGATGCAGTCAACGCTCGCACTGGCGCGGGTTTGTCAGAAGAGCAACTGGAGTTTCAGCAGTGGACGCGTGAACTTCTGAATTGGCGCCGCCAGCAGGTTGCCATTCATAAAGGCGATTTTCGTCACAAGGCCCCCTTTGAAGGCTTGTACGCCTACCGCCGAACCTATCAAAGCAGTACGGTATTGGTGTTGGTAAACAACTTGGATGTACCAAGGAATGTGCCGCGTGCCGAGGTGAGTGAGCTGACTGGCGATTCCAACCTTTGGGCCGACGCCCTAAGCAATGAGTCTATCGATTTTTCGAAGGCGGTGGCCGTCCCCCCTAAGTCTGTACTGATTTTACAAACTCCTTAAAACGACGATTTGGGTCACACTATGCAAAAGGTTTTACTGGTTCTGTGTTTGCTCTGGGCGCCAGCTCTACTGGCGGCAACGGTAAGTTCCCCCGATGGTCGAATAGAGCTTGAGGTCTCGGCACCTCAAGGTGCAGCATCGTACCAAGTCAGATTCAATGGGAAGACGATCATAGCGCCAAGCCGCTTAGGCTTGACCTTCGCTGAGCTCGAAACCTTGGGTGAGGGCCTGACCTTGGGGGAGGTTAAGGTCCAGCATAAGCACGAGCCTTGGGAGCAACCTTGGGGTGAACAGCGCTACGTTGATAACCGCTTCCAGCAGCTCACTGCCAGTTTTCTAAACGGCGACGGGCAAGAGGTCTTCACCCTTGAGGTGCGAGTATTCAACGACGGTTTAGGCTTTCGATATCACGTACCTGAGCTTATCGACGGGCCCGTATCGTTGATTGATGAATTGACTCAGTTTGTACTGCCAGATGCTCATCGCACGGACGCTTGGTGGATACCGGCTAGAGAGTGGAACCGTTACGAGTATTTGTACCAGCAGACCAAGGCCGATGCTATGGGATTGGTGCACACCCCTGTCACCTTGCGAAAAGCGAACGGTGTTCATTTAAGTATCCACGAAGCGGCTTTAGTGGATTATGCCGCCATGTCACTCAAGCAGGAGCGAACAGGCGTGCTCAAGGCGGATTTGGCGCCTTGGAGTGAGGGTGTGTTGGTTAAGGCTTTCTTACCCCTGAGTACCCCGTGGCGCACGATTCAAATCTCTGACTCTGCCAAAGGGTTGTTGAACAGTCTCCTAAGTTTAAATTTGAATGAACCCAACAAATTGGGTGATGTGACATGGGTGGAACCGGGCAAGTACGTCGGTATTTGGTGGGGCATGCACATTAATAAAAATACTTGGGGCAGTGGTCCTGCTCACGGTGCTACGACCTCTGAGGCAAAACGCTACATTGATTTTGCCGAAGCATACGGTTTTGATGGCGTGCTCATCGAAGGATGGAATATCGGCTGGGATGGTGACTGGTTTTCCAATGGCGAGGTGTTCTCATTTACTGAAACTTACCCCGATTTTGATATAAAGGAGGTTACTGACTATGCACGCGAGCATGGCGTTCGCTTGATAGGTCACCACGAAACCTCCGGCAACGTCACGAATTACGAGGCGCAAATGGAAGACGCCTTTGCCTTGTATGAATCGGTCGGTGTGGCGCAGGTTAAAACGGGGTATGTCGCTGATGGGGGTGACATAGTGCGCCACACGCCAGAAGGTTTGAAGCGCCACGAGTGGCACGATGGGCAATACATGGTGAACCATTATCTGCGCAATGTGCGGCTGGCGGCCCAGCACAAAATAAGTATCAACACCCACGAGCCCGTTAAAGATACTGGTCTACGACGCACTTATCCTAATTGGATTTCCCGTGAGGGCGCTCGAGGGCAAGAATTCAATGCCTGGGGATCGCCGCCGAACCCCCCTAATCATATACCCACCCTAGCGTTCACCCGTTTACTGGCCGGCCCGATGGATTTTACACCGGGCATAGTAGACATGACGTTTAATGGCCTGGACGGTTGGAACCGCCCGCAAACGACAGTCGCGAAGCAGTTAGCAAGTTATGTGGTTATTTACAGCCCAATTCAGATGGCGGCAGATTTGCCTGAAAACTACCAACAGCACCCTGTCGCGTTAGAGTTTATAGAATCGGTTGTGACGGACTGGGAGCAAAGCGTTGCGCTAGCCGGAGAGGTGGGCGAGTTTGTCGTGCAGGCGCGCCAAGAGCGCGATGGGCAGCGATGGTTTGTCGGGGGAATGACGAACGAAAATAGCCGCTCTTTGGCACTCCCTCTGTCTTTTTTGTTGGATGATCAAACATACACGCTGACCCTGTATCGAGATGCTGCAGCAACCGATTGGCGCACGAACCCTGCGGAACTTATCAAAGAATCGTTTACGGTAAGTCGGGGCTCGATTGTAGAGATTAACATGGTCGCCAGTGGTGGTTTTGCGGCCATTCTGACGCCACAGTGAGCAGGAGACTGACAATGCCGAGATTTCTATGGCTACTTCTGGTTCTCGCCCTCCCGGCGCCGGCGGCGGATTACCTGTCGCACCGCGTCGAAGACAGCGGCGCAAGCATCATTTTTACAACGGACGAATTTGTTGTAAATGTCACGGCCCTACATTCGGGCGCTGTGAGCGTGGAGTATCGAGATCCCGCTCGTCCCGCGCAGCCTTCTTACGCACTACCGGAGGAGGCGTCATTTGACATCAACATGACCGTATCGGAGCGACAGGGTAGCGTTGAGATACAGCTGCCAAAACTGTTACTTAAGGTCTTGAAGTCACCCTTTACTATTTCTTATTGGCGTAACGATGGGTTGCTGTTTGCGGAAGCGCCTGGGTATTTTTCGATCGAGGGTATGCTCGGGTTTCGCTTTGAAGTACCAGAGAACGAACGTTTTTGGGGTGGCGGAGAGCGTATTCTGGGCATGGATCGTCGGGGGCATCGTTTACCGCTCGAGAACAAACCACACTATGGCTACACTACCGAATCTCAGCAGATGTATTACTCGATGCCCGCTGTCATATCGGAGCGCTCTTATTTAGTCGCATTTGATAATCCGGCGAAAGGCGTCATGGACATAGCGTATTCGACACCAAATATCCTGCAATTCGAGGCGCCAGCGGGACGATCCGCCTACCTGGTGGTTGCCGACGATTCTTTGCTTACGCTGGCCCAGCAGTGGGCGAGTGTTACGGGTAAGCAACCCCTGCCGCCGCGCTGGGCTCTGGGAAGTTTTGCGTCGCGGTTTGGCTATCGAAACCAAGCCGAAGCCGAAGCCGTGGTTCAGCGCTACAAAGATATGGGCGTGCCCTTAGACGCCATTGTGCTGGACCTATATTGGTTTGGTGAAACGATTCAAGGCACCATGGGCAATCTTGACTGGCATGCGCCTGCTTGGCCTGCGCCCGAAGCAATGATTGCGAACTTTGAGGCTTCAGGGGTTAAGACAGTACTGATTACCGAGCCATTTGTGCTCACCAATGCCAAGGAGTGGCCAAACGCGGAAAAAGCCGGGGCGCTGGCGAAATCATTGAGTGGCGAGCCAAGGACTTTCGATTTTTATTTTGGACACTCGGGTCTTATCGACGTTTTTAGCGAAGCGGGACGAAACTGGTTTTGGTCGATTTATGAGCGACTGTTGGACCAGGGCGTGGCCGGAATTTGGGGGGATTTGGGTGAACCTGAAGTACATCCCAACGACACGATACACAGTGCTGGCTCTGCGCTCTCACTGCACAATGCTTACGGCCACAACTGGGCTAAATTATTGTATGAGCGCATGTCGGCGCGGTCGGATCAGCGTCCGTTCATAATGATGCGTTCGGGCTTTTTGGGTTCGCAACGCTACGGCATGATTCCATGGACGGGCGATGTTGATCGATCGTGGGGTGGATTGAGCGGGCAAGTGGAACTCGCGCTGCAGATGAGCGCGATGGGTCTTGCCTATATCCACTCCGACCTCGGAGGCTTTGCCGGTGGTGAGACCTTTGATCCAGAGCTGTATTACCGGTGGTTGGCGATGGGGGTCTTTTCACCCGTGTTTCGGCCACATGCCCAAGATCATATTCCTTCAGAGCCTGTCTTCCATGATCAAGACACTGTGGATAAGGCACGCGATTTGATCAAACTGCGGTATCGGCTGTTACCGTACTTGTATTCTCTAGCGCACGAAAACGCCACACAAGGCACCCCAATTTTGCGACCGAGAGCCTACTACGACACCTCTGAGCAGGCCTTCGTCGACGACGGTCGCTATTTCTTTGGCGATGCTTTATTCGTACAACCTGTTATTGAACCGAATCAAGACTCTGTGGAGGTCAGTTTGCCTCGCGACAGCCAGTGGTTTGATTTTTGGACGGGGGGGCTGCTTAGCTCGCACCAAATTGAGCAAGATCTTAAAGCCACGCCTATTCCTGTCTACGTGAGAGCGGGAGCGTTTGTTCCCATGTTCGTCGAGGCACCCCAATCGACTTCTCACTACGATAGTACGAATGTAGAGCTCCACTACTATCATCACGCAAGCGTCTCGGAAGCCCAATCGGAACTGTTTGACGACGACGGTTATTCTGCCTCCAGTTTACGCAGTGGCACCTACGAGATCAGCGCGTTTAATGCGAGTTGGGACAACCGCGGACTCACATTCCGCCTTGAGAATACGGGCAGTGACTACGCGGGGCGCCCTGAACGGCGCAGCATTCGATTGGTTGTACACGGGTGGCGCTCGTCACCACAGGGCGTCGTCGTCAATGATCAAAAGGCGGCTGATGTCACTTACGACGAGAGCGTCAATTCACTCGTTATTCCAATAACATTACCTGCCGATAGCGAGGTGACCATTGAAATTCATTAAACGTGCTTTTGTGATCATCGCATATGTCGGTGCTGCTACTTTTGGCCCCAATCTACTGGCTGAACAAATGCAGAGCTCAAAAGAAGCTTTTGCCGAAAAGCCCGTGATTTACCAGATATTTACGCGCCTGTACGGTAACAAAGTCGATACCAACGTGCCCTGGGGGACCGTCGAAGAAAATGGGGTCGGTAAGTTTGACGATATCAACGAGCAAGCCCTGACCGCCTTAAAAGATTTGGGCGTCAACTACGTTTGGTATACCGGAGTTTTACACCACGCCGTGGTGAACGATTACCCAGAGCTAGGTTTGGTGAGTGACGACGCCGATGTGGTGAAAGGTCGTGCGGGTTCTCCGTATGCGATTAAAGACTACTACTCAGTCAATCCGGATTTGGCGACTGACGTGACGAGGCGTCTGGAAGAATTTGACGCCCTAGTGCAGCGCACGCACAGCGCGGGTTTAAAAGTAATTATCGATATCGTGCCCAACCATGTGGCGAGAAATTATGTTTCACTCAATCCGCCCGATGGCACCATAGATTTTGGTGCGAATGATGATACGAGCCTTGAATATGCGCGTGAGAATAATTTCTACTACGTCCCAGGGCAGTCGTTCGTTGTGCCATCGTCGCCAGACTATGCGGTGCTTGGTGGACGTGCACCCGATGCCGTAGATGGCACCTTTGACGAATCGCCTGCTAAATGGACTGGCAACGGCGCTCGCAGCCCCGAACCCAATATTGGTGATTGGTACGAGACAGTCAAAATTAACTTTGGTGTGCGCCCAGACGGCCGCTTTGATTTCGACACGCTGCCGGCATCCTACAACAGCAGAACCGTGGATGAGGTAGTTGCCTACTGGAATGCTCGCTCTGTCCCGCAATCGTGGCAACAGTTTTTAGCGATTGCAGAGTTTTGGCTGGAGCGTGGCGTCGATGGTTTTCGCTTCGATATGGCTCAGATGGTGCCAGTCGAGTTTTGGAGTTATCTAAATTCCAACATAAAGGCTCAGTATCCCGAAACCTTATTGCTTGCCGAAATCTATGAGCCGCATCGTTATCGCGACTACCTTTATCGTGGGCGAATGGATTATCTGTATTCGAAAATGGAGATCTATGACGCTCTACGCGCGGTCATGGAGGGTAAGAATGGGGTAGGGCGAATACGTGAGGCTTATGAGTCGCACTCTGATATCGACTCTTACATGCTCTATTTTTTAGAAAACCACGATGAGCAGCGGATCGCCAGTCAGGCGTTTATGGGGTCTGGGGAGGCAGGGCTACCGGGAGCGCTTACCGCAATTTTGCTAGGGCGCGGGCCGATCATGCTCTATTTCGCGCAAGAGCTGGGTGAAGCCTCAGACGAAGATGCCGGTTTTGGTAAAGCCTCGCGCACCACGATTTTTGATTACTGGGGTGTGCCTACGCATCAGCGATGGATGAATAACGGCCTCTTTGATGGGGGGCAGTCCACCGCCTCCGAGCTAGGGCTCCGTAGGGTCTACCGACAGGCGATCGAGTTGCTTAAGCAGCACGATTTGAGCAACTGGGATACTCAATTTGTAAGCGCTTTGGATGTCGATGGCGGCGACAAAGTACTCGCTTTCAAACGTTGCGGCCCAGAACAATGTCTTTTGGTCCTTGCGAACTTTGCCACCACCGACGTTGATCTCAGCCTGAGTGAGTCGATCAGAGCGCTTATTAGCGGCTCCTCGCAAGTGCTTAACTCGACATCAGGCCAGCCTGCGCCGACTCTCGAGGGCTCGATGCTAGATTTACCCTCCCAATCTGTGAGTGTTTGGCTGACCGAGCACTGAATGTTCCTGTGAATACGTATGGAGCGGCTTTGGCTTCGCCGCCGCTCTGGTTAGACTGCATAAAAACATAAGAGAACACCCTATGACCAAACCACAACTGTCGTTTTTACAAATCTGGAACATGTGCTTCGGCTTTTTGGGCATCCAGTTTGGCTTTGCGCTGCAAAACTCCAATGTGAGCCGTATCTTTCAGACCTTAGGCGCAAATGTTGATGACATTCCCATCCTCTGGATAGCGGCACCGGTGACAGGTTTGTTGGTACAGCCGCTAGTCGGATATTACAGCGATAGAACATGGAACGGTCTGGGGCGTCGGCGCCCTTACTTCCTGTGGGGAGCAATACTGTCTTCTCTGGCGCTCATTGCGATGCCAAATTCGCCGACCTTGTGGATCGCCGCCGGCATGCTCTGGATCATGGATGCGTCCATTAATATCTCTATGGAGCCTTTTAGGGCTTTTGTTGGCGATATGTTACCCAATCGTCAGCGTACCTTGGGCTTCGCGATGCAAAGCTTCTTTATTGGCATCGGCGCTGTCGTTGCCTCCGCACTACCGTGGATGATGACTAATTGGTTTGAGGTCAGTAATGTCGCGCCAGCAGGCGAGGTGCCTGACTCAGTTAAATTCGCATTTTACGCCGGTGCGGCGGTATTTTTTGCGGCTGTAATGTGGACTGTTTTCTCGACCAAAGAGTACAGTCCTGCAGAGCTGGAGGCTTTCGAGGAAAGTGGTAATTCGGAACACGCAGCGGCGGCTGCTGAACACCGCCGCACGCCAGCGCAATATGTCTCAGGCGCCTTAACCTGGGGTATCGCAGCGCTGGTTATCACCGCTTGCGTATGGGGTTTTGCGCTGGATAAGCAGCTCTACATCTTAGCGGGTGGATGTGGTGTGTTCGCGCTGTTACAACTGGTGGTCTCGAACCTTGCCAGGCAAGGTAAGAAAGATGCCATGTTATACGAGATCGTAGACGACTTGTTTCACATGCCCAACACGATGAAGCAGTTGGCCCTTGTACAGTTTTTTGCTTGGTTCGCGCTGTTTGCGATGTGGATTTACACCACCTCTGCGGTCACCGAAACCCATTTTGGATCCAGCGATCCGACGACGGCCGCATACAACAATGGAGCCGATTGGGTGGGCGTATTGTTCGCATCGTATAACGGGTTTGCCGCTCTTGCTGCGTTCTTGATCCCTGTTTTGGCCAATCGTTTTGGGCGTCGCGTCGCCCATTTAATCTGTATGGTAGCCGGTGGCCTGGGCCTGGCTTCGTTCTTGGTGATTCAAGATCCAACGTGGCTGTTGCTCAGCATGGTCGGCGTGGGTATTGCTTGGGCGTCTATTTTATCTGTGCCCTACGCCATTCTGAGCGGGTCATTACCGTCCAACAAAATGGGCGTCTACATGGGGATTTTCAACTTTTTTATTGTGATTCCACAGATATTGGCGGCAAGCATTTTGGGCTTTATGGTGCGAACATTCTTCGATGGCCAAGCCATTTACGCGCTGTTGCTGGGAGGGCTTTTTATGGTGATCAGTGGCTTGGTCACCCTTCGAGTTGAGGATAACGACCATGCCTAGTGTGTGCCTCGCCAATAAACGCTTATTGGTATTGGCTGTTTGTAGTGTGTCATGGTTGGCCGCTGCATCTGACAATCAAACAGTGGCGGCAGACATCATCGGTACGAAAGAGCCTTTTGCGTCCAAGGCGGTGTACTTCGTTGTCACCGACCGATTTGTGGATGGTGATCCCAGCAATAATCAGGAAGAGCAGGGTGGTGAGTATCCGACCTTTAACAGGCCCATCGTTAACAATGGGCAGGCTGTGGCTAACCTTGGTTATATGGGGGGAGATTTTAAAGGGATTGTAAACAACGCTGATTACATTGCTGAAATGGGGTTTGGTGCGGTGTGGGGTACTCCCGTAATCGATAATCCTGATCAAGCGTTCAGTGGTGGTTTTGCGCTAGGCGAGGGGTGGTTTACCGACAAGGGTAAGACCGGCTATCACGGCTATTGGGGTGTGAACTTTTACGAACTAGACGAGCATCTCCCATCACCTGGCCTCGATTTTACGCAATTTACTCAGGCGCTCGATCAGGCTGGTTTGGACTTCGTCTTGGATATTGTGGGGAATCATGGTTCTCCATCCTTTGATATGCCCGAGGATCAGCCCAAGTTTGGTGAAATCTACGATCAAGATGGGGTATTACTGGCGGACCACAAAAACACTTACCCCGAAGAACTTGATATGAGTGATCCTCTAAGTGCTTTTTTTCATCCAAGCCAAGATATCGCACAGCTCTCCAATTTCAACGAGAACAATCCAGCGGTGGTAGAGTACTTAATTGGCTCGTATTTGCACTGGTTGGATGCAGGTGCTGACGCTATTCGGATTGACACGATCAAGCACGTGCCGAATCATTTCTGGAAGACGGTTACCGACCGGTTGCGAGCTAAGTACCCCGACTTATTCTTTTTTGCTGAGCATTGGGATCACAATGCTCAAGCGATCGCACAGCATACGTTTCCAGAAAATGGTGGTATCAGCGTCCTAGACTTTCCTGGGCAAAAAGCGATGCAGGCGGTGTTTGGGCAAGAGCAAAAGCCCATGACCGAGCTGTTGTCTTATTTACATTTAGACGATGGCGTTTACGCCAACCCTTATGAGTTGATGACCTTTTATGATAACCACGATATGCCACGAATGAACGCCAGCGATGAAGGCTTTATCGATGCGCATAACTGGTTGTTTACATCCCGAGGTATCCCCGTCGTGTATTATGGATCGGAGACTGGATTTCGGCGCGGACGTGCCGAGCATGCAGGCAACCGCGATTATTACGGACAAGATCGGGTAGACGCGGGCACTGAGCACCCAATTCGCCAGGCACTGATCAAAATTGCTTCTGCGCGCAAAGCCAGCGTGGCGCTGCAGCGTGGCGTGCAGAGAAACGGCGCGTTTAGTCAAAACACAGCTGCGTTTGTACGAGAATATCAAGACGCAGAATTTAACGAGACTGCGCTGGTACTATTGAATAAAGGCGACGTTGCCGGCACGGTGACGATTTATGTGCCTTACTCTGGTCGTTATCAGAACTTAGTTACTGGTGAGTTGAAAGAACTCGTGCAGGGTGAGTGGTCGAGCGAGGTTTCCGCTCATGGTGTGCAGGTGTGGAGCCGGCGTTACCCATTCGAGTAGCGTTTGGCTCCACAAGAGTCGCGCACGACTAACGACGGGCGAATGAGTTGAGAGTCGACTTCTTCGCCGCGAATCAACGCAATTAAGTTCTGCACTAGTATCTCACCCGAGCGCTGAGTGTCTTGGTGCACAGTGGTCAGAGCGGGATTCACGTACTGCGACGCCATGATGTCATCAAAGCCAATAACGGAAATCTGCTCGGGCACTTTTATACCTTTCTGCTTCAATGCTTTCATTGCCCCAATCGCCATCAGATCACTTGCGGTGAACAAGGAGTCGAAGTCGACTTTAGATTCCAAGAGGCCTTGCATCGCCTGATAGCCCGCTTGCTCTTCGTTCAGTGCGAATTGCGGAGCTGGAGGGTCAATTCCGGCCTTTTTTAGCGTGTCGCAGAAACCCTCGTACCGAAGCAAGAATTCAGGGCAGTGCTCAGATGCGTCGCCAATGAATACCGGTTTCCGACGTCCCAGTTCAATCAGATGATTCGCCGCAATGGTTCCACCTAAATAGTTGTCGCACCCCAAAGAGTGCCCGGGTTGGCCCTGAACAATAGGCCCCCAGATAATAAAGTGGGCGCCTTCTTGGGCCAGTACTTCGAGTTTTGGTTGATAGGTAATGTAGTCACCATAGCCCAATAAAATAAGACCATCGGCACGACTGGCCACCTCGTATTCGCTGTGCCAGTCTTCACTTAGTTGCTGGAATGATACCAATAAATCATACCCAGCGTTCGCTGCGGCGCGGGTGATATTGCCCAGCATCGATAGAAAGAACGGGTTGATCATGGAGTCATCGGTCGCTCGATCTTCAAACAACAACAACGCAAGCGTTTGACTCTGCTGGGTTCTTAGACTGGCTGCGTTTTTATCGACTTTGTAGTTAAGCTGCTTGGCGATCTCATGCACTTTAGCGCGAGTTTCTGGGTTGACCAAAGGGCTGTTTCTTAACGCGCGAGAAACAGTCGACTGGGAAACTCCAGCCATATAGGCTATGTCAACGGACGTGGCTTTACGTGCTTTCAAATTTGGATGAGCTCTTGTTTTTCTAGAACTTATAACAAAGCGGACGTTTTGTATAGATGAAACAGCGCTCAGGTTTCACAGACTGTAAACTCGATACCTACGGCGCTCCAGTAGTTGGTTTCGCGCTCCAGATCGAAGTTTGTCAGGGGGTGCTCCCCGAGCCAATCAGCGGGTATGTGCAGTTCAAATCGTTTGCTCTTGAGCTTGAATTCCAGTCGGGGCATTTTCTGGGGTGTGCGGCTGCGGTTAAGCAAAATCGCGAGCCGTAAGACCAAAACCAACACCCAGTCTTCTACAATGCCATAGTCACTGGTGTTGGGCGTTATGGCCTTGCGTTGATTGCGAATCAGAAAACTTAAGGTAGCCTGTTCTCGGCGCGTAAATCCTGGCATGTCAGAGTTTTCAACGAGCCATGCTCCCAGTTTTTGGTGTCCGCCATGGGCCACTGCGAAGCCAATTTCATGAAGGTCGGTCGCCCACTCGAGGTATTCTCTTGCGACCTCGACTTCATGTTGCACGTGCTCCGCCACCTTTTCCAATAACAGTTCGGCGCTGTCATAGACACGGTCGGCTTGCTCGACGTCGGCGTTATACATGCTCATCATACGGCTCACGGTGCGTTCGCGACGATCGTGATGGGCTGTTTTGCCAGCCAAGTCGTACAGCACACCTTCTTTCATGGTGTAAACCGACGTGTGCATGACTTCGATCGGGAGGGATTCAAGCAAGGCTTGCAATACCGCTAAGCCACCGGGTAAGACCGCGAGACGGCTGCTCGATACGCCCGAGAGATCAAGTTTTTCAGGCTTGTTGATCCAGCGATCCGCAAGATCTTGTAGGCCCTTTAAGGTGATTTCGTGAGCATTACCACCGACTAGCGGCATCAATTCACCAATGGCTCTAATCGTGCCCGAGGAGCCTACTGTGTCAGCGAAGCCTATGCTGCTGAACTTTTTTACATGGGGTTGAAGTACGCTTTTCGCATTGATCACGGCCTTTTTATAGCGGCTCACATCCATGCCTTTGGGGAAGTATCGTTGTGTCCAAGTGACACACCCCATATGCAAACTTTCAAGCAGTTGCGGTTCACGTTTGCCAATGATCAGCTCTGTTGATCCACCTCCGATGTCAACCACCAGACGTTTTTGTCGATCGGGCGCAAAGTCTTTGGCGACACCTAAAAAAATTAAGCGCGCTTCTTCTTGTCCGCTGATGATTTCGATGGGTGCGCCCAAGGCAGCTTCGGCTTGTTTGCGAAATTTTCCTGATTCTGAAGCGACTCGGAAGGTGTTGGTTGCGACGACCCTAACCTGCTTGGACGGGATGCCGCCAATACGCTGAGCAAAGCGCGCAAGACTCTCAAGGGCACGAGTTTTTGCCTCTTCTGACAAACTGCGATCTGGCTGTAGACCTGCGGCCAAGCGCACAGTATCTTTAACGCGATCAACGGTTTCGATTTTGTCGCCTTGAAGGCGCCCGACCAGCAGATGGAAACTGTTGGAACCCAAATCAAGCGCTGCGTACAAATCAGACGACAATGTCTGGCTCCTTAATCTTGTCATAAAACAGCAAGGATATGACGTTAATATGAAAAGGCAAGTACAAAAAGATGACACACTATGAATGACGACGATAAGTACGTAGCCAAAGAACTCAGTTGGTTGTCCTTCAACGAACGCGTGCTGCAAGAAGCGTCCAGTCGAGACGTGCCCGTGATTCAGCAGGTCCGCTACTTGGGCATATTTTCTAACAACATGGACGAGTTTTTTCGGGTCCGAGTTGCCGATGTTCGTCGCTTGGCTGCCTTTTCAACGGGGGAAGACAAAGACGCCGCTCGCGCGCTCTTGAAGCAGATTCAAAGTCGGGTAAGGGAGTTACAGCAAAAGTTCGATGAGGTGTATCGGGGGTGTCTGATAGCGCTGCGCCGGCGCAATATTTATTTGATTAACGAGCAACAGTTGCGCGCTGATCAATCGGCTTTTGTTGAACGTTATTTCCGGGATAACGTCCTGCCCGAGCTCTCGCCGCTGTTTCTGAAGGGTTCAACTCAGTTACCCGAATTGAACGATGCCTCGATCTACTTTGCGATTCGAATGGCATTGACCAACTCTAAAGTGCAGTACGCGTTACTCGAAATTCCAACCGACCGAATTGATCGTTTCGTTTACATTCCGCCCAAAGGCTCGCGCCGCAAAAAAGCGATTATCGTGTTGGATAACATCATTCGACATTGTCTGAAGGAAGTGTTCCGAGGCGTGCTCGATATTGAAGATGCCCAGGCCTACACCATCAAAATTACCCGCGACGCGGAATTAGAGATGGACGAAAAGATCACCCAAAGTCTAATTGATAAAGTCGACGGCAGTTTAGCGCGGCGCAAAAAAGCCGACCCGGTTCGCTTTGTGTACGACAGCGAAATGCCTGAGGATTTGCTCGAAATTTTGGCCAAACGTTTCAATTTGGGTAAGTACGATAGCTTTATCGCTGGTGGCCGCTACCACAACTCTAAAGACTTTATGAAGTTTCCGAACTTGGGCCCAGATTACTTAGAGTTTGATCCGATGGAGCCGGCTCGCTTGCCTTATCTTGATAAGCCCGGTTCCAGTATTTTCGGGAAAATTCGCGAGCGCGATATTCTGCTGTATTACCCTTATCATTCGTTTCGTTATGTGGAAGATTTTCTGCATACGGCTGCGCTCGATCCCTCGGTGACGTCCATCAGTATGACTCTTTACAGGGTGGCGTCGAATTCGCATGTCGTGAACGCTCTGATCAATGCGGCACGTAATCAGAAGCAAGTCACTGTGGTGATCGAGCTGCAGGCGCGCTTCGATGAAAGCGCCAACATTCGCTGGTCGCGGGTGCTTGGTGATGCTGGTGTTCAGGTAATTTTTGGTATTCCTGGCTTGAAAGTACATTCCAAACTCATCTTGATCAATCGTCAAGAGGATGGAGAAGAGCGCCAGTACGCCCACATCGGCACGGGCAACTTCAACGAAAGCACCGCCAGACTTTATACTGACTTCAGCCTGCTGACAGCCGATCGCGAGATCGGTAAAGAGGTCGCCAACGTCTTTGACTTTATTCGTCATACCTATCGGCGTTTCCGCTACCGACATTTGATGGTGTCACCCAATACCAACCGATCTGGCCTCATGGCCTTGATTGATACGGAAATTGCCAATGCCAAGGCAGGGCGTAAGTCAGGAATTTTCATCAAATGTAACAACCTTGTGGACAAGCCTATCGTCGATAAACTGTACCAAGCCAGTCAGGCGGGCGTTAAGATCAGACTTATCGTACGGGGTATGTTCGCGATGAAGGCAGGTGTTAAGGGGTTGAGTGAGAATATCCGAGCCATCAGCATCGTGGATCGTTACTTAGAACACCCCAGAGTCTTTGTGTTTGAAAACGCGGGCGACACAAAGGTCTTCATATCGTCGGCCGATTTGATGACACGTAACTTAGACTTCAGAGTGGAAGTTACGTGCCCGATATACGATCCCGCCGCAAAGCAGCTTATTTTGGACGTGTTAGAGTTACAGTGGCGTGATCGTGCCAAAGCACGTTTGCTAGACGAAGAGCAAACCAATAAGTTGGTGCCTCGAGGCAATCGACGTAAGCTCCGTTCACAAGAGCATTTGCATGACCTGATTAATACGTGGTCTGACGCCTTCGGTACAGAAGGCGCAGAGGGCCCGCAGGCAGAGTAAGGGCTACAAAACCTGCGTTATTGCGTCCGGTAGCCCGGGAAGGCTACTGGACGTATGACTCGATAGGGGGGCAAGAACAGACTAGGTTTCGGTCACCATAGACGTTGTCTACACGGTTGACAGGTGGCCAGTATTTCGCAGATCGCAACGAGGGTAGTGGGTATACCGCTTGTTCCCTAGTGTAGGCGTGGGACCAATCATCACTCGCGATTTCCAGAGCAGTGTGCGGCGCGTTTTTCAATGGGTTGTCCTCGGCATCAAATTCTCCGCTTTCCACTTTGCGAATTTCATCACGGATGGTGATAAGCGCATCACAGAAGCGATCCAGTTCGGCCAGCGACTCCGACTCAGTCGGTTCAATCATAAGGGTGCCAGCGACGGGAAACGACATCGTCGGCGCATGGAACCCAAAGTCCATTAAGCGCTTGGCGATATCTTCCTCACTGATGCCGCTGTGTTCTTTGATGGGGCGAATATCGATAATGCACTCGTGTGCTACGGTGCCACTTTTACCGGTGTACAGCACGGGATAATGACCTTTTAATCGGTGAGCAATGTAATTGGCCGATAAAATGGCGACCTGGCTAGCCAAACGCAAACCCTCGGCTCCCATCAGCCGGATGTAAACCCACGAGATGGGCAATATCGATGCGCTGCCGAAAGGCGCGGATGAGACTGTATCATTGGTTGCTGGAAGCGAACCCACAGGGCTTATGGGATGCGAAGGCAAGAACGGTGCCAAATGAGCACCAACGCCAATGGGTCCCATGCCTGGGCCGCCGCCACCGTGAGGGATGCAGAAGGTCTTGTGCAAGTTGAGGTGCGAGACATCGGCCCCGAATTTGCCCGGAGCAGCAATACCCACAAGGGCATTGAGGTTGGCGCCGTCCACGTAAACTTGCCCGCCGTGCTGGTGAATTAAATCGCACAAAGCGACAATTTCTTCCTCAAAAACGCCATGAGTCGAAGGGTAGGTGACCATGATGGCGGCTAAGGTGTCCGAATATTGCTCGACTTTCGCGCGCAAATCGTTCATGTCCACGTTGCCGTGGTTGTCGCAGGCGACCATGACGACGCTCATTCCAGCCATGACCGCGCTTGCAGGGTTGGTGCCGTGAGCCGATGACGGAATTAGGCAAATCGTGCGGTGATGGTCGCCGCGGCTTTCGTGGTAGCGACGAATCGCCAGAAGGCCCGCATATTCCCCTTGCGAACCCGCGTTAGGTTGCAAAGACATTGCGTCGTAGCCTGTGCAGGTAATCAGCATTTGCTCGAGCTGCTCTAGCAGGATCTGATATCCCTTCGTCTGGTCGGCAGGCGCGAAGGGGTGCATGTTGGCAAACTCGGGCCATGTGACCGGGATCATCTCGGCGGTTGCATTAAGCTTCATGGTGCAGCTGCCGAGCGGAATCATGGCTTGGTTCAGCGCAATATCCTTTGACTCCAGGCGACGCATGTAGCGCAGCATTTCGGTTTCTGACTGGAAATCGTTGAACAGTGGGTGCTGCAGATAATCCACATCGCGAGCCAGTGTCTGAGGAATGATGTGCTCGGGCTCAGCAAGGTCGAGCTCTTGGCCCGTAATGAGTGTCACCAACTCCCGGATATCATCGATTGTTGTTGTCTCATCAATGGAGATGCCGACATGGCTCGAATCGATTGGGCGCAGGTTAACTTCTTGTCGGTAGCCACTCTTCAGCAGGCCCGCGCTATCGTCAACCTGAAGTTTTAAGGTATCAAAGTAGCGCTGCGTTACGACCTGCACGCCTGCGTGTTTCAAGGTCGTGGCGAGTGTTGCGGTCAAGAAGTGAATGCGCTCTGCGATCCGTCTGACGCCCTTGGGGCCGTGATACATCGCGTAGAATCCCGCCATGATCGCCAGCAGAGCTTGGGCCGTGCAGATGTTGCTGGTGGCCTTCTCGCGTCGGATGTGCTGCTCGCGGGTTTGCATGGCCATGCGAAGCGCACGATTGCCACTGCGGTCGATCGATACGCCAATAATGCGGCCTGGCGTTGAGCGCTTGTAGTCTTCGCGGGTGGCGAAATAGGCCGCATGAGGGCCACCAAAGCCCATGGGCACCCCGAAACGCTGCGTGTTTCCGAGCACGACATCGGCGCCTTGAGCGCCGGGAGATTTCAGTAAGGCAAGGCTCATCAGGTCAGCAGCCACGGCGACTAATGTATTTTTGCTGTGGGCGATTTCCA
Source organism: Aequoribacter fuscus (assembly GCF_009910365.1). Taxonomy (NCBI): domain Bacteria; kingdom Pseudomonadati; phylum Pseudomonadota; class Gammaproteobacteria; order Cellvibrionales; family Halieaceae; genus Aequoribacter; species Aequoribacter fuscus. Next base: position 2,105,595 of record NZ_CP036423.1, on the reverse strand, counting down.
CCAGTGGGCCAAGTTCACGAACATCGCCGTAGGTGCCAGGGTATTGCACCAGCGCTCCGAAGGCCTCTTCGGACTCAACGAGCTCGGCGATATCGCCGACGACCACCTTAATGCCCAGCGGTTCAGCGCGGGTTTGTATAACGGCTATGGTTTGGGGGTGGCAGTCCTCGGCCACCAAAAATGTCTCTGATTTTGATTTTTTATTGACACGATTTAGCAGGGTCATGGCCTCTGCCGCAGCAGAGGCTTCGTCCAGCATCGAGGCATTAGCCATGGGCATGCCGGTCATATCGATGACCATTTGCTGGTACGTCAACAACGCCTCAAGGCGGCCCTGAGAAATTTCGGGCTGATACGGCGTGTAAGCGGTATACCAGCCGGGGTTTTCCAGTACGTTGCGAGCGATGACATTTGGCGTGATCGTGTTGTAGAAGCCGCAGCCAATGTAAGATCGGTGAACTTTGTTTTGCTGCGCGATCGCTTTGATTTCTGCCAGGGTGTCGCGCTCGGTTTGCGCACTGTCCAGTGGCATTAGATCGTTTTTCAGGATGCTGCTGGGTACGGTGGCCGCAATGAGTTCATCCAATGAAGCAAAGCCAAGCGTTTGCGCGATTTCGTGCTGCTGCGCTTCGGTCAAACCAAGGTGGCGATCAAGGAATTCGTTGCGGTTATAAAGTGCTTCGTAAGTTGCGTTTGGCATTGATATGACCCTCGCGGCTGATAGCGTATCTATGGCACCAGCATACGGCTGTGAGTAAAAGGCGGCATTATAACGATTCGTGTCTATTATTGGGCATTATGTGAAGAATTTTCTTAGTGAATAGTTGAGGCTACTCTTGCTGCTAGCTTGTCGCGTAGGAACGTCAATTTGTGCCCTCAAGGAGCCGATAGTTGACGTCTATAACGTAGCGTACTTGCCGCCCTGCAGGCGCTTGATACTCGATCTCATCATCGATGCGTTTGCCCAGTAAGGCGCGAGAAATAGGCGCGTCGATGCTGATCTTCCCTGTTTTGGGATCGATTTCATCCGCGCCAACAATGTGCAGTGTTTGAAGGGAGCCGTCTTCCTCTTCGAGGGTTACGCTGGCGCCAAAGAATATTCGGTCGGGTTCCGACGGTGCAGCACTAACGACTTTGAGTGACTCTAGACGTTTTGTGAGGTAGCGAACGCGGCTGTCGATTTCTCGGAGTCGCTTCTTCCCATAGATGTAATCGCCGTTCTCCGATCGGTCGCCATTTTTGGCAGCTTCTCGAACGGCGTCTGTGACTTTGGGGCGCTCGACTCTCCAGAGCTCGTCGAGCTCCGACTTTAGCGCGGCTGCACCTGCGGCGGTAATATAAGGCGCGCTTGGGGGGCGTGGAGGTCGATACCGAGACACATTTACTCCGAATTGCGTTGATGAATTTGCGTAGTAAACTCTAGCTCAAGTAACGAGGTAAAACTATGCGTGACGGGTTAAGAGTATTGTTGTTGGTGTTTTCTGTTTGGCTCAGTCCGACGCTCGCTGAGTGTGTTGATGTGCGTGGCGAATTGACCCAAGGCACTTGGCTGCGCTTTGAGTCCTCCAACATAAGTGCAGTGAGGTTTAACGAGCAGCGACTGCCATTGATCGATGCGCGGTTGAGCTGGGTTGGTTTGGGGCGCGACTCGGCGCTGGACAATACGCTGAGAGTCACCTTTACGGACGGCAGAATGTGTGAGCAGCCCATTGTGTTGCGTGAGCGCGAATACAAGGTCTCCGTCGTCGAGGGCGTTCCTCAGCGCACGGTGACACCTCCTCAGGAGGATCTCGAGCGCATTCGCCGAGAGGGGGTGCTGGTGCGAGCGGCCAAACAGCAGGTTTACGAGTGTGACGCGTGCATCGAACAACTTCTGTCGGCAACCCAAATGCCGCTCACGGGACGAATTTCTGGCGTCTACGGCAGTCAGCGTATTTATAACGGTAAACCCGGCAACCCACATTACGGTTTGGATATCGCTCGACCTACAGGAACGCCAGTCTCGGCGCCTGTGATGGGGCTTGTGGTGCTCGCTGAACCAGACCTCTACTACTCTGGTGGTACTGTGATTATTCATCACGGGTACGGAGTAACGTCGTCTTTTTTGCATATGAGCCAGGTGAGTGTGCGAGTGGGGGACATGGTGGCCCAGGGTGATAAAATTGGCGAAGTCGGCGCGACGGGCCGTGCGACGGGCCCTCATCTCGATTGGCGCATGAATTTTCGTGATAATCGCGTTGATCCGAATACCTTGTTCTCACTAGTGCCCGCGCCCTAGAATTCGCGCTATACTTGCGCGTTGTATTGATGAGATTGATCACTCTCGCGTCGTGGAGGCTTCGTGCTCGATAAGAAATTGCTAGAAATCTTGGTGTGTCCAGTCACTAAAGCGCCACTGGAATACGATGAGCAGGCGCAAGAGCTGGTGTGTAAGGCAAGTGGTTTAGCCTATCCCATCCGAGACGGTATCCCCGTAATGCTTGAGAGCGAAGCGCGGTTGTTAACCGCCGACGAGAAATTGGACTAAGTTATGAGCACTCTGTTTGAGAAGATTATTGCGCGCGAAATTCCGTCCGATGTCGTATTTGAAGACGATCAGTGCATTGTGATCAATGACATCAACCCCGTCGCGCCGATTCACGTGCTGATTATTCCGAAAAAACCGATCGTAAAGTTGGCGGATGCAGAGGCAGGCGATCAAGCCTTACTTGGGCATCTTATGTTGGTTGCCGGCGAGGTGGCGCGTCAATTAGGCGTTGCCGAGGGCTTTCGTTTGATCGTGAATAATGGCGAAGGCGGTGGTCAGACAATTTTTCATTTGCACCTGCACTTGCTGGCTGGACGCGACTTCACTGAAGCGCAGCTCGCGCCCTAACGAATTAAGTAACCGAGATCACTTATGAAAACCGTAGAAATACGCGAAGCGTTTTTGTCTTATTTTGAGAGTCAGGGCCACACGCGAGTCGCGAGTAGTTCCTTGGTGCCCGAGAATGATCCTACTCTGTTGTTTACTAACGCAGGGATGAATCAATTCAAAGATACCTTTCTAGGATCTGAGCCGCGGGACTATGTGCGAGCGACCAGCTCACAGCGCTGCGTGCGCGCTGGTGGTAAACACAACGATCTCGAGAACGTAGGCTACACTGCGCGACATCACACCTTCTTTGAAATGTTGGGCAACTTTAGTTTTGGTGACTATTTCAAACGCGATGCGATCAAGTTTGCTTGGACGTTCTTGACCGAGGTGCTGGGTTTGCCAGAGGACCGTTTATGGGTCACGGTGCACGTGTCCGATGACGAGGCGGCCGATATCTGGATCAAAGAAATGGGCGTTAGCGCCGAACGATTCTCGCGCTTAGACGAAGATAACTTTTGGCAGATGGGTGACACCGGCCCCTGCGGTCCCAGCTCTGAAATTTTCTATGACCATGGCGCCGACGTACCCGGCGGCCCACCGGGGTCTGAGAACGACGATTTGGATCGCTATATCGAGATCTGGAATCTGGTGTTTATGCAGTTTAATCGCGACGCGAGCGGAGAGCTCCACCCGCTACCCAAACCGTCAGTCGATACCGGTATGGGATTAGAGCGGATTGCAGCGGTCATGCAAAATGTCCACAGTAACTACGAAATCGACCTGTTTCAGGCGCTGATTAAAGCAGCCGCGCAGGCCGTTAACTGCAACAACTTGTTGGATAACTCGTTGCGCGTAATTGCCGACCACATCCGCTCGTGCAGCTTCTTGATTGTTGATGGCGTTGTCCCCGGAAATGAAGGTCGAGGTTATGTTCTTCGTCGTATCATCCGCCGCGCGGTGCGCCACGGCAATAAACTGGGTGCGACCGAGCCGTTCTTCTATAAGCTGGTCGATGCGTTGAGCGCGCAAATGGGCGAGGCGTACCCTGAGTTAGCGCAACAGGCTGGGCGAGTGGCTCAGGTCTTGTTGCAAGAGGAACAGCAGTTTGCCAAGACTCTGGATAACGGTATGCAGATCCTTGAAGAGTCTTTAGAGGGTCTTCAAGGTGGCGAGATTCCGGGTGATATCGTCTTCAAGCTTTACGATACCTATGGCTTTCCTGTCGATTTGACCAATGACATTGCGCGTGAGCGTGGTTTGACGCTAGATATGGCGGGTTACGATGAGGCGATGGCAAAGCAACGCGCCCGTTCACAGGAAGGCGGCAAGTTTGTCGTTGATTACAGCAAGACGATTGCGCTGGAAGGTGCTACGGAGTTTCTGGGTTATTCAGACGCTAAAGCCAGCGGCACGGTCGAGGTTATTATTGTTGATGGTGAAAAAGTATCTACCCTAGCGGCCGGTCAGCAGGGTGTCGTTGTTTTTGATCGGACACCGTTTTATGCCGAGTCCGGTGGGCAAACAGGCGATACGGGAGGGCTCACGGCGCCAGGTCTATCCGCCCGAGTTTTGGATACCACGAAACAAGGCGACTTACACTTACACCACGTTCATGTGGAGTCGGGTGAGTTGGCTGTAGCCGCGTCCGTTTCGATGCAAATCGACGAGCATTTGCGGGATCAGATTCGAGCCAATCACTCGGCGACCCATTTATTGCACGCTGCTTTGCGGCAAGTCCTAGGTGGCCATGTTCAGCAGAAAGGGTCCTTGGTAACAGCCGAGCGTTTACGTTTTGACTTCTCTCACAGCGCGCCAGTGACTGCAGACGAGCTTGCGCAGCTGAATGCGATTGTCAATGCGCAAGTGATGGCAAACACCGAAGTCTCTACTCGGCTCATGAACATGGATGAGGCGGTGCAAGCGGGCGCCATGGCCTTGTTCGGCGAGAAGTACGGTGATGAAGTGCGCGTCTTAGCGATGGGTACGGATTCGTTCTCCGTGGAACTGTGCGGTGGAACACACGTTGGTCGAACCGGTGATATCGGCGTGTTTCGAATTGTGAGTGAAAGCGGTATTGCTGCAGGTGTTCGCCGTATCGAGGCGGTAACAGGCGTCGGCGCACTGGCTGAGATCAATTCGCTCGATACCGCCTTGCAGGGCGTATGCCTTGAGCTTAAAGCACAACCCGAGAATGTTGTATCTCGTGTTGCGGCAATGCGCGGGCAGATTCGCGAGCTTGAAAAGCAAATCGACCAGCTCAAAATGAAGATGGCTCAAGCGGCTGGCGGTGAACTCGCCTCTCAAGCGATTGAGGTCAGAGGTGTGCCAGTCCTCGCCGCGCGACTTGACGGTGCCGATGCCAAGGCACTTCGCGATGCGGTCGATCAAATGAAATCGAAGCTCGGCGATTCTGTGGTGCTGCTTGCGTCCGTGGTCGACGATAAAATCGTGTTGGCGGCGGGTGTGTCTAAAGCGGTAACGGATCGTGTTAAGGCCGGGGATTTGATGCGCGAGTTCGCGACACGACTGGGCGGTAAAGGGGGCGGTAGACCCGACATGGCGCAAGGTGGCGGTACCGATGTGGCTGCCTTGAACGACGTCTTGGGTGCGGTGCCTGCGTGGGTTGATACGCAGCTGCCATAAATCGGGTGAAATAGTTTTCAAGCGCGCCTAAATATTGTTTAATGCGCGCCTTTTCTGAAGGGGTCAAATAGCTCGATGAGCTTAATTGTTCAAAAATTTGGCGGTACCTCAGTCGGCACAATCGAACGAATCGAGGGTGTGGCTGACAAAGTCGCAAAGTTTCACGGTGAGGGCCATCAGGTTGTCGTCGTGGTGTCGGCTATGAGCGGCGAAACGAATCGATTGATTGGTCTTGCTAACGAGATTCAGGCGCGGCCTGTACCGCGCGAGATGGATGTGCTGGTTTCGACTGGTGAGCAGGTAACCACCGCACTGTTGTCGATGGCACTGACTAAACGCGGCGTAAAGGCAAAGTCTTACACGGGCGGACAAGTAAAGATCCTAACCGACAGCGCGCACACTAAAGCGCGTATTCAACATATCGACGACCAGAATTTGCGCGCCGATTTGGAGGCGGGTTATGTCACTGTGGTGGCAGGATTCCAAGGTGTTGACGAAAAGGGCAATATCACGACCCTGGGTCGCGGCGGCTCTGATACTACGGCAGTTGCCTTAGCGGCCGCTCTAAAAGCCGATGAGTGCCAAATTTACACCGATGTAGATGGCGTTTATACGACTGACCCAAGGGTTGTAAGTAGTGCGCAGCGTTTAGATCGTATTACGTTTGAAGAAATGCTCGAAATGGCGAGTATGGGTTCTAAAGTACTGCAGATTCGCGCGGTCGAGTTTGCCGGTAAGTATCAAGTGCCTTTGCGGGTACTGCACAGTTTTCAAGAGGGGCCTGGTACCCTGATTTCCATCGAGGAGCTTAATGACGTGGAAACCCCAACAATCGCAGGCATAGCCTTTACGCGCGATGAAGCCAAACTCACTGTATCGGGTGTACCTGATATGCCGGGTATTGCCTACAAAATTCTGGGTCCTATTGGCGAAGCCAATATCGAGATTGATGTCATTGTTCAGAACGTTGGGCATGATAATACTACCGACTTCACCTTCACCGTTGCGCGCGGTGACTTGGCGCGAGCGCAAGAAATTCTGCAGGGTGTAGTGGCGGAAATTGGTGCGAAAAGTGTAGAAAGCGATAGTAAAATTGCCAAAGTGTCTGTTGTAGGCGTAGGCATGCGATCACATGCTGGCGTTGCTAGCCAAATGTTTTCGGCGTTAGCAGACGTAGGTATTAATATCCTTATGATTACGACATCAGAAATTAAGATTTCGGTGATCATCGAAGAGAAGTACCTTGAACTCGCTGTTCGCGCACTGCACACGGCCTTTGGTTTAGATGCGGAGCCCGTAGAGGAATAGGCCGCTTCGGTCTCAGGAGAACAGGATGTTAATACTGACCAGGAAAGTCGGCGAGAGCATAACCATCGGTGATGATGTCACCATTACGGTTGTAGCCTCTAAAGGTGGCCAAGTTAGGATTGGGATTGATGCGCCGAAGAGTGTGTCGATTACGCGCAGCGAGCTGTCTGAAAGCCAAACTAACGACAACGAGCAGAAAGCCAAGGAAAATTAGAACTAGCCGCGATTTACCCTTTGAATTATTGATCAATATGGTATCATCGCCGCCTTAAATTTGGTGCAACACGGTTTATTCAGCGTTAAGCAAATACATCCCGACGAGAGGGATGAGACAAGCGAGATTCGGTTAACGCAAGTTGACCAACACAGTTCGGTGGAGTGGGTGAGTGGCTTAACAACACCGCCGCTCAAGGGTGCATACCTTAACCGGTATCGAGGGTTCGACAAAACGCGCAGCGTTTTGGACGCAGGAGCACCGCGACGGCGCCCCGAAGGGGTGAGAACAGCAGAGGCAATGCTGTTCGAATCCATCCCGACGAGAGGGATGAGACAAACGAGATTCGGTTAACGCAAGTTGACCAACACAGTTCGGTGGAGTGGGTGAGTGGCTGAAACCACACCCCTGCTAAGGGTGCATACCTTAACCGGTATCGAGGGTTCGACAAAACGCGTAGCGTTTTGGACGCAGGAGCACCGCGACGGCGCCCCGAAGGGGTGAGAACAGCAGAGGCAATGCTGTTCGAATCCATCCCGACGAGAGGGATGAGACAAACGAGATTCGGTTAACGCAAGTTGACCAACACAGTTCGGTGGAGTGGGTGAGTGGCTGAAACCACACCCCTGCTAAGGGTGCATACCTTAACCGGTATCGAGGGTTCGACAAAACGCGTAGCGTTTTGGACGCAGGAGCACCGCGACGGCGCCCCGAAGGGGTGAGAACAGCAGAGGCAATGCTGTTCGAATCCATCCCGACGAGAGGGATGAGACAAACGAGATTCGGTTAACGCAAGTTGACCAACACAGTTCGGTGGAGTGGGTGAGTGGCTGAAACCACACCCCTGCTAAGGGTGCATACCTTAACCGGTATCGAGGGTTCGAATCCCTCCTCCACCGCCATCTTTAAAAGGCACCCATTGGGTGCCTTTTTTATTGCGGTCTCGTCGCGAGCGTCCGGCCCTCAAGCACAGCTTTCGGGCGTTCGCCAGCTCGCCGCGATGCGGCTCGAAATCCTGGCTCACCCTCCACCGCCATCTTTAAAAGGCACCATTAGGTGCCTTTTTTATTGCGGTTAGCCAACATTTAATAGCATTTAAATAGACTTATCTGCGATTTATGCTATGTTCGTTTTTCTGTAAAGAAAATTTTTTCCCAAGGAAAACATGGCGGAATCGAATCCAGAGAAAACCGGCTCGACAGATAACCTAACAGGTCTTATCAATCGGGTAGGGCTAGAAAGTAGTCTGAAGGAGCTCGATTTGTCGGAGGCTAAGGCGCTGTCTGTTGTCTCGGTCGAAATTTCTCGATTCGGAAACGTGAGCGATAGCATGGGTGCGGAGCTCGGCAATAAAATCATTGCCATGACAGCGAAGCGGTTAACCAAAATGTTCCCGACTGCCGTGTTTATTGGCCGGACTCACGGTGATCACTTCTGTCTGGTATTCAAAAATCAGCAAGATCTTGAAGAGCAACTCGCTCTGTTACAGGATTTCACGCAACGTCCTTTTGCCGTGCGGGGGCAAGTCATTGTTCTGAGTGTCAGGGTCGGTGTCGCACTATGGGATCCCGTCGCAGAAGAAACCCAAGACTTATTGCACTCTGCTGAGATCGCCCTGCATCGAGCAAAGAGAGAAGGGCTCAAAGTATGCTTTTTCGATCAAGATATGAAGGAGCAAGCCAAAGAACGGCATAAGCTCGAAAATGATTTGCGAGTTTCCTTAGCGACCAGGCACGTGGAGTTGCATAAAGCGATAAGTAATGACGAGTTTGCGCTGGTTTATCAGCCCATCGTCAATGTTCGTAACGGTACGATTCACGCTTGCGAAGCACTGATTCGCTGGACGCACCCCGATAGAGGGTTTGTCTCGCCCGCAGAGTTTATACCCATGGCCGAACAAATCCAGATAATGGATGTGCTGGGAAGCTGGATATTGAGAAAGGCTTGCGCTGATGCGATGGCGTGGCCTGCGAACGAGGATGGGTCGGAGGTTGGGGTAAGCGTCAACGTGAGTCCAACCCAGTTTGTTGAATCTAGGCTCCTGGTTGCGAGCGTCAAGCAAGCTATCGAAGAATCGGGAATTTCTCCTTCGCGGCTTAAACTTGAAATTACTGAATCGACCGCGTTCGCAACAACCATGGTCTCAGTGCTTGAAGAGCTAAAGGCCCTGGGTTGTACCATCGCACTCGACGACTTCGGGACAGGGTATTCCTCACTCACGCAGCTAAATGATCTGCCTCTGGATTACGTTAAGCTTGATCAGTCCTTTATCAGGCAGATTGGCAGCGATGACGTGGCCGTTGATCAGCACGGTACACGTTTATCTAAGGCCGTTCTTGCGTTGTGCGCGTCATTTGATCAAATAGCGATTGTTGAGGGCGTTGAGACGAAACATCAACTGACTTGTGTGACGGACATGGGGGCAGACTTGGTGCAGGGATATTATTTTTCAAAACCCCTCAAAATGCCCGACATTTTGACATTTTTAAACCAATGGAAGTAATGAGGAGACGATATGTCTGACTTATACAATTTGGCCTATATCAGCAAGAATACTATTAAAGGATCCGAAGACGAGGTGAAGACCCAAATAGAGAGCATTCTGGCTGCGGCTCATAAAAACAATCCGGCTAAAAATGTGACCGGCGCTTTGCTTTACTCTGGCGGGTATTTTTGTCAGGTGATAGAGGGCGAAGAGGAAGTGCTAGAAGAGTTGTTTGAGACGATTCAAATGGACGACCGCCATGGTGAAGTAACGGTTTTACATTTTGAACCGATAGAGCACCGAAGCTTTGGTGAGTGGGCAATGGCTCTGGCTGGTATTGAAAATGCCATGCGCTTTGACATCGAGGGTGTGAAAGCATCAAAAGATGACCTGCTGATGGCGGAGACTGGGAAGCACTTGGTTAACACGTTGGACACTATGGTCAAGCAACACCAATCGATTCTGTAAAACGAACTATAAAGAGATGCTGGGGCACGCTCAATGCCCTAGCCTATTCGATAGTGCGTTGAGCGTTCTGCGTGTCGCACAGAGGGAGTTGCGAAGGTAGAATAAGAATCTATGTCGCAGCAAGCCAGCATCTCGAGGATGCCCTGCAGTAAGTCCGGTGTGCCGTTCATGGAACGTCGCTCCGGGTCGAATTGTTCGCTGATGAAGACACCTTCCGGCTTAAGTTTGGTCAGCACTTTAAACGGGTTCTGATTGCCGCCAAAGTCTTTAAGGATCAGGCTCACGCCGCACTGAGTCAACGCATCACAAAACGTTTGAAAGCTGTCATTCGGTTCGTGACGGCAGCTAATACAGAGCTTTATCTGACCCGCACCAATCTCATGTGTTAGGAGGTGACCGCGCAAGAGCTCCACTAGCTTTGTTGTGTCAAACCTAACGGCAGATCCTAGATTGATGCAATACGATAGCTCGCCTGATCCTTGCCTATTGTTCTCTTGACACATTGATACAGTATGTTTGATTGCCCAGGCTAATATGGCATCGGTCGCTTGCACCGATTCTGCTACGCTGATGAATTCATCCGCATCCATTAGTGTGCTATCGGGGAGTTGCCATTGGGGTGAAACCAAATACCCCGTGAGTTGACCTTCCCGGTTTTGTATCACGGTGTGATCGATTTTGAAGTGTTCACCGCTATCGCCTCGATGCAGATCTGTGCTCGAGAGGAGAAGTTGGGCTCGCAGTTGATTTTGCAAGTCATAGTGAGTTTGCGCGGTATGATGAAGCTCGTCGGAGTAGCGCACTATGTCGACTTGGCATTTATTCGCGTGATGCAGAGCCACTTCTGCACAGTTCACTAAAGCTTCGCCAAATAACTCATCTTCTTCACAGCGATGGGCTACGCCAAGTCGTGCGCCGAGGACGACTATTTTTCCGTTGGCAAAAAAAGGACGTTGCAAGAAATCGTTAACTTTTTCCTGTATCTCGGTTGCATTGGCTGTGGCGTCGAAGCAGATACCGAAACTGTCTCCGTTTAGGCGAGCTAAGCCCGATGACTCCGGGAAGATCTTTCGTAAGCGGTTTGCACTCGTCTTTATAACTTTGTCGCCTGTACTTGACCCCAGACTGGCATTCAAACTGCCAAAATTAGTGAGTTCTAAAGTGACAATCGATTGGATTGGCTCCGCCGTTTCTTCTTTGGAACGGAGTAATTCATAAAAACCTTGGCGGTTAAGCAGGGATGTCAGTGGATCGTGCAACATGAGTTGGCCTAATGGTTTACATGACATGTTTACGAGATTTCTAGCTGTTTAGATCGGTTTCACGTGACCTCTCCGATTTACTCCAGAATATGCCTGTTGCTCCAGTGGGGCGCTAACCAGGGTAGATAACGCGACAGCGGGTGGCTGATTGACGTCTGGCCCAATACGACTGTGCACCTTGTGTGGCGTTTTGTCGGCAATGGTGAAAAGAGTGCGTAGTGCGTTATTTCGTCATGCCGTGGCTTTCGGGTTGAGATAGGAGAGTATGCATCTTATACACAGTCATAGCGGCTATTTGCATCCTTGACTTAATCAATCTTTCAGGTCCACATCTGTTACGCAAACTGTTTATAATGTCGTTTTGATAGGCAAGAGGGTCGCTATGTCCCACACAGAACACCATTACATCCACCGCGTCGGTTGGCTTCGCGCTGCGGTATTAGGCGCGAACGATGGCTTGGTGTCGACTGCCAGCTTAATTTTGGGTGTTGCCGCATCGGGTGTTGGTCAATCAGAGATACTGCTTGCGGGTATCGCGGGATTGGTGGCTGGCGCAATGTCGATGGCAGCGGGTGAGTACGTGTCCGTCAGCTCTCAGGCAGATACCGAACGGGCTGATCTTGCCAAGGAAAAAGATGCGTTAAAATACGAGCCAGAAGCTGAATTGAATGAACTGGCGGACATCTACGTAGCGCGAGGTGTCGAGCGAGAAACAGCAATAGAGGTGGCGACCCAGCTGACCGAGCACGATGCCCTTGGAGCGCATGCACGCGATGAGCTGGGAATCATGGACTTAACGGCCGCGCGGCCGCTGCAAGCGGCTTTTACCTCTGCTGTGACATTTTCTGCGGGAGCTATCATTCCGCTCTTGGCGGTGTTTTTCCTGCCAACAGCGCACTTGGCCATAGCAGTCACTTTAGTCACTCTGCTGGGCTTGGCGCTGTTGGGTGCGACAGGCGCCCGTTTGGGCGGTGCAAATATCGGTTTAGGCGTGGTCAGAGTGACTTTATGGGGTGCTGCCGCAATGGGCTTTACCTCGCTGGTTGGGTATTTGTTTGGCGTTGCCGTGGCTTAGAATGGTTACAGCGTGGTGGTTATAATGGTGTGCTGGTCGCCTCGTTTTTTCTGACGTGTTGTGTCAGAGGTCAATAGGGTCACTTGTTGGCAGCGCTGACTTAATCGGTTTTCGAAACAAACAAAAGACTCTCTGTCGATCGTTGTATTTGGATGTTTTGGCAGTTATTGTGCCTAAGAATAAACAACAATAATCGGGGTCTTCAGGTGTCAGAAATTTATCGCTTGTACGCGGTCAGTCACTCGCTGTTTGCTGGGCGTGCTCGCTCGTATTTAATTAAACAACGGATTCCTTTCAAAGAGCTTTCTTCAGGGCACGAATCGTTCAAACACGAGATTTTGCCTCTGGGTAAAAAGCCAACGATTCCTACGTTAGCCACGCCAGAGGGCGCAGTGGTTCGTGATGGTGCAGAAATTATTGAGCATTTTGAGCGAGTTAATGGCTACCAGAGCCACCCCTCGACGCCCAAGCAAAATATCGTGAGCTTGCTGTTCGACGCTATCGGTGCCGAAGGTTTGTTGCGCGCCGCCATGCATTACCGGTGGAACTTCCCAGAGACGAATCTCGATTTTCTGACCGAACATTTCATGCATGTTCAGCGCGATAAACCCGGTAAAGAGGAAAAGTGCGAGCGAATGATGGATAGAATGCGGCACGTAGCGCAGCTGTGGGGCGTTAACGAAACGACGATGCCCGTGGTTGAAGCCCACTACTGTGATGTGCTGGACGCGCTGCAGGCGCACTTTTCGACCCTACCTTATCTACTGGGAGGTAAGCCATGCATCGGTGACTACGGCATGATAGCCCCCTTATTCGCCCACCTCGGTCGCGACCCTTATCCGCTTAAGTTGATGCAAGACAGAGCGATAAAAGTCTATCGTTGGGTCGAGCGAATGAATCGCCCCGATCAAGATGCGCCTGAATTCTTTTACGCCACCGACGACTGGCTTGACGATGATGACGTGCCTGACACTCTCCTCAATGTATTAAAGGTCATTGCCGAAGACTTCGTACCTGAGACATTGGCGCAGGCCGAGGTGATAAACGCTTGGCTAGCGAGCAATGTGCCAGAGTCGGGAGCGCCGGCTGAACGCATGATGGCTCCGGCGAGGTTTGAGTTGCGTGGGCAAACGATTGAGGGGGTCTCTGCTCCTTATCGTTTTTACTTACTGCAGAGGGTGCAGGATGCGGTCGATGCCTTATCGGGTAAGGAACATGAAGCGGTGCTCGATATGTTGGGGCATTGCGGCATGCGTTCGATTGTGGAAGTGCGCCTGACGCGACGAATACGCTTCGTCGAGAACGAGGAAGTATGGGTATAAAGTGCTCGAATAATTAGGAGAAAGCAATGAAAAAAGCAGTGCAGGGTTTGGTTTTTTTAATGGCAACAGCCTTCATGTTTATGGGGTTGCGTTGGTGGTTTGACCCGATCGGCTCGGCCACTGAGTTTGGTATGACCTTGTCAATTGGTGTGGGGCTTAGTACCGAGATTGGCGATATTAGTAGTCTGTTTATCACAGGATCTCTGTGCATGTTTCTGGGCTTGTTCAAAGGCGATGTGCGCTGGTTTTACGCACCGACTTTATTGGTTATTTTTGCGGCAATAGGTAGAACAGTGGCCTGGGCTTTTCACGATGCATCGCTTGCGCTAGCGTTCATCGTCCCAGAGATTGTTTTTGCCTTGATAAATCTGGCGGCCATAAAGCTTTTGGGGGCCGAAAACGACGCCTGAGGTTTACGCCGTAGGCCTTGGTTCAAGCATATTTGTCCAGTAAATGAGCTTCGGTAGTGTGGGGTAATCGAGTTTCTCTAGCGCATGTTGTTTGTGCAATTTGACAGTTCGTAGCGCGATCTCCAGCCGATCGCCGATTTCTGCGTTGCGATAGCCCTGAGAGACCAATTTGATCACATCGAGCTCTCGCGGCGTTAACTTACTGAAGCGCTCTGCCACTTCGCTCTGCTCGACGCGAAGAGCAAGCAGTTCTCGGTGCGTTGATAGCGCATTTTTCACGGTGTTCAGCAAATCGTCGATATCAAGTGGCTTTAGAAGAAAACGGTAGGCGCCTTGGTCATAGGCTCTGACGACTTCGAGTTCGGTCGAGTTGCCGCTCATCATAATAACGGGAATGTCGGCGGGGCGCTCGGTTAAGACGCGCAACCCCGAGCTGAATTGCAGAACGACGTCGCACAGAATGACGGCGGGCGTGTTGATCTGTGTGTCATGCAGCGCGGCATATTCCTTTGATTCGTCGGGGGATGGTGCGCACGCAACGTGATAACCCTCTGAAAGCAACAAAGCCTCGAGCGACTGACGCAGCGAATCGTCGTCTTCAAATACGAAAACTGAACCGCAATTGCGCCTGTGCTGACTGTTGATGTCATGTATCGTTTGAAATTTCAGGCTCGGCATTCCCTGATTGCACGGCGTCGCCGTATTTGTTGTGTAATGGCAGAGTAACACGAAACACCGCCTGTTGACCGTGAGTTCGGATGGTCTCAATTTCTCCCCCGAGTTCCTTTATTACGGTGTAGGCAATAAAAATAGGTAAGGTTTGGCTTGCCAATAAATTCCGAGTGGTGGGTCCCACGTTTTGTACCTGTGTAGTAAAGGGGTTGCTTTCAGATTGAACACAGGTGAGCTCGAGTATCGCGCTCTGAAATCTTGAAAACAGGGCAGCTCGCACTTTGCGAGGCGATTGAGCGTTTTCAAGATTAAACTCAAGCAATTTTAAAATAACTTGTAGCAATAGCTTGTGATCGTAACGAAATACAAACACATCTTCACACGTGGTAGGGATCAACTCGAGCTGTCTGGCTCGGTAGGGTTTTTCGTAAAGGCTAAGACCGATGTTGAGTAGCTGCGTTAAGTTGGTGGCCACATTTTCGGCTGGTCGAGCAGACATGTAGGATCGAATGCTGTGAAGTTGTGTCGATAGCCTTTGCCCGTATTGATTGATCGCTTGCATCTGGCGAGTACGGTATCTCGAAGGGTCATCAGATTCGTGTGCTGCTGCATCTGTTATCAGTGCGCGTAATCGTTCGAGTTGTGGCTGTAAATCTTGGTGTAAAGAATCGACTATCTGGTTGAGCGAGGCATTCAGGTCGGCATCAGCTAGAGCCTTTGCAGCGCGGTTAGTCTCAGTTAACTTGGTGAGTTCTGCCTGGCGATGGGCGTCTGTATCGCTTCGCGCCTTAAAATGAAGGCCAATGTAGCTAAAGTGAATAATTGTTGATCCAGCTAGCGAAGCGACCCCGAACACAAAATTCCCGAATCCTCCAATCACGACATCGGGCATGTCGAGCAAGACCCAACGCAGCGTGAGTAAAAGGGCCAGTACTGCAAGAGCAAAATAGCTACGCCCCATGATTTTCGTCATATTGGTGTTGGTTTTATTGGCATGCAATGCAACGCCCGGGCAGGCTAAAGCACTGGCGAGAATGATTCGAGACCAAAGTGGCTCGAGAGGCGAACTGTTCGATAAGCTAACTATTGGTACGAGTAAAGCAATAGTAAGCCCCGCTAAAACCCAAAGCGCTCGGGGTATGGGGTTATCGGCATTTGGTGATTTCGCCAGAACCAAGCTTTGCATCACAATTGAGATAATCATTAACGAAAACGCGACGCTAAAGTGCACGTGCTTGCTGCTGATCGGGTCGAGTGCAAACAGTACAAGGCTCGCACCAAATAGCAGTGCTGCAAAGCACCACAGCCAGAGATACTGTATGCCCTGACTGTGGAGCGCCCAGGCTGAGACAGCGCCCAATGCCAGGGTGTTTAGCCCTACCGTCATGATCAGCGTTAAATTATCAAGCACGGCTTTGAACCCGTGTGGGGAACAGCAGGTTGACCTCAAAACCCACAGGTTTACTATTTTTCCATTGAATTAAGCCACGGTTCCTGTGCATTAAGTCCTTGCATACTGTAAGGCCCAGGCCCAAACCATTGGGCTTGCTCGTGTAAAAGGCGCTGCCCACTGAGTGCGCTTCGGCGGGGCTTAAGCCTGGACCGTTATCAATAATGGCAACTTCTATATTCCCGTAATCCCTGTTTCGGGTCTTTATCGTGATGGTTGGGTTTTTGGTCGAAGCCAGAGCCTCTAGGGCGTTGGTCAGTACGTTGATCATTACGCGCTGATAATCAAATGAATCCCCCAAAATTAGGGCAGAGGCTTTGTCACTAATATGCACCGTTAAGCCGATGTTATCGGCTTGGCTTTTGAGCGCACTGAGGGCGGGCTCCATGACTTTGCGTCGGAAGTCGAGCCAGTCGTAGTCTGGAGTGGCCGTTAGCGATGGATCTTTGCCGTAGAGATGCATCAAGCGCTCGGCTCGATCGATGTCGTTGATGGCGCGCTTGGCATACTCGTCAAAGGATATGCCCCGATTACTAGATTGCAGCGCTCGAGTCATCATTTGCAGGTTGATGCTGAGTGAGGTCACGGGTTGCGAGATGTCGTGGTTGATTTGATTTGAAAAAATACGCTTTGCTGTATCTCGCTCTGAGTTCGCTAGCGTGTCGCGTATTGATCTGAGCTGATATTGACGTGCTTGTTCGCGCGATTGTTCAATGCTGAGCTTCAGGTTGCGTTCGAATAAGAATCCGACGAAACCGATTTGGTTCATGGATGTCGTAATAACACCTGCGATCGCGGGCAGAAGTGCCACGGTGGCATGATCTAGCGGTGTAAATTCTGCCCCCTTCATTGTCGCTATGATTTGGTTGGCAAAACTAATGGTCAGCAGAGTGTGAGCTGTGGCGATTGCCCAGGGGTTCTTCGCTTTAAAGTGGAAGGCTGAGCGCGCTGCTTGATAGACAAGAGCCAGACAGGCGAGACACAGGCCAATCCGGGCACACATCGCACGCTCCCAATGCAGTCCGGTGGACTCAAAAGCAACAATGACGCCGCTGAAAAGCGCCAAAGAGATCAGCGGAAGCGCTATGGGGTAGCGATGAGTGCGGTCCACGTACAGGATTTGTGCGCCCGCGATTATTGCGCCGCACAGGAAAATATTGCTGGCGTAAAGACCGATCCAAACAGGGGCAAGGTCTCTAATCGTAAAACACAATATCCCAACACCGCTAATGGCCCCCGCAAATGCCCAGCTCCAAACTAATCGAGCGTGATGACGATCGTCTTTTAAGGCGATCCATATGGCCAGCGGAAGTGTTAGCGAAAATAAGGCCGAGCCGAACATTAGCGTGCGTGCATCAAGCTCTATCATTGTTCTATACCTGAAAGCTGGATTTCATAATACACCGAACACAGACGCTGCCTACTGCCCTACTGGGCTAGAGCGTTTAACTTTTTATGTGGGTAGGCAAATCGTGTTGCCGAAAGACGTAGGAGTTTCGTTTTAGGTGACACAATAGCTGTTTAAAAGAGCCATTTTGTCATCTAAATCTCAGTAAGATGTCGGCAGCTGAGCTGGTTTTGCTTTGGGGCTACAAAAAAGCCGGGGCGTGGCCCCGGCTCTTTGATGGTGCTCGGATTGCTTAAAAGTTACTACGTACACCAAATTTGAACACTGGGCCGTGATCTTGAGACAGGAACAGCATTTCGGGATAACGCACGTATAAACGCGTCTCTTCGTCCGTGATGTTCATGGCGTCAGCAAAAATGGTCAGTGCATCTGAGAACCTGTACTGGTAAGAAATATCAAACTGCTTTCTCTCATCGACATAAACGGGCTGGAAATAGTTAGCAAATCCCTGCGCTGTTTCGCCACGGTAGTTTAAAGCCAACCGGAGTGTATGCTTCTGTGTCTCCATGAAAACCGAGATATTTCCAGAATCGCCCAAACCGGGCAGAACGAATTGCTCGCCAACTACATTCTTATTGGGCTCAACATTACCGCCGCTAACTTTAGTGAAGTTGAACTGGAAGCCATAGGGGGTGCCCTCGAATAGATGCTGCCAGCTTACCTCTATTCCATTCACCGCACCTGACTCCATATTGTATGGTTGGGTGATGTCGAATAGTGCTTGAGGGTCGGCAGCAGTTCCGTCGATGTATCCCGGCTCACAACGCCACCACCCGTCGTAGTCACAAGCGCCCCATGGGAATCCGTTGGATACGTCAATGCCTCGTGAGATAGCCAACGCTACCCATCCCATATGCTGCTGATCATTCATCCATGGTTGTGCCCATAGCGCCTGTTGCGAAACACAGTCTCCAGTGCCGCCCTCGCCGGGGAACCCAGTTTGCGGACGACCCGCATCCACCCATGCTTGCACACAAGCTTGAGCTTGCTGCCCTATCTCCGACAGGAACGGATTCGTGAGACCATCTATCGGCTGATCTTCAATCGTGCGGCTGCCGATAAAGTCTTTGACTTCCTTTCGGAACGCAGCCACCGCAAAGTACGATCCTTCTGCGTAGTAGTTTTCATAAGAGATGTCAAAGTTTGTTGACAGCAAAGGGCCCAAATCAGGGTTACCGCCTTGTGCGGTCAGGTTGAAAAAGTCTTTACTACCGATGTTAAGCTCGGCCCCAAGGTCCCCAAGGTTAGGTCGTGCAATGGATTTGCCCCATGATGCTCGAATCACCTGGTTCTCGGTAATATTCAGTGCGGCTGCAATCGTAGGAAGAACCTCGCTGCTATCTCCGTACCGAGGAACATCTGCACTTTCTCCTCCGACACCGATCAAGCCAGCGATCATGTCCCAACGTATGGTGGTGGGCGCGGGATAGAAACTCACGGAAGTCGTATCAGATTTTTCGTAGCGCAAACCTGCAACAACGCGAAGTGGCATGTCGTTAACAGATGTTTCAAAGTTAAACTGAACAAAAGCGGAATCGAGTTGCTCTTTTACTTGCTCATTGGAATCTAAAGTTCCGTATGAACAGCACACGGTACCATCGACTGGATCTGCCAAACCTACGTTAGCTGCCGCAAACGCACTTAATGCGTCGACGGGATTAATCGAATAGTAATACGGCGTTCCTATGTTTCTGCTAAATGAGTTCATAAAGCTGTTAGTCAATCTGCGCTCTTTGAATAACGCGTCATCATAATCTTCAACCGAAGGGCCTTGTGATCCGAAGTTGCCTTCACTTGCTTGGTTGAGGTACTCATTGTCAATAGAGGAAACGCCAAACGATATGGATTGGAGTACGCTCCCTGAATCGTTTGTCCACAATCCTTTTAGCTGGACCTGCTCGATCTCGTTTTCTTGGTAGCCATCTCTCAAGAATAGATAGGTCCCCATGTAATTTTCGGGCAAGAAGTCTCGGTCATAAGAGAAGGAATTCACGCCCGACGCTGATGCTCCGTCCACTGTGATGGTGCCTTTCACATCGGTAGTAAAACCTAGTTCGTTGTCAAAAATGTTACCGGCAAGCTCGGCCGTCGAAGAATGGTAATCTAAACTGATCGATAGGGCGTCTGTTACATCCCATGCTAAGTTAACTCCAACAGAGTTATTGTCGCTCTCTAACTTGGACCATGTCGCTGTGTGATCGTAGGCTCTATTTCCTACGACGACATCAGTGAAAACGCCGTTTTGGTTGATGGTGGCGCTTTGCGTATCCCATCCACCAAGCCATGAACCGAATAGCATGCCTCTTGATTCGAACTGGACTCCAGAATGAGTGTAGTCAACCGTCGCGGTAACAGAGTCAGAAAGTTCAACTTGCAGTGTAGCTTGCAAGTTTTTGCGAGTGCGGTCATTGTCCTTGATTAAGAAGGCTGCTGGCTCTCTATAAAAAGTGTTACCATCGACGCGTTCGTTCAAATTTGTGTAATTAGGGTTAGAAGCATCGACGCGGAGGTAGCCCTCGCTTTGTGCCATCAGGTTTGGAGTTATCCAATTAGACTCGCGGGTTCCAGTTTCTCGGTTGGTTCGCTCATGGTAAGCACCCGATAAAGAAAATCCCCAGCGGCCTTGATTAGTCGCAAAAAGCATTTCAGCTTCAAAGGGGCTGCCGCTATCCTGGCTCGTAGTGTCGTTCACATAACTCAAGCCCAAGAATCTTTTTGTCCCTTCGACGTTAAGCGGCTTGGTTGTCACCATGTTTACAGTAGAGCCAATCCCACCTGATGGTAGACTACTGTTGGCCGTCTTGAAGATTTCGAGAGATGCAACACCAGGTGACGCTATATCGCCAAAATTGAATGATCGCCCCCCACCGTACTGCCCTTTGACCGTTGGCATCTGGCGTCCATTAAGAGTTACAAGGTTGAATTCCGGTCCGAAACCTCGAACGGCAATTTTTTGTCCTTCCACGTTGCTACGATCAATTGCGATCCCGGGGGCGCGCGCGAGTGATTCAGCTAAGTTTCCGTCGGGAAACTTTCCAAAATCTTCCGCAGATATGGCATCCATTACGCCAACGGCATCTCTTTTAATACTTATAGCATCTAACAGACTGTTTTTGATTCCGTAAACTACGATCTCTTCGAGTACGCCCTCAGAGGTTGCGTTTTCGTTTTCTTGCGAAAATGAAGGAGCAGATATAGTTGCAATGCCGGTGGCCAATCCAATCGCCACGGGCAAAATGCGTCGCTTAGTGTTAAATAACATAAATTCGCATCCCGACTGGTTAGTTAGTGTTTTAGTGCTCGGATCTTGTCCAGATTGTATTACGCCTCAGTCGCAGGCTCGGTTCATGTGTTTTTCGATGAAGGGGGCTTACAATGCGATAAAGCGGCTCTTGCTTTTGATGCAAGGGCCATAGGGTGAAAAATCAAGAGTTTGAAGGGCGGAAATTGCCGCTCGGGCCTCAGCTCATTGTCTTCTGTAGTGCTCGGAGTCTCCTAACTGCTTAATGAGTTGGCTCCAAGAGTCCTTGTCCGCGTGCTCATTGTAGGCCAACGGCAGATTATTCTTTTGTCCTCTCTCTGTTGCTAAAGGGTTCGTGAATCCGTGCATCGCACCATCGTAGCCGACGAATAGGTAGTCCGCTTTGGCGGCCTCCATTTCGGCTGTAAAGGCGGCAACTTGCTCGGCGGGGATCATGACATCATCGTTGCCGTGGAATACCGCCACTCTTGCTTTAATTTGGCCCTGGGACGCTGGGTGTTGGGTTGCCAAGTTGCCATGAAAGCTCGCCACGAGGTTTAGGTCTAGACCCGCACGGGCCATGTTCAGAACCACGGCGCCGCCTAGGCAATAGCCAATGGCGGAAATGTTTGAGGTACTGACATTGGCGCGTGCCTTTACCCATTCAAGCGCGGCGTTAAATCGATCAAGCACACCGTTCGGCGTTTCTAACAAGGTGTTCATTAACGAAGCAGCCTCTTCGCCATCCGCCGCCGTTTTGCCACTGCCATAGAGATCAATAGCCATCGCGGCAAAGCCTTCGGCTGCCAACATGTCAACGCGAGTTTTGACATAATCATTACAGCCCCACCACTCATGAACGACCAGTACACAGGGGTATTGTCCCGATGACGAGGGGCTGGCGAAATAGCCACGTAGGGGCAGATCACCTGCCGTGTACTCGATATCTTCACTGTGCATAAAAGCTCCTGTTGCATGTTGGAAGTAGGGTGTGAACCCGATGTGGATGCCGTAGACGTCGATAAAAACCGAATCGCTCAGGCTTGTAACATAGCGCTCAGAAAAACATCTGTCGATATTTTCGTGGCGACAATCCTGTCCAAGTTTTAAACGCACGCGTAAATGATCGTGCTTCGGAGAATCCCAACCGCTCGCTGATCGCTTCTATCGAGAGTTGGCTATTTTGAAGCAGTTTGATCGCGCGTTCACGGCGCCAGTTTTCTTTAATGGTATTGAAGCTCGTGCCCAAGTCACTCAAGCGCCTTTGAATGGTTTGAGGACTCATGAACAATTGTTCCGCCACATCATGAAGCGTTATATTCGCCATACGATCTGCCCCATGAGGCGCCAACAAACGCTCGATTTGCGATTCAAGGGTCTGCTGTCGGCCGGGTATCGTCATGATGTCGTAGGGCGAGCGTCTCACAAATTGCTGAATCTCACTGCGTGTTCTGGTGATGGGTTTACTTAAGTAACGCCTATCAAAAATGAGTCGGTTGCTGTTTTGACGATACGATATAGCGGCGGGGAACATCACGTTGAGTTCGCTCTCGTGGTCCGGGCGAGCAAAGCTGAATTCTACGGAACGAAGATTGATCGGTTCACCAATTAGCCAGCTTGGAAACCGATGCCATATGACCAAAAGAAATTCCCGCAAGAAATGCTGGGCGTCGTAGCTGTTGTCCGTGAGCGAGATACTGAGTACGGCATCTTTATGATATTCCTTCAGATCAAACTCGATGTTCGGGTGAGTGAGATTGTAAAAACGAGCGGTCTGCTTGAGTTGATCTTTGAGCGTGAGGCATTGAGGGATCAGGTCGCTCATCAGTGCGAATGTTCCCATTTTGCTGGGCACTTCGGTGAAGCCCATAAACTCGTCGTTTAAGGTGATCATGACGAGCTGAAACAGGCGCGCCACTTGATCGGTATGGACTCGCGCGTTCTCGGAAATGAGCGAAGATGGGTTAATACCGGCTTGAGTTAAAAGAGTAGATTGGTGACGCTTTTTGTCGCCTAATCCGCTCATTGAAGTTAAAACATGGTGTCTGCAAATTGTAGCCATCGCATTTTTCTGTGATCTTTCGGGCGATCATATCAATAAAAAACCGCTTTATCGCTATTGTTTGATGTTTTTTGTGAGTTTTTTTGGGGTTTGCGGACCTGTTACTAAAGGTATCAAGCGGGCAGACTGTGTGCAATCTGGAAACGTAATGTCATAAGAGCACCGCGAGGCCATTATGAACTTAGACGCAAATCGCATTGTATTCGATGATCGAAGCCAATCCTTTTTCTGTGAGTGGCCCCGGTTATCGACTGAGATGCTTGTCCCCAACGCGCAAGCGGAAATTGACATTCCTCCCCGGGCGCGCAAGCAGCCCAAACAAACTCGCTCAAAAATTCTGGTCCAGTCGATCAAAGAAGCGACGTTGATTGTCGTGGACCGCTATGGTACTGACGATGTGCAAGCAAGCACCATTTGTGAAGTCGCGGGCATCGCTATGGGCTCGTTGTATCAGTATTTCGTGAATGTTGAATCGATCTTTGCGTCGCTTTACGAAGATCATATCAAGGCCACATTGGCTCAGGCACTGGAGCAAGATTATTCGACCAAACTTTTGGCCGAGTTGCATACGACCCTGCGTGGGTTAGACGAACGGCTTGGCGTAAGCTACTACCGCCAGTTCTACTCCAAGGGCCTGAATAACCTGTTCGGCGTGCCCTTACACACGGTGACGCACTAGTTAAGACCATTTGCCTGCCAGCTCTAGATGGCGGGCTCTTTACACGCTATCCTGCGTCTTCAAATAAAAAGGAGGCGCTATGTTTAACACCCGTTTAACCCAAGCTTTAGGTATTGATATTCCCGTGGTGCAAGCCCCGATGGGCTGGATCGCCAGATCGCAATTAGCGTCGGCTGTCTCGAACGCGGGCGGTTTGGGCGTCATAGAAACCAGCTCGGGTGAACTCGATATCATTAAAGGTGAGATCGGGAAAATGCGCGAGCTTACCGATAAACCTTTTGCCGTGAACATTGCGCAAGCCTTTGTGCGCGACCCCGATGTGGTTCCTTTCATTATTGATCAAGGCGTTAAGTTTGTGACGACCTCAGCAGGTTCGCCAGAGCGTTTTACCGACCAGCTAAAGACGGCGGGGCTGACGGTTTATCACGTTGTGCCAAGTCTCTCGGCGGCACTTAAGGCAGTAGAGTGTGGCGTCGACGGTTTAGTGGTGGAGGGTGCTGAGGGCGGTGGTTTCAAAAATCCAAAAGACGTGGCGAGTTTAGTTTTGCTGCCTCTGATTCGCGCGCATCTCGATGTACCTATTATCGCAGCGGGGGGGTTCCACGACGGCGCAACATTAGCCGCGGCTATTGCCTTGGGCGCCGATGGTATACAGCTGGGTACGCGTATGGTGGCCTCCAAAGAATCGCCGGTACACGATAATTGGAAGCAGGCCATTGTAAATGCCAAAGAAACCGATACGGTGTTTCTGTCTCGTTTTGCGCCACCCGCGTTGCGCGCCTTGCGTACCGAACGTACCACGCGGTTAGAGAAAGACCCAGCGCAGAGTGGGATGGCTGATTTTGGTGATCCTAAAGCGCTCTACTTTGGCGGCGATATGGAAGCCGCCATTCCACTGACAGGACAAGTCTGCGGTCGTATTACCGCGGTCGAATCAGTTGCTGACATTTTGGCAAAGGTTAAGGCTGAGTACGAGCTAGCGCTCAACCGTGTCAGCACGGCTTCGAAAGCCTAGCGCTGACGTCGCCTTACTTCGTTAATTGAGATAGGGGTAGGGCGACGGTGTTTTTGATTTCGGTCACCGCAATATGAGAGTGCATTTCGCGTATGCTTTGTGACGCCATTAGGACGTTTCTTGCAAAATTTTCGTAATGCTTGATGTCTT
The DNA here is from genome assembly GCF_009910365.1 of Aequoribacter fuscus. NCBI lineage: Bacteria > Pseudomonadati > Pseudomonadota > Gammaproteobacteria > Cellvibrionales > Halieaceae > Aequoribacter > Aequoribacter fuscus. Next base: position 2,080,874 of record NZ_CP036423.1, on the reverse strand, counting down.
TGGTGACGATTTTTAGCATGTAGTCCCACAGGCCCGTCATGGTATAGCACTCGACAATCTCTGGGTGTCTACTTATGTCTTGCTCGAATTGCAGCAAGTCTTGCGTACCTGTCTGTCGTAGGTTTATCGTGACAAAGACCACAAGGTCCAGTCCCAGTAGGTCGCGGTTAAGGCGTATGCCGCGCTCTTCAAAAAATCCGGCGTGTTCCAAGCGTTGAATACGACGCCAGCATGGTGACTGCGAGAGCCCAATGTGCTCGGCAATTTCGGCGGTGCTTATCGTGCTGTCGTTTTGCAGTAGTTCAAGAATCTTCAGATCGGTTTTTGTGAGTTCTTGCATAACTTATCCATTTTTTTGACTACTTTGGGTAAGTATATGCATGCTGATCACTTAAGACATTAAAAATAGGCAAAAAGTTTCGCAAAGAATTGGGCAGAATTGGACAAATCCCTGCGAGTGCCCAAGCCATGAGTGTTGATTATCAAATCAGTCTAGATGACAAATATGCTCTGGATACGACCAGAGCATACATGACCGGTATTGAAGCCTTGGTGCGTTTGCCTATGTTGCAACATCAGCGCGATGTAGCAAGAGGCCTAAATACGGCGGGTTTTGTGTCTGGCTACCGCGGCTCGCCCTTAGGTGGGGTCGACCAAGCCATGTGGTCCGCTCGCCCATGGCTGAAAAAGCACAACATAACCTTCCAGCCTGGCGTTAATGAGGAGCTTGCGGCCACCGCTGTATGGGGCTCGCAACAAACGCAGCTGTTCGAGGGTGCGCGTTACGATGGCGTATTCTCAATGTGGTACGGCAAGGGTCCCGGGGTCGACCGCTCGATGGATGTCATAAAACACGCCAACGCGTTCGGTACGGCAAAATATGGCGGGGTGTTGGCCGTTGCTGGTGATGATCATGCGTGTAAATCGTCCACCTTACCTCACCAGTCCGAGCACAATTTTATTGCAGCCTCAGTCCCCGTGCTTAGCCCAGCCAATGTGCAGGAAGTCCTTGATTTGGGTGTTTTTGGATGGGAGTTGTCACGCTACAGCGGTTGCTGGGTGGCTTTGAAGGCGATTACCGAAAACATGGATTCAGCGATATCGGCCGATATTGACCCCAGCCGCATGAATATTGTTATTCCAGATAGCTTCGTGCTCCCCGCTGATGGTGTGCACGCACGTTGGCCTGATAAGCCGCTAGATCAAGAGCTACGTCTGAACAAATACAAGATTTATGCAGCGCGCGAGTTTGCCCGGGTCAATAATTTAAACCCTGTGGTCATTGACTCGCCCAGCGCTCGGTTTGGCATCATGTGCGCTGGCAAGGCTTACCTTGATGTCATGCAGGCGTTAGAGGATATGGGCATCAACAAGGCCGTTGCTCGAGAGCTGGGTCTGCGTGTGATGAAGGTTGGAATGCCATGGCCCTTAGAGCCAGCGGGCGTACACAACTTTGCCGAAGGTTTGGAAGAAATTCTGGTGGTCGAGGAAAAGCGCTCGGTAATCGAAGACCAGTTGACGGGGCAACTTTACAATAATCCTGTTGCCGCACGCCCTCGCGTTGTGGGCGAGTTCGATGAACAGGGTCGTGACTTGTTGCCCAATGCGGGGGAGCTGACGCCCGCCATGATTGCGGTGGCCATTTACCGTCGCGTATCTCGCTATTTCGATTCTGAGACGATGCGTAAGCGCGTTGAATGGATAAAAAACAAAGAGGCGTTCTTAGCCAAACCTTACGACAAGGCCGAACGGGTGCCCCATTTTTGCTCTGGGTGCCCACACAATACGTCGACGAAAGTGCCTGAGGGTAGTCGAGCCTTGGGTGGGATCGGTTGCCATTACATGGCCACTTGGATGCTGGACCGCAACACCCAAACCTTTTCGCAAATGGGTGGCGAGGGAGCGGCCTGGATCGGGCAGGCACCGTTCACCGAAACTCAGCACGTCTTTCAGAATTTAGGTGACGGAACCTACTTTCATTCCGGCATTTTGGCCTTGCGTGCCGCTGTGGCCGCTAAGGTGAATATCACCTACAAAATCCTGTACAACGATGCTGTCGCCATGACGGGCGGACAGCCCATAGACGGTGACTTAAGCGTCGAATCATTGGTTAAACAAGTGTTGGCGGAGGGCGTATCTAAACTGGTCATTGTATCTGATGAACCTGACCAGTGGCGGGTGTTAGCTAAGGAGCACGGTGTCGGCATAGAGCACCGTAACAGCTTCGATAGTGTCCAAACTCAGTTGCGTGATACCTTGGGCACGACGGTCATTGTTTACGTGCAAACCTGTGCGGCCGAAAAACGCCGGCGCCGTAAAAAGGCCAAGTTGATCGATCCGCCGCGTCGGGTGGTGATCAACCCAGAGGTCTGCGAAGGCTGTGGCGATTGTAGTGCTCAATCGAATTGCTTATCGGTTGTGCCAAAAGAGACCGCCTTAGGCCGAAAACGGCAAATTGACCAAAGTTCTTGTAATAAAGATTTTCGGTGTGTCGATGGCTTTTGTCCCAGCTTTGTCAGCGTATTGGATGCCGATCTGCTCAGGCCTTCGGTCACACACATACCCCTTGAGGATTGGCTCAAAGACTTGCCACAGCCCACATTGCCAGCGTTGGAGCAGCCATGGAATACGGTGGTCGCTGGGGTCGGAGGTACCGGAGTATTAACGATCAGCGCCTTGATAGCGATGGCAGCTCATTTGGAAGGTAAGGGCTGCGCTACACTCAATCAGACCGGGTTGGCGCAAAAGTTTGGCGCCGTGGTGAGTCACGTCCGTGTTGCTCGTCAGCAAGACGATATTTTGGCGGTGCGCATTCCCGCCGGCGAAGCTGATTTGTTGTTGGGATGTGACTTCATTGTGGCGTGCGGCGATGAGACGCTGGCCAAAGTCGCCCACGGCAGAACGCACGCGGTACTGAATCAACAAGCCACGCCCACCTCCGAGTTAATCAGTAACCCAGATGCCAGCGTGCCTTACTCGGGTCTAGTCGACCGTGTCGAGACCGAAGTCGATGTTTCGCAGCTGGTTTGGCTTGATGCTACGCGCATTGCTACGGAGTTGATGGGGGACTCCATTGCGAGTAACTGTTTCTTGATGGGGGTGGCCTACCAAGCGGGTTGGTTGCCAGTATCTGATGAGGCACTAAACCGAGCGATTGAGTTAAATGGTGTTGGCATTGATATGAACCGTCAGGCTTTTGCGTGGGGCCGCTTGTGGCAAGCGAGCCCAGAGAGGGTAGAGAGATTACTGAAGCAGAGCCCAGACCTCGAAGTTGAGCTTACACTCGATCAGCTGATGGAGGCCAACAGCGACCGTTTGCGAATTTATCAAGATGATCACTACGCCGAGCTGTACCGACGTCGCGTGGCCCACATTCGCCAATACGACCAGCATGAAGGTCAGTTGGCGACACAGGCTTTCGCTAAAGGTTTGTATAAATTGATGGCGATAAAAGACGAATATGAGGTGGCTCGCTTGCATACCGCGCCAGCATTTCAAGCATTGCTAGACTCGCAGTTTAGCGCGAAGCGACGTTTGCGCTTCCATTTGGCGCCTCCTGGGTTAGCAAAGAAAGACCCAGCCACAGGCCGACTTCAAAAGCGTGAATTCGGCGCATGGATTCTCCCTGTGTTCAGAGTGTTGTCGGCACTGCGAAAAATACGAGGCACGGCCTTAGATATCTTTTCTTACAGCGACGAGCGAAAAGCTGAGCGTCAAGACATCGAAGATTATTTGACTCTATTACACCAAGATGTGTTGCCGCTGATGGCCCAAGATTATCACAGGGCCGTGGCTGTGCTTGAGACAGTGCAACGTTTACGGGGTTTTGGTCACGTAAAGGAGCGCAACAGGGCCGAGGTCAAAGACAGGCAGAAAGAGCTGTTGTCGTATCTGGCGATTGCTGCCTAGTGCTCGCATTTTTGCCTTCAAGGCGAGACTTGCAGTAAGGTGCGCTCTTTAACCGCAAGTAAGTTTCTATGGCAACAACGATCGTCAGCGTTAGGGTCACGCCAAAAGCCAAGCAAGCGCAAATAAAGGTCGAGGACATCGAGGGCCAGAGCGTGCTCAGGGTTTACGTTACGGTAGCCCCAGAGGATGGTAAAGCCAATCGAGCCGTGATGAGGGCTTTGGCGGACTACTTTGATGTGCCCCGCACTCGCATTAAGCTACTGAGCGGGGCTAAACAACGCGATAAGCGTTTTTCTATTGATGCTGACGTTACCGTTTGAGCGGAACCAACAGTCGCGTGCGTTTTTTGTAGTCCTGGTAGTCGGCGCGGTCGCCCCATTTCTTCTCTCCCTTTTTCTCGAGCATAGGTATTCCGCTAATGCGGGTCAGCAGTAAATAGGCAAAGATGGGTGATAACAAGCTGGCGAAGGCTGTTGACGTTAGGGCAGGTATGGCCAGTAAGGCGACGCCTACCCAAAGTGTGATTTCGCCAAAGTAGTTAGGGTGCCGGCTGTAAGCCCACAACCCGCTCGAGATAAAGGTGTCTTTGCCGTGTGTTGAACGATGCGCTCGTTTTTGTCGATCTGCGATCACCTCGATGCCAAAGCCGAGGAACCAGATCATCAATGCATTGACGTCCCAAAGTGACAAAGGTACGGGGTCGGTTGCGGTTATTGCGGCCAGTGCCGCCGCTGCCGTAATGCTGACCCACAAACCTTGCAGCGTCCAGGTCAGAAAAAAACGTTTGGCGTGCGGTTTGATTTGCTGGAAACGGTCGTCGCCGCCATCTTGATGCACCCGTTTGAACAAAAAGCTGCCTAGGCGAAGCGCCCAAATAATCACGAGCGCACTGAGTAATAAAGAACGATCGTCAAAGCGGTTCGATAAAACGAGAGCCAGAAGGGTCACCGTAATGAAACTCGCACTTCCAACTAAGTCGTAAAATCGCTCCGTTTGCTTGCGATACGCGGGAATAAACGCTACCCATTGAATGACCATGGCTACCGTAACGCAAATAGCGAATATCGGCGCGCCCTGGATAGTCAAGCTTGTGGTTGAGATCACGGCGGTGAACGCAACGATAAACCCTAGGGCGATTAGAATCGGTTTCATAGAGTGTGCTCTGCGTGTTGAATTATTGGATTTTTATACGCGCAAGAAGGGGGTAGAGATCACACTGTCTATCTACTACCCCGCGCTCTGTCAGTCTTTGTAGGAAGGATCTTTTTTCTCGATGATGCGCTTCATGGCAGCAAATTCTAATGCACCCGTAGGTTGCCCCATACCCTGAATTTTCGTGAGTTCCTCAGTGCGCGATAACACTTCGGGGCGGACGTGAATTTGCTTTACGCCGGTTTGGTCCACAGAGGTTTGAATCTGGCAGGAGCGCTCTAACACCCACATGTTCAAAAAGGCCTCTGCAATCGTACGTCCGCCCGCCAGCAAGCCATGGTTGCGTAAAATCATCATCATTGCTTCAGAGCCTAGGTTGGCGACGAGTTTATCCTTCTCACTTTCATCGACCGTAATGCCTTCGAAGTCATGGTAAGCGATGCGTCCATGCAATAGGGTCGAATAGAAATTGTCTGGGCGCAAGCCGCCTTCCTGACAGGCAACCGTCATGCCTGCCGTGGTGTGCGTATGCGCGATACACAGCATGTCATGGCGCGCGGCGTGCACACAGCTGTGGATGAGCATACCCGCCGGATTTACGAAGTGTTCTGTCGGTTCTACGATGTTGCCGTTGATGTCGACTTTAACCAAATTAGATGCTGTCACTTCGCTGTAGTGCAGTCCGTAAGGATTGATCAGAAAATGGCCTTCATCACCGGGCAGTTTTACCGTGATGTGATTAAAAATAAGTTCACCCCAGCCTAAATGGTCAAAAATTCGGTAGAGAGCCGCCAGGTCTTCACGTAAGGATTGTTCTGTTGTCATAGGTATATCGCCGCTGCGTTATTAAATTTAGAGCAATAGTATAGCAGGGCTAAGCTTGATATCACGCGGTCATTTAATCCCAAATCTGTGGGCTACGTGATACATTAAAGCCTAGTTTTAGGGCGAAAGAATGCTCTGCTGTACGTTAAAAGCCAAACGCATTTTGCGCTCAATGCCGTCGATTGGGCGGGCGCCAATGTTGCACGATCGAGTGGGACTGGGATGACAAAATCGATAGAAAATAACCTGTATTACCGACTGGGGATCGACAAGCCCGATCGCGGGCAAGTCAGAGTGCTGCAAACCGACAGCGGTAAGGTGTGGACCTACGGTGATCTCAGTGATATGGCAAAATCGCTCGGGCAAAAACTCATCCGTTTGGGCGTCCAGCAAGGCGATCGAATTTCGGTGCAAGTCGATAAGTCGGTCGAAGCGCTCGCCTTATACTTAGCCTGTTTGCGGATAGGGGCTGTGTATCATCCCTTGAATACCGCCTATTCTTTGGTTGAGCTCGATTATTTTATCGAGAATGCTGCCCCGCGTGTGTTGGTTTGTTCGACCGATCGGGAAGAGTTGCTGACACAGTTGGCTGTCAGATGTGGGGTCGATGTGGTTTTAACGCTGGATATCTCGGGGACAGGGAGTCTAGTAAGTGACCTGCCTGAAGCTCAAGACAGTGCCCCAGTATCAGTCAACTCGTCTACAGCGGCAGCCTTGCTCTATTCGTCGGGCACCACCGGCCGACCGAAGGGTATTGTGTTAACGCACGAAAATTTGGCAAGCAATGCCGAGGTGTTGGTCGATTTGTGGGGCTTTAGCGCTGACGATGTCTTGCTGCATAGCCTTCCGATTTACCATGTCCACGGTTTGTTTGTCGCCTGCCACTGCGTATTGCTCAGTGGTGCTTCGATGCTGTGGAATGCTGGCTTTGAAGTGCACAAAGTGTTGGAGCAACTTGGCCGCTCAAGCGTCATGATGGGGGTGCCTACGTATTACTCGCGTTTGTTATCCTTGCCAGAATTCGATTCAGGTTCGTGCAAGTCGATGCGTCTGTTTATCTCTGGGTCCGCACCTTTGCTCAGCAGCACGTTTGCAGAGTTCGAGCGGCGCACGGGCCATCGAATCTTGGAGCGCTACGGGATGACAGAGACGGGTATGAGCACCTCTAATCCCTTAAACGGCGAGCGCAGAGCGGGAACTGTGGGCTTTCCTTTGCCAGGGATAGCGTTGCGTGTGGAAGATGACCACGGCCTGATCTTGGCCGCAGGAGAAGTGGGCAATCTGCTGGTCAAAGGCCCCAATGTGTTCAGAGAATATTGGGGAATGCCGGAAAAAACCGCGGCCGATTTTACCGAAGATGGTTTCTTTAAGACAGGCGACTTGGCAACCATTGATGCTGAAGGTTATGTCGCGATTGTGGGACGTTCCAAAGACTTGATCATCACCGGTGGGTTGAATGTTTACCCCAAAGAGATCGAGCTTGTGATCGATCGTTGTGACGGCGTTTTAGAGTCCGCAGTGATTGGCTTATCGGACGACGATTTTGGTGAGCGAGTTGTTGCCGTGATCGTGCCGGATGGCACTAAACATGAAGCAGATTTGGAGCAGGGTGTCAGACGCGAGTTGCAAGAGAGTCTAGCGGGTTTCAAGCGACCTAAAGACTATATATTCATTGATAGCCTGCCCCGCAACGCCATGGGGAAAGTGCAAAAAGCGCTCTTGCGGGAGCGCTTTGCAGATTAGTCTGTGACCTTAACGTCATGAAATAGTCCCAACTTGACGAGATCTTGCTAAGCCGCTTGCATTTCGCTCTCGGTCCGGTGCGCGGGATGAGCGAGCAAGTACTCAAAAGCCGATAAGGCTGCTTTAGCGCCTTCACCCATGGCAATCACGATTTGCTTGTAGGGCACGGTGGTAACATCGCCGGCAGCAAATACGTTGGCTTGGGTCGTGCGGCATTTGTTGTCGACTATGATTTCGCCGTGCGCTGTGCATTCGACCATATCGCTCAGGAACTGGCTGTTAGGGCTTAAGCCAATTTGCACAAACACACCATCGGTGTTTAAGCGCTTGCGCGCATTGCTGACGCGGTCAAGATATTCTAGCGCCACCACTTTGCCGCCGTCGGCGATAATTTCCTGACAAGCCGCATTTGCTATAATCGAGATGTTAGTGCGTTGTTTCGCTTGATCGACCAGTACTTTATCGGCTTTTAGCGTCGGCATGAATTCCACGACTGTGACGCTCTTAACAATGCCCGCCAGATCCAGAGCTGCCTCTATACCAGAGTTGCCACCGCCGACGACCACAACATCCTTGCCCGCAAAAAATGGGCCGTCGCAATGTGGGCAGTAGGCCACTCCGGCACCGATGTTCTCCTCTTCTCCGGGAATTCCAAGTTTTCGCCACTGAGCACCGGTTGCGACGATGATGCTGCGCGTCTGTATCTGCTCGCCTGTGTTCAGAGTGATAGTCCGAACCTGGTCGCCGCTGATGCTCTCGACTCTAATGTTCTCCCGGATCGAAACAGGGTATCTATTCATGTGCTCAACCAAATTGCCGCTCAGTTTTGCGCCGGTCGTATGGCTTACCGAAATCAGGTTTTCGATCCCTTGGGTGTCTTTAACTTGGCCACCTAAGCGCTCGGCCAGCAAGGTCACCGACAGGCCTTTTCGTGCACTATAAATCGCCGCACTTGCGCCCGCGGGGCCTCCGCCTATAACAACCACATCTTGCAGGGCAGTGGCTGAGTCGTGTTTCGCCACTTTAGCCTCAGGCGCAATGTGCTGCAATTTATCCAGCAGCTGACTAATCTCGGTTTTACCATTGGCAAAGGGTGCGCCGTTAGCAAAAACAGCAGGTACACCCTGCAGCTCGCGTTCTTCAACAAGCTGGGGAAACAACCCGCCATCGATCATCTCTGCGCTAATATTCGGGTTGAGCAAAGCAAATTGATGCAAGGCTTGAACAATATCAGGGCAGTTATGGCAGCTCAGGCTGACAAAAACTTCAAAGTGGATTGGCGTTTTTACCGCCTTGATAAGGCTCTGCACCGCAGGATCAAGCTTGAGTTCCCGTCCACCCGCATACAGTAAGGCTAAAATGAACGAGTTGAATTCATGGCCACTTGGTATGCCTGAAAACTGTACGCCGCTATCATCGCCATCGATTTCTAAGCGGAAAGACAGAGGGCTTCGCAAGGCTGTAGTCTCGCGCTCTTCAAATTGGATCTTGTCCGACAAGTCCGAAATTTGCCGTAAAAATGACACCAGCTCAGCGCGCTTTGAGTGATTTCCCGCGGCAACAACCAAGGTTACCGCGCGTGAGATGGTGTCGGTGTAGGTCTTAACATTATTGAGTAGCTCTTGGTTTAACATTTTAACTCTCCTAATCGTCTCGAAAAGGCGGGTTGCCCCGCCTTGGATTTAAATTTTGCCGACTAAGTCAAACGAGGGGGCCAAGGTTTGCTCGCCTTCTTGCCATTTGGCGGGGCATACCTCACCTGGATTGTTGCGGACATATTGGGCAGCTTTAATTTTGCGCACCAATTCCTCCGCATTGCGGCCAATGCCCTCGGCGGTAACTTCGATGACTTGCACAATGCCATCTGGATCAACAATAAATGTCGCGCGGTCCGCTAGGCCTTGGTCTTCTCGCATGACGCCAAATTGACGCGTTATTGCGCCGCTCGGGTCGCCGATCATCGGATACTGAATCTTGCCAATAGTGTCCGATGATTCGTGCCACGCTTTGTGCGTGAAGTGGGTATCGGTTGAGACCGAGTACACCTCGACGCCTCGGGCTTGCAGCTCGCTGTAATGATCCGCAAGATCACCCAGTTCCGTTGGGCAAACGAAGGTGAAATCTGCGGGATAGAAGAAAAATACCGCCCATTTGCCCAGAACATCTTGCTCGTTGATCGTAATGAATTCGCCGTTCTTGAAAGCCATGGCGTTAAAGGGTTTGATGCTTGAATTAATTGAGGTCATTTGTCTCTCCTTGCTGTGGTTTGTTGAAGACCCGTGCACTATAGCCGCGCCTTTTTGATTGTTAAATTTGAATATATTGATTGTTTTGATCGTTTTTTTAAATTGTTTGAGCGCGGTGATGATGGATTTTTTGACGAAATTGATTAGACTTGAAGACAAAACAAAGTTGCTCTAATAGCACTCATCAACGGCTCGGTTGTTATGATTTCAATAAAACAAATTCGCTATGCACTCGCAGTCGAAAAGACCCTGCATTTTAGGAAGGCCGCCGACAACTGTGCGGTATCCCAGTCGGCCTTGAGTACCGCCTTGAACGAGCTAGAGGTGCAGCTCGGGTTTCAGGTCTTTGAACGTGATAATAAAAAAGTGCTCGTTACTCCGATGGGGCGTATTTTCTTGGAAAAAGCCCGATCCGTGAGCGTCCAAATTGACGACATATTGCGTCTTAGGCAAACCGACAAGGCTCCGCTGAGCACGCCCTTAACGATTGGAATGATACCGACAATTGCGCCTTATCTACTGCCGATTGTGTTGCCCGCAGTAGCAGCAAGGTACCCTGCGGCGAAGCTAAAAATCGTCGAGGCACAGTCGAAGGAGTTGGTCGAGCGAGTGCGTGATGGAGAGCTCGATACGGCGGTCTTGGCGCTACCCTATGACTGCGATAATTTGCTGAGTTTTCCGTTTTGGGACGAAGACTTTTATTGGGTTGCGCCAAGTGATGGCGACCAGGAGGTTCGGGAACGTATTACCTCCGAAGAGCTGTCACGAGAGAATTTAATGTTGTTATCTGAAGGCCATTGTTTAAAAGATCACGCTCTGGCGGCTTGTAAGTTCTCCAATGCGGTGGCACATTCGATGAGTGCAACCAGTCTGAACACGCTCATTCAATTGGTGGTCGCTGGACTGGGTTCTACGCTGGTGCCTGAAATGGCACTGGATCAACTCGTGTGCAACGACAAGAGACTTCAGTATGCTCGCCTCGATGAGCCAGGACCGCATCGAAAAATTGCATTTATCATGCGCGCGACCTATCCAAAGTTGGATAGCATACAAGCGCTTCAAGACGTGTTTACTCAAGCTCTGGGAAATCGTTGATCGCTGAGCTTCAATACAAGGAATAATAATGCGTACACTTATTTTACTCTGCTTTGTTGCTGGCTTAACTGCGTGCGCTGGCCGTGTGCCCGATATTTCGGTGGATGCGACGAAGTATGATGTTCAAATTGAACGTGATCGCTGGGGTATCCCTCATATTCACGGGAAAACTGATGCGGACACCGCTTTTGGATTTGCCTATGCTCAAGCTGAAGACGGTTGGGAGCTGATTGAAGAAACGCTACCGTTTTATCGCGGCGAGTCTGCCCGTTATAACGGTAAAGACGCAGCGCCAGCTGACTATATGATCCAATGGCTCGGGGTTCGGGATTGGGTGAACGCGGGTTACGAAAACCAGATTAGTCCAGAGGCGCGCGCACTAGTGCAGGCCTATACCGATGGATTAAACCACTTTGCGGCGAAACATCCTCATCGAGTGACGCGGGATATTTTGCCGGTGACAACCACCGACATTATCACTGGGTTTGTGGTTCGGCATTTATTGTTTTACGGATTTGATGGATCGGTGAAAGAGGTGATGGGCCCCGAGCGCGCGCGAGAGGTCTCTCGTTTAGTCGCTGATCTGGGGTTGAGCGATACCCCTATCGGGTCTAATGCTATCGCGGTGTCACCAGCGGCAACAGACGATGGAGCGACTCGTCTGATGATTAATTCGCACCAGCCTACCGATGGTCCAGTGGCGTGGTACGAGGCGCATATCAGCAGTGATGAAGGGCTCGATATTATGGGTGGCACTTTTCCTGGAAGTCCGCTGATCAGCCTCGGGTTTAACCACGATATCGCCTGGGGCGTGACGGTTAATAAGCCTGACTTGGTCGATATTTTTGTCCTCGAAATCAATCCTGACAACGAAGACCAGTATCGCTTAGATGGCCAGTGGTTAGACCTAGAGGTCAGCGAAGCTAGCCTGCGCGTAAAACTGTGGGGGCCTCTTTACTGGACGGTGAAGCGCGAGATATATCGTTCCAAGCATGGACCTGTCATGAAAACGGATCATGGTACCTACGCGTTCCGGTTTGGTGGCCAGAATGAGATCCGTCAGGTGGATCAGTGGTACGCCCTGAATCGAGCACGAACCTTCGATGAGTGGTATGCAGCGATGGCACAACATCGGTTTGCGTCGTTTAATTTCGTCTTCGCTGATAAAGAGGGGACGATCGCCTTCGTTCACAATAGCCTGACCCCGCGCCGCAAACCCGGGTATGACTGGAGCCAGTATTTGCCCGGTGATCGGTCCGATCTTATCTGGGATAGTTATTTGCCTTTTCAGCAGTTGCCTCAAGTGGTGCGTCCCAAATACGGCTACTTGGCAAGCACGAATCAAACACCCTTTCAGGTTGCTGTTGCGGACGATAACCCAGACCCATCGGCATTTAGTCCGACCGATGGGTATCAAGCGCGAATGACCAATCGTGCTGATCGAGCCTTAGAACTCTTCGCGGCTTTAAGACCCATTTCGGCAGAGGATTTTTGGACCATAAAGCACGACAAAGCCTACGCTGTTTCGAGCCGCGCTGGTCACTACATTCGCGCCGCAATTGCCGCCGAACTCACCGACGCTTTACCTCATCATTTGCAGGCACAAGCTCTGTTGGCTCAGTGGGACTTGGTGGCGGACATTCAAAGCCGAGAAGCGGCTTTAGGTGTGTGTGTCATTCGCGCCGAATGGCGCGCAGAGCAAGATGCTGTGGCGCCGCCTGAGGCGGGAGGCGTGTTGCAGGCCTGCGCTGATGAATTGCTGGAGGTGTCTGGGCGAATTGACCCCTTGTGGGGGGAGATCAATAGACACACCCGTGGCCCGGTAAATGTGCCGATCGGAGGAGGTCCCGATACGCTGCGCGCAATCTACGGCACAGGGTATGAGGAAAATGGATACTTGACGAATATCGCGGGCGATGGGCTTTACTATTTGGTCGCTTGGAACGCCGAGCAAAAGCTCTCGGTGCAGGGTGTGCATCATTACGGCTCAGCCACTATGCTCGAGGATTCGGCTCACTACGCAGATCAAGCAGAGGATTTTGCCGCCGAACGTCTGCATGCACCGCTATTTGACGCTCAGGAACGCGCAGCAGCAGGAAATGTGCGATCTTATCGACCGTGAAATCCCTTGGGGCTAGGAATATGGAATGTTCGTGCTAATATGTGAGTTCGATTGAAGTGAGCAGACACCATGTTTTTTGACAAGCGATCACAGAAGAATACACCAGCCCCTGCAGTTGAGGAGCCGGTACAGCCAGTGTCAAAGGTGGCAGAGGTCGCATCGATTCCATCATCCAAAGGAGGAAGCGCCGTGATTGGGGCAACGGTTAAAATCAAAGGTGAAGTACACAGTGAAGAAGATTTGACAGTTGAAGGACAAATCGAAGGGACTGTTGTACTCAAAAGCAATGAGCTGTTTGTTGGCCCCTCTGGCCGTGTACACGCCGATGTGATGGCTAAAGCGGTGAAAGTGGATGGCGAATTACATGGAGATGTCGAAGCGAGTGAGCGTGTACTGATCACTGCGAACGGCTCCATGCGAGGAAACATCCAAGCGCCGCGTGTCATCCTAGAGGATGGTAGCAAATTTAAGGGCAGCATCGATATGAACGAAGCCGCACCCACCAAAAGCTTCGGTGTCGTAAGCAACACCAAAGTCGCAGCGAGCGGCGACAGCGCTGGAGAGTAAGGTCTAAGTGAGCCTTAATCATGCCGCAGCGATGCGGCAGAGCGCTGTGAATAGGGAATTTTTTAAAAGTACCTTGATCGCGGGCGTACTGCCTGATTGCGAGTCAACGAGGCCTCGGAAGATCCTTGATTTCGGAGCGGCGCATGCGTCTACGATTGCCCACTTGCACAGGACTTTTTGGGGGCGTCTAACCGTTCTCGATTTGATCAGTCAAGCGTCGAAAATAAATGCTCTGCTGAGCGACGACGAGGCCTCCGAACAAAGAGCAGCAGTCCTAGAAGACAGCTTTGAGCCCTGCATTGGCCAAGCATACGATTTGGTGCTTATATGGGACTTCGCCTTGTATTTGAGTGATTCCAATTTGAATTGGTTGAACGATTGGTTGGATGCAATGCTGACTTACGACGGTGTGGCGCACGGATTTGTGTGTCATAACGCTACTCGCGGTTTGGTGGCGAAGCGTTGGGGTATCGCTGGGCCCAATCAGTTAGAAGCTGAGTCTGCCTCCGCTGAGCTCCCTTATCGGCACTTGCGGGGTGCATTGTCCCGCGGATTGCCCGATTTCCAAATTGATAAAAGCGTCTTAATGAAGGACGGGCGTTTGGAATTTGTGATTCGGCGTGGGTAAATACCGCAATTAGAGATCAAATCTAGCCTCTAAAAAACGCGCGATGCCATCATCGTCGTGATGACCAATGACTTCTGTTGCTACAGCTTTAACTTCGGGCTTGGCATTATCTGGCGCATAGCATTCATCGGCAATCTCGAACATCGTTAAATCATTGTCGCTATCCCCGAAACAGATAATGCGCTCCGCACCCATGTCACGTTTAAGTTCAAGGACGGCCGCGCCTTTGTTGCCGTCGCAGTGATGCACATCCAGCCAGTACAGGTTTTGCCCCTCAAATGCGGGGCCTCCGTAGGCGATAAGGTGTTCCTCTTGAGCAATCTGAGCCACGATAGCGTCTATGGCTTCTTGACTGCCTAGTCCACTGAAGTTGGCGATAGACGCCCTCGGCGGCATCGCGCTTAAGGGCTTCAGTGCGCTTCCGCGTTCGCGCTCAATAAAAGCGGCTAGCTTGTGTTCGTAATCTTTCATTACGGGGGCATGATAGACGCCGTGGTGCTCGTTGGGTTCAAAGGTGTGTATAAATGGGCTGACACCTGCGTCGGTAAAGGCCAGCAGTACCTTAGAAATTTCCTCTTGAGTCAGTAAGCATTGGCGGCTGTAATCGCCCGATGCTGGATTCCAGATCAACACCCCATTTTTGATAATGTGGGGGAGGTGAAAGCCACTACCGCTAACGACTGCATGGGCGCCATGTAAGGTTCGGCCGGTCGCTACTGTGTAGGCGATACCCGCCTCGGCCATTTTGGTTAGCACGCGGTTAGTGTAGTCCGAGATCTGGGACTGGGCGTTCAATAGTGTGCCGTCTAAATCAAATACTACTAAATCCATAATCGTCAGTCGCAGCTTACCAGTCGATGTTTGCCTTCTTGCTTTGCTTGCAGTAAGGCAATATCGGCGCGTTGAATGGCCTGCTCGAGGGTTTCATTTTCTCGGATCTGCGCTACGCCGATCGATGCGGAGACAGTCAAGGGCTCGGGGTCGGTTGTGAAAGGCTGGGCACAGGAGGCGATCAGCGATTGAGCTAGAGCCTTGGCGTCAATGCTGCTTGGTGTAACGATCACAAATTCGTCTCCGCCCATACGGCAGGCAACCCCGTGCTCTGGCAGTGCCTCTTGAATATTTTGAGCGATAGTCACAAGTGCGATATCGCCGACGTTGTGCCCGTACTGGTCGTTGATGGCTTTGAAGTCATCAAGGTCGATAAATAAAATACCACTGCCTTTGGCGCCTAAATTTTGTCGGGTGAGTTCTTTAACAAATTCAGAGCGATTAAAAAGGTCTGTTAAGGTGTCGCGCGAGGCCGCGCGCTGCAGTTTTATGCGGTTGCGCTCGTGCGACAAGGCAATGCCTGCATATTGCATGAGCTCCTGCCATTGCTGTACCCCTGTGGGGCTCCAGATGCCATCCATCCACAGTGTTTCTGGTAGAGCATAGTCAAGCGATACGAGATAATGTGTGACCTCGTGTGGCGTGTCGTTTGGCGCTATGGCACCAAAGCGAATGCCCGCAATATCCCAGCGGTCCATGAGTTTTAAGGTGCTCACGGGTAACTCTGAACGGTTAACCGAGAGAAGTTCGCCAGCCTCAGATACATCTGCTTTATCGATAGGTTCAGCCACAAATAGCTTGAAAATTTCGGGTTTAAAGTGTTCTGAGATGGGGTGATCTGGCATCGAGCAAATCAGCTCTGCGTCGGCGGCTGCGTCTGTTGGAACAAAGAATGACGGACGTCTTACGTGCCCCCCGCGACCAACGCCCTGAGCGATGAGTTGCATCACCCTCGCGTGCGACTCGTTTTTCGCCATCGCAGTAATAGGATCGCTGTAGGCCGGCCGGCATTCCGCGGTCTGAATGTTCACAATGATCCCAGAGATTTCCGGGTCGCTCAATCGGTTGCTGCTGACGATATCGATCTCTACCCAGTTTTCCTCATTGTCGCGGATCCGTAAGGTCATGGGAATGTATCGAATCTCGCGGTTGTCGTCGGCGAGCGCGAGGGATTCAACAACACGAGAGACATCTTCGGGGTGGATGTAGTCGAGAATGTTTCGACCCTCGGCCCAAGTTGAGGGATAGCCGAGCATATCTTGTACGCCACGGCTGGCAAACATCACCGAGCCATCGATACCGATGACCAAAGTCACCGATCGGGATGCGTCCAAAACGGCTCGGTGAAAGGATGGGTTTTGCATACGATTAGCTTTCCCGTTTCGAGTTTATCCAGCGGTCTACAATTGACTCCAAGGTTGCCAATGGGAGCGCCCCCTGCTTTAGGACCACATCGTGGAATTCACGAATATCGAACGCCTCGCCCAGGCTAGATTTGGCTTTGTCGCGCAACTCTAGGATTTTTAACATGCCCACTTTATAAGCCGTTGCCTGTGAAGGCATGACAATATAGCGTTCTATCGCTTTAACAATGTCGGATTCGGCGTTGGGTGTGTTTTGTAGCAAATAATCAATGGCTTGCTCACGAGTCCAGCGTTTGGCGTGCAATCCCGTGTCGGTGACCAAGCGGCAAGCGCGCCATAACTCCATAGCGAGGCGCCCAAAATCGCTGTAAGGGTCTTCGTACAGACCGATTTCTTTGGGCAATAACTCTGCGTATAAGCCCCAACCCTCGGTGTAGGCGGTGTACCCGCCGAACTTGCGGAATTTGGGTATACCCTCTAGCTCTTGTGCGATCGCGATTTGCATATGGTGCCCGGGAATCCCCTCATGATAGGCCAAGGCCGCCATTTGATAAATTGGCATTGCTTTCATGGTGTACAGATTGGCGTAGTAGGTTCCTGGACGCGAGCCATCAGGGGCAGGGCGCTGATAAAAGGCTTTGCCGGCCGACTTCTCGCGGAAAGGCTCGACCGCCTTTACGACTAAGTCCGCTTTGGGCTTGACCTTGAATAAACTATCCAAACGCGTTTTCATATCGTCGATTAGGGCAGTGGCCTCCTCTAGGTAGGCCTGCTTGCCCTCAGGGGTTTCGGGGTAGTAAAACTGAGGATCGGTTCGCGTGAACTCAAAGAAGTCTTGCAAGTCGCCGGCAAAACCTACCTGCTTCATGATCGCGCGCATTTCGTTATGTATACGTTCGACTTCGGCGAGGCCAATGTCGTGAATGGTCTGCGCATCCATGTCCGTGGTCGTCGTGCGTGCAAGCGCGAAGTTGTAAAACTCGGACCCATCGGGAAGCTTCCAGGCGCCGTCGCGGGTATCGGCTTGCGCTTCAATCGCTTTTACCGTGCTACTTAAGCTGGCAAAGCCGGGGCCCACCGATTCGAGCAGGGCTTTTTCAGCCTGCCCCAGGAGCTCGCTTTTTTTTGTCTCGTCGAGCTCAAGTTGCTCGAGCTTTCCTTTGAAGTCCGCCAGTAGGGTTGAATCATCGCCATCGGTAAAGGGCGCGCCGCTCACCACATTGTTGATATCGCTGAGCACATAGGGGTAGACAAACTTTGGTGCCAAAATGCCGAGCTCTGCCCGCTTGTAGAGGTTGGTCTCTAACTCACCCAGGACGCGTTTGAACTCTCGTAAGCGGCTGATGTAGGCAAGTGCATCGTCTTCTGAGCGCACGAGGTGTTGGTTGATCATGAACGAGGGTAAGCCCGAATGCATGCCAAACATCTGGTTGACGGGGTAGTTGTGATAGCGCCAGCGATAGCTCGCGATCTCTTGATCGAGCTGGTCTTTCATTAAGTTCCAGCTCAGGGCTGTCTGGTCATCGAGTGCCGCTACGTCAATGGTTTGAAGCTTCGCTAGATTTGCTTTGGCGCGCTCCAACTCTTTGGCTGACGCTGCCTCGGTATAGTCGTCGAGCTTGTCGTAATCTTGTTTAATGCCTAAGTAGGTTTGTGACATTGGAGAGCTCATGACGCTTTCCATGAACATTTCCTCGAAAAGCGCATTGGCCTTCTCAGATTCGCTTAGCGCGACCTGCTCAACCTGAGTGCTGGCTGTCTCGGTTCCTGGTTGGCAGCCTACGATTGCTAATGTGGCTCCTAGAACGGCTGCGCTTAATAAACTTCGTGTCGTCATTGTGGTGCTCCTCTTAACCGATCCGGCGGTTCGTGTTCTTCCAAAAGGGTTCTCGCAGAACCATCTTCTGGATCTTCCCCGTCGGGTTGCGTGGCAGTGCATCGATGATTTCAAGTTTTCGTGGAATTTTATAGCCGGCGAGCTTGTCGCGGCAAAAATCGATCATCTCTTGCGTGGATGGTGGCGTAAAACCCTCATTCATTGCAATGAAAGCTAACAACGCTTCACCGTATTTTTCATCCGGTACACCGATAACAGCGGTTTCTCGAACGCCGGGGAGTTGCGCGAGTACGTTTTCGACCTCAACGGGATAAATATTTTCACCGCCGCTAAGCACCATGTCTTTGATCCTGTCGCGCAAAAAGATGAAGCCCTCTTCATTTATGTAGCCCGCGTCACCCGTAAGCACCCAGCCACCAACCAGCGTTTTGGCAGTAGCCTCGGGTAAATTGAAGTAGTGCAGCATATTATTGGCTGATCGCAGCCAGATTTCGCCCGTTTCACCCATGGGAACTTCCACGCCGGTGCTATCGCACACCTTGGCCTCCACGCCAAGACAGGTTTGACCTGCAGCTTGCAGCAGTTCAGGCTCACCCTGCAGTGCGCGTTGGTGAACTTCAGGTGACAGGGCAACAACAGTGCCGCAGGTCTCGGTCATGCCGTAGTACTGGTTAAAACCACACTTGAATCGTTCGACCGCTTCTTTTAGCAGCGTAGGTGAGATAGGTGCTGCGCCGTAGCCTATCACATCCAATGAGCTTAGATCGTACTGGTCAAAATTAGGCACATCACGCAGCAAAGACAAAATCATGGCGGGAACCATGAACATTTCGCGAATGCGATGCTTTTGGATGGCCTCAAGAACGGCTTTTGGGTTGAACGCTTCATGCATAACCACAGCGCCGCCGCACAGCAGCGGCACGATGGTGGAACCGGCACCGCCAATGTGGAACATGGGAGCACACACCAGATCCATGCCATCGACGCCCAGTACGCCTGGGTTAGCGTTCGACAAATTGTTCATCAGCGCACTCAAATTGCGATGACTCAGCGCTACACCCTTAGGCTTTCCGGTGGTGCCACTCGTGTAAAGCTGCAGGGTGGCATGCTGTTCGCTTAAGTCGTCAGGCGAGCTGATTGGGGGGCTTTGGGTCTCAAGCATTGCGGCAGTAAGAGGCAGATGAGACTCGTTTAAATCCGACATAAACACCGACTCGCCGTCGCGGGCGTCGGCTATGGCGTACGCTAATGCTTCGACTGAAGGCTCCAATATCAAAATCAGCCGAATGTTCGCATCATCACAAACGTAGGCAGTTTCGGGTGGAGCGAGCCGATAATTGAGCGGTACCGAGACCGCGCCAATCCGACTGCAAGCGGTGAAGGCGACCATGTGGTCGATGCTGTTCTGACCCAATAAGCCGATACGCTCTCCAGAGTTTACTCCCTGCGCGAGCAGCGCTTGTGCTAAGTTCAGGCTTCGCTGCTGAAGGCTGTGGTAATCGTATTGAGTGCTGTCGGTGATTAAGGCCAACTGGTTTGGACGCCGCCGGGCGTGATAGTCAATAGCTTGATGGATTAACACTTCGAGGATCCTTGTTATATCGTGCAGTGAGACTACCCAACTTTACGCAGTGGTGCTAGTGATTGGCGCAGTCTTTTGACGAAGATCTCGACGGGTTTTTACGGTTTTGCCTTGGCGTGAATTGTTCTTTGGGTAAAACCTGAGTAAAATACTCGGGAAATAGATTAAACGGGTTATCCAGCATGCGTTTGACTACGAAAGGACGTTACGCCGTGACGTCTATGCTTGATCTGGCTTTGCATCGCGAGCACGGCCCCATACCACTGGCGGGTATATCAGCGAGGCAGGATATTTCGCTTTCGTATTTAGAGCAGCTGTTTGCTCAGCTGCGTAAACATGGCCTCGTAAAAAGTGTTCGAGGTCCAGGTGGCGGATATTACTTAGGCAAATCGCTCGAAGTGATCAGCGTTGCTGATGTTATCGAGGCGGTCAACGAGGACACGGATGCCACGCGTTGCCGGGGAAGGGGATCTTGTCAAAAAGGTGCGACCTGTTTGACACACCATCTTTGGTCCGGTTTAAGCGATCAAATACGCGACTTTCTGCGTAACATAAGTTTGGCCGATTTGGTGGTCCGCGAAGAGATTCGTGAAATCGCGTCCATTCAAGATCAAAGAGTTCAAACAACTATTGAACGTGTGACCAGCTTGTTACACGACTAGGCGCCAATCATCAGAGGTTAGCATGGCGAACGAACACATTAACGAAGTAATCGAGCGAGAATATACGCCCGGTTTTACCACGAATATTGAATCAGATACTTTGCCGCCGGGGCTTGATGAATCGGTAATACGCACGATATCGGCGCGCAAAGAAGAGCCCGAGTGGCTGCTGGAATGGCGCCTTGATGCTTACCGACGCTGGCTCGAGATGACACCGCCGGAGTGGGCGCAAGTGCAGTATCCGCCGATTGATCACAACTCAATATCGTATTTCTCGATGCCAAAATCGATGGCGGACAAGCCCAAGAGTTTGGACGAAGTCGATCCAGAACTGCTGGCGACCTACGAGAAGTTGGGAATTCCTTTGCACGAGCAGGCTATGTTGGCGGGAGTGGCTGTCGATGCTGTGTTTGATTCGGTTTCGGTAGCAACCACCTTTCGCGAGAATTTGGCCGAAGCGGGCGTGATTTTTTGCTCGATTTCAGAAGCGGCTCGGGAATACCCAGATTTGGTGCGCCAGTATCTGGGATCGGTTGTTCCTAAGACCGATAACTACTACGCTGCACTCAATAGCGCGGTGTATAGCGACGGCTCCTTTGTTTACATCCCAAAGGGCGTGCGTTGCCCGATGGAGCTGTCAACTTACTTCCGCATCAACGAAAGTAATACGGGGCAGTTTGAGAGAACGCTCATCGTTGCTGCTGAGGGCAGTCACGTAAGTTACCTAGAGGGCTGTACGGCTCCGATGCGCGATGAAAATCAATTGCACGCTGCGGTAGTTGAGTTGGTAGCTTTAGATGATGCAGAGATCAAATACTCGACGGTTCAAAACTGGTACCCCGGTGATGCCGAGGGCAAAGGTGGTATCTACAATTTTGTGACCAAACGCGGTGTGGCTCACAATCGCGCGAAGATATCCTGGACGCAGGTTGAAACCGGCTCAGCAATCACTTGGAAATACCCATCCTGTGTCCTGAAAGGTGACGATAGTGTGGGTGAGTTTTACTCAGTCGCTTTAACGCATAATCACCAGCAAGCGGATACCGGTACGAAGATGATCCACTTGGGGCGCAATACTAAGTCGACGATTATTTCGAAAGGCATTTCTGCTGGGCAAAGCTCGAACGCCTATCGAGGTTTGGTGCGCATGAGTCCTCGGGCTGTGGGGGCGCGGAACTACACGCAGTGTGACTCGCTATTAATTGGTGATCGCTGTGCGGCTCATACCTTTCCCTACATCGAAAGCAAACAGCCTAGCGCTGTAATCGAGCACGAGGCAACAACATCCAAGGTCAGTGACGATCAGCTGTACCTCTGCCAGCAGCGCGGCATAGACCCCGAAAAAGCGGTGTCCATGATCGTAAACGGCTTCTGCAAAGAAGTCTTTAAGGAGCTGCCCATGGAGTTTGCGATGGAAGCAGGCAAATTATTAGAAGTCAGTCTAGAAGGTTCGGTGGGCTAGGGCAGAAGCCGTAGTCATCGACGTGATTTGAGGAAATTATGTTATCTATTAAAGAATTGCGAGCATCCGTTGAAGACAAAGACATCCTGCAAGGTTTGTCTCTAGACGTCGGGCCCGGCGAAGTACATGCCATCATGGGCCCCAATGGCGCGGGGAAAAGCACGCTGGGTCATGTGTTGTCGGGCCGTCCGGGTTACGAGGTCGTGTCGGGTTCGGTGGACTTTGATGGTCGAGATTTATTCGCAATGGAAACTGAGGAACGTGCTCAAGCCGGCCTGTTCTTGGCTTTCCAGTATCCAGTAGAAATTCCCGGTGTCAGCAACATGGAATTTTTAAAGGCCAGTGTAGACGCGGTGCGAGAGGCGAAGAGCCTCGAAGCTTTGGACAGCGTCAGTTTTATGAAACGTGCTCGAGAGGCGTGTAAAGCGGTTAATTTGAGCGTGGATTTTCTGAAGCGTGGGGTTAACGAAGGTTTTTCGGGGGGCGAGAAAAAACGCAACGAGCTGATGCAAATGATGCTGCTTGAGCCCAAGCTTTGCATTCTAGACGAGACGGACAGCGGCCTGGATATCGACGCCTTACAAGTCGTCGCGGCGGGTGTGAATGCGATGCGTTCAGCCGATCGATCGTTCATTGTCGTAACACACTACCAGCGGCTGCTGGATTACATTGAGCCCGATTTTGTGCATGTGCTGGCCGGTGGCAGAATCGTTCGCTCGGGTGGCAAAGAATTAGCCTTAGAGCTCGAGAGTAAAGGCTATGCTTGGTTGGATGGTGCCGCATGATTGGGCAGGTGTTCGAGTCTGCAATTGCCGCGGCGCGAGCCGATGCGCCTGGTTGGTTGCGCCCAAAAATCGATGTGGCCGCAATGGCGCTAGCAGCAACGCCGATTCCGAATCGCAAGAGCGAGCATTGGAAGTACGCGCCTTTAACAGGTCTGGTCCTCCCCGAGCTCGAGGCACATAATGGCCATTTAGACGCGGCAGCGGCACCCGATCTCGGCGCTTGTCGAATTGAGGTGACACGCGAGGGTATTCAGGTTAACGGATCCCCATCGGGTCAGTTGCCACCGGGTGTCAAAGTTCGAGATTTTTCCGATCTCGATGAGTTAGGTGCTGCTCGCGTGCTGGATTTAATGGGGTCCGCTGCGAAAGATCGTAGTGGCATTATTAGCACCTTGAGTGATGCGACGCTGGGTTTGGGCCTCTGGATTGACATCGCCGACGATGCGGATATCAGCACCCCTCTACAGCTGATTTGGCAACAAGATAGCACGTGGTTGTCAGCACGCTTGCTCGTGACCGCGGGCCGCAATTGTCGCGCGAGCATCATCGAACATTTTGGCGCAGGCTCGTTAGCAAATTCTCAACAGAACGGCGTCACTGAGTTATTTTTGGCCGCCGGGGCCAACCTAGATTATTGCCGATCCAACACGCACGGCAGTAACCAAACGTTTTTTGGCGGGGTATTCGCTAAGTTAAGCCGCGACGCTACCCTTACTGCCTTTGCCTATGCTGCCGGCGCAAAGCTCTGTCGTAATGAGTGGGGGCTACTATTTGCGGGAGCGGGTGCTCACGCAGAGTTGAACGGTATTTACTTGCCGGCAGGGCGCGAAGTGGTCGATTTTCACACGACCTTGGAGCACGCGGCAGCCCATTGCACCAGTGAGGAAACGTTCAGAGGCATTATCGGTGACAGGGCCAATGCCATTTTTAATGGGCGTATTCATATACACCCCGACGCCCAAAAAACTGTCGCGCAATTGTCGAATAAAAACTTGCTGACCTCCGACCAGGCGCAGGTCAATACCAAGCCTGAGCTGGAAATTTATGCCAACGACGTGCAGTGCGCCCATGGCGCGACCGTGGCGCAAATCAATGACGAAGCTATCCACTATTGCCGTACGCGCGGCATTACTGAGTCCGTCGCGGCACAGCTGATTGGTATTGGGTTCGTGGTGTCTTTGTTTGAGCGTATTGCTTACACACCTTTGCGCGACTGGTTGAGTGATCAAGCTAGGCAGCGCTGCCTCACCTTAGTCGCAGGTGATGCAAGTGAGTAAGTATTTTGACGTAGACTTGGCGCGCGCTGATTTTCCTTTGCTGGCGCAAGAGGTAAACGGCCAGCCGCTAGTGTACTTGGATAATGCCGCAACGACGCAAAAGCCGCGCGCAGTGATTCAAGCTTTAGCGCACTATTATCAGATGGATAATTCCAATGTGCATCGCGGCGCGCATGCGGTAGCCGACCGAGCGACACGCGCGTTTGAGGCGGCTAGGTCCCGTGTTGCGAGATTTATCAATGCCGAGCAAGTGGAAGAGGTCATTTGGACCCGAGGTACTACTGAGAGTATTAACCTAGTCGCGCAAACCTTCGGTCGAATGGTCCTGAACGAGGGGGATGTGGTTTTAGTGCCGGTATCCGAGCACCATGCCAACATCGTGCCCTGGCAGATGGTAGCGCAAGCAAGAGGCGCCAGAGTCATCTCAATACCTTTGACGCCAACCTGCGACATTGATTTAGAGGCCTTCGATGCTCTGCTGGCACAGCACTCGGTGAAGATTGTGGCAGTGAATCAGGTCTCAAATGCTCTGGGTACAATCAACCCTGTTGCCGACATGATCGCCAGAGCAAAAGCGGCGGGGGCTGCAGTCTTGATCGACGGGGCTCAGGGGGTAGCGCACAGTTCCGTTGACGTCCAAGCGCTCGGTGCAGATTTTTACGTGTTTTCGGGGCACAAGCTCTACGGTCCGACTGGTATTGGCGTGTTGTGGGGTAAAAAAGACTTGTTAGACGCCATGCCGCCCTACCAAGGGGGTGGTGAGATGATCGAGACTGTGAGTTTCGACGGCACAACGTACAACCAAGTGCCCTTCAAATTTGAAGCAGGAACTCCCAACATTGCTGGCGCTATCGGTTTGGCCGCGGCTATCGAGTATCTTGAGGGCGTGGGTATCGATAACGCCGTCGCGCATGAAGAGTCGCTGATGCACTATCTGCTTGACGCTGTTGCGGAGATGACTCACGTCCAGCGTGTTGGAAGTCCTCAGCGGTCTGTGGGTATCTTCAGCTTTTTGGTGCCGGGCACACACCCTAGCGATATAGGTATGCTGTTAGATCAACAGGGCGTAGCCATCAGAACGGGGCACCACTGCACCCAGCCTCTGATGCAGTACTTAAATGCTCCCGGTACCGCCAGAGCCTCGCTAAGTTTTTATAACACCAGAAATGATGTTGATGCGTTTGTACAGGCATTGGATAAAGCCTGTCGGCTGTTAGTTTAGGAGTCGGTATGAGTGTAGAAGTTTTTGATGTGAATGCGGCGCCAATATCTGTGACCCCCGCTGCGGTTCGCCACTTACTCAAACAGCTTGCCTTGTCGGGTAAAAAGGGCATTCGTTTGTCGGTAAAAGAGAGCGGTTGCACCGGGTTTATGTACGTGCTCGATGAAGTTGACGTCGGACAGGCAGAGGATATCACCCTGCAAGAGGATGCGCTGACTCTCTGGCTAGATCCAGAAAGTCTGTCGATTATTCGTGGCACCCAGCTCGATTTTGTATTCGAAGGGTTGAATCGAGTGCTAAAATTCAATAACCCGAATGTCACGGCTGCCTGCGGCTGTGGCGAGAGCTTTAGCGTTGAAGAGGGTGTTTCATACTCGTGAGCAGCCAAGAAAGAACCTTGTTAACTACTCAGCGTGAAGTGCTGGGTCGATTGGTACCTGTTGGCACTCCGGTGACCGTGCCGGCTCACAGTTTTGTGACGCTGACGCAAGCCTTGGGTGGCAACTACACCATTGTTCACGCTGGCAATATGGTCCGAATCGATGGTACCGATGCCGATGCTTTAGGGTTAGAACCTTTGGATCTTAAATTTGAAGATCCGCAGGATGGTTCTGTCGTCGAGGCCTACGTGTGGGAGGCATTGGGAACGGTTTTTGACCCCGAGGTACCGGTGGATTTGGTTAACCTAGGTTTGGTTTACGATGTCGTGATCGATCAAGCGCAAGGCTCTGTAGCCATTACGATGACGCTAACGGCGCCCGGGTGTGGCATGGGCGATGTGTTGGTGGGTGATGTGCGAGCTCGAGTAGCCTGCGTACCCAACGTGAAAACGGTGGCAGTAAACTTGGTCTTCAGTCCACCCTGGAGCCGTGAGATGATGTCAGAAGAAGCTCAGTTAGCGACGGGAATGTTTTATTAAGGTTGAGTATGTTGATTACAGAACGTGCACAAGCGATCGAAGATGACCTCAGTTTTTTTGATGCGTGGGAAGACAAGTATCGATACATCATTGATTTGGGTAAGACCTTACCAGAGTTTGACTCAAGCAAGCGCGACGACGAGCACTTGGTTCGAGGTTGTCAAAGCCAGGTTTGGATCGATGCCGACGTGGGATCAGGTACCTTAAACCTAAGCGTTGATAGCGATGCCTTCATTGTGAAAGGTTTACTCGCTGTTGTGCTAGCGGCTTACCAGGGTTTAACGCCTAAGGCGGCGCTAGAGTTTGATGTCGACGGGTATTTCAATCGTTTAGAACTGATCACGCATTTGTCGCCAACGCGAGGCAATGGACTGCGGGCCATGGTCTCTAAAATTCGCGATATTGCTGTTTCGGCTCTGAGTTGAAGGTCTGCCAATGACAGCGTTTGCGCTTGATGCTCTTTTAGATGCCGATACTTACTCGGTGACTGATCTGTCGCTCAGCCGTGTATTACTCATGAACGATGCGCGCTTCCCCTGGGTCATTCTCGTTCCTCGCCGGCCGAACTGCGCGGAATGGCTAGATTTTAGTAGCGATGATCAACAGGTCTTACTGCAAGAACAACTGCGCGTGATGGCCGTGTTGCAAGAGTTGACAGGTGCACACAAGCTCAACGTTGCGAACTTGGGAAATATGGTGAGGCAATTTCATTTGCACATCATCGCGCGTTTCGAGACGGATGTTGCATGGCCCGGTCCTGTTTGGGGACAAGGTGCACGCGAGGCGTATTCTGACGCTGAGGCTAACGCGTTCGTGTCGGCGCTGCAGCAAGCCCTAAGGTAAGTTTTTAACGTGTAGCGAGATCGTTTTATCGACGGTGCTCAAACTCAAGACAAGCGGTCGCGAAAATCGTGATATTCAAACCTTCTTACGATGCGCACAGCGTTTGTGTCTGAATTCCACACAGCTATGGCGGGCAATTTGGTGCCATTAAAGGTACTGGTTTTTACCATGGTGTAGTGCGACATATCCTCAAACATTAAGCGCTGCCCGACGTCTAGCGGCGCGGCAAAGCTGTAGTCACCCATGACGTCGCCTGCTAAGCACGTTAATCCGCCGAGGCGGTATGTGTAACTCAACTCGTTGGCTTCGCCTGCGCCGCTGATAAGGGCGCGATAGGGCATTTCTAGGGTGTCCGGCATGTGGCAAGTAGCAGAAGTGTCAAGTATAGCTTGTGGACGGTCAGTGTAGGTTACGTCCAACACCTCGCTGACTAATACGCCAGTGCCAATGGCCACTGCTTCACCGGGTTCTAAATACACTTGCACCTGGTATTTGGCGCTGAAACTTTGAATTAAGGCGATGAGTCCGTCGCGGTCATACCCCTCTGCCGTGATGTGGTGTCCTCCACCAAAGTTTACCCAGTTAAGTCCAGACAAGATGTCACCAAATCGTTCTTCGAGCGCAGCCACCGTGCGCGCCAAAGGTTCAAAAGGGTGTTCGCACAAGGTATGAAAATGTAATCCTGAAATGCCCTCGAAATCCTCGATCTGCAGCTGACTGCGCGGTATCCCCAAGCGCGAACCGGGAGCGCAGGGGTCGTACAGTGGTACATCGCCCTCGGAATGCTCTGGATTTACACGAAGACCAAAGCTCAAGTGTGTGCGCCGAGCTTGTGCGGCCTGGCATAACGGTTTGAAGCGGCGCCACTGTTGCACCGAGTTAAACACCACGTGATCGGCAATCTCGAGTATTTTCTCTAAATCGGCTTGCGAATAGGCCGCAGAGAACACGTGGACTTCGCCTGGGTAAAATTCTTTAGCCAGCAGGGCTTCGTGTAACCCACTCGAGCACGTACCCCATACGCGATTTTTGTACAGCGGCGCGAGCTCGAACATCGAAAATGCTTTGAGAGCGGCTAACACCTTTGCACCACTTTTTGCACCCACTTCGTGCAGGATATCTAAATTGCGCTGCACAGCGACCTCGTCGACCACCCAGCAAGGCGAGGGCAGCTGGTATAAATCGAGTCGGCCGAAGTCGGTGAGCATCGGGTTCATTAGTCGCTCAACTCAAAGCTGTCCAGTTCAATCACCGTCCAAGGCAGGCCGTAGGCGTTTAAGCCTTCCATAAAGGGATCTGGATCCATCTGTTCGATATTGAAGACACCTTGACCTTGCCACGTACCCTCTAGCATCAGTTTGGCGCCGATCATGGCAGGTACGCCGGTGGTGTAGGAGATGGCCTGAGATTGTACCTCTTGGTAGCAGTCTTGGTGGTCTTTAATGTTGTAGCAGTAAACGATTTTTTCTTTGCCGTCTTTGATCCCTTTTACGACACAGCCAATGCAGGTTTTGCCTTTGGTGCGAGGGCCAAGCGTGCTTGGGTCTGGCAAGAGCGCTTTCAGAAATTGAATGGGCACGATTTCTTGACCCTGGAACTCAACGGGCTCAATACCGGTCATCCCCACGTTACCCAACACTTCCAAGTGCTTTAAGTAGCTGTCGCCAAAGCTCATCCAAAACTGAGCGCGCTTGAGTGTCGGAAAGTTGACCACCAGCGATTCCAGTTCCTCGTGGTACATACGGTAGATGTTGTACGTGCCGACGCCTTCCGGGCAGGTAAAAGAGGCTTTGCGAGACATTGCAGGCGTGGTGACAAAATCGCCATTCTCGAAATGTCGGCATTCCGCAGTGACTTCGCGGATATTAATTTCTGGATTGAAGTTGGTGGCGAAAGGATAGCCGTGGTCCCCGCCATTCACGTCAATAATATCGAGCTCGTGAATCTCGTCGAAGTAATGTTTGGCGATGTATGCCGTAAACACGTTGGTGGCGCCTGGGTCGAAGCCACTTCCCAGCAAGGCCATGAGGCCCGCTTCTTTAAAACGGTCTTGGTATGCCCACTGCCAGCTGTACTCGAACTTCGCTGTGTCCAGTGGCTCGTAGTTGGCCGTATCGAGGTAGTTGACCCCCGTGGCTAAACAGGCATCCATGATGGTCAGGTCCTGATAAGGCAACGCCACGTTAATGACCAAAGCGGGTTTCTCTGCTTCGATCAGAGCAACGAGTTCGGCGACATTGTCGGCATCGACAGCAGCCGTTTTTATGGGGCGTGAAAGTTGTGCCGCAATCGCGTCGCACTTGGATTTTGTACGAGAGGCGAGGGTAATCTCTGAGAACGTTTCAGGTAGAGACGCACATTTGTGAACAACGACCGCGCCGACACCGCCAGCGCCAATGATAAGTACTTTTGACATAGTGAGTTCTCCTTATCGTTCAAAGAAAGTATAGCCGTAGAGGCTAGCACGAAATGCCTGCAGCATTTCTTGACGCATGGCGACGCTGATACGGCCATCGCGTACCGCTTGTTCGGCATTACGACGGAACTGTTCCAGCATGTTTTTGGGTTCGTATTCTACGTAGGATAAAACGTCAGCGATGCTGTCGCCGTGGAATTCGCGACGAAAATCGAAGCTGCCATCTTCATTCACGTGGACACTGACGACATTCGTGTCGCCAAACAAATTGTGCAAATCGCCAAGAGTTTCTTGGTAGGCGCCGACCAAAAATACCCCTAAGTAATATTCTCCCTCGTCATTTAGAGGATGCAGGGGCAGGGTTCGGTGAATATCCCCTTCGTAGCAGAAGTGATCGATCTTACCGTCGCAGTCGCAGGTAATGTCGGCAAGCACGGCTTGTCGTGTTGGCTCTTCATTTAAGCGATGAATGGGCATGACCGGGAAAATTTGGTCAATGGCCCAGATATCGGGCAACGACTGAAACAAGCTGAAGTTCCCGTAGTAGATATCCGCAAGCAGTGCAGGCAAATCATCGAGTTCGGCTGAGACCCGCTTCGCTGCAGGTAAGAGAGCCGAGATCTTTTCAAAAATCGCCAACCCTAAGTTTTCTGCTGTTGCGCGCTCTCGAAGCGAAGCTTGTCCTCGGTGAAATTGCTCACGCACCTCGTCGCGGTAATACAGCGCGTCGTTGTAACATTCTTGCAGGTTTTTGAGTTCCACGGCGTCTAGAACCGCACGCAGGTTGTGAATAAGGTCGTGGCCTTCGTCAGGAATTGTCTCAGGCAGTTTCCCGGGCTTGTGGTCACGGACATCGAGTATGTTGAATAACAACATAGACGAATACGCCACCAGGGCGCGGCCAGATTCGGTGATGACCACGGGGTGGGGCACATCCTCTGAATCCAAACTCTCTTGAAGCGTTTCGATAATATTGGCGCAATATTCGTTGAGGCCGTAGTTCATACTGTGGGTTTCGTTGGTGCGGCGACCTTCGTAGTCCACCGCGAGGCCACCGCCCAAGTCGATGTAACCCATGGCAGCGCCCTCGGCGACCAGTCCCGTGTAGTAACGGCAGGCCTCTAGTACACCCGAGCGAATGTTTCGAATATTGGGGATTTGTGAGCCCAAGTGGCAGTGCAGCATCTGCATGCAGTGCAACATATTGTGTGCGCGAAGTTTGTCGACAACGCAGAGTAGGGAGTCGGTAGATAAGCCAAAGATCGAGCGGTCGCCACTGTCTTCGTTCCAGTGACCTTCGACCATTGACGATAAGCGTATGCGTGCCCCAATTGCAGGTTCGATACCCAAGGCTTCGCTGCGTTCGATGATAATGTCCAGTTCGCCCAGAGTTTCGAGCACAAAGAAACAATTGATACCCATTTTGCGAGCATACAGTCCGAGCTCGATGAACTCCTGATCTTTGTAGCCATTACAGATAATTAACGAGTGACGGTCTTTCAGTTGGGTTAACGCAATAATAAGTTCGGCTTTACTGCCAGCTTCTAAACCATGGTGGTAGCGCGCGCCGTAGTCGGCGATTTCTTCTACCACGTGGCATTGCTGATTGACTTTGATTGGGAAAACGCCGCGATATTCGTTGTTATAGCCCGCACTCGCAATGGCGTTGGCGAAGGCCTCGTTAATGGCGCTGATGCGATGGTCTAACAGGTTTTCGACGCGCAAAACCGCAGGCATTTCGAGGCCGCGTAAACGCATGGCCTCCACGACTTCAATAATGGGTACTTCGATCGTGCCAGAGCCGTTCGGGACGCGAATAATGGCTTCGCCGGCCGAGTTGATGTCGAAATAATCGGCGCCCCAATCACGAACGCCGTACAAATTGGCGCTGTCGTTGAAGTCCCAGATTTGCTCATCTTGCGGCGCGAGCGTGTCCATTGTTTCGGCGGGAAGCGTCATCGGCAGTTGATCCTGTTCAATCCCAATAAAAAGACGCGAAGTGTGGGCAAAAAATGCATTAAATGCAAAGTGTATAGCGCGCCAATAATTCACATTTTAACTCAGCTTTGTGACATTTCAGAGCATTAATTCGGAGGTCCGATACGCACCCTGTTATTGACGGTTAGAGCAAGCTTTAAGGCCCAGTGAACAGCGAGAAATTTGGCGACTATGTGAGTCGCGCGCTGTTATCCGTGTGAGGTCAGTTTTTGCAACAAATTTCAAAACATCGCATTTTCTGCCTTGACTTTTACCCCCTCCATCCATAGTATTCGCATCCCACGCGCCTGTAGCTCAGCTGGATAGAGTACCTGACTACGAATCAGGCGGTCGCACGTTCGAATCGTGCCAGGCGCGCCAAAATTAAAAAAGCCCCGTCCGCAAGGTCGGGGCTTTTTTAATTTCAGTGTCTTGGCCGTGAGAACGTCCAGTTCGACAAATCACGACTCAGGAGTGATTTGGTCGCGGGAGCGCAGCGACGGCGCCCCGAAGGGGTTCTAACGCGGGAGGCAACCGCGTTGGAAACCATCGTGCCAGTTTACCCGTTGATCTAGAATGTTGCGTTCACCGTCCGTAAGGTCGGGGCTTTTTTAATTTCAGTGTCTTGGCCGTGAGAACGTCCAGTTCGACAAATCGGCTCTACACCGTTAACGGGGATGGCACTCAAATCGCTCGACTGATCATACCATCCCATCCGCAGTGAGCGAGTACTCTCAATCGGTAATTGTCAAAATTTCGCCGTAAATGGGGACTTTAATGTGTGGTCCAAAGCAGCATATCGGAAAGACTGCCCTTACCGCCGGTGTTCCTGACGCAAGATAAACTTCTGCACCTTGCCGGTACTGTTGCGTGGCAATGCGTCCCAAAACTTAAGTTGCTTGGGCCATTTGTACTTGGCTAGGCGCGGAGCACAGTGCTCTTGTAAAGTGTCCAGCGTTAAAGACTCGCCCGCTTTAAGAACAACAACAGCGCAGCCCACTTCGCCCCAGCGGTCATCAGGTACACCAATAACCGCAACTTCTGCAATGCAGGCTAGCTCATACAAGGCAGCTTCCACCTCAGCGGGATAGACGTTCTCGCCGCTAGAAATGTACATATCTTTTATTCGGTCTTCGATCGCTAGACAACCATCCGGGTCCAAGCGACCGATATCACCGGATCGAAACCAACCATCGTAAAAGGCGTCTTCGGTGGCATCATCTCGCCGCCAATAGCCGGGAGTGACCATTGCTCCGCGCATCCAAATCTCGCCAAGCTCTCCGTTGTCCGCTTCTTTCTGTTCTGAGCGCATCACCTTAAAGTCACAATATTTTAAGGGTGGGCTGGTGTAGCCGAGTTTTTCGGGTAGATCTTCCGCACGGGTAATGCAAATAATCCCCGACGTTTCGGTAAGACCATACACTTCGCGTAGGACAATGCCTTTTTGCATCCAAGTATCTAGTAGAGCAGGTGGCACTGATTCAGCTCCGGTAGAGGCCGATGCGATGCGCGTAAAGTTGGTTGCATCGCAGTCA
The DNA here is from genome assembly GCF_009910365.1 of Aequoribacter fuscus. Lineage (NCBI taxonomy): Bacteria > Pseudomonadati > Pseudomonadota > Gammaproteobacteria > Cellvibrionales > Halieaceae > Aequoribacter > Aequoribacter fuscus. The sequence continues at coordinate 2,047,875 of NZ_CP036423.1, read as the reverse complement.
GGGTGAGCTGCCAGCGCGTTCCAGATAGCAGGCACGGCACCGAGGTGCGTTATTGCTAATGCGTCGTCGTTGATACAAGCGAGCATCTCTCCAGGTTCAAACGCCCGTGCAAGCACCATGGGGCGGCCCGTGTACAAACACAGCAATACTGATTGCATGCCACCGATGTGGAACAGCGGCATGACGTTGTAGAAGGTCGAATGTGCATCGATGTGGCTGGTTTGCTGAATATTCAAGGCGCCGGCTTGCATCATTCTGTGAGTGTAAATCACCCCTTTTGGGCGGCCTGTTGTGCCCGATGAATACATGATCATTGCGTAGGTGTCGCCATCAAGGCCCACCGTTTGATTCAAGCGCTTGTCAGAAAACAGTGACTCGTACCCAGAAGCAGTACCGTCACACTGCGTGGTAATTGTAGCCAACCAAGGTAGCTGCTCTTGCACTGCCAAAGCGACGGGTGCAAAGGCATGGTCGCAGATCAACAGTTTGGGTTCAGCGTCGCCGATAATATAACTCAGCTCGTCGGGCGTTAAACGAAAGTTCAAAGGTACGTACACGGCGCCAATGCGCTGCGTGGCGCACAGTATTTCGATGGTATCTGCACTGTTTAACCCTAAATACGCTACGCGGTCACCGCGCTCGATACCGCGTTGGTTCAGTGCTGCCGCCAGTTGCGATACGCGTTCGTGAAACTTCAACCACGTAAATTTTCGCCGCGAGTGATACTCGATAAATGCCGTCTTGTTAGGCTGCATTCGAGCTTGGGTCTCTACCCAGTCGATATAAAACGCATCGTGATTCATTCGGTAGAGCCTTGTTATTATCAGAAAAGTCTGGGTATTGTGCCACGCTTATTCGTGAGTGCCCAAAATTGAAGCGTCACATGGTGGAGGCGCTGTTACCTCAAGTTTAGAGCTTTGTCTCGATCTCTCCAGTCTGGCATATGTTGGGTCATTATGGCTTGAAAACGGCCGCCGTGGCCCGGCTCGATGAGGTGTACAAGCTCATGAACCAAAACCAATTCGAGCTGTTCGATGGGTTTCTCTGCAAGCCAAAGGTTCAGCCAGATACGTTGCTTGGGAATATTGCAGCTCCCCCACCGTGTACGCATTTTTTTTACGCGGTATTCGTTGGCTGAGACCTTTAATGTGTGTTCCCAGTGGGGGGCTAGTTGTTTGATTTTTTGCGAGAGTTCATCTCGATAGTATTGGTCGAGCACTTGCTCTTGTTGTATTTCGTCATCCCCAGGTAAGAGCGTAATGCGGAGAACGTCGGGTGGATCTTGCGTGACTGCGCGCTTTTTTCCTCGCTCTATTTGCAGCCGCACTTGCTCGCCCCATAGCTTGATGCTGCCGGGTGGGGGCTGGTTACTTGCTCGTCGTTTTCGCGCCGCACGCTGTTTTTGTAAAATCCAATGCGACTTTTCCCGTAAAAAAGTTTCGATGGCGCGCATTTTGGTGCCTTTGGGCGCCGAGATTTTTACTCGGCCGCTGTCGCGTTCTATGCGCAGATACAAATGCTTTATTGGTTTAAACGTAATATCCACATTGCTCAGCGCACTTGTTATCGCCTTGGTCATGGTCAGTTAACATCTTGCTCGCGTAATACCTGATTAAGGTACGCGGCAATTCGTATACCCGCCTGTATCAGCCGTTCGTTCACAGTGCCGATGTGTTGGTAGGGATATTCGTAGTAAAGCTTATCGTTTTCAGGGTAAATGGTGTCTCGGATTGCAGTGCTTTCGTCTATCCATATTTCCGGATTGGTCGTCGTATATTCTTGAATGAGCGTATTGTCGATTTTTCGGCTGAGAAATTGCGTGTATTCGGTATACGATAAATTTTGTGATTCGATCATTTGCGTGTCCCAAACTCTGTGCAGGTTTGAGGGCTCACTAAAATAGCTTACTTTAAAGTCGTTACCGCCTCGGTCGGTGCCGTTTCCCGCGTGCAGTGGTTGATGTAAGTCGCCAATAATGTGAACCACAAATCGAAGCGCTGTGGCTTTCTCCTCGCGAGACGCAGTCTTCGACTGCAGTTGGGCAGTGAATTGCTGCAAGCCTGTCATGGCATCACCCTGGGGCGGCGCTCCGACTTCGTGGTAGTGCTTGTGGGGCGGGACGGTAACGTAATGCAGTGGGGAGGATTTACGCCAGAACGGGTCGTTGCTAGAACGCATAAAGTCTGGCCATGTTGATGCTTCAGCGAGGGATTCATTACCGATAATATCTTCAATTTTTGCTTGCGCCTCGCTACTCAGTAAGGAGCTTGCGATGGCGCCGGTTATGCGGTGACCATTTTGCCCCCAAGCGAGTGCTAGGGAGGGGGTCAGCAACAATAAAAAGAGTACAATTCTCATGGAGACGGCCTTTGAAAGTAGAGAGTCGAGATTAAACCCAGATTAGGTCAACATGTTAAGTCTTTTGGCGACTCGGTCACAAATATTTCACGTTCAGCACCCGTTCAGCTTGGTCACGATAATCTGAGACTACACAGCCACAGGAGGGCGTGACTATGAACCTAAACAACCCAATTAATTCTCGTATGTTGCGGTACTCACGTTGGATGGCGTCCGCCGCAATGGTATCGGTTTGCGCAAATATCGCAGTCGCTGGGTCTCAGATTATTGAGGCACCTATTACCGACGTCACTAAGATCGTAGAGCGGGTAGAGGAGCGCATTCCCTTTGAGAGTTGCCACGTGCAGCGTGTCGTAGTCCCAAGTTCTAGCTGGTCAGATAGCATGACACCGGTGCTAACCGGTGGTTTGATTGGTGGCGCAATTGGTAGCGAGATTGGGCGTAATAGTAAGCGTAAATCGCTCATTATTGGCGCGAGTGCGCTATTGGGTGGTTCCATTGGTCGCGATATATATCGTAGCTCAAATCATCATTCGAGCCCAAAATATCGAACCCGAGAGGTGTGTGATACGGATTATCGAATTCGTGAATATCAGCAAGTCACGGGTTATCGAGTTCGCTACGAGTACAACGGTAGCGTGTACGAAACCATCACAGACTCGCATCCTGGTGCTACAATGCCGATTGAGGTATCCGTGACACCTTTGCACTAGAACTGTTATTGCGAGTTTGATCAGGAGGTAAGTAATGTCAGCCAGTCGTTGCCTTATGGGTGTTCTGTTTGCCTCCTTTCTGCTCACGACCGTTGCGCCCCAATGCCTCGCGTGGTCTCGTTACCAAGCAGAGCAAAGCTCCGTTCCATCGGGTGCGAGAGTCTTGGTGCCGACTCCTCAGCGCAGTTTGATTGCTCCTAAAATCGCCAATAAAGAAAAGGCCGCTGTTGCGAAAGCTGTCGAACAGCACGGTGGCAAAGCGTTGGGGGTTGCCGCGGTTGAAGGCGGTTACAAGGTTCGATTGCTGCTGCCTGAAGGTCGCCTTAAAACTGTTTTTGTTGAGCTTTGACTTGTGCGGGTCTTAGTCGTAGAAGACGAGCCGCGTTTACGCGAGGGTTTAGTTAAGTCTTTGCATCAATCAAGTTTCGCCTGTGTGGAGGCTGGTAGCGCTACAGAGGCGCAGTACAGTGTCGACAATTATCCATGCGACCTTATCCTCTTAGACTTGGGTTTGCCAGACGGTGAGGGGTTAGCATTGGTACGCCGCTGGCGCGACCAAGGGCTAGATCTGCCGATAATTATTTTGACTGCTCGAGCCGATTGGCAGGATAAAGTGTCCGGGCTGGAAGCGGGCGCCGACGACTACGTGACCAAGCCTTTCCGAGTAGAGGAGGTTGTGGCTCGCATCAAAGTAGCATTGCGGCGAGTGGGAGGTCGCGCCACGGAACGTTCGGATTTTGTGGGTGGGGTCACGATTAATTTCGATGCCAGGCGGGTGTGGGTCGGTAAGCAAGAACTCTCGCTCACCTCGTTCGAGTTTAATCTTCTCGCCCTACTGGCCCAGTCGCCGGGTGCGGTTCGGTCAAAAGCTGACTTGGCTGAGCATTTGTACGATGCAGATGAAGACCGCGAAAGTAATGTACTAGAGGTCTTGGTTGGTAGGTTACGCAAAAAATTCGCGTCGGCAATGCCTGACGTGGTTATCGAAACAGTTCGTGGATCGGGCTACCGTTTTGCGCTTGAGAGCAAAGGCCAATGAGATGGCCGAAATCGATGTTAGCGCGAGCGCTGGCGAGCAGTTCAGCCCTGTTGATACTGATTTTGCTTGGCGGAGTCTACCTATTTGAGCGTCAAGCCGAGCATCGAGCCTACGCCGAGCAGGCTGAACGTTTGAAGCTTCATCTCTACAACTTGTTGGCGCAGGCAGAGTTTGGTTCGACGTTATCGATGCCGATAAATTTATTGGATGCGCGTTATGAGGAGCAGGGATCCGGCTTGATGGCTTGGGCGCTAGACGAAGCTGGCGATACGGCGTGGATGTCTGTGTCGACACCCAGCCCATTGTCGGCATCAATGCTTGGCAGTGTGAAACAATTAGATCGAGAGCCCGGTGAGTTTAGTTTTGCCATTAATCCCGATGTAGCCCTGCATGTCGCTCATTACCGAGTGCTTTGGGACACCCCATCCGGTGCAACGCGTCAAACGCGATTTTTTGTAGCCGAATCTACTCAAGACCTGATTGCAGGGTTACAACAAATGCGCGAACAGGTAAGGGTTATTGCTGGCTTACTCTTCATCGTTGTTCTCAGCGTCCAATCGATGGTTATTCTGTGGAGTACTCGGCCACTGAAACAACTCGGAAAGCAAGTTCAGGAGATTGAACAGGGTATTCGAGCCGAGCTTAGTGGTGAGTGGCCGACAGAACTTGGACCACTGAGTGAAAATTTGAATATTTTGTTGCGAGGCGAGCAAGATCGTCGCGATCGTATTCGTAAAACGTTGGGTGATTTGGCGCATTCTTTAAAAACCCCTCTCGCGGTATTAAAGAGTTTGCAAACACAAGACCAAACGCTTGCCTCGGAGCTGCACGAGCAAGTCAGTCGTATGGATGAAATGGTGCAGTGGCAGCTTCAGCGTGCAGTCGGTGGCGCTCGGAATGTCCTATCTAAGACGGCATTAGTCGCAGTGGTGGAGCGCTTGCGTGCGACTCTGCTAAGAGTCTACAGTGATAGGGATTTAAGTATTGATGTGCAGGTGGGCGATGTCGCAGTTCGTATGGATGAGCGTGACTTGTTGGAACTGCTGGGCAATGTCATGGATAACGCCTGTAAGTACTGTCGCTCCCGAGTGGTCGTAAGTATGACGACTGAGGGTGTTAACAAGGTGATCCTAGTCAGCGACGACGGCGACGGTATTTCTCCTGATTTGCGGTCCTTGTTATTGGAACGGGGCGAGCGGGCGGACCGTCGCCAACCAGGGCAAGGGTTGGGGTTAGCTCTAACCGTCGATATTGTGTCGAGCTACGGGGGTCGAGTGGAGATTACGGAGTCTGAGTTGGGCGGTGCGCAGGTGGCTTTGTGGCTGACTTAAAGCTTGAGTTTAAACGTTTGGGCGAAGATTGGGTTTTATTGCGCTTTGGCCATGCTATTTGCGATGAGACCACCGAGCGCGTGCGACAGGCGTATGTCAGTATGCAGGCCCTGGATTTCGTCTGCGAGTGCATCCCAACCTACACAGATCTTGCTATTCGTCCTAGAGGCGATGCGCTGCTTTGGAGGGGCGAGGAGTGGCGAATGTTGATATCTTCGTCGACTCAGGAGGGACAACTAGCCCCCGGTCGACTCATAGAAATGCCTGTGCGATTTGCGCACTTAGACGATGACGCCTTCGACCTGCAGTCTTACTCGCAGCAGATAGGACTGTCGATCGATGCCACCATTGCAAAGCTCTTAGCCACGGAGTTTACAGTTGCCATGATTGGCTTTTTGCCGGGGATGCCCTACTTGGCGGGTTTGTCAGAGCAGCTGCGCCTCTCTCGTCGTCAAAACTTAGCCACTGCAGTGCCCGGTACCTTCGCGATTGGTGGTCAGCAGGCGGGATTCTTGCCTAACCAAACACTGACCGGCTGGTGGCGTCTGGGTGTCACTAAGCCCTCGATTTTTGACCTTGAGCGGGAGCCGCACGGTTTGTTTCAAATCGGTGATCGAGTTCGATTGCTTAAAGTTGAGTAACGCACTTGCAATGAAAGTGTAAAAAACTGCCCTTTCGCAAAAATTTGGTATTGTCAGCGGACAAAAAGCTGGTTAATGTTGGTCTGCCCCACATAATTATAACGAAGGAGTCACATCGTGAAAAAAACCCTTATTGCCACAAGTATTCTCGCATTAGCCGCGACTAGCCAAATGGCTGTCGCCCAAAAGCTCGAGGAGGTTGTTGTAACTGCTCAGAAGCGTGAGCAGACCTTGAGTGACGTTCCAATCTCTATGTCAGCGATCAGCGGCGAGTTGATTGAAGACGCTGGGATTGCAAGCTTTAGAGAGCTAGGCGCATATGTGCCAAACCTCAGTATCAGCGAAAATGCTGTTAACACGATTATCAGTATGCGCGGTATTGGTGTTGGTGCACAGCAGTCCTTTGAGCAGTCTGTAGGTGTGTTTGTAGACGGCGTTCACCTCGGAAAAAGCCGTCAAACCCGCTTGGGATTATTTGATCTAGAGCGAGTGGAGGTGTTGCGTGGTCCCCAAGGAATTCTATTTGGGAAGAACACACTGGCTGGTGCGATTAACGTTACCAGTGCCTCTCCCGTTCTTGGCGGTGACCTTGAAGGCCGTATCGCCATAAGCTCCGAGAGTTTTGATGGGCGTATTTACGAGGGTTGGGTACAAACCAGTATTACCGATAACTTCGCGCTTCGTTTTGCTGTAAAAGACCGACAGCTTGATGGTTACTTGGATAACAGTCTGGCCTCTGCAGACAACGGGTCCACCCCGGATGGGCCCACTACAGATGAGCAAATTTGGCGCCTAAGCGCTAAGTGGCAGCCGGCAGAGAGCACGGAGGTTGATTTAAAATACACCGAATCTGATTACGTGCGGATTGGCGGTCCTGCAGCGGTTAAAGTATTTGGGATGCTTGATCCTGCCGGCACGCCAGATGCAGACTTGGCGATGTACACGATGATGGGGATAGTATTCCCTACTTTTAGCGGCAGCCAGACCGACATGTTTCGCGATGCAAAAACTTTAGGCGGCGACATTTTATCCGGAGGCACGGCGTATGGTGGACCGCTCGAGCGTGATGAGGGCACCGATACGCAGAACGAGGAGTGGTCATTAAATATCGAACATGAGTTTGGCAACGGTCTAACACTGAACTACGTCTACGGTGATTCGTACTACAAGTTTGAGGATGGCATCGACGCCGATTTCTTGCCGGTGCAGTTTATTGGTCGCGCAGACGATTCGGAGTATGACCAAGAAAGCCATGAGCTTCGCTTGGCAGGTAGCGCAGGCGGCTCCTTTGATTGGGTAGGCGGCGTGAATGTGGTGGACAGCACCCAGAAGATTGATAGAATCGTAGCGATCGATGGCTCGCTTGGATACCCCGACGTCATGAGGGCGATTACAGGCGGCGGTAATCCAGCTCTGGGTTTACCCACGTTCTTAAATTATACGCAAGCACAGTTAGATTTCTTTACCGGTGGATTGGTACCGCGGGGTGTCGAGGGTCTGTCTATGTTCAGTGCCACGGGTCGCCTGTCGCATTGGGAACAAGACACTCAATCGTGGGCGGCTTTTTTCCAAGGAACCTATCGCTTCAACGATCAACTCAGTCTGACCGCGGGTATACGCTACACTGAGGAAGATAAAGATGTCATCGCAAGAACCGATGTAAGTACTGGCGCGACCGGGCTGGGGAACCCCATCGCTCCTGAGGCCAACCCCTTATTTCACGGTTTAATGGGCGTGGTATTTGATACGTATGCACACGCGTTCGATGAGTCACGCTCTACCAGCCAAGTGACGCCCGCGATCACACTGCAATACGAACCCAACGACAGTACTAACTACTATGTTAGTTATGCAGAGGGGTTCAAGAGCGGCGGCTTTAACTCGGTGGACGACCAAAATCCAGTTTTTCAAGCCGATGGAACAATCTTGAGAAATGAGCCTGGCGTTGGTTTTGAGTACGACGACGAAACGGCATCATCGATAGAAATCGGCGGCAAGCACACTTTGCTGGATGGTGCGATGCAGCTTAACTGGAGCGTTTACTCCGCCGAGTATGAAGATCTGCAGGTGTCGACCTTTGTTGGCTTGGGGTTCGTTGTTGCAAATGCCGCAACTGCCGAGATTCAGGGCTTAGAGGTTGATCTCAACTACCAAGTGACAGAGAAATTACGTGTCGCTTTGGCGTTCGCTCTGAATGACGGCGAGTATGGCTCTTTCCCTGATGCAGGTTGTACACAGTTCCAGCAAAATGCACTGAACGCGCTGAACATCCAAGGACCCGATGATCCTCAAACCTCGGCGTTCGGGTGCCAGCAAAAGTTTTTGGGTGATGGGACACCGTCTGGTGCTAGCCAGGATCTAAAAGGCGGTCAAATTGGTACCGAGTATAATGGATCGGTGCAGGTAGAGTACATTCAGCCGTTGTCCAACGATGTGGCGTGGTTTTCGTCCTTGGATTACAACTTTACGGACGATTACTTCCTGACCGGTGATTTAGATCCATTGCAGGTGCAAAGCGGTTACGGATTGCTTAACTTCCGAACTGGTTTGCGTGCTGAGAACTGGATGATCATGGCATATGGGCGTAACATTACCGATGAGCTGTACGCGCAGGGTGGATTCAGTATTCCACTTGCACAGGGCTCGCAAGGCACATACATGACGCCAGGCGAAGCCTATGGTATCCAAGTGAGTTACCAGTTCTAGAGTCGCTACAGATAGCTCCGAAAGTCCTGCTCTGCAGGGCTTTTTTCGTTGTGCTTTCGTCTGCTAAATTCCGCAACTTGGGATAATTGTGCGAACAGAGGAGTAAGGGCGGGGGTGGTCGAATCACCGTGTACTGGGTTGCTCTCCTTTTTTGTAGGTGACTAGGGTGGTGGTAGTCGCTTGCTCATGATTGGACGGCCATGTCTTTAAATCACACAATCTATTCGACATAATCTCGTAAGTCAGCTGCTCGGGTTATTGACGCTGCGAGCTGACTGACATGGCAAGGGGTTTAAACGTGCGATGTCGCGGCGTTGGTTGTTAATATAAACCACCTGAAACTATTTGGGCTTAGAACGAAGTGTTATCTAGATTGGTTTGAATCTCCCCGTTGAGGTGCCGTGAGCGATTAATGACAGTTGTCGAAATACAAAAATCCGGTCCTTTATCGACGTTTCAAGACTTAGGGCGTGTGGGGCACCAGCACCAAGGCGTCAGAGTCTGCGGTGCCATGGATACCTTTGCATCGCGCGTCGCTAATCGTCTTGTTGGCAACACAGATGACTGTGCTGTTATTGAATACACGCTCTTGGGCGATACTGTAACGTTTAGTGGGCCGGCAATTGTAGCGATGACTGGCGCAGACGCCGAGTGTCGCGTTAATGGGCAACGCCTATCCATGTGGCAAACACTGTGGCTTGAGCCTGGCGCCACGCTGACTATTGGTGGCATGGCTTGGGGTGTGCGTGCTTATTTGGCCGTCTCGGGTGGCTGGGCCGTGACACCCGTGTTAGGAAGCGCAAGTACGGACTTGGCCGCGGAATTTGGCGGACTTGATGGACGAGCATTAAAAAAAGGCGATTTTCTTCGGTTCAATACGGGCGTGGGTGACGAGACCCCGGCCATGAAAAAACTGTCTGCCAATCGATATCGTGAGGTGTATCACCGCGACCAAGAGGTCATTCCCCTGCGTGTGCTGCTAGGCCCAGACAGTGACCATTTTCATTCACGGTTTGTCGCCGCACTGGATCAGCTTCAGTTTCAGATAAGCTCAGACAGTAATCGTCAGGGCATCACACTAGATTGCAAACATTATGACGGGCCGATTCATGGCGCCTTGGGGCCTGATATCATTTCATCGTTTACGACTTTTGGTATGATTCAAATTCCGCGTCACGGACGCCCGACCGTTTTGATGGCGGACCGTCAGTCGACCGGTGGTTTCGCCCGATTTGCCAAGGTTATCGACGCCGACTTGCCGACTTTGGCGCAATGCCGTCCTGGTCAATCGGTGTGTTTGGTGCCCGTCAGTTTGGCGGAGGCTCGGGCTGCTAAGTTATATCAAGACGCGATCGTTGATTCCATTTAGCAATCTGCGAGCTGTCTATTTTGGTGCGTCAAGCCAGTTCTTGGTGCGTCTTGACCGGGGTCATTGCGGGTATCGAGTTACTTTTATCGGGAAATTGTCGACTTCGACTGAGGTTTCACTCGTTTTGTGGATTGTGGCACGGTGTTTGCTTTTATCACCGTGTTCCATCCAGTACACATTACTTGCGCCGGTTTGTTAACCGGCGTTTTTTTTGCTGAAACGCTTCATCTGTTCGTTACTGACCTCCTCAACGTGGCTAATTTCGATACACTAGGGCACGACGATTCATTGAGGGATAGACATGCGGAACAGTACGCCAGTTATTGTGGGTGTTGGGCAAATTGTGGAACGTTTGGATGCCACAGATTACGATGGCTTAACAGCCGTTGAACTTGCTTCGAGAGCGGTAGAGCTAGCCATAGCCAATGCGGGCGCCGACATTGTTTCCAACCTTGACGCTATGACCGTGATTCGCACCTTTCCTGATTCTGTTCCCAAGGCTGTACAGCCTGTGTTGGCACCCTTTGGGTGGCCCGATAATTTCGCGGGGTGTATTGCCGATCGACTGAACATTTCTGGTGCTGAGGTCAACCACTCGGGCGCCTGTGGTAACGAACCACAGAAATGGGTTGGTATTTTTGGTTCCCGTATTGCTGCGGGCGAGATTCGCGCCGCGGTCATTTGTGGTGCCGAGGCCATCGCCACCATGCGCAAGGCAAAAGCGGAGGGGCAATCTTGGGATTGGACTCAGCACAGCGATTACCCCGTGAATGATCCCGGCATGAATACCGATTTTATGACTGAAACCGAGCTACAGCGCCACGGTGGTGCTGTGCCCGTATCGGTTTATCCCTTGCTCGAACAAGCCCGAAGGTTAAGTCTGGGGCTTTCTTCCGAAGATTACGCTTTGCAAATGGGAGCATTGTTCGCGCCGTTTACAGAAGTGGCGGCCAGCAACCCTTATGCGATGAGTCAAAAAACCCTGAGCGCAACCGAAATCGCCACAATTACCGAGCGCAATCGTATGGTGGGCGATCCGCATCCCAAAAGCGTTGTAGCAAGGGACTGGGTGAATCAGGGTGCCGCGGTGGTTATAGTGTCAAGCGCGCTTGCCGATTCGTTGGGTATTGCTGACGATAAGCGGGTGTATGTCCATGGCTACGCCGATACCGTTGAGAGGGTTGTGTTGGAACGTCCCGATTTAGGTGTAAGTCCTGCCATGCACAGTGCTTACGACGTCGCACTGGCTGCCGCTGGAAAGACCTTTGCTGACATGCGCTACGTCGATTGTTATAGCTGCTTCCCAATCGCGGTATTCAACGCCCTGGATTATTTCGGATTGCCCCTTAATGGGGATGTGCCTTATACCCTTACTGGTGGGCTCCCCTATTTTGGTGGTCCCGGCAATAACTACTCGATGCACGGTATTGCTGAGGCGGTAGCGTGCGCTCGTGCTGATCGTGGAGCTTTTGCCCTAGTGGGCGCTAATGGGGGGTACATGTCAAAACACTCGGTCGGTATTTATTCGACGGAGCCCTGCGGTTGGCCTGAGAACAGCAACAGCCGTGCACAGACTGAACTTGATGCCATTGGATCTGTTTCTCTGGATCTGGAACCCGCTGGTCAGTACAACCTAGAAACCTACACAGTGATTTACAGAGGCGATCAACCCCAGGTTGCCATTGCGATTGGTCGAAGCGCGGCAACAGGACATCGGGCGATTGCCGTATCACCAGATCCTGACGTGATGCAAAGAATGGGTGAACTAGCTCTGGGCGCTCAGATCGCAGTAAACGTGGGTCAACCGGTCAACACATTCTCTATTGTGTGACAGTGTGTTCAAAGTAATGCGGTAGGGTTTGACGATCGCTCTTGCTAAAGTAGCGTTTTGGTTGTGAGTTCTTGTGTATGAGTAAACGTTTTGTCCCCGAGGGTTTTGTCCCTTGTGCTTTCGAGGTGCCGGTCCCATTCGTCGATAATTTAGAGGTGTATTACCGCGAACACGCCGATAGTGTTGATATTGGTGCTTGGGTGCTAGATGACTATCGCAACGGCGGGCCGATGGCACACGGTGGTTTTTTGATGACCCTAGGTGATATCGCTACGGGGCACGCGATCAGCATGCGTAAAGGAATCAATCGCTTCAGCGTTCATATTAGCTTTAACATGAATTTTTATACCAGTGTTCCAGTAGGGGCGTGGCTTGAAGTACGCGCTAAAGTAACAAAAGAGGGCCGCGAACTGGTGTTTTCTACTTGCGATTATGTTGTGGATGGGCAAGTGGTAGGGCATGCAGACGCTGTGATGAAATCGGCTGAAATCCGCAAAGGTAAGGAGTCGGTAAGGGATGCGTAATATGCGGTATCAAAGCTTTCAATGCGATTTAGTCCGCTATCCATTCACTATAAAACTCAGCACCCGATATGGCGATTGTGATGTATTGGCGCACATCAACAATGTCGCCTTTGCCCGGCTATTCGAAGAGTCGAGAATACGCTTTAATCTGGCCTTGCATAAATCAGACAACTTGAGTCATTTTGAGCGTCGAGATCGATTGATGTTGGTCGCGACCCACATATTCTACTTAGCAGAAATGAATTACCCATCGGATGTCACGATCGGCGTCGGCGTTATGCGTATTGGGTCAAGTTCGTATACGCTGAGTTGCGCGATGTTTAATGAGCAGGGCGATTGCGTAGCGGTCAATCAATCGACGATTGCCAATGGTGAAAATGGCAAGAGTTCGCCCATGAGCGACGAATTGCGCCAGGCGGCTGGTCAATTCTTAATGAATCTTGAGGGTGTTGAGGTACAAGAGTGAAGCAGCTGCCCACACCTTATGGGCACAGCCCTTTACGCCGCCCCAATTCGGTAAGGCGAACCACCCACATTGATATGACATGGCCGGATGGCGAAGAGCGCCCTATGCAGTTTGTAGGCTGTGGGCGCGACATTTTAACCACGGAGCAAGACCACCCGATACAAGTGCTGGTGCAAGACGACTTCACGGCGAGCGTCACCATGGATCGAAAGATATTGTCTATTGAGTCATGCTGTCGTCGTTGCGATGTAAGTGCTCTCGCAGGATTCACCGGCGGAGCTTACTTGCGTGCAGTCTTGCAAGAGCGCTTTCCAGACGAGCGCAAAGCGGGTACGCCACTGTATTTATTGCTCGATGACTTGTCTGGCGCCAGTTTGATTGCGGGTTGGGCGTTTACACAACGTCCGGGCTATGTGGACGATTTTAATATTCAGGTGGTTGAAGATCCGAGTTTAAGACAAACGATGATGAACGTTTGTCTCGGTTTTGCAGAGGGCTCGACCTCATTATCGGGTGAGTTAGGCAGTACCACCAGCGAACGGTGTGCAGTAGTAAAGTCTTTAGTGAACCCTGAAGACCCTGATGGATGGCCTGTAATGGCCGAATACTGTGAAACCTCGATGCGGCGCGCGCGTCGAATAGACGTCTGGTCTGAGGGCAACATCACTCGAGCTGAAGTCTATTTTCAGGACACAGCGAGTCGGGCAGATGGCTCCCGCGTGGCCGTTCATGAGTATTGTTTGCAGGCCTATATCGACGCGGCAAACGGGACTCTTGCGCGTCTTGACGCTGATCCGCACATTCTGCCTTACCCCGAGTGCCCCAATGCGATCGCGAATCTTGAACGTCTGATTGGGACCCCGGTGAAGGAGCTAAGAACAACCGTGCTAAAACGCCTAGCGCGAACCGAAGGCTGCACCCATCTCAATGACGCTGTCAGAAGCCTGGCGGAAGTGCCGGTTTTGGCGAATTATCTGAGTTAGCGCTCGAGTATTGTCGTGTTCAATAGTGCAAGAAAGAATGGGGTAAGGCTCTCACGAGCCCTACCCGCGAGGGTTTAGACGCGTTCGATAATAATCGCGGGCGCCATACCACCGGCGGCACACATCGTGACCAAGCCAAACTGTAGGTCGCGACGCTCGAGTTCATCCAGAATCGTACCGATTAGAATCGAACCGGTTGCACCGATCGGGTGGCCAAGTGCCATGGCGCCACCGTTGACGTTTACCTTGTCGCGATCAAGATTTAAATCGCGAATAAACTTCTCGGCAACAATCGCGAAGGCTTCGTTGATTTCAAACAAATCGATATCCGAAATTTTCATGCCGGCCTTTTGCAGTACTTTTTTAGCGGCTGGAACCGGGGCGTTCAGCATAAGCTCGGGTGAGTCACCCATATTCGCCATAGCAACAATACGGGCGCGAGGTTTCATACCGTGAGCTTTCGCATAGTCAGGTGAGGCCATCAGAATAGCCGCAGCGCCGTCGACTACGCCTGAAGAGTTGCCTGCGTGATGCACGTGTTTGATATCTAAGCCAGGATAAGCCTGATGCACCAACTGTTTATAGGTCGTGCCTGCCTCGTTTAGCGGGTAGTCCGCCATTGGAGCAAACGACGGTTGCAGTGCAGAGAGCGATTCAAGCGTTGTGCTGGGACGCGGGAACTCTTCATGATCCAGTGCTAGCGAACCATCTGGTCGATAGACAGGGATCAAGCTTTTGGCGAAATGCCCATTCTTGATCGCGTAATCTGCTCGCTGCTGTGAGACAACTGCCAACGCATCAAGTGCGGTACGATCAATGCCTTCCAAGGTGGCAATAACGTCCGCGCAAATTCCCTGATGGGGCTGGGGATGACGCTCTCGCAAACGCAGGTTGTCGCTGTCGATAAAGGGCGATTGCGTTGGATCTGAACCGAAGGTCGACATCATCTCACAACCACCAGCGATGACTAAATCTTCAAAGCCACTCATGATGGATGCCGCGGCCATGTTGACCGATGTGATGCCAGACCCACAGAAGCGGTCGAGCGTTACGCCAGAGGCGCGCGTGTCGTAGCCGGCGTCCAGTGCTGCCATACGGGCTAAATCGCCGCCTTGCTGACCGCGCTGTGAGCTGGTGCCAAAAATGATGTCGTCAACTTCTGCGGTATTGAGTTGATTGCGTTCGGCAATAGCGGCCAATACGGTAGCACCAAGATGTTGAGGATGCTGGTCCGCGAGAGCGCCTTTGCCTTTTTTACCAATGCCGCGCGGAGTGCGACAGGCGTCAATAATCCATGCTTCTGCCATGATATTCTCCTTAGCGACCTTTCCAAACGGGTGCACGTTTTTCGGCGAAAGCAGTGGCTCCTTCGATTGCATCTTCGCTGGTCATGACTGGCAGCACGATTTCGTTTTGCTTGGCGAACATGACGTCGCTGGTCCAGTCTTGGGCGTTGTCGACCACTTCTTTACTTTTGGCTACCGCGAGCGGGCCATTGGCAGCGATCTTGGCAGCCAGGGCCTTGGCGCCCTCGAGTGCCGTTCCTGCTGCGACGACTTGGTTAATGAGGCCCAGCTCGTACGCGCGTCCGGCGCTCACGAAATCACCGGTCAGCGCCCACTCTTTGGCGATGCGTTGAGGAATTTGCTTGGGCAATTTCACTAAGCCACCTGCGGCGGCTGCGAGGCCACGCTTAACTTCAGGAATACCGAATTTAGAGGCATCTGAGGCAACGATCAGGTCGCAGCTGATAGCAAGTTCGAAACCACCGGCCAAGGCATAGCCTTCAACGGCTGCAATCAAAGGTTTGGCGCAGCGATACTCGCACAGGCCTGCAAATCCGCGACCTGCAATCATGGGTGTCTCACCACGAACAAAACCTTTTAGGTCCATACCTGAACAGAATGTGCCACCGGCGCCTGTTAAGATCGCAACGTGGATATCGGGTGAGCTTTCGAGTTGATCGATCGCTGCCGCGACACCTTCCGCTAGGGCTTTGTTAACCGCATTTTTTGCGGCGGGTCGGTTGAGGGTGATGACCATGATGCCATCGGCAACATCCACCAATACGGGACTTTCTTCAGACATAAACTACTCTCCTTATTTTTAAGCTTGCGTTATGTATACGGTGTTAACAACAACGTTTAAGGCTCACTCATTTTGGCCGAGCAATCAAGTCAATTCTGATTGAATCAACTCGCAACTTCGTTCATACAATTACGAAAGGACTGCGAGCACGAACTGAATGACTGCTGGTAGCGTGTTTATTGCAGAGGCGGGGGGATGTGCTGTAAGACTTCTTCTAGGGCCTGCTCAGTGGGTTTACTGCCGTCGATTAGGATGTTGGCGTGTGCGCGGGAGGGTTCCACAAATGCGTTGTGCATAGGGGCAACAGTTTCGTTAAATTGTGCGTGAGCAAACGCTTGGGTGCGGCCTCGATGCTCCACATCACGCTCTATACGCCGCGCGAGGCGCAGTGCTTCGTCGGCGTGCACGAATACACGGAGATCCAGCAGAGGGTGCAATATTGATTGCTCGAGCACTAGAGTGCCCTCAACAATGACGATATCTGCCGAGTGAATCGGTTCGGTTTGCACACAGCGTTGGTGTTGAGCGAAGTCATAAACCGGGCACTGGATGGTATCGCCAGCTCTGAGCAGTGCTAGCTGATCGCGCATCAAATCGAAATCAAGGGCCGACGGGTGATCAAAGTTGACTCTATCACGCTCTGCTTTTGTCATGCCCGTGAGATCTGCGTAGTAAGAATCCTGCATCAGCAGTGTTGCATTGACACCCTGCTTAGCCTGGTAGTACTCCGTCAGCGCTCGAGCGAGTGTCGTCTTTCCGCTGCATGAGCCGCCCGCAATCCCTACTACAAATGCCACTAGCCTGTGTTCCTCATTCCCGCCGCGACACCCGCAATGCTGACCATGATGGCTTGCTCTACTAAGGTGTCGTTCTGATTTCGCTCGCGACGCAGAAGCTCTGCTTGAAGTAAATTGAGCGGAGCCGTGTATATGTTACGCAAGCGAATCGATTCTTTACCCCACTCATCGTGTTGGAGCAGCTGGTCTTGATTGAGCAAGTCCAGCACAGTGGTCGCATCTTGCTGAAGTTGTTGCCTCAACGCAATACCTAGCGGCAAATAGTCCGCACTGACCAAGGTGTCGTCGTAGTATTCGGCGATCAGCAGGTCAGCTTTGGCAAATACCATTTCAAGCATCGAGATGCGCGTTCTAAAGAAAGGCCAGTCGGCGATCATTTGTTGAATGACAGATTGATGGTTAGAGTCCTTAATTGCCTCAGCAAGCGCCTGACCGGCGCCGAGCCAGGCGGGCAGCAACAAACGGTTTTGTGACCAAGCAAAAATCCAGGGAATAGCGCGCAGAGTTTCTATGCCACCGCCCGAACGGCGTCGCGCTGGCCGCGATCCCAGCGGCAAATTTGCCAGCTCTTGTTCTGGGGTGGCTTCTCGAAAGTACACCAAGAAGTCTGGGTTGTGGCGCACGTAGTCACGGTAGTGCTGGCAAGATGCGTCCGCAAGCCCGTGCATCAGCTCTCGCCATTCTTGCTTGGGTTTTGGTGGTGGTGAAACGTTTGCCTGCAAAATTGCACTGCTGTAAAGAGCAAGGGTGTTACCTGCAAGCGCAGGTAGGCCTAGTTTGGTTCGGATCATCTCACCTTGCTCGGTGACGCGCAGTCCCTGTGCTAATGAACCGGGTGGTTGCGACAAAAGAGCGGCTTGGGCGGGAGCTCCACCTCGCCCTATTGTGCCACCTCGGCCATGGAATAAGGTTAGTGCTACCCCTTTGGCTTGACAGGTTTTAATGAGCGCTTCTTGCGCCTGATACTGAGCCCAAGAGGCAGCGAGAACGCCAGCATCTTTTGCCGAGTCGGAATATCCGATCATAACCATCATGTAATGTTTGATGTAATCACAAAACCCTTCGAGCTCGAAGAGTTGTTGCACAACGCTCTGGGCGTTTTGGAGATCGCTGAGCGTTTCGAATAAAGGCGCGACGGGTAGCATACTTTGGCACCCAGCCTCTTTCATCAGCAGGTATACGCTTAACACGTCAGACGCGGAGGAGGCCATCGAGATCACATAGGCGCCGAAGGCCTCGCGCGGGTGACTCGCGATGACTCGCGTCGTCTGCAACACTTCGTTGACTTCATTGCTTCCAGTGAATGAGCGAGGAAGTAAAGGACGCGGATTGTTTAGCTCCTTTAGCAGGAATTCGCAGCGTTCAGATTCGGTCCATTGGTGATAGTCTCCCAGGCCGAGCGCCGCCACAATTTCGGCTATGGCTTGGCTATGACGCCCCGATTCTTGCCGAATGTCTAACGTGACCAAGTGCGGGCCGAACGCGTGAACTCGTCGAATGACATCCAGCAGCAAGCCTTTTGCGATGATGCTCATGCCGCACTCGTGCAGCGAAGTGTAAGTGAGTTCGAGCGGTGCCAAGACCTGTGCTTTAGTGAGGGGGATTGGTGCCGCTTTGTCATCTTTGATCGCGTGCATCAAGGCAGTTCTCTGTTTTTCCAACAGATCGCGCAAAGGCCGCAATAGGCTGCGATATGGCTCGTGTGCGTCGCCCACGTGATCGCGCACACTTTGATTACACTCGGTAACTGAGAGTTCCTCGATTAAGGTATTTAAGTCGTGGCTGAGTAAATCGGCGGCTTGCCACTGACTTAAAAGCAGTGTTTCTTGCGTGATGGCTGCCGTGACATTGGGGTTGCCGTCACGGTCGCCGCCCATCCAGCTGGAAAACTTTACCGGCGTCCAATCAAGCTTGGCTTCAGGTAAATTGAGCTGTTCACGCATCAGGTCGAGCTCTCGTAAGAAGTCTGGAACGGCTTGCCACAGACTGCGTTCAACGACTGCATAACCCCCTTTAGCCTCGTCGATTGGCGAGGGGCGATTCACGCGGAAATCACGGCTGTACCAAATTTGAGTGATTAACGAGCGCAAACGGGCGACAATTTTGACTTGCTTACTCGGAGTGTCTTCATGCTCTAGCATGCCCAAGCACTGATCGATTTCAGCGTACTTATTAATCATCGTGCGCCGAATAATTTCGGTAGGGTGAGCAGTCAAGACCAAATCGATCTTCAGATTGTCGAGAGCGTCCTCTAGCACTTGCTGCCTGGCATCGATATTTTGCAATTTGCTCGCCGCTTCGCGCAGTATCGCCGCAGGATTTTGGCCGAAGTCATGGCTGGTTGAGTGGTGTTGGTCGGCGATATTCGCGAGAGTCAGAAATTGACCAAACGCACGTGCAACGCCCAAGGCTTTTTCGTTAGAAATGGGCGACAAGAGATGCTGAAGATCTTCAAAGTCGTTTTTTGCGCGCGCGGATTTTGATAAGCGCCGAATGGCTTCGACCGTTTCGTAAAAGGCCTCTCCTTCCGCCTCGGAGATAATTTCTCCCAGCAAACGCCCCAGCAATTTTACATGTTTACGAAGTGATTCGGTATTTGATGAGGTGTTTGCTGGCGACATAAACTGACCTTTGTGGTTAATCCTGGCTAAGACGAGTGGGTTTAAGACTATTTTTGATGCGGGCAAGGTGCGGTAAAAATTCTTCACCTTTACGAAGGGTGACACCGGTCGCGAGTACGTCTAGCACTACTAAGTGCACAATTCGAGAGGTCATGGGCAGATACTCATCGGTGTCCTCGGGCACGTCCAGCTCCAGGGCCCATTGGCAGGCCTGCGAGAGAGCGGAATTGGGTGCTGTAAGACCCACGACAGTCGCACCATTTTCACGAGCCAATTGTGCCGTTTCGATTAAGGTTTTTGTGCGGCCGGTGTGTGAGATACAGAAAAACAAGTCTCCGACACCGCCGGCAGATGCCAGCATGCGCTGCATGAGCGGGTCATGGTGAGACGATACCGGAGTGTTGAACCGAAAGAACTTGTATTCAGCGTCGGTTGCCACTGCTGCTGAGGTCCCCAACCCAAAGAAGTAAATGCGACGTGCTTGAACTAACTGATCGACCACTCTGGCGACTAAGGCGGGATTGATGCTGTCGCGCACTAAACTCAGGGCATGAATCGAATTGTTAAAAATTTTCGGTGTGAATTCGTCCGATGAGTCTTCGAGCTCTACGGCGGAGGATACGTAGCGAACGCCTGACACTAAGGACTTGGCGAGCTTTAATTTGAAGTCGGGGAATCCGCTAGCGCCAAAACGCTTGCAGAATCTGTTGACGCTGGGTTCGCTGACCTTTGCCTTGGTCGCCAGCGTCGCGATTGACGACTGAGTGGAGGCCTCCGGGTCATCAAGAATCACCGCCGCAACCTTCTTCTCTGACTTGTTCAGATTCGGTAACGCGGTTGATATTGTCGCGAGTAAATTTTCCATATAGGTGTCTCTCTATCGGCCCTGCCGCTTGCGGGTATCGGTTTTTCTATTATTTGCTCGTTACAAAGTTACATTTTTAAGCCTTCTTATACACTATAAAACAGTTTTTTTGCAAAAATTACGCGTTTTTTCGTAATAAAAAGAAAAAAATATTGACTGAGATCGGGGTTGGGGGCAGTATTTGTGTAACAAAACTACATTTTAACGGTTTTTGGGAGGCAGCATGATTAAGATTGCGATCAACGGATACGGTCGAATTGGACGAAATATCTTGCGCGCTTATTACGAGCGGCCAGAGCTCCGTGACAGTATGGAAATCGTTGCGATCAACGATCTGGGCGATGCTGAAATGAACGCGCATCTCACGCGGTTTGACACTGCACACGGTCGATTTGGCTTCCCAGTTCAAGTGGTCGATTCCCACCTCGTGATTGACGGTGACCGTATCAAGGTATGCTCAGAGCGTGATCCCAGTCAGTTACCCTGGAAGTCACTTGAAGTTGATGTGGTGTTCGAATGCACCGGTATTTTTCGCCACCGCGCTGATTTGCAAAAGCACATTGATGCGGGAGCCAAGCGCGTCATTCTGTCTGCACCGGGCGATGATCTTGATGCCACGATCGTCTACGGCATCAACCACGATACGATTAAACCGTCGGATACAATCATCTCGAATGCTTCTTGCACAACCAATTGTCTGGCACCTTTAGTAGCGCCTTTGCATCAAACGGTTGGTATTGAGCAGGGCTTTATGACCACGGTACATGCCTACACTAACGATCAATCGCTGAGCGATGCGTACCATTCAGATCCGTTCCGCGCGCGTGCTGCGGCGCTGTCAATGATTCCAACCAAAACAGGTGCCGCAGCTGCGATTGGTTTAGTCGTTCCTGAACTCAACGGTCGTCTTGACGGGATGGCGGTTCGAGTCCCAACATTAAATGTGTCTCTGGTTGACTTAACCTTCGTCGCAACGCGTGATACCACCGCGGAAGAGATCAATTCGATTATGAAGCAGGCGGCCGATGCAGACGCCTACGGCGTGCTTAGCTACAACGCACAACCTCTGGTGTCGATCGACTTTAACCACACCAACTTCTCAAGCAACTTCGATTCTAATCACACTCGTGTTGATGGCCGTTTGGTAAAAGTGCTTGCATGGTATGACAACGAGTGGGGCTTTTCGAATCGTATGCTGGATAACGCACTGGTGTTTGCCGCCTCTGCGAGTAACGGTAAGCATACCAGCCAAGCCGCTTAAGTTTTTTTAAGGTACCCATGTTGAGTCCTGTCTGTCTTGGTACCTTGTAGGGGAGCGTCTGCTCCCCTTTTTTTATATTCATCGCACATCGCACATCGCACATCGCACATCGCACATCGCACATCGCACATCGCCAAATCGCCATCGGCTTATCAAATCTTGGTGCGCCGCTAGCGCACAGACTCGTGATTTGTTTTGTGAACAGTCAGTGCGCTGCTTTGACCGAGCGCGGTTGGCGGGGCTGTCGGCAAAAGTGTCTGAGCACGAGGCGATAGACGAGTGCGAGTTTTTGAGCCGTCGGCATTAGCGGGAGGGCGCGAGCAAAATAAATGACGAGACGGAAGCGGATCAGTATCCATTAAGCCTGGTTGAAGGCATATAACCGTGATTCCTCGCCATTAGCGAAATGGCGCGGCGCACTATTTCCTTATAAACGCCGCCGCTCAAGGAACCTCGAGGTCTTAGTCGGCGTAATAAATCTGTAGAGGTGTCTGCTGCTGCAACGCAACCGCTCTGATGGGCATATCGGTCGCGTGACTTTCTGGCGTAATGGCCTGCTCAAATACCTTGGACTTGTTAGCGCCGGTAATGTGAAGCACTAAATTCTGAGTTCGAAGTAGGCGGGCAAGGGTCATGCTGATGCGTGCATGCGGTGCGGTAGCAGGGTGCACCGCAATCAGGGCGTGTGGGCTTTGCGGATCAAGTCCCTGGGTTAAGGCCGGCGTGTTTGGGAAAAGCGAGGCCGTATGAGCATCGCCGCCCATTCCCAAAATGACAAGGTCGAAGGTAGGCAGGGCACTGAATTTTGCGTCCAGTGTTGCAGCGCCTATCTCGGGCGTCTCATCGCCTGAATACAGCGATGCAAATTGCGCGCTTGTGGCCGCGTTCTGTAATAAGTTCTCATAAACCAAGGCTTCGTTGCTGTCGGCGTGATCTGGTGCAACCCAACGCTCGTCCGCAAGTGTGACGGTCACTTTGGACCAGTCAAGGGTCTGGTTTTGACTAAGGGTTTGGAAAAAGCCCATGGGTGTGCTTCCGCCGGACACGACTAAGTAGCCATGACCGCGAGTCTCGATAGCCTCCGCCAGTGTTTGTGCCGCGAATCTTGCCAGTTCTTGGTCTAAAGTCGCACGAGAGTCAAATCGGTTCCATTCATTCATGCCAGCTACGTCCGTCTTTTTCAATCAGCAACTCTGCTTTTGCTGGGCCCCAGGAGCCCGCGTGATACTGCTTTGCTTGGATGTTTTGTAATTGGCAAGCGCGAATGAGGGTGTCGCACCAGCGCCAGCTTTCTTCGATCTCTGAGCGGCCAACGAACAACGATTGGTCGCCGTTAATGGCGTCTAAGAAGAGACGTTCGTAAGCGTCTGGAATGCGATTCATCTCGGACGACCCCAAGAAATCGAGGTTTAGGTCGTGGGTGACGAGGCCGAGCTTGTCTTTCAGCGTCTGTTTTTTCGCCACCATTTTCATTTCGATGCCCTCGTTGGGCTGTAGACGAATTACCAATGAATTTGGGATGTTGTCGCCGCCTGAAAAAATGTTGTGCGGTAGCTTTTTGTAGGTAATGACAATTTCGGTCATCTTTTCAGGCAGCCGTTTTCCGGTTCGTAAATAGAACGGCACGCCGGCCCATCGCCAGTTGTCAATGTGTGCTTTGATCGCGACGAAGGTTTCGGTATCTGATTCGGGATTGGTGCAGCCTTCTTCTTCGGTATAGCTCGGTACGCTCAGGCCTTGGCTCCAGCCCTGGCCGTATTGCCCTCGAACAACGTGATCGGCGACCGTATCCACATCGATAGGACGAAGCGCTTTTACGATCTTCACTTTTTCGTCGCGGATACTTTCAGCGGACATAGAGTTGGGTGGTTCCATTGCTACCAAGCATAGGAGCTGCATCAAGTGGTTTTGTACCATGTCTCGCAATTGACCTACCTTGTCGTAGTAGGACCAACGGCCTTCAATACCGACGGTTTCAGCGACTGTGATTTGTACGTGGTCAATGCAACTTTGATCCCATTGGGCGTTGATAAAACGGTTCGCAAAGCGCAATACCAGCAGGTTTTGTACCGTTTCTTTACCGAGATAATGATCAATGCGGTAAATTGAGCCTTCTGGGAAGTAGCGCCCAACGGTTTCGTTTACCTTCTCTGAACTTGCTAGGTCTTCACCAATGGGCTTTTCTAAAACGATGCGACAATCGCCGGTCAGGCAGTCTGCACTGGATAGATTATCGCATATGGGCGCGAATAGACTCGGTGGCGTAGCCAAGTAGAACAAGCTGACTCGCGTATCGTCCAGCCATTTTGATAAGGCATTTAGATTTTTTGCGTCGCTGAAATCCGCTTTGATATAGGTAAAGTAGCTCGCGAACTTCGTCCATCGCTCTTCCGACCAATGTGTATGATTGATGGCGGATTGCATGCGCTCTTTTAATCTTGATAAAAACGCATCGGTCTGGACGTCATCGCGCGCGACTGCCGCAATACGAAACGACTCGGGTAGCAGCTCGCAGCCACTCAAATGGTATAACGCTGGAAATAATTTACGCGCGGACAAGTCGCCGCTGGCGCCAAAAATAATCAAATCTGTCGGTTGCATGGCCGATCTCCTTGTTAGCCTAGGCGGCAGCGACGATATCGCTGGCGAGGACTACGGCTTCGGCCGCCAATTGTCGAATGGCGTCCCAGTTTCTGGATTGAATCGCATGTTTTGGTGTGATCCATGAGCCGCCTACCGCAATGACGGCGGGTAAGCTGAGGTAGTCTTTCAAATTGTTGGGCGAGATTCCGCCTGTTGGACAAAATTTCACATGGGGGAAGGGGCCCGAATAGGCTTTTAATGCCTTCGCGCCGCCGTTGGCCTCAGCTGGGAAAAACTTTAAAATTTCATAGCCTGCATCCATCGCCGCGATCATTTCTGAGGCGCTAGAGACGCCCGGCAGCAGTGGTAGGGCGGTTTCTTTTGCCGCATCGAAAATCGATTGGCTAGAGCCCGGTGATACGATGAATTGTGCTCCCCGATCCCTGCATGCTCTCAGTTGGTCACCGTTGCATACGGTGCCCGCACCGACGATAGCGTTAGGTACCGCTTTGGCAATGCGTTCAATGGCGTCTAGAGCACAGTCGGTGCGCAGAGTGATTTCCAAGGCGGGCAGACCGCCGGCGACAAGTGCCTCGGCCATAGGGATGGCTGTGTCGAGATCGTCGATAACCAGTACCGGAACGACAGGTGCCGCCGTGATGAAGTCGTAATTAATGCTCATGAATTCTCCAGAATGTTCAGGCGCTCGGCTGCGCCAAGCAAGCCCAGGTGATCTTTAGTGATGACTCTCAGGACAATAGGTTGTAAGTAGGATTTGAAACGGCCTTTGGCCTCAAAGCGAGCGCGGAACTCGCTGTTTCGCAAAAGTTCTGGGTAGCGTGGCGTGATGCCTCCAGCGATGTAGACTCCACCCATAGCGCCAAGCGTCAGGGCGAGATTACCCGCGGTTGATCCTAAGATAGCAAAGAAAGCGTTCATGGCTGACGAGGCCAAGCTGTCGCTGCCATCATTTGCCGCTTGCGCTATCGCCGCAGCGCTGTCGAACTTTGCTTCTCGCCCTTTGATGTTGGCAATGGCTTCGTAAATGTTGATGATTCCCGCGCCCGACAATAATCGTTCGATCGATACGCGCTCATAACGTTTCTGCAGCTCCGTCAAGATTGAGATTTCGAGCGGTGTGACCGGCGCAAAGTCGGCATGTCCACCTTCTCCACCGACAACGCTGTAGCCTGAATCAGGGTTGGGTATTAATGAGGCCACCCCTAAGCCTGTGCCCGGGCCCAAGACGATAATGGGTTTGTCGACAGTGGCAGAGTGGCCACCGATTTCAATGTAATCAGAGCTTTTCAAGCTTGGGATTGCGTAGGCGACTGCGGCGAAGTCATTAATAACAACGAGCGCGGCGCCACCGAGTTGGTGGCTGATATCCGATTTTTGGAAGCGCCACGAGCTGTTGGTGAACTGAATGATTTCATTGTCGGGTACGCAGGCTACTGCGAGGCATGCAAACCGCGGCAGTTTTTCATGTTGTTTTAAACTGTCGATTTCGTTCAAGAATTGTGCCAGTGCATCCTCAAATTTCGGGTAGTCGGCAACCGCGTAGCTGTGGGTGATTTCCAGTTGTTGAGTCCGGCGACAAAACACACCGAAGCGGGCGTTCGTCCCTCCGATATCGGCGACTAAATTCCAGTCTTTCATCATGATAGGCCCTATTCGGTAGCGCTCTGTAATGCGTTGAGTGCCGTGGCTTCGTCAAATAAAAACGTAGCGCCCGTTTCCGCACTGCTCAACAAGGCGCGGGTCGCGGCGAATAAATCACGGCCGCAGTTGTCGTCTTCGATGGGCGCCGACGCTTGAATTCGTTGGCTGAATTCTAGCTCATCAATATGAACTTGCAACGTACCCTTGGTCGCGTCGACCTCGATCAGATCGCCGTCTTGGATTCGACCGATCCAGCCTCCGCTCGCAGCTTCCGGCGAAACGTGTATGGCGGCGGGGACTTTGCCTGAAGCTCCCGACATGCGTCCATCCGTGACCAGGGCAACCGCAAAGCCTTTGTCTTGTAAAACCCCCAAAAAGGGTGTGAGTTTGTGTAGTTCAGGCATGCCATTGGCCTTTGGGCCCTGGTAGCGAACCACGACCACACAATCTTTGTTCAGTTCACCTGCTTTAAATCGAGCCTCGAGAGCATGTTGACTGTCAAATACCACAGCGGGCGCCTTGACGATGCGGTGTTCTGGAGCGACAGCAGAGATTTTGATGACTGCTCGACCGATGTTGCCATCGAGCTGACGCAGTCCGCCCTCGGGGTCAAACGGTTTTGCAACAGCGCCTATGACCGAATCATCCAGACTTGTTTTGGGGGCAGGTGACCACTGTATTTGGCCGTGCTCTAATTTTGGCTCGACACAGAAGTCGGCAAAGTTCTCGCCCCAGGTAGTCAGGGCGTCGCCATGCATCAACCCATTCGATAACAGTTCAGTGAACAGAGCGCCAGTGCCGCCAGCAGCGTGAAAATGATTGATATCAGCCGATCCGTTTGGGTAAACCTTGGCTAAAAGCGGTGTGACGCGAGACAGTTTGTCCATGTCTTCCCAGCTGATGATAATGCCAGCGGCTCTCGCCATAGCGATGAGGTGTATCGTGTGGTTAGTTGACCCACCGGACGCGAGCAGAGCAACAATGCCATTAACGACGGCACGCTCATCGACAACTCGACCCAGAGGACGGAAGTTCTTGGATTTGCCAGAGATTTTGGTGATGTGCTGAGCTGTGTAGCGTGTCAGGGCGTCTCTTAACTCCGTGCCTGGGTTCACAAAAGAGCTTCCGGGTAATTGTAGCCCCATTGCTTCAAGTACCATTTGATTGCTGTTCGCCGTGCCGTAGAAGGTGCAGGTGCCCGCCGAGTGATAGGATGCTGATTCTGCTTCTAACAATGCGTCGCGACCGACCTCACCTTGGGCGTAGAGTTGTCGGATTCGCAGTTTCTCTTTGTTGGCAAGACCTGTGGGCATTGGGCCTGCAGGTACAAACATTGCCGGTAAGTGGCCGAATCGTAGTGCGCCGATGAGCAGTCCCGGCACGATCTTATCGCAGATTCCCAATAGCAACGCGGCGTCAAACATTTGATGTGACAAAGCCACAGCAGTGGATTGGGCAATATGATCTCGGCTGAGCAGACTCAGCTCCATGCCCGCCTGTCCCTGCGTGACACCATCGCACATCGCAGGTGTCGCGCCTGCAACTTGACCGGTTGACCCGAGCTCACGCAAGGCCTCTTTAATGATGTCGGGATACCCTTGGTAGGGCTGGTGGGCGCTCAGCATATCGTTGTAAGCGGTGACTATGCCTACGTTAACCGAGTCCATGAGTTTGAGGGTTTGTTTGTCAGACTCCTGGCAGGCCGCAAAACCGTGAGCGAGATTGCCACAGCTGAGGCGCGCACGATCCGGCGCCTCGTTGGCGTCGCGGTCCAAACGATCCAAATAATTTTGGCGCAGAGCTTTGCTGCGTTCGCGTATTTGGGCGGTAACTTGTTCAAGGACAGGATGCATAGCTCTAATTTCCCTTCAGTACTGTTGTAATAAAAGCACAAAATACGGGTTGTTTTCCAGTGGAATTACGTAATTAATGTAGTTTTTTTACAAATTCGGCCCTGGGTTCTCTATGGTCGGCGGTTGAAAATTCAGCTGAACCAAGGTCCACAAGGGTTTATCCTATAGATTGTTTTCAATGTGATGTGTAAGTTTGTCTGACGTATCGAACCATAGGCCGCGCAAGATTATTCACGTCGACATGGACGCGTTTTATGCGAGTGTCGAACAGCGCGATAATCCAGAGCTCCGGGGCAAACCTATTGCCGTGGGCGGTGCGCGGTTGCGCGGTGTCGTAGCGGCGGCGAGTTATGAGGCGCGCAAGTTTGGCGTTAAATCGGCAATGCCCTCGGTTACCGCGCAGCGTTTGTGTCCTGATTTGATATTTGTCAAAGCACGATTTGATGTGTACCGAAGTGTCTCGGCTCAGATTCGCGAGATATTTTCGCGCTATACAGATGTCATCGAGCCCCTTTCTTTGGATGAGGCTTACCTTGACGTGACTCAAGATAAACGAGGCGTCGGCTCCGCAGTGAAAATTGCTCACATGATTCGAAAATCCATATACGAGGAGTTGAACCTCACTGCGAGCGCCGGTATCAGTTACAACAAGTTTATTGCGAAAATCGCGTCAGACCAGAATAAGCCCAATGGTCAGTGTGTGGTGTTGCCCGATGAGGGCGAGGCTTTTGTTGGGCAGTTGCCCGTACGTCGCTTTTATGGGGTTGGTCCGAAAACCGCTGAGAAGATGGCTCGTCTTAATCTTCAAACAGGTGCTGACATTCGCGCTTGCAGCTTGGCTTTTCTAGCCGAAAATTTCGGTAGTTCTGCTGACTATTTGTACAAAGCCTCACGCGGAGTCGATCATCGACCCGTGCGTCCGAACCGCATCCGGAAATCGGTGGGGGCGGAGCGAACCTACCCAGAAGATTTGAGTCAGCTCGAGAGTCTTCGAGAGGCCGTGGTTTCGATTGCTGAAGAAGTTTGGGTGCGCAGTCAAAAGAACGGCTGCCAGGGTAAAACTGCGACCCTGAAAATAAAGTTCAATGATTTTCAGCAAATTACGCGAGCGATGAGTTTAGATCACTTGTTTGGGTCGGAGGCAGAGCTACGCGAGGTGCTACTTGGCTTACTGCAAAAAGAGTGGCCCCTACGTCGGCCAGTCCGATTGGTGGGCGCACAGCTGTCTGGATTGGTGCACCAAGCTCGGCAGGTTGCTGCAAGTGGTGCAGATGCTGTATCGGATGCTTTGGTTGCTCACCCGACACAGTATCCACTGGGTTTTTAGCATCGAGGTCTAGTCGAGGTCCGCCGCACTGTGGCGTTCGTAGCAGCGCTGATCTTCGTCGCCCCAGATGGTATTGACGCGCTTGCCGCGTTGCACTGCTGGGCGAGAATCGATTAAGCGCGCCCAGCGCTCAACGTTCTTGTAACTTGCCACATCCAAAAACTCCTGTGCAGAGTACAGGTTGCCGATGACTAGCATGCCATACCATGGGAAGGTCGCGATGTCCGCAATGGTGTAGTCGTCGCCGGCCAAGTAGGTTCGTGTGGCTAGGTTTTGGTCCAGGACATCGAGTTGCCGTTTGACTTCCATGGCGTAACGATTGATTGGATACTCGTATTTTTCAGGCGCGTAGGCATAGAAATGACCAAAACCTCCGCCCAGAAATGCGGTGCTGGCCATCTGCCAGAATAGCCACGAGAGCGTTTCGGCTCGAGCGCTAGGTTCGGTCGGCAAAAAGTGACCAAACTTTTCGGCAAGATACAGGATGATCGAGCCTGACTCAAAGACGCGGGTAGGTGGGGTGGTGCTGGTATCTAGAAGGGCGGGAATCTTCGAGTTGGGGTTGATATCAACAAAGCCACTCGAGAATTGGTCGCCTTCGAGGATGTTGATCATCCACGCATCGTATTCTGCCTCTGTGACGCCCAGTGCCAGCAGCTCTTCTAGCATAATGGTCACTTTTTGACCGTTGGGCGTGCCGACTGAATGTAGCTGAAACGGATGCTCGCCACGAGGCAGCGCTTTGTCGTGCGTTGCGCCTGCCACCGGACGGTTGATTTGGGCAAAGCGGCCGCCATTGCCTTGGTCCCAAGTCCAAACTTTAGGCGGGACGTAGATGTCTTGACTCATAGGTTCCTCGTTGTGTGGTGGAATCGTATTTCGGTTCAATCAGCTCAAAAAAAACTCGAACAGGCATGTTAACAGCTGTTACATTACATGGGTGGCGTAGTCCGCGCCAGTGTTTGCTTGCGAGACACACCACACGACAACGATAACAGCTGACAAGGGACACATTATGCGAGGATTGAATCGGCGACTTGCGTTAAGTTTAGCGCTGCTGATGAGTGTGTGCGCAAGCGCCATGGCTCAAACCAAACAGCCCAATATCCTGGTGATCTGGGGTGACGACGTGGGGATTTGGAACCTGAGCACCTACAACATGGGGATGATGGGCTATCGAACGCCCAATATTGATCGTATCGCCAACGAAGGGATGAAATTTACCGACTACTACGGCGAGCAGAGCTGCACCGCAGGGCGTTCGGCTTTTATCACTGGGCAGAGTCCGATACGAACGGGTTTGACCAAGGTGGGTATTCCCGGTGCCGATCTGGGTATTCAGGATGAAGACGTGACCCTTGGCGCGATTATGCAAGACCAAGGCTACGTCACGGCGCACTTTGGAAAAAACCATTTAGGCGACAAAGATAAATTCTTACCTACCAATCATGGCTTTGATGAGTTTTTTGGAAACCTGTATCACCTCAATGCAGAGGAAGAGCCCGAAAATCCAGATTACCCGCAAGATCCAGAGTTCCAAAAGCGTTTTGCGCCACGCGGCGTAATTCGTAGCTTTGCCGATGGCCGAGTAGAAGATTCTGGACCGCTGACCAAAAAGCGGATGGAGACTGTTGACGAGGAATTCTTGGATGCGTCTCTAAATTTCATTGATCGCGCGCATGAGCAAGAGAAGCCTTTCTTTGTCTGGTTTAACTCCACGCGCATGCATTACTACACCCACACCGCCGAAAAAGAGCTGGGGTTGTCGGGGCAGGGCTTCTACAACGACGCCATGGTGGGTCACGACATGTTGGTCGGGCAGCTTTTGAACAAGCTGGACGAGCTTGGTATCGCCGATAATACGATCGTGATCTACACCACGGATAACGGTCCGCACTATAACATGTGGCCAGACGCCGCGATCACGCCTTTCCGTGGCGAGAAAAACACTAACTGGGAGGGTGGTTTTCGTGTTCCTGCGATGATTCGCTGGCCCGGTAAAATTCAACCCGGCACCATCAGCAATGAAGTGATGTCCCACTTGGATTGGTTTCCAACATTGGCTAATGCAGCGGGTCGTCCCGATGTTGTCCAAGAACTGCGTCAGGGTAATCGTGTCACGGGCAAACCCTACAAGGTGCATCTCGATGGTTTTGATTTCACCGATCACCTCACCGGTAAAAGTGAGAGAGGGGCGCGCAAAACCTTCTTCTACTGGAGCGACGATGGTGACTTGATGGCCATGCGCGTGGGCGACTGGAAAGCTTTGTTCGCCGAGCAGCGCGCCGCACAGTTCGATGTTTGGCGCGAACCCTTTGTGCATCTGCGCATTCCAAAGTTGTATCACTTGAGACGCGATCCTTTTGAGCGCGCCGACGTCGATAGTAACAACTACAACGATTGGTGGAACCGCCGCGCAGGGCCGCAATTGTCTATCGCGAGGGTGGAGCTAACGAAGTTCCTGATGACCTTCCAAGAGTTTCCTCAGCGTCAGCGACCAGCGTCATTCACGGTGGATCAGATACTCGAAAAGCTGTTTAGCGAAACTCGACAGTAAACACGGGCTGACTATGACGGATCCGATGGCAGCAACAGCACAGGCGGATATTGCATCCGCCTTTTGCGATCTTATCGAGCGACTTTCGACGGAGGTCGTAGGGCAGAGTGAGGTTATACGCGGACTCGTGTTGGCGTTGTTGTGCGACGGACATGTATTAGTTGAAGGGCCGCCGGGAACCGGTAAAACGCGCGCAGTAAAAACCATGGCGCGACATCTAGCAGCTGGCTTTGGGCGTATACAGTTCACCCCAGATCTGCTACCCGCGGACCTTACGGGGTCGGATGTCTACACTGCAAATCGCGAACTCGTGTTTCAGCAAGGCCCCTTATTTAACCATTTGATCCTAGCGGATGAAATCAATCGCGCGCCTGCGCGCGTTCAATCTGCTCTGCTCGAGGCAATGGAAGAAAAACAGGTCACGGTTGGGACGCACACCTACGCCCTGCCGCAACCATTTTTGGTGATGGCAACACAAAATAGCTTGGATCAAGAGGGGACTTATCCTCTGCCTGAGGCACAACTTGATAGATTTTTAATGAAGCTAACGGTGGATTACCCCTCGCGGGAAGCAGACTTGAGCATCTTGAAGCTACAACAGGCCGAAGAGCAACGCGGACTATCCCGCGAAGCTCTGGTTGACCTGGATCAAGTGACCAAGGCGCGTGAGCAAATCAGCCAAGTCAGAGTGTCAGATGCGATCGAGCAATACATCGTTGATGTGGTTCAGGCGACTCGGCATCCCGAGCAATATTCTGAGCAGTTGGCCGCGTGGTTAAGGCATGGTGTCGGTGCTCGAGCGATACTCTCTTTGCATCGTGTGGCTAGAGCCAGCGCTTGGTTAAAGGGGCGTGACTACGTGGTGCCCGAAGACGTCAAAGAATATCTGGCACCGTGTTTATCCCATCGTCTAAGTTTAAGCTACGAAGCCTTGGCGAACTCTGTGACCACCCGAGACCTGATCGAGGCCTTGAGCGAGCATGTTGTCGCACGCTGATTCAGACCTAATTGAGCCCCGCGTCTATACCTCTTACCGTCGCTTAATCAATCTGCACACCGCAGGTTTGCATGCCGCGGGGTGCAGGGCCGTTCAATCTGCTAGACCGCAAGCGGGTATAAGCCGGAGTCAGAGCTTGGGGCGAGGTGTTGAATTTGCCGAGCTCAAGGCTTATCAACCTGGTGATGATACCCGTCACATCGATTGGCGAGCCACAGCGCGAACGGGTACGCCTTGGGTGCGAGTGTTTGAGTCTGATCAGCACAAGATCCTGACCTGCATTGTTGATCAGACGAGTAACTTACTGTTTGGCTCAAGGGTATTCACCAAGGCATTGGTGGCGGCGGAATTGGCGGCTGTGTGTTGTTGGGATCACCTTGCCCTGGGATATACCATTCGTTTGTTGTTACAGACGGAGCAGGGCTTAGAGTTAGCGGGAATCGCCACCAATACCGCAGAACTGAGCGCCTGTTTTCGTGTTCTTGCAGATCATAACCAAGCGCTTCGGGCCTTTGGGCAGGGTTCGCCCAGAGATGACGAGAAAGTGGTGATTGATGAGTTAGCTCGTCAGACTCAAAGGCAGGACATTTATTGGTTTAGCTCATCAACTCAATGGTATTCATCCTCGGCAAAAGCGCTCGCAATGCTGGGGCGTCTGCACGACGTTAACTTGGTACTCGTTGACGATCCTTTGGATACCGACATCGGTCGTATGAAAGGACTTGATATGCTCGGACGCGCTGGGCACTGTTTACAGACAAGTCTGCGGACTCACGCTGATTTAGCTGTTGCAGGCCAGCGCTTAATGAGTGATATACAAGCTCTGATCAGAGAGATTAAGAGTATGGGTGTCGTGGTGTATCAAGCAGATAACTGCCACGATATTCGGCTTCAGTATCACTCGCATCGCGGCTTCGGGCGCTTCGAGGCCTAGCATGTTCCAGCCTAACAGCGCGTTGGCGCCATTTAATGAACCAGAGATCATTCTCACCATTAGTCACTGGCCGCAAAGTTGGGGCTGGTATGGTCTGTTAGCTGCCGCGGTGATTTGGAGTTTGGCCAAACTTCGAACCCACCTAAAACGTTGGTGGCGTAATCGATATCGACGTGAGGCGTTGCGACGCTTGGACGGCATTGCAAGACAGCCCATCGAAACGCGACTATCGGCAGCCCATGAGCTCCTCAAAATCGTATCAGTCTATGTGTATGGTCGCCCAATGACGGCGAAATTGGCAGACACTGATTGGTTCGATTTGCTCAATGCTGCGGTAGCTACGCCTGTGTTTTCAAAAGAGTTGCAGTCATCCTTGCATCGCGCTCTGTATTGCGACCAAGCGTTGAGCGAAGCGGAACTTCAGGCTTATCTTGAGGCGATTGCATTGTGGCTAAAAATGCACGGTCTGGGGCGTGATGATGGTTGAATTTAGCCATCCATGGTGGTTACTGGCGCTGGTGTTGATACCCGTGTTGTCTCTCTTACCCGCGTGGAGCAAGGTGCACGACACGCTGTGGTTTCCAGCCACCGACCGGGCGATTCAGAATTTGCCCAACATAAAGGCTGTGCGCAAACTGTCCGCTTGGTTTTATGCCCAGGTATGGTTGGGGTTGGCCTTGTTAATCGTGGGCCTGGCCAACCCTGTCTATACCGTAAAGGAACAGTTTAAAGGTTTGGCTGGACGCGACATCATGCTGGTGTTGGATACTTCTCAGTCCATGGAAATAGCGGACATCGAAGGCCAGTCTGGCCAGGCAATGGCCTTATCGCGGTTAGACGCCGTGAAGCAAGGCGTGATGTCATTACTGGATGCATCAGAGGGCAATAGAATTGGATTGATTGCCTTTGGGGAACAATCGTTTGTGATGAGCGATCTGACAGCCTATGGAGATACCGTACGCTATATGGTCTCTCAGCTTGAGACCGGCTTTGCTGGTGACAGTACCCGACTGGGTGATGGTGTTGGGTATGCTGTGTCACTTCTGGCAGATGTTGACTCTGAGCGAGCTATTGTGGTGTTGATCACAGATGGCAACGACACCGGCAGTGATTTACCTCCCGTTGAAGCCGCACGTTTAGCGAAAGCTCTGGATGTGAAACTCTACGTCGCCGCAGTAGGCGCAGACGTGAGTACAGACCGCGAACCCATTGATGAAGCTTTGTTACGGCGTTTGGCTGAGCGCACAGGTGGAGCGTTTTTTCGTATTGCCCAGGTCATTGATTTCGATGCGATGTGGCAGACCTTGGAGGGTCTAGAGCCTAAGCAAGAGCGAGTAAGCGAGCGCGTTAAACGCATACCCTTGGGCTGGATTGCTTGGGTGGCCAGTTTTTTGCTTTTCGTATTCGCAGCGTTTTGGGCCACACGTTCTCAGGTAGGGGAGGGGCGATGAATACGCTTGAACTCTGGTTTGTGCGACCTTGGGCGCTTATTGGCATTGGGCCGATTCTCTTGTTGTGGTGGCATTTACGCGCCGTTGCGGGATCGAATCCTGCCAATGCGTTGCCTAAAGTGTTGGCCGATGTGCTCGTTCGTCGCTCGCCTTTGGGTGGTGGGCGTTGGATTCGAATGACTGTAATGACGCTCCTGCTGAGCGTTGTATTTGCCGTTGCAGACCCCCTGCTGCCCGCTGCTGAGGGAGATAAGCGCTTTACTGATAGCACTTGGCTCATCGCGATTGATCTCAGTGGCGACCTTGCAGGAGGTCAGCAGGCGTTGCAAACCTTGCATGCGCAGTTAGACGCGTTGATACAACAAAAAAGTGCCGCCGTGGTTGGTATATTGGCGTTCGCGGGAAGTGCCCACTGGGTCTTACCTCCTACCGATGACGACAATCTGTTAAGACGCTACGTGTACAGTTTGGACAGTACGTTAATGCCCTTGCAGGGTTTACAGCTTGCGCCTTTGGCACGAGCATTGGGCGAGATACGGATAGGCGGTGACTTTACGCCGGTTGTTTTGGTGACGTCTTCTGGGGGCTTAAGTACCCTCAAGCAGCAGATTAATCAGTGGGGAGCGCTCGAACACCCCCTCGTCACAATGGACTGGTCGAATCCGGGTAGCGTTGATTCCACTTTGCGGCGTTTGGAGCGCTTGCACTTGGGGTTTGCCAAAGACCAGGGGCAGGCCATTGGGCATTGGTTTGCCCTTGTCGCATTGCTCTTGGCATTTTTTGTCTACCGAGATCAGTGGCACAAAGCCGTTGTGGCCAGTCTGGTTTTGGTTTGGGTCGCTTTACCTGCACCGAGGGTCGAGGCCGCGCCTGACCAGGTTGGGACGAAGCAGGCAGTAGACGAAGAGGAAATACCGCCACCTCTGAGCCTACTACTCGACATGTGGTTAACGCGCGACCAGCAAGGTTATTGGTTGCTGCGATGGGGTGAAAATCTCGCCGCATCGCAACGATTTGAGTCTTCATTGGGGCGAGGACTGGCCCTGTATAGGATGAGTCGCTTTAGGCAGGCGGCGACTGAACTGCAAGCCGTGGATACTTTTGAAGCCAAGTTTTTGGAAGGCAATGCCTGGGCACACAGTCGAGATTATCGACAGGCTCTTTTGGCCTATGATGAGGCTTTGCGGTTGGAGTCCGATCATCCAGGGGTTTTGCACAACATCCAGCAAATTCAATCGCTACTCGAACTCGCCGCCGAGCAGGGCGAATCGCAGCAAGCCGATATGGGGGATGTTGTGACCTTTGAGACTGAGCAGGCGCAGGATGAGGAGGCAAGTATGAG
This sequence comes from Aequoribacter fuscus, assembly GCF_009910365.1. Taxonomy (NCBI): domain Bacteria; kingdom Pseudomonadati; phylum Pseudomonadota; class Gammaproteobacteria; order Cellvibrionales; family Halieaceae; genus Aequoribacter; species Aequoribacter fuscus. Next base: position 2,011,576 of record NZ_CP036423.1, on the reverse strand, counting down.
TGATCAAGAGCTCGTTATGCTGGAGACAATCGAAGCCGATCGTTTATTGTCAGACCCTGAAGCACTCAAGCGCTGGCGCGCCAGAGTCGAATCCAGTCCGCAGCGATTTTTGGCGAACCGCTTTCGCCAGGAGTGGTTAGAGCAACAGGGCGAGGATACAGCCAATGACTAGCGGGATTCGTCCTGGTGTCTCTTGGGTATTTTTAGGCATTCTGCTGGTTGTCAGTTCGAATGCCTTAGGGGGCGGGGCTCAGCTGGAGATGCGCGTTGTCGATGAGTATCCCCTAGTGTCGGGCCAGATTGTGACGGTTGAGCTTAGCTTGCGTAGCGAATCGCCGATCGTTGGTGCCGCTACATTCGTTCTACCAGAGCTCGAGTTTGGCGTCTGGTTAGAGCAGTCGCGAACCAGCTATAACGGTTTTGTCTTGCGTGATGGTCGACGAGTTCCCACTCTGGTAACCAGCTATGCTGTGTGGCTCCAAAAAGTTGGGCGGTTTCAATTACCAGAGGTGCAGGTGACAGCGCCAGTGCTAATCGATGGGACGAAAAGCGACCTGGAAGCCGCAGCACGGGGGCTGTCTTTATCGATTCAATACCCGCAGGTAGACCCTCAACCAAAGGACTTCCTAGTGGCGGATGAAGCTCAAATTTCATCGTTTTTGGATTTGCCGACGGAGCTTTACCCTGGGCAGATCATCGAGCAGATCTTAACGATCAGGGCGCGGGGTGCGTTGCCGGTGAGCTTTCCCGACGTTGATGTTATGCCCTCTAGGGCATATAAAGTGGATCGGCTTCCTGTTGACAGTTCCGTTGACTACACACGCGGTGTGGTCAGTTCGACGCAGGTCGTGACGCTGCGGTACACATTGCTTGAGAGTGGTAGGCAAATGATTCCGAGTTATTCCTTTGACTGGTGGAATACGGACTTACATCAGTTTCAAACCTTGCGTTCCAAGCCCTACGAAATCCAAGTGAACGCTTCAGATGTGGTGGATGACGCCTCAGGTAGCAAGGTGATGACGTTTTGGCTGTGGGGTATCTTGCCGGGTTTGGTGCTCGCTTGGGCTGTGGTGAACTACTGGAAGCCCATGCTCAGCGCCTGCAAGCGGCTCAGAAGTCCCGTTTTACCGGAGCGATTAAATCCCTAACGTCGCGCCTGATGCCACGGCTGGGGACTGGTATTTTCGGGGCGACTCAGGCACTCTTGAGAGCCTTCCAATAATAACTAAGGAACTCTTATGTCGTCTCCAATTCTTGCGCCTGCGGCGGTACTTATCGCTTGGTCTATGGTTATGTGGGGGTGGCTGTTAGTCACTCGCATCGGATCGTTTAAAGCGGCTGGTGTTGATCTGAAAACCGCAAAAAAAGGTGCCCGTGGTGTCGATCTGGAGGCTGTGTTGCCGCCTGAGGTGATGTGGAAATCGCATAACTACAATCATTTAATGGAGCAACCCACCTTATTTTATGCCGTGGTTATGATTTTAGCCTTAGCTGGTTTTGGCGATGGTTTGAACGCGCAGCTAGCATGGGCGTATACCGTTTTGCGTATTGCCCACAGTCTATGGCAGGCCACCATCAATACCGTACCCGTTCGATTTTTACTCTTTTTATTATCTAGCCTGTGCTTGATCGCTTTGAGCCTTCATGCTGTGATGGCTACTGTGTGATCAGTAAGAGGTCCTTATGTCGTTTAAACACTTAGTTCATCCTTCACTCGAACCTATGACCTCTCCGGAAATGGCGTTTGAGATGAATGCCGAAACGCTGCAAGCCATGAGGGATCAGCGTTCACAACCCATAGGGCTTGAATACGTTCAAGATTTGCCGGTCACTTCTAAGGCGGTATTTACCACCTTAGAGGATGGTCACGAGTTGAAGTTGGTCATTTATCAACCTGAAAATCGCTCCGCTGAAGCATTACCCGTGATTTATCACATTCATGGCGGCGGCATGGTAATGGGTACTCCCGAAATGATGGAGGTGCGGAATAAGCTCTTGGCCGATAAGTTGGGTGTTGCTGTAGTAAGCGTCGATTATCGTTTGGCACCCGAATATCCGCATCCCATTCCAGTGGAGGACTGCTACGCGGGTTATCAGTGGACGGTCGCAAATGCTAAAACTCTTGGATTCGATACATCACGTATTGTTTCAATGGGAGAAAGCGCAGGTGGCGGTCTAGCTGCGGCGCTGAGCTTGCTGTTGCGAGACCGCGGCGATCGCTCACTCCTCGGGCAATATCTGATTTATCCGATGCTGGATGACCGAACAGCCTCCAGTGTGGAACCTGCGCCTCCTGTTGGTGAATTTATCTGGACACGCGCCTCCAATCGTTTTGGGTGGGGTGCCTTGCTTGGGCAAGAACCTGGCGGCGAGAGTGTGTCGCCTTACGCGGCGCCTGCACGAGCTGCAGATTTATCGGGGTTGCCCACCACCTTCATGTACACAGGGGCCTTGGATTTATTCATGGAGGAAGATCTCGACTACGCCAAGCGCTTAATGTGCGCGGGTGTGCCTACTGAGTTACATGTCTATCCTGGCGCTATTCATGCGTTTGAAATGCTGCTCGCGGGGCCACTTGCTGAGCAGGCATCGACGGATATTCAGAGAAGTTTGCGAGCTTTACTGCAATTGTAGGTCAATGCTTGGGGCTGCCTTGCCGGAGTCGTGATAACAGACAGCCCCTATTGCCCTCACGATACTCTTGGGATGCAGCCGTAGTCTGGGTTTTATTTGCATTCGCAGGCGAGCGTGCTAATCTGAGCATATTCGAAAATAATAATATTTAGGGTATTCTTATGACTTACGCACACCTGCGACATGTTCTTCTCTGTCTTCTTTTGATTTCTTCCGCGGTCAGTCAAGCCGCAGATCGATACAAGCCCTTTGTGCTTGCCTATACCTCTGATGCCGCTTTTGAGGACGTCGTTAGCGAGGTGAAATCAAAGCTCGAAAGCTCTGGCTTTGAGGTGCTGACTGATTACCGACCTTACGATGGCGCCTCGGCGCTGGTGGTATCCTCGAATGACTTAAAAGCGCTTTCCAACGAAAGTAAGCTCAGCGGTTTTGCGTCCACCCTGCGAGTGGGCGTTAACCAAGTTGAGGATGGTGTACAGGTAAGCTATCTCAGTCCAGAGTATCTGGGGATGGCGTATCGTATTGAGTCAGATATGGACGCCTATACTCAAGCGCTTGCTGCTGCGCTAGGCGAGGGCGAAGCGTATGGCTCTAATAAAGGTCTGACCGAGAAAAAGCTGCGCAAGTACCACTACACCTTCGGCATGGAATACTTTGATGATCCCTATGTGCTGGGCACATTCAGCTCGCAACAAGAGGCCTTGGATGCAGTAAGAGCTGGGTTTGCGCATAATTCTACTGGCGTTTCGTCGTTGTATGAATTGACTTTAAATCGCGCCGATACTTCCCTTTTTGGTGTGTCAATGACAGGCAAAGGTGATGACGACAGCAAGTATTACGACGACGCCTATCAAATGAGTATTGTCGATTTTAAAGAGCACAAATCTTCGGCATACTTACCCTATCAGGTGTTGGTTGTTGACGGCGACGTCCTTGCCCTGCACATGCGCTTTAGAATGGCGGTGCACTTCCCAGACTTGAGCATGATGGGTAAACACAGCTTTATGACTTTGATGCCAAGTCCTAAAGCCATTCAAGGCGCGTTAACAGCCGCCGTTAACGGAGAGTAGTTGCTGGAGGGTACGTGACACAATGCCAAAATTGTAAGGCGCAACTGTCCGGCCCCTACTGTGCTCAGTGTGGTCAAAAGCACAATCCGAAAATACCTCCGGTGCTGGATTTTTTGGGTGAATTTACCGAAGCCTTCACTCACGCGGACTCGCGCCTTTGGCGCACGCTCTGGCTGCTGTTGGTTCGCCCCGGCGAATTACCCAAGCGCTATTTCGCCGGCCAGCGTGCCCAGTTCTTACCTCCTTTGCGGTTGTATTTGCTCATTACCATAGGGTTTTTTCTACTGCTCTCTATCGACGCGCGTATGGGTGATGCTAACGTCGATACGCCCCTCATTGAAGTTAGGGCAGAGGAGGCTGCTGACGCTGTGACCGAGCAACGGAAACCGTGTGACGTGCAGTACAGCGGTCCAGCTAAAGATTATTTGCTGCCCAAAATACAGGGGGCCTGCGAGCAAGCGCTTAACGACAATGGCCAGTCATTATCCCAGCGCTTCATTGCCAATGTGCCCAAAGGCATGTTCGTACTCATGCCCCTGTTCGCTGCGACCATGATGCTATGGTACTGGCGACCAAAGCGCTATTTTATGGAACATTTAATCTTGCAGGTGTCGAACCACAGCGCGATGTTCTTGGTAGGCTCGATAGTTGTTAGCTTTGAGTGGGTCCTACCTGTTGTATTGCACGGTCCTCTCGAGCTCGCGTTGGTACCTTACGGACTGTTTTATTGCGTCACAAGTCTGAGGGTGTACTACCAGCAATCTCGGGCCTTGTCGTGGTTTAAATTTGGGTCTTTGATGATAGTCTATGGATTGTTATTGATCTCGGTTTTGGTCACGACGGGTATTGCCTCTATCATTTAACGTTCAACGCAAATAACACGTTCATCATAACGACAAGGATAAGCATGAGTAGCGAAGGTTCAATCAGCACGGAAGTGCGCGGTAATGTCTTTTTAATTGGCCTAAATCGACCAGAGAAATACAATGGTTATACGCCTACGATGGCAAAGCAATTGGTCGAGGCGTTTACCCGGCTTGATGAAGACGACAGTCTTTGGGTGGGCTTGATTCATGCCCATGGCGACCATTTTACGGCGGGGTTGGATTTACCTAAGTGGACGAACGCGATGGAAGACTCCACTGGTGTGAGTCGCCCGCGAGAGGGATGTGACCCTGTCGCATTGGGTCGTGCATGCAAAAAGCCGGTAATCACCGCGGTCAAAGGTATTACCTATACCTTCGGTATTGAACTGGCCTTAGCTGGCGATATTGTTATTGCTGCCGACAATGCTCGATTTTCTCAGCTTGAACCTGCACGTGGCATTCATGCAACGGGTGGCGCGACGTTCCGTTTTGTGGAGCGCGCCGGGTGGGGTAATGCGATGTACCACTTGCTCACTAGTGATGTGTTCGATGCGGCCGAGGCACTCAGAATTGGTCTGGTACAAGAGGTTGTGCCCTTCGGGCAGGAGTTTGAACGCGCGCTGGAGTTGGCACAGCACATTGCGACAACGCAGGCACCTTTAGCTGTTCAGGCAACCAAAGCCAGCGCGCGCCGTTTTCTTAATGAGGGCGTTCAGGCCTGCATTGATGCGCTGGACCCTGTGCAAGCAAAGTTGATGCAAAGCCAAGACTCCATCGAGGGCGTGCAAAGCTTCATTGAACGCCGCCAGGCGAAGTTTCAAGGCAAATAACCCCCATGGATTGCGGCGCAGGACTAGGTCGTCCAGCCGCCTGCAAGGGGTATAATTTGTCCCACCACGTGCTCCACATCGGGGTCCGCTAAATAGGCGGCTAGTTTGGCCGTCTCCAGACCCCTACCGACTTTTTTAGTTGGGACTTGAGAAGACAAGTTGCTGATGAAGCGTGGATCCTGCATCAGTTCCGGCGGGTAGTAGGTATCGTTTTCGATATAGTTTTGCCCAATGGCGTTAGCTTGCACCCCAAACTTAGCCAGTTCCAAGCCCGCGCCTTTGATAAAGGCGTTTTGTGCGCCGCGCGCGGCACAGTAGCCGGAGGCAAAAGGGATGCCTCGCAAGGGCGCCGCCGACGTAATCGCCACAATCTTGCCGTGTCCTCTCGCTTTCATGGGGCCGCTGACATGGCGCACAATCCGCATTAATGGGTGAACAAGGTGATCAAACAACAGGTTCCAATCGTCGTCTTGAATGGCTTCTAGCGCGTCTTTACGAGGTGGCTCGGCCAAGTTCGCGATGACAATATCGGGTATCTCCGCAAGAGTCTCCCGCAAATAATGATCGTCATATAAGACATGCATGTCGCGTGTTACGATCGCACCGAGACGTTCGAATTCGTCAGCAATGGACGGACCCATGTAACGATCTGCAGAGGTAACCCAGACAGATTTGCCGCTAAACTGACTCATGATGTGCTCCTTGGTCAACATGAAGTCTTTGGCTGCAGCGTGAAACAAATAGCATTGCTACTTGGAACGGCTTTGTTAGACTTCATTAAAACATGTGAGGCTTATTCTGATGTCTTTAGTCCGTATTGCAACCATCACCACCGTTTTGTTGGCGTCGAGCGTTACCAGCGCGCAAGATTTTGATCGTCTGGGCTTTTACGAGTATCTCCACGCAAACCCCGAGCTGTCTTTTCAAGAAGAGAAAACATCGGCGCTGCTCGCACGCACCTGGCGACAGGCGGGCTTTGAGGTAACCGAGCAGGTGGGGGGGCACGGCGTGGTCGGTCTCCTAGAAAATGGAGAGGGCCCGACATTAATGATTCGTATGGATACCGATGCTTTGCCGGTGCAAGAGCAAACCGGGTTGCCCTACGCGAGTCGAGCAAAAGCCATCGAGATGACGGGGCAGGAGGTACACGTGATGCACGCTTGTGGTCACGATGTGCATATGACCGTGGGGACCGAAACAGCCCTCAACTTGGCGATGCAAAAAGAGGCATGGCAGGGGACTTTGATGGTGATAGCGCAGCCTGCCGAGGAGCGTGGGGCGGGGGCCAAAGCCATGTTAAATGATGGTCTGTTCGAGCGCTTCGCGACACCAGATTACAATTTGTCTCTGCACACATTGGCTACCTTGCCTGCGGGCCAAATTGGCTACGTGCCGGGCTGGATGATGGCAAACGTCGACTCGGTCGACATTCAGTTGAAGGGTGTTGGCGGACATGGGGCCTACCCACATAACGCCAAAGACCCGATTGTGTTGGCGGCGTCGATCATTATGGATCTGCAGACACTCGTCTCACGCGAGATTCATCCAGTAGAGCCGGGTGTGGTTACGGTCGGTTCGATTCACGCGGGAACGAAACACAACATTATTCCCGATTCGGCAACTTTACAGCTAACCGTTCGTTCTTATTCAGATGCGACAAGAGAAACCTTGCTTAAGGGGATTCGTCGCATTGCAATCAAAAATGCAGAGGCAATGGGTTTTCCGGAAGACTTGCTACCCGTGGTAGAAGTGAAAGATGAGTATACGCCGGCGCTATGGAATGACCCAGAGTTAGTGGCGCGCAGCGTTGCGGTCATGAAATCTGTTATTGGCGCTGCTAACGTGATTGAAGTGACGAAAGAGATGGGGGGTGAGGATTTTGCTCGCTATGGACGTACCGACGAAAAAATTCCCAGCTTTATGATCCGTTTGGGCGTTGTGCCCGATGCAAAATGGGAGGCTTTTCAGCGTGGCGAGACGAACCTGCCGTCGCTTCATTCGCCATTTTTTGCGCCAGACCCTGCAAAATCGATCGATACCGGGGTTAAAGCCATGACGGCGATGGCGCTGGATTTGCTGCAGAATTAGCGGATGATCCAGCGTTAAAGTCTGGCGAGCTGAGCGGAATTTTCTAGTGCGTATGCTCTGTAACCACTGGCACTAAGCGCCTTCTGCTACGACAGGTTAAAACACCTGCGTGCCACGACTGTACTCGTTTGATGACAGCTATGTCGACGTGGGATACCGCGCCCACTTTGCTCCTATGGTCGCAAAATGTCGAACCTCCGGTTCTCGTCCGGCTCGAATGTCGGGGACGCTAGGAGGTGCTCGAGCTGCTAGGGATTTGGATTTCTTTTTTGGTACCGGAGGCCGGATTGATAAAAGCGGCGTTGCCTCCGCCGCTTTTAGTTGCTGCGCAACCGCCGTCGCTGCGCTCCTGCGCCCACTTTGCTCCTATGGTCGCAAAATGTCGAACCTCCGGTTCTCGTCCGGCTCGAATGTCGGGGACGCTATGAGGTACTCGAGATGCTGGGGATTTGGATTTCTTTTTTGGTACCGGAGGCCGGTAACGTGGCGTCTTTAACCCCTTTGTAAAAGCCATATATAGCAATAGTTTCAAGGCATACCGTATCAAAATCCACATTTGTTGTCCAAATTGTTGTCCAATTTTAGAGGGTCGGTCGGGAAACCGTTGTCGCTGTTGCAACAGTTCCCCGCCAGACACAGCAGGAGCCAATTTAAACCACCGGGGGAGCTACACACATGTTCAGTCACAAGTGGGTGCTAGGTAGATACATCAAAGTTAGATCGTGTTGCGGTGTTTACTTTTGCTGTCTCTGTTCTAGTTTTGCACTGGTGCAGTGCATGCAGTTAAAATCTCGCAGATGGGTGAACTTGTTATCCTGAAACAGTTTACTTAGCGTAGAGATGTCGCCTTTCGGAGACGCGAGGCACTCATTCAAAATATCTAAACCCTAGCGCCCCGTCGACTTATGAAAATCTTACGGACCCTTCCCCTGTTTCTGTTTACGCTCTCCTCGATTGCGTATGAACCACAAATCTGTAGGCAGACCAGCTGTCAAATTAACGCCGGCGATTACATTGAGGTTGCCCTTACTGGGCCTGACGCCGTCGAGTCCTGGGTGTTTGCCGATGGTTTTTCTCCCTTAGAGGGGATGAGTGTTAACCCTCGCGATGGTGTTAATTATCCCAGCAGCTAACAGTCAAGATGAGTCTGAACAACAGACTGAGGATCATTGTGCGACCATGGGCCTCCTCGCGAGGGTAACTATCATCTTCATCTTGACTAATTTCTTGGTACCTATCGCCCAGTCATTCTCACTCTTCGCCAAAGCTCCATTGAGATCTAAGCTAACTATTATTGACCATCCTACGCCAAACCAGAGACCTCGTCTGCACAGCGGATTCGCGGTAGGCTTAAAGCGATAGCTTTACTTGAAGATGCTCATGGCCGATGACAAACAAACAACCCAAGTCTCCGTCGAGGACCTTTGGGAAGCCCTTGAGGCGCTAGACGCGTTGCCTGAGACCCGCCCGACAGACTGGTACCAGCATTTAGAGCCTTGTGCTAACGGGGCTACGCAAGTAATATTGCTTGAGAATGGGGCTGAGGTGAGTCATTGAGAGCAACGACATGAGAAATCTAATCCCAATAATTTTTACCCTAGTTCTCGTAGCGTGTGGTATGCCTGAGTCAGGTAGGCTCAGCATTGCTCAGGCGGCGTGTGCGGAACTCAGGGCGACTACCGATGAACAAGCACTTCAACGACTGAGAATCATCAACACTGCGAGAGAAAGACTTCAACAGGATTCATATCTTGGGGAGGACGACGAGATTAAGCGGTATCACAGGTGGGGAACATGCGAACCGTTCGTCATGAACACTGACAACTATCTTGCAGAAACAAATCGCAGAGAACAGGCATATTCGAGGGTGCGGAACATTGCAACTATTGGTAAAGAATATTTCACTGACACTGGTAAGTATCTCCTCGAAATTCACGACGCGACTGATGGGCTTACTGTTATAGATGTTGAAACTTTGACCGCATTCAACGGTAATGCGACCGGTAGAACATTAGTGATCGGTTATCAGGAGGAATTTTTTGTAGGGAGAATTGAAGCAAACTACGTCAACGGTAAACCAGAAGGTCTTATGCGTGGTTGGCATGAGAACGGTCAGCTGCACCACGAAGGAAACTTCGTCAACGGTCAAGGAGAAGGTCTTCAACGTGGTTGGCTCGAGAACGGTCAGCTGTTTTATGAAAACAACGTCGTCAATGGTAAAGCAGAAGGTCTTTCGAGAGTATGGTACTGGAACGGTCAGCTGAAATCTGAACACAACCTCGTCAACGGTCAAGAAGAAGGTCTTGCGCGTGGTTGGCACGAGAACGGTCAGCTGAGATCTGAAGACAACTTCGTCAACGGCAAACTAGAAGGTCTTTCGAGAGTATGGTACTGGAACGGTCAGCTGAAATCTGAACACAACCTCGTCAACGGTCAAGAAGAAGGTCTTGCGCGTGGTTGGCACGAGAACGGTCAGCTGAGATCTGAAGACAACTTCGTCAACGGCAAACTAGAAGGTCTTTCGAGAAGATGGGACGAAAACGGTCAGCTGAGATTTGAAGAAAACTTCGTCAACGGCAAACTAGAAGGTCTTTCGAGAGGATGGGACGAAAACGGGGCGTTGAAGTATGAAAACAACTTCGTCAACGGTGTCATGCAACCCAAGTAACAGACTCTATGCCGGTCGGCCCACTAAGACCCCGGTCTCTTCATAGCATTACGATAGCCATTGTCCTGCTTTAGCTCAATCGTTTTACTGGGGTCAATTCTGTTTACAAGCCACGAGCCTTTGCCGTTCTGAATATCATTCTTACTCAGCGATATCTGTAGCAACCCTCGCCAGCCCAGTTACATCTAGCTGTTTATCCCATTGGTAACGCATCTGCTTTTCCAAGAAAGAGCAACTCTAGGGTTCCACAATTTCGATGCATAGTCTAAGGTCATTGAATGGCTGAGCGGAAAGAGATTGCAGCATGGAGCGAGGCGCCACTGAAAAGTAACGATTCTAAAATCCCTCTCCGTGGCGCTGTGTAAAGTTGCCCACAGAAGCCCTTAGAATAAGGTCAATTTCAATGAGGCGCGGCTACCTACCTATGTTGAATTCGAGACCCTAGATCTTCGCGGTTTAGAGGATTTGTATAACCTCATCGCGACGCACCTCCCCCTAAAGACCAGCTGTCTTATACGATGCCTACCTCGGGCGGATCTTGACCCAGATAAGCCAATTCGCCGCAGACTTAGAAAAGGCAACTCTGACCCCAATGAGGAAGCTATTGAGGATGCGACATGCCGATGGCTGATGCTCGACATTGATAAATTACCCCTACCCCCAGCTTACGATCTAATAGAGGAGCCGCAAGCGTGTGTTGAATATGCAGTTTCGCAACTACCGGAGGAGTTTCACAAAGCATCGTACATCTGGCATTTATGGGCATCCTCAGGGCTGAAGTTCACCGACAAAATTTCTGTTCATCTATTCTTTTGGCTGTCGAAGTCTTGGGCAAATGAAAGCTTAAGAAGATGGGCTAAATCAATCAACGCACAGCATGGAAGAACACTGATAGACCCCGCACCATTTAATGCCGTGCAACCCCACTTCATAGCTGATCCTGAATGCGTTGGCTTTGAGGATCCCTTAAAGGGGGGAAGGTTGCTCATGCAGATCAAGGGGCAGTAGTACGTCGATCTCCAACTTGATACGTCCGCCCCCGACACTTACCAGCAACGATCTTACGACACGACCTTGAGCGGCATTGGCTACGAAGCGAAGATGACCAAGCTTGGTGATGGACTTGGTTGTAGCGGATATAACACTGTACTTACATCAGCTACTGCTTCTTATGTATCGCATGTGGGTAGAGACCGAGCGGAAGAAACACGTGCTGCTCTAAAAGCTGATATAGGAGAGCGAATAGATGCGGCAGACCAGAGTAACCATTCAAGAGAAGAGATTAGTCGGTACGAATCAGATGCGTACCTAGACAGCCTTATATCAAGCGCGATCGAAAAATTTGGGGATAAACCGCCGTACTGGGATGAACCTGAGCTTTCTCTTCAAGAAGGCGAACAAAAGCTCCAAGCGGTCATAGATGAATTCGGCAATGCCTCAAGAGCATTTCACCAGAGCATCAATCTCGAAGCGCCTATCCTTGCGGTTAAGGCCACCGCGGGGCTTGGGAAGACACGAAGTGTCATTAAGCGATTGCTTGCTTACAATTTATTAGAGCATGGCGATATTCACTACTACGTACCAAGTCACGCTCTGTCTAATCAGCTGATTGAAGACCTGAATGATGAGCTGTCTCTGGACATATCCAGTGAAGAAGCAACATACGAGCGAGCGAGGGTCATTTACGGGAGGGGTCGGGAGGACGATGCTGGTGTCAGCTTGTGTCGAAAAGCTGATGTGGCAAATAAAATTGCAGCAATGGGTGGCAACGTATATCCACTGCTGTGTCGTAACACATCGGGACAATGTGAGTATTTCGACAACTGCGCCTATCTGCAGCAGCTCGAGGAAGAAGAGTTACCTCCGGGTGATATACGCCGCGTCCTAACAGAAGTGAAGGTGATGACGCATGAACACCTATTTCTTCGAACAAAGGATCGTTTTGCTGACCCCGCGCTGATCGTTATTGACGAAGGATTTGCCAAGTCTGCTCACAAATCAGTAGAGCTCCCGATTAAGGACATACTTGCGTTCGCTAGCCCAGAGTCCCTCATTGCCGAAGTGGCGGATCTGCTCATTCGACAAGAACAAAACCTACTGGAAAAGTTACGGGCAATCACCACCTCAATAGCCTTGCTTGATGAACTTGATCAATATGAGGGTCTGCAGTCCAGCGGATTCCCAAGTCTCGACATTGAATCATCTACTGACGCTCAGCTTTCCGCACTGCGTTCAGCGGCAACGAATAACACACCTTTGCTGATTAGAACATTGGCGTATGAGTTGCAGACTACTGACCGAGATATTTCTCATGCAGTTGTATCTGATGGAGTAACTGCGACGATTCTGAGAAGGAAGGAACTAGACCTACCCAACGCGCCTGTGCTGATGATTGATGCCGATGCAAATCAAACCATCCTTGAAACGTTCTTTGAGCGATCGGTGTCAATTGAAAGCATTCGAGTGGAGCGCCAAGCCGAGGTGCATCAGTTCAATGATCGAACTTTCTCAATGACAGGCTTTGCCGATTCTGATGTGCTGTTAGAACAGGTCCACCGATTTATTTCAGGTGTTGCACAAACAGGCGCCACATTAGTAGTTGCTAATAAAAAAGTTACAACCGAATTGGAGCAGCTGAGTGATACGGGAGCGATGCTCAATCACTTTAATAACCTCAGAGGCGTCAATGCATACGCATACAGCCAGAACGTCGTGCTGATAGGCCGGAATCAACCTTCTACACCTGCGCTGGAAGCCGCTGCTAGGGGGATCTGGTTTGCTGCTAGGGCGCCGCTACGGCTTCTGGGAGATGTCTCTGGGAGCAAACCCTTTCGGCGTGAGCAACGAGGTTACCGAGTCAGAACCGGCGGTGGCACAACCGATGTGCAAGTGCACCCTGATTGGCGCGCTCAGGCGCTCCTAGAGTAGATGCGTGAGTCGGAGAGCTTACAGGCCATTGATCGCTTAAGGCTTCTCAGGAGCCATCTAGAAGGCCTTCAGCGGCACGTATTCATACTGGGTTCTATGCCGCTAGACATCACTGTGGATCATCTCTGGAGTTGGAGCGGGCTACAAAAATTGATCGCGCTAGTGCAGAGTTGTGACGGCATAGTTCCATTAAATAAAAAGCACTTATTGGCGGCTTGCCCGGAACTATCCTCAGAGCCAACCGCGCAACGTAGGATTACTGATGTAAAAAGGATCACTTCCCTAATAGGTATATCTATTAAAGGTTTGATCCTTTTAACCGCCCAATACAGGTTGCGCGGACAGAAACGCGCTCGTGAAGTTCTGTATAACGCGCAGTACAGCGCAGAGCAGGTTCAAGAAAGACTTGCTGAGATCGCTGGTGAGCCGGTTGAGATGTTGTGAAGGGTGCTTTATAGGCTTACACAATTCGCTGAAAAAAATAACCAATATTTATCTAGGTATTACGAGTAGAAAGCCCTGAAAACACTGGTTTTTCTTTGTAGCAGGAGTAGTAGGAAAATAGCGGAAGAGCTCAGAGGTTTAAATGAACCACGTTAGCCCTGTCTATCTCGGTAGTATCAAGGTGCATTAGGTGCTGGTGGATTTGCAGCGATGCGCCAAAGGTGGCCTTAATTATCTCAGAGGAATCAGCCAGACCTGCGCTGCCATACTTCAGCGTATGCTTGTTGATTTCCTTGTCCGACCAACCACAGATCGTTTGTAGATGTAGGTAGCTAATACTGTATGCAGTAGCGTTAACCCTGATGGTGTGGCGCAGGTTGTGGTTTGTATACTTGCCATCGAACATTTTGTTTATGCGGTTCCTTGGCGTGGCTGATGGATCTTTTACCTGAAGGCTGTAAATGGCCGCTGGTAGCATCTTCTTAATAACTGATAGTCCTAGCACTACTGGAATGACTCGTGGCCTAGCGACTGTTTTGCCCTTGCGTACAACGATGTGGGGGTAGTTGTTATCAAGAAACATATCTTCCGGTTTAAGCGTCGCTATCTCTTGGCACATCATCCCGCCTTGAATCTCTAGGAGGTGAACCGCTGACACCCAGTCATCGTCATTCTCAAGACAGTGTTGTACCAGCATGATTTGGTCATCGACTGTCAGAGGCTCACGTTCTTCGGCTTCATAGTAAGGTGTCTCTGGTAAGATGAATCGTGGCCACTTTGGGCGTTGCTTCTTCGCCAGTCGGTTCAATGCAGCCAGTACTTCAGACAATTCTCGCTGCACTGTTGAAGGTTTAACTGCCCTCAATCGTTCCTCTGCATGATCCTCAAGCGCATCATCAATGAGCGTTTGACTCTCTGCCGTTATGACGTGGTCGCCTACGCGCCAAAGGAATGTCTCCCAGTAGCGTTGCAGCCTTTTGGTATGTCTTTCGTTGGGATCTGTTAATCCTCTAAATTCAAGGTAATCATTCCACCACCATGACAGCGTCTTAGGCTGACGTGACCTAACAGTTGTTGCTGCTTCGGCTGCTCTGAATCTAGCAAGCTCTTGAATAGTAGGCTTGGCCTGAATAAGCCCGTCAAACATACCGCCTTTTTTGACGCCCAGTGCTCGCTGTATGTCCTCAGCCCTGTCAATAGGTTTGGTTAATTCGGGAAAGAATATTAGTTTCAGATCGTCGCTGTTAAGCTTACGGCCTAGAGACTCTTCTATGCCTTCCAAACCATATTATTTGATAAACGCCGGACCTATGTTGTGAAGGGCAAGCTCGCCTTGTTGTATCTTTTCTCGCTTGAGTATGTCAGCAGCCAGAGCCTCAAGTTCATTCTCTGTAAAGGCATCAGGGCTTGAGTTGCGCAAGGACTTAATTTTCGCTTCGTAACAAGCCTTGGCTGGCTTCGCTGCCTCAAAGGCTTCGTCATAGGTTGCACTCTCATCGAGGTCTAAATATTCAACGTATAACCGCTTACCGTAAGTCTGTTGCAAGTATGGCGGAACCTTCTTTCTGTAGCGTACTCTGCCGTTATTGACGCCAACATTAGGTGGCCATCGTTTTTTAGGTTTAGCCATCTTCGCAATCCCCTCTGGACAGCAAATATCCTAGTCGTTGTCCAAAATGTTGTCCAAAATATAACTATATGAAGGCTGTAAATGGCTTATCTGCGGGGTGTTTAGAGGCATCAATGGTACCGGAGGCCGGACTCGAACCGGCACGCTTTTAAGGGCATCGGATTTTGAATCCGACGTGTCTACCAATTTCACCACTCCGGCACAGAGGGGAAAGCACTTCAGGAGTGCAGGGCGCGGATTATAGCAAGGCGCTTTAAAAGTGCAATCATTGAAATCGGGTTTTTATCGAGAGACAGCGAAAAAGTGGCCAAACACCCGATTGAAGGGTACACTTCGCGCCCTCGAGTTTGGGTATGGGACCTGAACCGTTTTCTGAGTACCAAGAGAGAAAAGATTATGGCCACAGTATTGGTTAAAAAAACAGCGACGCACAAAATCTACAAGCGTAAAGATGGTCGTTATGCAGTAACGACTGTGAAGGGCGCTGCCGTGAACGGCGACGACAAAGCGGCGGTATTGCTTGCGGAAGGTTTAATCCAGCTTTCTCAGCCAGCACCCGCAGAGCCCGAAGTCGAAGAAGCACCTGCAGAAGAAGCGGCTGCTGAGGAAGCAACTGCTGAGGAAGCACCAGCAGAAGAAGCACAAGCTGAAGAAGAAACCAAAGACGCAGAGTAAACGTAAAACGTTGAGATGCGTAAAGCCCACCTCGGTGGGCTTTTTTATAGTGAGCTCATACCGGTATGTCGACATACAAAAGCGATTATTATTTTGATTTACCCGAGCATTTGATTGCTCAGCACCCGCTGCCGGATCGCAGCGCTTCGCGCTTGCTTTGCCTTGACCGCAACTCGGGTGCTGTCAATCACGCGCAGTTTACTGATCTGCTTGAGTTAGTTCGGCCCAATGATCTGTTGGTATTCAATAACACGAAAGTCATCCCAGCTCGAATGTACGGCCAAAAACCGACGGGCGGTCAGTTAGAAATATTGGTCGAGCGCATTGTTAGTTCTCAACAGGCCTTGGTACATATGCGCTCTAGTCGCTCTCCCAAACCAGGATCGATGGTCGAGATTTTTAGCAAAGATCGCTCAGGAGTTGCGGGCGAAGTCTCTGTACTCGGACGCGAGGGGGCTTTGTTTCTAGTTGAAGCACGAGACGAGGCTATCACGGCTTTGATTGAACGTTGTGGTCATATGCCTTTGCCGCCCTACATAGAGCGGGCGGAGGAGCAAGCCGATTTAGAGCGCTATCAGACCGTTTACGCCAAAAAAGAGGGTGCTGTCGCGGCGCCAACGGCGGGTTTGCACTTTACCCCTGAAATTTTACGGGCGCTTAAAGACAAGGGTGTCGAATTTGCGGAAGTGACCTTGCACGTAGGGGCGGGTACATTTCAGCCCGTCAAAGAGGACGATATTCGCGCACACACCATGCACACAGAATGGTTTGAGGTCGCGGACGAGGTAGTGAAGCTTGTCGAAGAGACCAAACAGCGCGGAGGACGCGTCATCGCAGTTGGAACGACGTCTGTTCGCAGTTTAGAATCGGCGAGCCTTAATGGGCGCTTGCAATCGATGCGGGGTGATACTGAGATTTTTATCTACCCCGGTTACGAGTTTAAAACAGTGGATGCGTTGATCACGAACTTTCATTTGCCTGAGTCGACCCTGATTATGCTGGTGAGTGCCTTGGCCGACCGGGAGTCGGTATTGGCGGCCTACGATGAAGCAGTTCGACACGAATACCGATTTTTTAGTTATGGCGATGCCATGTTTATTGCCTAGGATGGCTTTATGAGCGATGAATCTTGTCGAATGCACTACCAACTCAACACTCAAGATGGGTATGCGCGCCGCGGTGCTTTGACGTTTCCGCGCGGCGTAGTAGAAACGCCAGCATTCATGCCCGTGGGAACATATGGCACGGTAAAAGGTTTGACTCCGCGCGATGTCGAGGACCTCGGTGCACATATTATTTTGGGTAATACCTTTCATTTATGGTTGCGACCCGGTACTGACATCATAAAAGCGCACGGTGATCTGCATGATTTTATGGGTTGGCAGGGTCCGATCCTGACGGATTCCGGTGGTTTTCAAGTATTTAGTCTGGGTGCAATGCGCAAAATCTCCGAGGAGGGCGTTGCCTTTCAATCGCCCGTTGATGGCGCAAAAGTGTTTCTGGACCCAGAAGAGTCAATGCGTATCCAGCGCGACTTGGGTAGCGATATCGTCATGATTTTTGATGAGTGCACGCCTTATCCAGCTGATCACAGCGTCGCGAAAAGCAGCATGGAACTGTCGTTGCGATGGGCCAAACGCAGCAAGGCGGCACACGAGGGAAACGATGCGGCGCTGTTCGGTATCATTCAAGGTGGAATGTACGAAGATCTTCGGCATCAATCCTTGCAGGGTTTGGTCGACTTGGGCTTTGATGGCTACGCCATTGGCGGGCTTTCAGTGGGTGAGCCTAAAGAAGAAATGTTTCATGTGCTAGAAATCCTAAAGGACGTTATGCCAACCGATAAGCCCAGGTATTTGATGGGTGTGGGTACACCAGCGGATTTGCTCGAAGGGGTTCGACGTGGTATCGATATGTTTGATTGCGTGATGCCGACTCGCAATGCTCGCAACGGGCATTTGTTTACCAGTGAAGGCGTGGTGAAGTTGCGCAATGCCAAGCACAAGCGTTCGACCGCACCGCTAGATGCTAACTGCGATTGTTATACCTGTCGTAACTTTTCGGTTGCCTATTTGCATCATCTAGACAAGTGCAAAGAAATTTTGGGTTCGCAGCTGAACACTATTCATAATTTGCACTACTACCAAACACACATGCGTAATATTAGATCAGCTATTGAGACGCACTCGCTCGATGAGTACGCGGGTCGATTTTACGAGGCGCAAGGGCTGGAAGCTCCGGTACTGGAATTGTGAAGAAACTCGTATTTTTTGTGCCCCAGACGCATCTAGAGCACGTCAAAACGGCTCTTTTTGAGGTGGGTGCAGGCCGAATGGGTGATTATGAGCATTGCTGCTGGCAAACCTTGGGCACCGGGCAGTTCAAGCCAATGCCCGGGGCAACGCCGTTTATCGGCCAGAGTGGGCAGCTCGAGCACGTGAGTGAGTACCGAGTAGAGCTGGTCTGCGACGATGCCTGCATTAAGGAAGCTGTAAAGGCACTGCGCCATGCGCACCCCTACGAAGAACCCGCCTTTGATGTCATTAACCTGATTGATCCGGAGAGCTTGTAATGTCTGAATCTGCGCAACGCCCACGCCCAGTAATCATTGATCCGCTGACCGGTGAGGAGCTCGTACCTTCGCCCTGTGTGTCTATTTGTGCGCTCGATGAAAATGACGTGTGCATCGGCTGTTTTCGCTCAGGCAGTGAAATTACCGATTGGTTTATGGCTTCGTCAGCAGAGAAGAGGGCAATACTCGCGCGCGCCAACGCGCGTCGGCTAGAACAAGGCAGTAATGGGCTTAGCTAGCCTTAAAGGCCTTTACAGACTGAATAACCTTGCTGTCGAGGCTGACGATTTCGAGTCGATGTTCTCCAATAGCCATGCTGGCGTTTGCATCCGGGAATGATTCGAGTATTTCCAGCATCAGTCCGCTGATGGTTCTTGGCCCCTCGGTGGGCAATGACCAGTCGAGCGCTTTATTGACATCTCGAATAGAGGCATTGCCTAAAATTAAGAAAGTCCCGTCTGGCTCTGACGTGATGTAATCGTCTTGCGCTATCAGACTTGAGGTAAACTCACCTACGATTTCTTCTAGGATATCTTCCAACGCAACCAGGCCCATAACGTCGCCATATTCGTCCACGACCGTACCCAAACGCAGTTTCTGCTGCTGAAAGTTGAGCAGTTGGGTGTGCAGAGGGGTGTTCTCTGGAACAAAATAGGGTTGTTCCATCTCGCGCAATAGGGCTTCTCGATCTAAACCGTTGGCATCGACAATGCGGCTGATATTGCGCATGTGCAAAATGCCCTCGATATTGTTGATGTCTTCTCGCCAGACCGGCAATCTGGTGTGTTCTGAAGCTTGTATCGTCTTCATGATCTCTTCATCAGTATCATCAAGGTCGATGCCGTACACCTCGTTGCGAGGCACCATGATGTCATCGACACTGACTTCTTCGAGATCTAGGATGTTAAGCAGCATGCCGCGGTGCCGAGTCGGAATCAATTGACTCGACTCGTTAACGATGGTGCGCAGCTCGTCGGACGATACTGAATCGTTGCTGGTGTTCTCTGGGTTTACCCCGAGAAGTTTAAGCAGGCCGTTGGTAACTCCATTGATGGCCCACACCAATGGATACATAATTTTCATCAAGGGTAGCAACACAATGCTTGCGGGAAAGGCAATGCGTTCGGGGTGCAACGCCGCAATCGTTTTTGGTGTGATCTCGGCAAAAATTAAGATCACGAGCGTTAGTACCAGGGTTGCGACGGCGATACCTGCGTCGCCAAACAAGCGGATCGCGATCACCGTCGCGATAGCAGAGGCCAGAATGTTGACCAAGTTGTTGCCGATCAAAATAAGGCCGATGAGCCTATCGGGTCGCTCAAGTAATTGACTGGCACGCTCTGCGCCCTTGTGCTTTTCGTTGCGCAAGTGTTTCAGGCGGAATCGGTTGAGTGACATCATTCCTGTTTCTGAAGACGAGAAAAAACCCGACAGGACGATCAAGATGGCGAGAGCTGTAAACAGCAACTCTAAGGGCGCTTCGTTCAACGCTGTGTGAATCTCGTGTGGCTATTGAAGCGTAAGTGTCTCGAACTTCCGGCCAGCGCGCAAGCAACAAAGCGATACTTTTCTAGTCGAGGAGCCACTGCAGCACGAATTTTGAGCCGAAGTAGGCCAGCAGGATGAGGGAAAATCCAGCGAGAGTGAGTTTTACCGCGGTTCTTGATCGCCAGCCCTGCTGGTGATGCCCCCATAAAAGACTGGCGTAAACCAACCAGGCGCTGATGGTGAAGACCGTTTTGTGCGCCACATGCTGAGCGAGCATGTCCTCTAGAAAAACAAAACCGGTAATGATCGCTAAGCTGAGAACCGCAAAACCAATCCACAAGAGCTCGAAGAGTAAGCGTTCCATCTTTTGGAGTGGTGGCAACCAGCGGGTTACTCCCAAGTTGTGATGTCTACGCAGCTGTCGATCTTGTAAGGCGACGAGCCCGGCCTGCATGGCCGCAATTGCCAGCAAGGCGTTGGCGGATAACGAACAGGCAATGTGAATGACAACGCCAGGTGCCAGAGAGGTGGCCTGTATCTCGCTGGGTGCCAGTACGCTGACCAATACGGTCAGGGCAGAGAGTGGGAATAGACCAATCAGCACCGTTTGCAAGGGTCTGATGACCAGCAATAGTGCGGCGACGACATTGGTCAACAGGAATGCGAGTGATGATGCCTCGATAAACCCCAGCGGCGCGAGAGCGTGGGACTGCAAAGCCCCAAAAACTAAGTAAGCGTGCAACATAATTGCGAGTGCGCCGCTGCTCAAGGCCAAAACAGAGCTGGCTCCACGATGTCTGGGTGCGTAGTAAAGTTGGTGCCCAGCGGCCACGAGATACGCTGTGGCTGTCGCTAAAGCAATAATCAAGGCGGTCATGAGTGGGCGCTGGCCTGTGGTTGACGTATAATCCCCCTTTGTACCCAGATCGAGTCACATAATCAATAGGGCAGAAGCCCTAGAGAGGTCAGCATGTTTCAAAGTTTGTCAGATCGCTTGTCTGCGACCCTAAAATCCATTTCCGGTAAAGCGAAGCTGAGTGAGGATAATATTCAAGGCACACTGCGCGAAGTGCGTATGGCCTTGCTTGAGGCCGATGTTGCCCTACCCGTCGTTAAAACGTTTACGGAGGCGGTTAAACAGCGGGCATTAGGTCAAGAAGTGGCTCAGGCTTTAAGCCCCGGGCAAGCTTTTCTAAAAATCGTTCAATCAGAGCTTGAGTCCACCATGGGCTCGGCCAACGAGTCGTTAAACCTTGCTACGCAGCCTCCCGCTATTATCCTGATGGCTGGTCTACAGGGTGCGGGTAAAACGACATCGGTGGCTAAGTTGGCACGTCGTTTGATCGAACGCGAGAAGAAATCAGTCTCGGTAGTCAGTGCTGACGTTTATCGTCCGGCAGCGATCAAGCAGCTAGAAACCTTGGCTCAGGAGGTCGGTGCTCGTTTTATTCCAAGCGACATGAACGAATCGCCGGTTGAGATTGCCAAGCGCGCGGTGCAAACGGCGAAAACACAATTTAGCGATGTGCTGTTGGTAGATACTGCGGGGCGCCTGGCCATTGATGCAGAAATGATGGCAGAGATAAAAGACCTCCACGCGGCAATTGACCCAATAGAAACCTTATTCGTCGTTGATGCGATGACAGGGCAAGATGCGGCCAACACTGCGAAGGCCTTCGGTGATGCTCTGCCTTTAACAGGCGTGATTTTGACCAAAGTCGATGCCGACGTGCGTGGTGGTGCGGCTCTGTCGGTTCGTTCGATTACGGGTAAGCCGATCAAGTTTTTAGGTGTGGGCGAAAAAACCCAGGCGCTGGACCCTTTCCACCCAGACCGAATAGCCTCGCGCATTTTGGGGATGGGCGATGTTTTATCGCTGATTGAAGAGGCCGAGCAAAAGGTTGATAAGGCCAAAGCGGAACGTATCGCCAAGAAAGTGAAGGCAGGTAAGCGCTTTGACCTAGAGGATTTTCGTGACCAATTACAACAAATGAACAATATGGGTGGGGTAACGGGTATGTTGGATAAACTGCCCGGCATGGGTGGTATGGCCCAGGCTGCTCAGGGCATGGACCCCAAAATGTTTGTGCGTATGGAGGCCATGATCAACTCGATGACGCCGAAAGAGCGCCGCAATCCAGATTTAATCGCAGGCTCTCGTAAGCGTCGCATCACCCTGGGCTCTGGTACACAGGTCCAAGATCTGAATCGTCTACTCAAACAGCACAAACAGATGCAAAAGATGATGAAAAAGATGAAGGGCGGAGGCCTCGAGCGAATGATGCGAGGCATGGCCGGTAACATGCCAAAGGGCGGTGGTTTTCCCTTTCGGTAAATGATTGAGAAATTACGAAAACTTGTGAAAAATCGGGCTTTCAAAGCGGGCCGTTTTTCCGTATGATACGCGCCTTTCCGGCAAGGGTGCCGGTATTGCCCTTGTAACACCAAGAATTTGGGGCGTTCAAACTAACAGGAACACATTTATGGTAACAATTCGATTGGCAAGAGGCGGAGCAAAAAAGCGTCCTTTCTACCACTTTACTGTGGCTGATAGCCGTAACTCTCGCAACGGCCGTTTCATTGAGCGTGTGGGCTTTTTTAACCCCACAGCCCGTGGACAGGAAGAGCGTTTGCGCGTTGATTTTGATCGCGTTGACTACTGGCGTAGCAATGGCGCGCAAGTGTCAGATCGCGTTGCCAGCTTGTTGAAAGAGGCTTCTAGCTCAGCTGAGGCCTAAGTCCCATGGCGGGCGATGATCTCATCACGGTCGGGCGAGTGCTCGGCGCGCATGGGGTCAAAGGATGGGTAAGGATAAGAAGCTTCACCGATCCAGAAGAGCAATTGTTTGAGTATGCGCCTTTGTACTTGATGCAAAGAGGCAAAAAGTCTGCGTTTGAAGTTGAGGCTCGAAAAAGTCTGACAAAAGGCTGGTCAGTAAAGCTTAAAGGGCTTGATGATCGAAACGCGGCGGAGTTGTTAAAGGGTGTCGATATAACGATGCCGTCCGCGGTGCTCCCTGAGTTGGCGGAAGACGAATTCTACTGGCGCGACTTGATTGGCATGACAGTAGTGACAAAAGGGGTGTTGCTCGGCGAAGTGAGCAATATGCTGGAAACCGGCGCAAATGATGTGCTCGTTGTTAAGAGCACGGAAGGTAGCGTTGATGAGCAAGAGCGGTTGATTCCATTCTTGCTTGAACGATTTGTTCTCGGCGTTGATAGAGCGTCGAATACCATTGAGGTCGATTGGGATCCTGAGTGGTAAAGGGGAGGTAAAGCAATGCAGTTAATGCTTGTGACACTTTTTCCCGAGATGTTGACTGCCCTGACCCGGTCAGGGGTCACGAGCAGGGCCTGCGACTTAGGTCTGGTGCAGATTGGTGCGATAAATCCGCGTGATTATGCATTTAATAAGCACAAGTCGGTCGATGATCGTCCTTATGGCGGGGGTCCAGGCATGGTAATGGCGATAGAGCCTTTGCGTTTGGCTATTGACGAGGCGCGAAAGCAGGCGCCGAACGCACGAGTGGTGTATATGTCGCCACAAGGGCAACCTCTAACACAAGAGCGTGTTAAAGAGTTGGCAAGTAACGACGCGTTGATTTTTGTCGCGGGACGTTATGAAGGGATAGATGAGCGGCTGATCGCAGCGGAAGTTGACGAAGAGATCTCGATCGGAGATTACGTCTTAAGCGGTGGTGAGTTGCCGGCGATGGTAGTGATGGATGCGGTTTGTCGATGGGTCCCTGGTGTGTTGGGACACGACCAATCGGCTGAGCAAGACTCGTTTGTTAACGGGCTTCTCGATTGCGAACACTATACGCGCCCAGAAGTATACAAAGGGCAGGCTGTGCCCGACGTGTTGCTCAGTGGTAATCACGAGCGCATTCGGAAATGGCGTTTACAGCGGTCGCTGGTTAGGACATTAGAACGACGTCCTGATCTAATGGAACAACGCGAGTTAACGCGGGAAGAAAAGACGCTGTTGGACGAGTATTTGGCGCAGCAGCAAACAGATTAAGTAGATCGAGCCGGCGTGAGCGGGTTTCAAAAGGAGTAGCAACGATGAGTAACATTATTTCTCAGCTTGAAGCAGAGCAAATGAGCAAGGAAATCCCTGAGTTTAGCCCCGGTGATACCGTGGTCGTTCAGGTTCGTGTAAAAGAAGGTAACCGCGAGCGTTTGCAGGCCTTCGAAGGCGTTTGCTTGGGTATTAAAAATCGCGGCCTGAATTCTGCCTTCACTTTGCGCAAGATTTCGCATGGCGTTGGTGTTGAGCGTACCTTTCAGACGTACAGCCCCTTAGTGGAAAGCATTTCGGTCAAACGTCGTGGTGACGTTCGTCAAGCGAAGCTCTACTACTTGCGTGAACTGAGCGGTAAAGCGGCTCGTATTAAAGAAAAGCTGTCTAGCTAACCGCTTTCTCTGGGCTTCGGCTCGGGCATCTTGTGCAAAACGCTGACCTCGGTCGGCGTTTTTTGCGTTTTAGTACAACTGCTTGCTGACGTCGTGGTAGAGTTTGGGGATCTTGGTTAAACGCTCAAGTGCTATGGCGACGTCTCCTGATATCGAGCAATTCATTGACGCCTTGTGGATGGAGAGGGGGCTCTCCGATAATTCGTTGAGCGCGTATCGTACCGATCTTGCCCACTATCAGGCCTGGTTAGACAAAGCGGTCGCTGGCAGGCAGCTACGTCAAGCTGACGGAGCGGATTTGCAGCGCTATTTGGGACTTCGGTTGAAGCAGGGGCGTTCGCCTCGATCAACGGCTCGTCTGCTATCTTGTTTACGAAGTTTTTATCGCTATGCCCTGCGGCAAAACTGGTGCGTGACGGATCCAACAGCGGATGTGGAGTCGCCTAAAATGGGGCGCGCGTTACCTAAGTCACTCTCTGAGCAGGATGTTGATGCCCTGCTCAGTGCCCCAAACGTCGAAAGCCCCATTGAATTGCGCGACAAAGCGATGCTTGAGTTGTTGTATGCCTGCGGTTTGCGCGTGAGCGAACTGGTAGGGCTCACGCAGCTGAATATCAGTGTTAATCAAGGCGTTGTGCGCGTATTAGGCAAAGGTTCGAAAGAGCGATTGGTGCCGATGGGCGAGGAGGCGCTGGATTGGCTCACGCGCTATTTGCGCGAAGGGCGCCCACTGATCGTTGAAAAAAAAGCGAACGATTGGTTGTTTCCCAGTATTCGCGGGCAAGGTATGACGCGCCAAACCTTTTGGCATCGCATCAAGCTGTATGCGAAGCGGGCGGGAATTAAGGCACCTCTGTCTCCACACACTTTGCGTCACGCTTTTGCGACCCATCTTTTGAATCACGGGGCCGACTTGCGCGTCGTTCAAATGCTATTGGGTCACTCCGATCTAACGACAACGCAAATTTATACTCACGTAGCACAGCAACGCTTGCAAGATTTGCACGCAAAGCACCATCCAAGGGGTTAGAGCCATACCAACTGTGTGCGACACAGGGTACAATAACACCTTTCCGAACGTGCAATTCACAATGCCCAGAGACCTATGATGAAAAACCTTCAGAAGATCTTGATTGTCTGCCTGTTAGCCATGCTTGCGTCCCGCGTTTTTGGAGCGGACGACGATGCCGAGTCACGGTTAAAACAGACGCTTGAGGCGAGCCTAGCGGGCATGGTGGTTGAGTCTGTAAAACCCGCGGGCGTCGATGCGCTTTACGAGGTGACGTTCCTAAATGGCCCCACGATTGTGGCCCACGAGTCAGGTTCGTACTTTTTTGTCGGCGATTTGTTCTCGGTGCTTGAAAGTGGTGTCGTCAATATTACTGAGATGCGCCGCAATGGCGAGCGTGCGAAATTGATGGCAGCGGTGGAAGACAGCGATACCACCATTTTTATGCCGGAGGGTGAGGTCAAAGCCGTCATTAGCGTGTTTACCGATACGACCTGCTATTACTGCCGCAAGCTACATGCTGAGGTGCCTCGTCTAAACGAGCTAGGGGTTGAGGTGCGCTACCTAGCGTACCCACGGTATGGGCTAAATCCTGCGGACAAAAATCGTCGTGGACTGGATGAATTAGTCAGCACATGGTGCTCTGATGACCGAGCGGGTACCCTGACTGCATACAAAAACAACGAGAGTAGACCACTCAAAACCTGTGCCAGCACGCTAGTTACCGAGCAGTTTAACTTGGGTCGTGCCGTTGGCGTGAGCGGTACTCCCGCGATCGTTTTAGACTCGGGCGAGCTCATTCCAGGCTACAAGACAGCCGATCAACTCGCTGAGATTTTGGGTATTACCAAAGAGTAGCAACTGAGCGCACGCGCGCTTGCATTTTAGACCAGGCCTCCGGGCCCCTTTATTTTTGGAATCACTGTGAACGACCATTTTGCACGAATCGACCGTCTCCCTCCTTACGTCTTCAACATTACAGGGCAGCTCAAGCAGGAAGCCCGCGCGCGGGGCGAAGACATCATTGACTTTGGTATGGGTAACCCCGATCAACCTACGCCACAGCACATTGTCGATAAGTTGGTCGAGACTGCTCAGCGTGGCGACACACATCGCTATTCGCAGTCTAAGGGAATTCCTCGGTTACGTCGGGCCATTACCACGTGGTATAAGAATCGCTACGACGTTGATTTAGATCCAGAAACAGAGGCCATTGTCACGCTGGGGTCAAAAGAAGGTCTGGCGCACTTGGCTTTGGCCACCACTGGGCCTGGTGATGCCATTTTGGTGCCCAATCCGAGCTATCCGATCCACCCTTACGGTTTTGTGATTTCCGGGGCCGATATTCGCCACGTCCCGATGGGCGACGAGCACCAGTTTTTTGAAGAATTAGAAAACTCGATCAAAAATTCCTGGCCACGTCCTAAGATGTTGGTGCTGAGTTTCCCGTCGAACCCAACGACGCAGTGTGTGCAGTTGGAGTTTTTTGAGCGTGTCATCGCCATTGCGAAAGAATATGGCATATGGGTGGTTCAAGATTTAGCCTACGCTGATCTTTGCTTTGATGGGTACGTCGCGCCATCGATCATGCAGGTCGAGGGCGCGAAAGATATCGCGGTTGAATTCTTTACGATGTCGAAAAGTTACAATATGCCTGGCTGGCGGGTCGGCTTTTGCGTGGGTAATCCCACCTTGGTTGGCGCTTTGGCTAAAGTAAAAAGTTACCTTGATTACGGCATGTTCACACCTATACAGGTTGCCGCAATTGCCGCCTTAGAGGGCGATCAATCTTGTGTCAGCGATATTGTGGCTTTGTACAAAAGCCGCCGCGATGTGCTTTGCAGTGGCCTGAACAATGCAGGCTGGCCGGTCGTACCCCCGAAAGCGACGATGTTTGTCTGGGCTCAGATTCCCGAGGCTTATCGTGATATGGGATCACTCGAGTTCAGCAAGAAATTGTTGAAAGACGCTAAGGTTGCCGTCTCGCCAGGCATTGGGTTTGGTGAATATGGCGAGGGTTATGTCCGTTTTGGCTTGATCGAAAATGAACACAGAACTCGTCAGGCGATCCGCAACATCAAAAAAATGTTTAAAAACGACGGTTTGGTCGGTTAAGGGGAACGCAATGAAAACGATCAAACTGGGTATCTGCGGTTTGGGTACGGTGGGCAGCGGCACGGTTAACGTTCTTGCTGCCAGCGGCGAGGCCATTAACCGCAGAGCGGGTGCAACGTTGGAAATTACGCACATTGGTGCCCGCCGAGATAACGCACTTTGCAATACTGCCGGTATTAAGGTCAGTCGCGATATTTTTGACGTTGTCGACGACCCCGAGATCGATATCTTGATTGAGCTTATTGGTGGCACAACCGTTGCCAAAGAGCTTGTCGAGCGGGCGATCAAAGCGGGAAAGCACGTTGTCACTGCAAACAAGGCGCTGATTGCCGAGTTTGGTACTGAATTATTCGCTTTGGCAAGCGAACACGGTGTGGCACTGCGCTATGAGGCCGCGGTGGCCGGTGGTATTCCCATTATTAAAGCTCTGCGCGAAGGGTTGGCGGGTAACGAAATCAACTGGCTGGCCGGTATTATCAACGGCACCACCAACTTTATTTTGTCCGAGATGGGTACAGCCAAGCGCGCTTTCGAAGATGTGCTGGCAGAAGCGCAAGCTTTGGGTTATGCCGAGGCCGATCCGACCTTCGATGTCGAGGGTATCGATGCGGCGCACAAACTCGTCATTTTGGCGGCGATTGCTTTTGGAATTCCTTTGAATATCAATGGCGTATACACCGAAGGCGTGACGCGTATAACCCCTGCAGATTTAAGTTTTGCCGAGGAGTTGGGTTACCGGATTAAACACTTGGGTATTGCTAAGCTGACCGACGCAGGCGTGAATCTTCGAGTGCACCCCACCTTGATTCCTGAGGAGCAGTTGCTGTCGCGCGTGAACGGCGTTGAAAATGCCGTGCTTATTGATGGCTCTGCCGTCGGACCAACGCTTTACTGTGGTGCAGGTGCAGGGGCCGCTCCGACAGCGTCAGCCGTGGTTGCAGATATCGTGGATATTGCGCGAGAGCTGGCCGCTGATCAGTTGCCGCAAATTCCCGCCTTGGGTGTAGACGCTGACTCGATCACGGAGATCGACAGCGTGCCTATGGCTCAAGTGGTCACGCCCTGGTACTTGCGTTTGAATGTTCAAGACAAGCCCGGAGTCATGTCTAAGGTATCGAGTATCCTGAGCGAGCGAGGCATCAGCATTGAGGCTCTAATCCAAAAACCGCCCACTAAAGGTCAGCAAAGCGTGTCTTTAGTGGTATTAACGAACCCAGCAGAGCAGGCGCAGTTACTGGGCGCAGTCGCTGAAATTGAAGCGCTAGAAACAACACTTTCAGACGTAATGCGGATTCGCGTTGAAACGCTGAAAGGTTAGTGAGAAAGAGGAAGTCATGAAATACATCAGTACCCGCGGTAAAGCGCCAGCGTTAAATTTTGAAGATGTTTTGCTCACCGGATTAGCATCAGACGGCGGTTTGTATGTTCCCGACCAGCTACCGAGCTTTAGTCAAGAACAAATTCGCTCATGGCGCTCGTTAAGCTACGCCGAGCTCGCAGCCGAAATTGTATATCCCTTTGTTGAGGATACGTTTTCTCGGGAAGAATTAGACACGATTTTGGCCGATACGTACGCGGTATTTCGGCACGATGCGATTGCACCGATGGTGCAAATTGCTCCCAATCAATGGGTGCTAGAGCTGTTTCATGGGCCAACCCTGGCGTTTAAAGACTTTGCACTGCAATTGCTCGGGCGCTTGCTTGATGAGGTCCTCAAGCGCCGTGATGAGCGCATTATGATCATGGGCGCGACCTCAGGTGATACGGGGTCGGCTGCAATCGAGGGCTGCAAACGTTGTAGTAATATCGACATTTTTATTCTGCACCCGTATCAGCGCGTGTCGGATGTCCAGCGCAAGCAAATGACGACCGTTGTGGGTGAGAATATTCACAACTTGGCCGTTCGCGGCAATTTTGACGATTGCCAAGCGCTGGTGAAAGCGACATTCGGTGATCGCTCTGGTCTGCCAGCAGATCGCGGTCTAGTCGCGGTGAATTCAATTAACTGGGCCCGCATTATGGCTCAAATTGTCTACTATTTTTATGCTGCTTTGAGCGTCGGTGGTCCCGATCGCGCGGTCAGTTTTTCGGTGCCCACGGGAAATTTTGGTGATATTTTTGCCGGTTATCTCGCTAAACAAATGGGACTGCCGGTAGAGCAGTTGGTGATTGCCACGAATAAAAACGACGTGCTGCACAAAATGATGACCACCGGTGTCTACGACAAGATGTCACTAGAGGCTTCCCTATCCCCGAGTATGGACATCACGGTATCGAGTAACTTTGAGCGCTTATTGTTTGATGTCTACGATCGTGACGGCGCGGCCATTGCAGATTTATTTGAACAGTTCAAAACTGAACCGATTCATTTTTCTGAGACGGCGATGGCACGTACTCGAGCCTTGTTCGCGAGTCATCGCGTTAGCGACGATGAAACCTGCGCTGAGGTTGCGCGTTTGTGGCACGACTGCCAATACTTGGCTGACCCGCATTCAGCCATCGGTGTGGCGGCAGCACGTCTTTACGGAAAGCCCGAAACTCCTATGATCACCTTGGCGACGGCTCACGCGGCGAAGTTCCCCAGCGCGATTGCTCAAGCCGGATTAGATTTTGCGCCACCGTTGCCCGAGCATTTGGCGGATTTATTCGAGCGCGAAGAGCGTTTTGACGTGATCGATAACGACCTTGCTACCGTGCAGGCCTATATGTCTGCCCACGTGGCCAGCTAAATGGATTGGTCGGCTACCCTGATCGGCGGTTTTGATTCGCCTTTGATGGTGAAAGATTGGGTAGCGATCACCATATTTTTTGGTACTTGGTTTGCTTACGCGCGTATTGCTAAGTTTCGCGCTAAGCGGGAGCACACGCTTTCCAGTATTATGCGCAAGCATCGAGAGCATTGGATGCGCCAGGTGATGCTGCGTGAGCAGCGTGTCAGCGATGCGACAATCTTGGGCAATCTAGAGCGGGTGGTGACTTTTTTTGCCTCAACGACGATTCTGCTGCTGGCCGGTACCTTAACGGCCATGATGTCGGCAGATGGTCTGGTGGAGGTGATTAACTCAGCGCATCTGGCGGATTCAGCGTCCGCGGAGTCTGTTCGGGCTAAGCTCTTCTTTTTGGCGCTGATTTTCGTGTACGCTTTTTTTAAGTTCACCTGGGCCGTTCGGCAGTACATTATGTGCGCTATTTTGTTGGGCGGGGCGCCTATTCATCATGGAGAGCCGATCGAGCTGCCCTTGAGTGACGAGTTCGAAGCTTTCGCCCTGCGAGCGGCCAAGATGTCCGATCTGGCAAATCACGATTTTAATCACGGGTTGCGCGCTTACTATTTTGCGTTAGCCTTACTGGGGTGGTTGATCAACGTCTGGGTTTTGCTCGGGGCCAGTTCTTTGGTTCTATTCACTCTCGCGCAGCGCGAGTTTGCGTCAAAAGCGGTTCAGGTCCTGCGCGATCAGTAATTGAGTTCCTGCACCCAATTCGTCAGACTCAATCGACAAACGGAGGCTTTAGTTATGCGCACGATTTTCCTGTTGGTGGCATTCATATTATCTGCTAATGCAGTCGCTCAAGAGCTGGGCTCGGGCGGGCGCCCTGTGGGGCCAGAGTATTCTCGCAGTCCCGTGTACGGCAAGAATGGTATGGCAGCGACCGCACAACCGCTGGCTTCTCAAGTAGCGCTAGATATCCTGAAAGAGGGTGGTAGTGCAGTTGATGCGGCCATTGCCGCAAATGCCGCGTTGGGTTTGATGGAGCCCACAGGTAACGGAATCGGCGGTGATTTATTTGCAATTATTTGGGATCCAAAAACGCAAACACTTTACGGCTACAACGGGTCTGGGCGTTCCCCAATGGGACGAGATCTGCAGGAATTGAAAGACGCAATAGCGCGGCTAAAGCAAGAGCAGCGTTTGCCAGAAAACTATGAGGGAATTCCCTCACACGGATCTTTGTCGGTTACGGTGCCCGGGACGGTCGATGGTTGGTTTGCAATGCATGAACGTTTTGGAAAACTCCCGATGTCTGAGGTGCTAGCACCTGCTATCGATTACGCCCGCGATGGTTTTCCTGTCTCGCCAGTGATCGCTTATTACTTTGAGCGAAATTTAGCGCGTTTTAAGCAGGTGGCGCCAATGATAGAAGAGCTCGATAATGCCATGACGACCTATTTTGCCGACGATAAGGCGCCATTGGTGGGCGAGGTGTTTCGCAACCCGGATCTGGCTGACACGCTTGCCTTACTTGCACAAGAAGGGCGTAGCGCTTTTTACTCCGGCAAGATTGCACAAACCATCGACACGTATATGCAACGCATTGGCGGGGACTTGCGACTGGCCGATCTTGAGGCGCATCGCGGCGAGTGGGTAACGCCGCTGGGTGTCGATTATAAGGGCCATACGTTGTATGAGCTTCCCCCCAACGGACAGGGACTCGCGGCTTTGATGATGCTGTCGATCTTGAAGAACGTCGATTTCACGCAGTGGGAACGAGGCTCTCCTGAGGTGATACATTACATGGTCGAAGCAAAACGCTTGGCTTTTGCGGACATGGCTGCCAGTTTTGCTGATCCGGATTTTGCTGAAATGCCCCTCCACCAGCTCATTTCAGACGAATACGGTAAACAGCAGTTTCAGCGTATTGATCCCAAGCAAGCCGCCAATGATTACGGCCCAAGCGAAGTGTTGCTCGAAGGTGAGGGCGATACGACGTATCTGACGGTCGCCGATGCCTCGGGCATGATGGTCTCTCTGATTCAGTCAAATTACCGCGGTATGGGTTCTGGGCTTGTACCTGATGGCCTGGGTTTTATGCTGCAAGATCGAGGTGAACTGTTTGCTTTGACCGAAGGGCACCCGAATGTATACGCGTCCGGCAAACGCCCTTTTCATACCATTATTCCAGCGTTCTTGATGCAGGGTGATAGACCTGTCATGAGTTTTGGTCTGATGGGAGGCGGCATGCAACCTCAGGGTCATGTGCAGGTTCTGATCAATTGGTTGGTGTATGGCATAGATATTCAGGCGGCAGGAGATGCCGCGCGATTTTTACACGACGGCGGTGCGTCACCCACGGATACGACCTACGAGGGCTATGGGGTGCTTTATGTTGAGCCGGGTGTAGCACAAAGCACGGTAGAGCGTTTGCGCGCGATGGGGCATAGGGTGGAATACAATGATGCTGGCGCTATGTTTGGTGGTTACCAGGCAATTTATCGAGACCCCGAGACCGGGGTATATTCCGGTGCGACCGAGATGCGAAAAGATGGGACAGTAACGGCGTACTGAGTGAGTATTTGTGTCTAAACCACTTATCCAACGACGGCTAGATCCCTTAGGTGCGGGCTCGGATCTGCACGAGCGAGCCCTGTTCGCTCGGATTCTCGCAAGCCGTGGCGTGTGCTCTTCTGATGAGTTGGATTTAGGCTTTGGCGGTCTGCTCCCGCCTTCTGGCCTGTTAGGAGCCCGTGATGCCGCCGCGCTTATAGCTTCGGCGATGTCGAGAAACCAACGGATTTTGGTGGTCGGTGACTTCGATGCTGACGGTGCCACCAGCGTTACCCTATTTGTGAGTTGCATGAGGGCCTTTGGCTATGAGGTGCAATATCTGGTTCCCAACCGCTTTGACTATGGCTACGGACTCACGCCAGAAATCGTTGAAGTGGCGACACAGTATGCGCCTGATCTGATTGTGACTGTCGATAATGGTATCGCGAGTCATGCGGGTATCGACTTAGCGAAAGCCAAAGGGTGGCAAGTGCTGGTGACTGATCATCATCTGCCGGCAGAGACACTGCCTAATGCCGATGTGATTGTAAATCCGAATCAACCTGATTGTGCCTTTCAAAGTAAGGCGCTTGCCGGCGTGGGTGTTATTTTTTACGTCTTGCTGGCGTTGCGCGCATTTTTGCGGGACCAGGGCTGGTTCGAGGCTAAAGGTATCGTAGAGCCCAATTTGGCCGAGTTTCTGGATTTGGTGGCCTTAGGTTCGGTGGCGGATGTCGTACCACTGGATCGCAACAATCGAATTTTGGTCGAACAGGGCTTGCGTCGCATGCGTTCAGGAATCATGCGGCCGGGTATTCAGGCCTTGCTAGAAGTCGCCAACAAGTCGTGGCGGACGCTCGTCGCGCAAGACCTAGGCTTTGCTTTGGGGCCTCGCATAAATGCCGCAGGGCGTTTAGATGACATTTCTGTGGGTATTCGCTGCTTGCTATCTCGTGATTTGTTTGAAGCCCGTGAGCTTGCAAATCGTTTGGACGAGTTCAATCGAGAGCGGCGTTTGATCGAGCAAACCATGAAAGCTGACGCCCAGGTATTGCTTGCACAGCTGCCGGCCTTCGAAGCGGGCAAATTACCCGCAGCCATTACCTTATACGATGCCTCGTGGCACCAGGGCGTGGTCGGTATCTTAGCCTCTCGTATCAAAGAACAATATCATCGCCCGGTGATTGTGTTTGCCAATGACGGTGAGCAGTATTTAAAAGGGTCCGCTCGATCGATTGAAGGAGTGCACATCCGCGATGTGTTGGATTCGATTGCCACCATGAATCCAGGTCTCATTTCAAAGTTTGGTGGGCATGCGATGGCGGCAGGTCTTACGATACCTGCTTCCGCGTTAGAGGCTTTTGGTCAGGCCTTGGATAACTTCCTTGAAGACAATACACCTCCTGAACTGTTTTACCCCGTTAAGCTCAGCGATGGTGCCTTGAGTGAGTCCGAATTTTCTTTGAGCGTAGCGCAAGAACTCAGAGTCCTGCAGCCTTGGGGCCAGCAGTTTCCAGAGCCTCTGTTCGATAATGAGTTTCGAATTGTCGAGCTTCGAATTCTATCGGGTCAGCACGCAAAAATGCGTCTGGAATTGGCATCGTCAAACGCAATGCTCGATGCCATTGCCTTTAATGTCGATGTTGATTTTTATCAGGCGAACCTTGGACAGACGCTGCGGTTTTTGTATCGCTTAGACGTCAACGAATTTCGAGGCTTAGAATCTCTGCAATTAATAATAGAATATGCAGAAAGGCCGCTTGAACATTCACTCTGAGGTCAGGCTAGGGTAGACTAGCGCCCCTTGAATTTAGCGCACAGGCCTCGGTATGGAAACCAACCCTCTGTACAATCAACTCGAAGATATTCGCGCGCGCACAGACGTGCTCAGGGGGTATCTTTGACTTTGATGAGCGTAAAGAGCGTTTAACCGAAGTTGAACTGGAGTTGGGTGAGTCCAATGTGTGGGATGACCCCGAACGCGCCCAGGCCCTGGGTAAAGAGCGGGCCGCACTGGAAGCCATCGTTGTGTCCATCGAGACTCTCACCGAGGGCGCGAATGACACTGCCGATTTGCTGGATCTGGTCGTGGCAGAAAACGATGTCGATTCGTTAGAGGATATTAAATCCGAAATTCAGAAGTTACTGGCGATATTAGATGAGCTGGAGTTTCGCCGCATGTTCTCGGGCGAGGTTGACGAGAACAACGCTTATCTCGATATTCAATCGGGGTCTGGTGGCACCGAAGCGCAAGATTGGGCTGAAATGCTGCTGCGGATGTACTTGCGCTGGGGCGAGGCGAAGGGCTTTAAAACCGAGCTGATTGAATGTTCGGCGGGTGAAGTCGCTGGCATTAAAAGCGCGACCATCAAATTTGATGGGGACTACGCCTTTGGCTGGTTGCGCACCGAAACGGGTGTGCATCGCCTCGTACGAAAATCACCCTTCGATTCGGGAAACCGTCGGCACACATCCTTTGCTTCGGTCTTTGTCTCGCCCGAGATTGACGACAATATCGAAATTGAAATTAACCCAGCCGATCTGCGCGTGGATACCTATCGTGCCTCGGGTGCGGGTGGTCAGCACGTGAACAAAACGGACTCAGCCGTGCGTTTGACGCACTTGCCCACAGGGGTGGTAGTGCAATGTCAGACCGAGCGCTCTCAGCACCAGAACCGTGACAATGCGATGAAATTGCTGCGTGGTAAACTGTACGAACTCGAAATGTTAAAACGCAGTGAGAAACAGCAAGCGTTAGAAGACTCCAAAGCCGACATCGGGTGGGGTAGCCAAATTCGCTCGTATGTTCTTGATCAATCTCGCATCAAAGACCTGCGAACGGGGGTAGAAACCTCAAATACCCAAGCGGTATTAGATGGTGCAATTGATATGTTTATTCAAGCCTCTTTGAAGAGTGGCTTAAGCTAAGGAAATATTATGTCTGAACAGGTGAAACCCCAAGATGAGAACAAGCTTATTGCCGAGCGCCGCCAAAAGTTGGCGAGTCTGCGTGAGCAGGGCGTAGCCTTTCCGAACGATTTCCGACGTACGGCCTACGCCGGTGATTTGCAGACCCGGTTTGGTTCAGAGAGCAAAGAAGCGCTGGAGCAAGCAGATCAGCAGTTTGCTGTTGTGGGTCGTTTAATTCGTAATCGCGGCGCCTTTTTGCTGATTCAAGAAGAGAGTGGGCAAATTCAGCTTTACATCAATCGTCAGGCCTTGAGTGAGGAAACGCTTGCTCAGATTAAAACTTGGGACTTGGGCGATATTGTCGCCGCTAAGGGCCCTTTGCATAAATCGGGCAAGGGCGATTTGTACATCAATATGGAAGAGGCGCG
Organism: Aequoribacter fuscus; assembly: GCF_009910365.1. Taxonomy (NCBI): domain Bacteria; kingdom Pseudomonadati; phylum Pseudomonadota; class Gammaproteobacteria; order Cellvibrionales; family Halieaceae; genus Aequoribacter; species Aequoribacter fuscus. Next base: position 1,975,541 of record NZ_CP036423.1, on the reverse strand, counting down.
GCTGCTGACCAAATCACTGCGTCCACTACCCGACAAATACCACGGTTTAGCAGACCAAGAGCTGCGTTATCGACAGCGCTATGTCGACTTGATCGTTAATGACGACGTCCGTGCTCGCTTTAAATTGCGTTCAAAAATTGTGGCCTATATTCGCGATTTCATGGAAGCGCGCGGTTTTATGGAAGTCGAAACTCCCATGATGCAGGTGATTCCCGGTGGTGCAACTGCCAAGCCCTTTGTGACGCATCACAATGCGCTGGATTTAGACATGTATCTTCGCATCGCCCCTGAGCTGTACTTGAAGCGTCTAACCGTGGGTGGGTTTGAAAGAGTCTTCGAGATCAACCGCAACTTCCGTAACGAAGGTTTGAGCACACGACATAACCCAGAGTTTACGATGTTAGAGTACTACTGGGCTTACGCTGACTACCGCGATGCCATGCTGCTCACTGAGCAAATGTTGCAGGGTTTGGTAGGCGATGTGCTGGGGGCCACCACCATCGACTATCAGGGGCACACCCTAGATTTTTCTGGGGAGTTTGACCGCTTTACGGTGTTCGATTCGATTTTGGCTCACAACCCGACTCTCAGTGCAGAGCAGTTAGCTGACATGGCTCAAGCGTGTGCTTTTGCAGAAAGCTTAGGCATCGATGTCAAGCCGACATGGGGACTTGGTAAAGTACAAATCGAGATTTTCGAAAAAACGGTAGAACATCGACTGATTCAGCCTACCTTTATCACGGCTTATCCTACCGAGGTGTCGCCTTTGGCTCGCCGCAGCGACAGCGATCCGTTTGTGACCGACCGATTCGAGTTTTTTGTCGCCGGGCGAGAACTTGCCAATGGTTTCTCTGAACTGAACGACGCCGAAGATCAAGCCGAGCGCTTCAAAGCCCAAGTCGCCGAGAAGGATGCCGGTGATGAGGAAGCCATGCACTTCGATGCAGACTATATTCGAGCACTAGAATACGGCATGCCGCCAACGGCGGGAGAGGGGATCGGAATCGATCGCTTAGTCATGTTGCTTACTGATAGTCCATCAATTCGCGATGTGCTGCTGTTCCCTCACATGCGTCCTGAGTAATTTGGTAAAGCGGTAAAGTCGGTGTAGACTCGTGGCACAAACCACTGGAGCAGTGTATTGAGATTAATCAGTATCGGCATAGGATGTGTTCTACTTTCGGCCTGTGCCGCGACGCCGCCAAAATCTGACACGCCCGAGCCGCAGCCAGAGATTGTGCTGAATTTGCCGGCAGCATCCACTTGCGCATGTGACCCAGGTGGCGCAGACGATGACCCAGGGGTCACGTTTCTCGAAAAAGGCATCGATGCCCTGACTCTCGGCGACCACATAAGTGCAGTGCAATATTTTCAGCGACATCAGCGCATAGAGCGCACCGAGGCAGCGGCCTGGGAAACGGCTGTTGCCATAGCGTTTATCAGCACCTTACCCAGTAGCCCGTTTTTTGAGCCCCAGTCCAGTAGGGCGAGTTTTGAGCGTTTGAGTAAGCAGTATCGTGCGGACATGCAGGTTCACTCCGGTGTGCTGCTGATGCGTGATTCTCTTGAAATGTTCGTCAGTATGCTGGATCACGCAGATGATTTGCGACGGCAAGCGGATGGTCTGCAGGACGATCTAGATAAGCGCGAAAAGGCGCTTAAGCGTCTTCGGGATCTAACTCTAGGTTCACGGGAAGAGTCACAATAAACGAGCTGCCCACATTGGGTGTGCTTGAGGCTGTGATGTCACCCCCTAGCATGTGGGCAAATTCTTGACACAGAGACAGACCTAATCCTGTCCCGCCATAGCGGCTGCTCGTGCTCCGCTCAGCTTGCTCAAAGGCTTCAAATATTCGCCCAAGCTGTTGATCCGTCATGCCAATACCGGTGTCCCGTACTTCGATCCAAATTTGCTCTTGGGAATCGGTAATGCCGGCTCTAATGGTGATTGATCCGGCTTCCGTGAATTTGTTGGCGTTGCTCAACAAATTAGTCACGATTTGGCGGAACTTGGTGGCGTCGGTGTGAATGCAGGGTAGTGGGCCTTGAATATCCCAACACATCTCGTTGCCCTGAGTATTCAGTAGCGGCGCCATCGAGTCGGCTACCGTGTGCAAGGTTGCTATGGGGTCGAAGCTCTCGGGATGGATAGTCATCTTACCCGTTTCGATCTTGGCTAAATCAAGAACATCGTTAATCAGCGTCAGCAATTGGCGCCCGGAAAAAACGATTTTAGTGAGATCCTCTTGCAGTTGGTCTTTGTTTATCGCCTCACCGTCGTTGACCTCTTCCTGAATCATCTCGCTGTAGCCGATAATGGCGTTCAGAGGCGTCCTTAATTCGTGCGAGACGTTGGCTAAAAACGTGCTTTTGGCGGCGTTGGCGGAATCGGCCTGTTCTTTGGCCATTTGGACTTCGCCGATGGCGTTGGCTAACTTTTCCGACATGTCATTGAAGGCACGGCCCAAATCGGCAAGTTCGCCGGATTGATCTGCCGTTTGAATGCGAAAGCTCAAGTCGCCCGCACCGATCAGCTCGGTCCCTTTTTGGAGCCGCTTGAACGAGCGGTTGGTATAGCGAACCAGAATAAATCCAAGCAAAAATGTGAGGAACAGGGTGGTTATAAAGGCCCCTACCGTGATGCGGTCGGTCAGTTTAATGGTGCTATCAATGATGCTGGCTCGCTCAACCGCGAGCTTGCTTTGCTCCTGCTTTAAAGCGTCCAGTTGTTGATTGGTCTCTAGGTAGAGCAGGGGGTTTTCGACATCTATGTTGAGTTCTTCCTCGTTGTACCCCCCGTAAAATCGAGTCCATTGCTCGAGGAGTTGATCGTTAGACCTTTTCAAATTCTGGTAGGTCTGCTCGGTATCATCCCAGCTTAGGCGGCCGAGCGACAGTACCTTACGATTGATGCTTTCGATGTTGTCCAGCGCCGCTTGTTGTTCGCTCGCGCCGAGTTTGTCGCCCGTAGTCTCTTTTAGCAGGGCTAGGACCAGAACTTGCTGTCGCTGGTCTTCCAGTAAACGCTCTATTTCATCCGATAATTGACCCGCGCGAACGGAGTCGCGATAGGCGATCATGCTCTCGTTTCTGGCCAAACTGCCCCAGAAATGTGTGCCTACGTTAACGCACAGCAACGCTAAAATGGTCAGCATGGAGACGATAAGGCGTTTGCGCAGGCTCATGGGTTGAGCAGTCCTGCGATTTTTTCAAGTAGCACAGGAAAGTCTATCGGTTTGGTTGCGTAGTCTTTACACCCAGCGTCCAGCGCCTTTTCGAGCTCTTGCTCAAGGGCGTGGGCGGTGAGCGCCAGCATGGGAATGTGAGCAAGATCGGGATCATTGGCCGCTATCTTGCACGCCTCCCAACCGCTCAGGACCGGCAGGTTGAGATCCATCAAGACCACGTCGGGCTGGTGTTGTCGCATTTGCTCGAGGGCTTCTAGACCATCTTCTGCGGTCACGACCTCGAAACCTTTGCGCAAGAGTCGTCGCGTTAACATGTCGCGATTCAGTTCGTTGTCTTCGACTAAAAGTAACTTCGTGCTCATTTTACTGCTGCCATTTGACGCCAAAAACGCGCACTGGCGCACCTAGACCCTTTAATGAATGTGTCCCTCTATCATGCAGTTGGTCGGTGTTAGGTAGCGCTTGCATCGTGGTTTCGGAGATCAAAATTTCGTTGGCCTCGCACAGGTCCTCAATGCGCGAGGTGACGTTCATTGGTGTGCCGACAAAGCCGTATTTTGCGCGTCGGTCCGAACCAATATTGCCCGCCACCACGGTGCCTGTATTAATGGCGATGCCCGTGCTGATTTGCGGCAGATCCGAGGTCTGGTGTTGTCGATTCACCGCGGCGACCGCCTGTTGCATTTCAATGCTACAAGCCACCGCACTTTGAGCGTGATTTGGGTCGTCTTTTGGTGCGCCAAATACCGCGAGAATGGCGTCCCCTAAAAACTCATCGATCGTACCACTGTGGCGCATGATAATCTCAGTCATGGTGCCGAGGTAGCCATTGAGCAACGATACAACCTGCTCGGGTGGCATTTGCGAGCATAGCTGGGTGAAGCCTCGGATATCGGCCATTAAGATGGTGACTTCTTTTAGATCGCCACCCAGACGCAGACCCTCGGGTTTTTCTAAGATGTCCGCCACTATTTCGTCGGTCAGGTACCGTCCGAAGGTGGCGCGGATGAATTTTTCGCGCTGCTCGAGCTGATGTAAGTAGTTCACCTCCCGATCATGCCACTGCTTGCGTTCAAGGCCCGCCGCAATTCGCGCATGCAGTAGCACGGAATTAAAGGGTTTGAACAGGTAATCGTCGGCGCCTGCGGTAATACACTCGACAACCGAGTCCAATTCTTGATGGCCTGAGATGACTATGACAGGGATCGAGCGAAGTTTTGGGTCGGCCTTGATTTTGGTCAGGGCCGTCTTGCCACCCATACCAGGCATGGATAAATCGAGCAGCACGACGTCGATCGCTTGGGTGCTAAGTTGTTCGAGAGCGGCTTCGCCGCTGTCAGCCGTGTACACAGTGTGACCAACGCGGCTCAGTAAGCGGTTTAGTACCGCACGATTATCGTTTTGATCGTCGACTACGAGAATACTGCCGACATTTGTATTGCGGGGGTCAGATTTGTAGGAAGGGCTCGCTTTCGCCACCGCTTCGGGGGTTGCACTGAGCTCGCGGATGGCAGCCACCAGCTCTGTCAGGCCATGCTGCAGTGCCTCTTGAGTTGTGTTACCCAGCTCTTCGAGCAAGATTTCCGCATAGCCGCAAGCGCTAGTGTAGTGATTGAGTAGGTCGTGGCGGCTTAGTGTTTGCGTAGTATTGGTCGCTAAGGCCGATAGCGACTTTGCCAGCAGTGTGCTCTCTTCGACCAGATCGGCGCTGTCGAGCGACACGAGGCTATCTTGGAGTAGCTCGCTGAGTTCTACAATCCGCTGGGTCGATAGAGCTGTCGCAGTGCTGGCTGAACTCATGGGTGCCTGTTTTTACATTCTTTGCCGCAGTATAACCCGCTTATCTTCTGCATGAAAACGCGTGATTTTCAACAGCGTGATTGTCTACGGTGGCAAGAAAACACGAACAAACAGCTAAGCGGGTGTGCGAATCGGTCGGATTGCGTTAAACTGCTCTCAATGAGGGGAAACCCTACAGAACAGACGAGGCATTAATGCTAGAAAAAGTGGAACTGTTTCAAGGGCTCAGCGCAGAAGAATTGGCCGCCCTGAGCAAGACGTCATCCGAGCGATCTTTTCCCAAGAATACCGTTGTCATTCACGAAAACGAGCCTGCAGACTCGTTGTTCGTGATTGTTTCGGGCAAGGTCAAAGTTTACTGCAGCGACAAGAACGGCAAAGAGTTCATAATGAACACTCAAGGTCCCGGGGATTACTTCGGTGAACTGGCTCTAGTGGATGATTCGCTGCGGTCTGCATCTGTTCGCACGGTAGAAAAAAGCGACTTCGTGGTGATCTATAAAGACGACTTTAATGCGGTGCTGGCGGCCCACCCCAACATTGCGAAAAGTCTGATCCGCAACCTAGCACAACGTGTTCGTAAACTGACGGCCGACGTAAAAAGCCTCGCACTTCAAGACGTCTATGGTCGCGTTGCTAACGTGCTGATGGATTTGTCCGAGGAGCGCGGTGATGGCACCTTGTTTATTCCCGACAAGCTAACCCAGCAAGACATCGCCGACCGTGTGGGTGCCTCGCGCGAGATGGTAGCAAGAATTCTAAAAGATTTGACGATTGGCGAATATATCCGCTTTGAAGGGCGCCACATCATCATCAATACGCGCTTGCCAGCTAAGTATTAAGCGGGTTTATCGCGCTGACTTCAAAATTTATTTGGCCATCCTTTAGGGTGGCCGAACCCTTGGTCTTCTCTGCAAAACCTGAAACGCCAGTGACCACATGCCCGTCGGCATTTCTCAATATCGCGTAGCCTCTATCGACGGTGCGCATTGGGCTCAAGCTGTGCAGCACATACTCAGTCTGCTTATGTCGGCCAGTGTGTGCGCTCAGGAGACGTTGCTGCCCACTTATTAAGCGTGTTTGTAATTTGAGTACTTGCTCATTCAAAGCCCGTAAGTTGCGAGCGGGGCTGTGCCAGCTCAGGCGCTTAAATAATTGTTGATATTGCGCCGTTTTTTGCTGCGTTAAACGAGATTGTTGTGCTTTGAGTCTGAGTTCAAGCTCGTCGATACGCAAAACTCTTTGTTCGATCAGTTCGCCAGGGTGTCGGAGTCTGGCTCGACTATTTCGAAGCTCAGTGCCTTTGGTTTTAAGAATGGCCGTATACCCTTTTGACAGTCTGACCAGGGCTTCGTGAATCCTTGACGGGGCCTTACTGTGGTCGGGTGACGCCATGGCGGCCGCGGCGGAAGGGGTTGGAGCGCGAGCATCGGCGACCCAATCACAGATTGTAAAATCTGTCTCGTGCCCGACGGCACTGATGGTGGGGATTTTATACGCAGCGATCGTGCGAGCCAACTGTTCATTATTAAAAGCCCATAGGTCTTCGAGCGAGCCTCCACCGCGACCAATAATGACAATATCAATGGGTGCCGTTTCGTGGAACCGTGCGAGCTTGTGCAAGGCATACGTGAGTCCTGCGGGCGCCTCGGCGCCTTGCACAGGCGTATCTGCGATAATGACTTCAAGCCCAGCCCAACGGCCGTGGAGTACACTTAAAATGTCGTGTAATGCCGCGCCTTTTGCTGAGGTGATTACGCCGATGCGCTTTACCTGGCTCGGAATCGATTTTTTTCGCTCAGGCGCAAATAGGCCCTCGGCCTCAAGTTGGGCTTTGAGTTGTATAAACGCCAATTGCAGGTCGCCGGTGCCAGCCGGTTCGATGTACTCGCCAATCAGCTGAAATTCGCCGCGTCCCTCGTACAAAGACACCTTGGCACGAAGGCGGACCTTGTCGCCATGTTTGGGGATAAACTTTAAAAATTGATTGCGATTTTTGAACATCGCACAACGTACTTGAGCGTTGTCATCTTTGAGGCTGAAGTACCAGTGGCCCGAACTTGCCCTGGTAAAGTTCGAGATTTCGCCGACAACCCAGAGGATTTGGAAGTGGCCTTCCAGTAATCGTCGGGCAGCGCCGTTCAGTGCGCTCACGGTGTATTCTTGCGTGTCTGCGTTATGTGGCTGAAAGTTGCCGACCATGATGCTTTTCGTTTCCGTTTATGTGTACAAACGCGTATAATTGCAGGTTTACCGAATTTCCGCCAGCAGGAGTAAAGCTATGCTGCGAATAGAGCAAGAAGCACTGACCTTTGACGATGTGCTGCTTCTTCCTGGCTACTCAGAAGTAGTTGCTTCTGACGTTAGCCTAAAAACACGATTAACTCGCGGTATCGAACTGAATGTCCCCCTAGTTTCTGCCGCCATGGACACAGTGACAGAAGCGCAGCTAGCGATTGCGATAGCGCAAGAGGGTGGTATTGGCGTTATTCATAAATCGATGACCATTGAAGAGCAGGCCGCGCAGGTCCGCAAGGTTAAGAAATACGAGAGTGGTGTGGTGAAGTCGCCCATCACCATCCAGAAATCGGCGACTCTAGAAGAGCTTACCGACCTGACAAAAGCCAATGGTATCTCGGGTGTGCCGGTACTAGATGGTAAAGATTTAGTCGGTATCGTCACTCGTCGCGATTTACGTTTTGAAACCGATTTTTCGAAAAGCGTGAGTCAAATTATGACCCCGAAAGAGCAGTTGGTCACGGTCAAAGAAGGCGCGTCCTCTGAACTTGTGCAGCAGTTGTTGCATCAGCACCGCATCGAAAAGATTTTGGTGGTGAACGATGATTTTGAGCTGTGCGGTATGATCACGGTAAAAGATTTCGATAAAGCCGAGAATTACCCCTTGGCTTGTAAAGATGGGCACGGCCAACTGAGAGTGGGCGCCTCGGTGGGCACAAGCCCTGATACGGATGACCGCGTTGCGGCTTTGGTGGAGGCGGGCGTCGATGTCCTCGTGGTAGACACGGCACATGGCCACTCTCGCAACGTATTAAACCGGGTTAAAAAAATCAAAGCGGAATACCCGCATGTGCAAGTTATTGGCGGTAATATTGCCACTGGTGAGGCGGCTATTGCTTTGGCCGAAGCAGGCGCCGACGCGGTAAAAGTGGGTATTGGCCCTGGCTCAATTTGTACGACGCGAATCGTAACGGGTGTGGGTGTGCCCCAAATTACGGCCATCGATAATGTGGTGTCAGCACTAAAAGAATACGACATCCCCGTTATCGCTGACGGTGGTATTCGCTTCAGCGGTGACATCGCCAAAGCCATTGTTGCCGGTGCAGACGCCGTAATGATGGGTAGTATGTTTGCAGGCACGGAAGAAGCGCCGGGTGAAGTGGAGCTGTATCAGGGGCGTACCTACAAATCCTATCGAGGCATGGGCTCGCTAGGAGCTATGTCGCGGACTCAAGGCTCGTCTGATCGCTACTTCCAAGACGCCAGTAAAGGCGCCGAGAAACTGGTGCCAGAGGGTATCGAAGGTCGCGTTCCCTACAAGGGGCCATTGTCCGGCATCATCCACCAACTCATGGGTGGCGTAAGATCGGCGATGGGTTACACCGGAAGCCGCACAATCGAGGATATGCGCACTAAGCCGAAATTCGCGAAGGTCACCGCCGCGGGTATGTTGGAAAGCCATGTGCACGACGTCGCCATTACCAAAGAAGCACCTAATTACCCCGTTCGTTAATTAAAGCGCGGCATCGCCGCGCTTACATTGAGATTACTGCCCCAATGATCACTGCTGACATTCATGCTCACCGAATATTAATTCTCGATTTTGGTTCTCAGTACACCCAGCTGATTGCGCGCCGTGTTCGCGAAGCCGGGGTTTACAGCGAGATCAAGCCGTACGACATGTCTGAGCAGGCTATTCGCGACTACGCGCCTGCTGGTGTGATCTTGAGCGGCGGCCCCGAGAGTGTCGGCGCTGACAACTCGCCGCGAGCTCCCGAGTGTGTCTTTGATTTGGGCGTGCCTGTATTGGGAATCTGCTACGGCATGCAAACCATGGCAGAGCAGTTTGGCGGTAAAGTTCAGGCGTCGGATACCAGTGAGTTTGGTTACGCGCAAATTGAAGTGATTGCGGAATCAGCTTTGCTGCATGACATTCGTGATCACGTGGGCATTAGTGGCGCGTCCTTACTAGACGTTTGGATGAGCCATGGTGATAAAGTGGTTCAGGTGCCCGCCGACTTTGAGGTGATTGCGAAAACAGAATCTTGTCCGATAGCGGCTATGGCTCATCGGTCTAAACCTTTCTTCGGTATTCAGTTTCACCCCGAAGTGACGCATACCCTTCAGGGTCAGCGTTTGTTCGAACACTTCTTGCTCGAGATTTGTGGCTGTGAAGCGCTATGGACGCCCGCTAATATCGTCGAAGATGCGATAGCGCGCGTGAAAACTCAGGTCGGTGGCGATAAGGTTCTGCTGGGTCTGTCGGGCGGTGTTGACTCGTCGGTCGTTGCGGCGCTGTTACACAAGGCAATCGGGGACCAGTTGACCTGTGTTTTCGTTGACAATGGATTGTTGCGCTTGAACGAGGGCGATCAGGTCATGGCCATGTTTGCTCAAAACATGGGCGTAAAAGTCATTCGTGCCGATGCTGAAGATTTGTTCTTAGGCAAGCTAGAAGGGGTGTCCGATCCGGAAGCCAAACGTAAGATCATTGGCAATATGTTTATCGAGGTATTCGACCAAGAAGCAACGAAATTGACCGACGTAAACTGGTTGGCTCAGGGGACGATTTACCCCGATGTCATCGAGTCGGCCGGTGCCGAAACAGGTAAAGCACATGTGATTAAATCGCACCATAACGTGGGTGGTTTGCCTGAAGACATGAAAATGTCGCTGGTGGAGCCGTTGCGCGAATTATTCAAAGACGAAGTGCGCAAAATTGGTCTTGAGTTAGGTTTGCCTTACGACATGGTCTATCGCCATCCATTTCCAGGCCCTGGACTGGGTGTCCGTATTTTGGGTGAGGTTAAAAAGCCTTACGCAGAGCTGCTGCGTCGAGCTGATGCGATCTTCATCGAAGAGTTGCACAAAGCCGATTGGTACCATAAAACCAGCCAGGCCTTTGCGGTGTTTCTGCCCGTTAAGTCGGTCGGCGTGGTAGGCGATGGTCGTCGCTACGAGTACGTGATTGCGCTTCGAGCAGTAGAGACCATCGATTTTATGACGGCACGCTGGGCGCACTTGCCTTACGAGCTGCTCGAGACGGTATCGAACCGAATCATTAACGAGATTTCTGGTATTTCGCGAGTGACTTATGATGTTAGTTCGAAGCCGCCAGCGACGATCGAGTGGGAGTAATAGGGTGACACTAACCTGTTGATTTATATAGGTTTGCGAGTTGCAAAGAAGTTACAAAGAGCCCCGTTTTTGGGGCTTTTTTACAAGCAAAGTTACAAACGGTAGCGATTACTGCGCATCATAAGTATCATGTATGCGTCCTAAGGTTATCTGAACATGATACCCATAGGTTGGGGCTTATCCTGTATGAGTAAGTTAACTCAGAAAGGACAAGCATGATGACAGCAGCAGCCCGTGTAGCTTTAGTGGTAGACAATACGAGAACGCAAAAACAGCGCAGCAAGCGCTCAGCTCCTACCCAGTCCTTCCTAACGGATAAACACTCTATCTACGGCGGAAAAGCAGAAATCGTCAGAACCCAGCAGAGCGGCGGGTACTGGCACTTTCGCATGTGGATTAGCGAAGAAAGTAAGTACGTTCGCAAGACGCTGAAAACCAAGCACTTGGATACAGCTGTAGAGCGCGCGGAGAATGAATTCTTTGCTATCAAAGCCAATCTCAATTCAGGCAAGCGCATCTTCAGCCCTACAGTGCAGCAAGCCGCTGAGGAGTACCTCAAGCATCGTTGGGAGGTGGACGTTAAGCGCGGCTCCATCACTGAGGGGCGCTGGGGCACCATCAAGTCGCAGCTGAATCACTTTGTCGCATATTGCGGCATTGTGGGGCGCAGTGAGCGAAGCAGCGTCACAAGGCTCAGCGACTTGGAGAGCAAGAGCCTGCAGGGCTACCAGCAGTATCGTCAGCAAAAGGGCGCCAAAGACGTCACTATCAAAAATGAGCAAGCCACCATCAATGCCCTCTGCAAATGGGCTTTCGATGAGGGACTGCACTCAGTGCAGCACTACGTGTTTCCCAGCATCAGCCGCAGAGGCGTTGATGCTGACACGTTACGTCGCAGTACCTATACAGACGACGAGTATCGTCGCATCACCCGTGCTCTCATTAGCTACACGGCAAAAAAGACGGCTAAAGCGGAGTCCCTTAGTGAAGACGAGCGGTTCACGCGCCAGCTAGTACGCCACTTTTTCCTTATTGGTGCCAACACAATGATGCGCTTTGGTGAGCTGTATCAGCTCAAGTGGGGTAATGTGGAAACCTACTCAGCTGAAGAACAGAGGCTCGTCACCATCAACGTGTTGGCTGAAACCAGCAAAGTGCGGCAGAGCAGGGTGATTAAGGTGCGAGGGGGCAAGCACTTTGACAGGCTGCGCAGTCTCAGCAAGAACACCAAGCAGGGTGATTGGGTATTCACTGCTCACAACGGTGAGCGTGTTACACGCGATGCGCTGTATTACCACTACGCACAATTGATGAAGCTTGCTGACATTACTGGCTGGAAAGAGCGTAACCTCACCTACTACAGCACCAGGCACTACGGCATTACTAAACGATTACAGAGTAATGCTAATCCGCTGACGCTAAGCAAGGTGTGCGGTACCAGCCTCAAGCACCTTACTGAGACTTACTACCATGCAGACTTAACTGAGCAGGAGCGTGCGGCACTGCTTCGCTACGATGGAAGTGCAGCAGATGTGGTGGCGCTGGACTAGAGCATCTCCACGGCGTTGCGCAGCAAATGGGGTGAAACCTCAATGTACCGTTGAGTGGTCGCCAAGCTGCTGTGCCGCGCAATCTGCTGAATTACACGGGCATGAACCCCACGCTCGGCTAGTTTGGTGAGCATGGTGCGACGCCCGCTGTGGCTGCTCGCCCCATCCATGCCCACTTGCTCATAGAGCTGGCGAAACACCTGCTGGATTGTCTGGCTGCTGAAAGCCCCACCTTTTTGGCTCGCTAGTAGTGGGGCTCCCGCAGGTGCTTTGGCTCTGTGCTCTCGTATGTACTGGGTAATTTCCTTCCTCAGCTTCTCGCTCACAACAGCTTGCTGACGCTGTGCGCCTTTGGTTTGCCAGCGCTCAAGCAGAATAGTGTGCTTTGCTTCCCCATTACTGCCCATCACATCCCCAATTCGCAAGCTGGCAATCTCACATGCCCGCAGTCCTGCACAGTAGCTAAGCATCACCATCAGCCTGTTCCTGTGTTGGTATCTCGTCAGCTTGGTGCTGTTGAGAACAGTTCGTAGTTCCTTGTCGTTCAAAACACGTGCTTGCTTCATCTTTGCTTTCCTCAGTAATTGGGGCTCCAATGACGACATGGGTTACGAGAAGCATCTTTTTGAGTTGCTCCTCTGTGAGTCGTCCCTTGTCGCTCATAAAATCACCTAAATACCTGTTTTTGTTACCTTTTATTGTATTTTCATATATTTCAAAGGACGACCGGTTTTTGCTGAAAACTGTAAGTTTCCGTAATTACTGGGTTTTTTGGAGTAATGTATGAAATTGCTAGTTTCCATACATTTTCAGCCTGAAATCTCCAAAATCTGCTTACTTTGGTAACACCAAGGCTTCCACATAAAACGCCCTGTAAGCGTCTACAGCACGTTTCATTCTGTTCCTAGCATCTTCGCTGTGCTGACTTGCAACCACGCTGTAACGGCTGATTTGAGCGTTGGGATAAATACATGTGCTTACTAAAGTAAGGAGAAGCACATGGAACAAACGAGTAAACATTTCATCAGCAAGTTAACCAAGCGAAGCGGCCGCATTGAACGGGACAGAGAAGACATCGAGCGCGAAGAAAGTGATGACGAGATAGTCACTGATCCGCTACATAATTTCAGACGAGAGCTACGTAGGGGGCTGCAGGATGCCGCGGACAGCTGTCTCAATGGTGGCCGAATAGAACCTGATGAGCGTACCCAGTACGAGCTACTGCGGTACGAGTTGAACAAGGCACTTGCGAAGTCACCAGAGGCGCGAAAGCAGTACATCCAGCGTCAACGTGAGTTCCAGCAGCGCTTCGAAAAATAACCCAATTCTGCTTACGCGACTAAGCAGAATTGATAAATAACTGCATGAACAGCCAACAGATAACCAAAGCCTACGTAGAGCTATGTTTGAGAGTCCAACCAGATTTTTACTTCGTGCTGAATTACCAACAGCACGCTCGCAGAAATCCTCTCAGCTACGAGCAGCTGAGTGCGCAAGTTCAGAAGCTTTTTTACAGATTAGAGTGCGACGAGTGGGGTTACGAAAAAAGGAAGCTCAAGCAAAGCGGAGCAAAAAAATGCCGCATTGAGAGAGCTGTGTGTATTGAGTGCGCCAGCTTCTATCACGCTAATGTGATGATGAAGCGTTACGGGAGTCAGTCAGACGAGTCACTGCTGGCTCACATAAAACGCACTTGGCTGGATATTCAGAATAGAGCTGGTGACTGGAGCGACGACTACCTTTTCCAGCTAAGTGGCAATCAGATAAAAAATCAGCAAGCAGTGTCCGTGTACAGCAACAAGGACACTGCTAAAGCAAATCAGCGCAACGAGGATGTTTTCTGCACGAAAGCCAGCTTCATACGTAAGCACAGCAATAAGCGGTGAAGCGGATGCCTCCGTTGTATTTATCACAGCAGAGGGCTGTGTTTGCTTAGTAATGACTGAAATATCAAAACCAATCAAAACCATTCACAACAACAAAGGAGTTCAAATTGATAACAGATGAAATATTCGCTCAACTGAAAACAGTAGACAGAAAACTCACTGAGAATGAATTTACTACCAAATACCTAAAAACCAGTCGCAGTTATCTGTGCAACAGGAGAAACAAAGGCAGAGATGTCAGCAATGATGTACTGCTAAATCTATATGGGGAGCTTGCTGGCATAGGTAGTGTTTGGCGAAGTGCAGCAGCTACTGAGTCCAATCAACGCCTACAGAGCAGATGGCAGCAAATGGCTGAGTTTCATATGGCGCTAGCGGGTGATGTTGTACACAGGTTACTGGAACGAGCAAAAGCATAAAAAAGGGAGCTGACGAGGCTCCCTTTTTTGTGGGCGACGGACGGGACTTGGACTTGAGCCAGCGGGCATCACAATCTACATGCAGCATCCTCCAGCTCTCGCCAATCACCACCACTAGCTGTCACCACGCCAGTCAGCTGCTCATCTGTGTAGTTCGCCAGATGCTCATAGTGCTGACGAAGCACTCGCAAGTGCCGCTCTGGCTCACCTCCATTAAGCTCAACATTGATGCACCTGCTGATGATGCCTTCGTCAATGTCGTACCTCTTATTGGTTGTCACATAGAAGATATTCCACGCAGGGCTGTCAGTGATGAGTCCTTTCAGGTTGGCTTGTGCAGCCGCACTCCAGCAGTCCAGCTCATCAAGTACAAAGTGGTTGAAGCTGCCAGCCACACAGCCATATTTCAGACTGTTGAGGCTGATGTCCTCAATACGCTGCACCACGCTCGTGCTGCTGTTGCTGTGATGCTTGCCGCAGTTGATGAGTGTAAAGCTGGCTGGCGTCACGTCAGCCATCGCTGATTGTTCTGGTGTGACGCTGACTCGCGTGCTGCGATAGTCGTAGCACCAGTTGTAGCTGGTTTTATCTGAGTCATCCGCGTGCAGATGCTCTAGTAAAACGGCTAACAAGTGAGCCAGAGTGGTTTTACCAGTGCCGTATTTGCCGTACAGCAGCAATCCGCTTTTGGCGTGATTGGGGAAGCTTAGCTTCCCCATCACTAGTCGCTTTATGTGCCGTTCTTCAGCTGAGTGAGTGAGCACAACGTCATCAATATTTGCAGGTAACATTACGCTACCTCCTGTCCAGCGCCTTCGCCAGCCAGCCTGTCCGCAGCGATAGCAGCTGTTGAGCGCTTTTCAGCGTCTTTAGCCAGCTTCAGTTGAGCTTTATAGGCCTTGGTAGCCAATGAATCCCCAATCGAATCCTCCTCAAATTGATACAGCACTTCCACTGTTTCACTGTCTATGGGTTGCGCTAGCAACACCACAAACCTATTGCCGCTGTTAGCAATGTTCAGCTGCGCTTTTGCAGGCATTGCTCGAACAGTTTCATTGATTTCGCTTTGCTCGACTTTTGTGCTGCTGGTGTCGCTACGCTTCTCCAGCGCAGCCACAATGCCGCCAGCATGCTCTAACCAATTTATGAAACCAGCTGCATCAGTAGGCTGTTGCTCACTTACATAGGCAGCTTTGATAACGCTGCTATAGCGGCTGCGTTGGCGCCTGTCTAAATCAGCGAAATTGAAAACCACGCTAACAATGCGACTTAGCAGTGAATTTGCGCCTTGGGCGCCTCCTAAAGCGACATAAGCTGCTTTGACGTCATCCCTGTACTTGTCTCGCTGGCTGCTATCGGCTTTTTCAACCAAATAATGCAGTTCATAACATTGGCCTAATACAGCGTAGAGCTGGCTCGTACTGTTTTTATACCAAGTGCTTGCCATAACAGACACATTACGCAGAGATTGCTCAATCATCACGCCATGTTCATTTTGGATGATGATGCTTTCAGTGCGAGTCTTGGCCGGCGATGTCATCAGAAAATTGGCAGTTGGATAGTTCATAAATTGCTCCTGGTTTTGGTTAGCATTGGTTATGGCTGTTGCGGTTTGAGTTGGCATAAATGTCTGCTCCTTGTGTTGTTCAGATGGACGGTTTTGGATTGAGATAGTCATATCGATCTCCTTTTTGAGACAAAAGTGTCCGCAGCCACACACTCGCAAGCGTGCGGACAATGGGTTTAGTGCGAGTGATTCAGTTTGTCGCTTTATGCGACACGGTTACTTTTCAGTGAGCAAAGCCATGTGTGCTTCGTAGAGATTCGGCTTTGCCCATTGCACGTGCTTCTTGCATCTCGTGCAGTAGACCTCGTATCTATGAGGCGACGACTTCGGCACTGGGCGCACGATGCAGGGATGTTTCTCATGCTTTTTTTTCATTGTTGCCTCCACTAGTTGCGACCACCTTGATGTTGTCCCTTGGCGTGACTTTGGGTTTCAGCTTTGCGCCAAGATCCCTCCAAGTTTGCAAATCTTCCACTGATGCCCAGCACAAATGTGTGTTGCACCCTTCGCAGCGAAACTCAGCAGCTCGTTCCCGATGAGCTGTGTAGTGAAGCTCGACGCCGTGTGGTAGATGTGACTTGATAATCCTGTCTTTATTGGACACCTTATGCCGCCAATGATTTGGAGTTTGCAGGAGGTGCTAGCAGAGCATTAAGTGCAGCTCTAGTTTCAGCGTTGACCAACTCAGGCGCGTGGCGGGCGATAAACCATTCGCTTGTTAGCTCAAGTTTGTTTTGGTCGCGCAGCCACAAAAAGTTCTTGCCGCCAAAGCCTTTTTCGATGATTCGCTTGTGAACAAGTGTCCAGCTCCCATATCTGTTATGCATTTGCGTAAGTCGACCCTTAGGAGGGCATCTGCCGTTGGATTTAAAGAATGAACAGCCGTCTTTAATAACAGTCCAAGCCACGTACTCGGGCCGGCTACGAATTTCAATCGCCTTCTGTGTGGCTAGTTCGGCCTCGCGCTGAAGACTGTTTGCAGCTGGATGTTCCTTAGAGATTCGATACAGTCTTGCGCTTAAGTTGAGCAGCTTGTTAGGGCAAACCATGCTGCTGATTGTTTTGCGAACGCGAGCGCGGCTATTGCTAACAATGGCTCCTTGAGTGATAGGGCAAGTTTCGTTGTTTAGCTTTTTGATCAACATATTAATTTTCCTTTTTTTCCGTTCTAGTAAGTTACGTAATAATGGTACGAGACAAAAATATGTATAAGGTGGTTAAGTATTTTTCATTCTATACTTGCTACAAATTCTGATCTGGCGTAGCATCTTTCCGACCTGTGTGATGATTGTTACATTGCCATATCGTATACATTGGTTTTTCTAAGCAGTTGAAATACTTGATACATGCTGTAGCAGTAAGACAATGAATTACGTATCTTAGGCGTTAAGACCTATTGATCTGCTTTAAGTAAATAAAACGGAGAAATTGATAACCATGGGGCCTCTTTTTTTTCCCAAACCACAGCCACTTAGCCCAAATACAAAAGTCCAGCTCGACGCCAAAGGGCGAAGAGTTTTGATTCGAAAGGGTAAGCCCGTGCTAGTGAAAGGCACGTGGACTGCGGATAGTCTGTATTACTTGTGGTTTGAGTATTTGAAGCGCAGTAATAAGTACAAAATTGCATGTGCGAGTAAGGGCAAGGGTATGAGGAAAATCTTCGATGATTTTGGAGATATCTTTCAGTACCAAGGACTAGATGGTTTTTGGCAGTGGTGGAATGAAAGGGGACAGTATCTCTTCGGGATTTCCCCAGTGTCCCAGTTGAATGATTTTTGCTCTCTTGAGGAGCTTGCAGAGCTGGAGACTGAAATTGCCGTAGGTAATTACCAGTTGGTAGCTTTGCCTACTAATCTCACCAAATCAGCATTGAAAAATCGTGTTGGTAAGCTCATCAGTCAAATGAACGTTGACCCATCGAGAAATGATCTCGCTAAGTACCAGATTAAACATGTGAAAGTAGACGCTGACAGTCTCAAGAATTGCTTACTTGCGTATGACTTAAAGCAGCAAGGGCTAGATGCGCTTGAAATTGCTTTTAGAGTAAAGAGTGTGACACCTAAGGAAGCTGAGGACTTGCTGATCGATGGGCGGAAAAATCCAAGGGAGGTAGATTTAGAAGGCCTAGTCGAGATGAGTGAGCAAAACCATGCGGAGTATAACAAGCGCTTAAAGAGGGCTGAGGAGATTGTCTCAAAGCGCCTTGAGAGATTGGGCAAGACTTGGGACGATGTGGATTACGACGCATTATTAGACAAAGAAATGGGGCTCCTTAAAACTAATTATGTAAGGACTGCTCGTAAAGCTAGTCTAAGAACAAACACTTACAAGCTGATCAAGAAAGCTGAAGCTAATATTGCTGCTGTTGAGCGAGGAGAATTTGGGTTCGGACATTGAGCAATTAGTGCATTGTGATAGTTCACCCTTGACGACGCTAATCACTTTAATTCGATGTATGGAAGCTCGAAGAAACGGCTTAACGTAAGCCGATTGAAGTGTTGAGTAGAAGCTATTATTCACTAGCCTATTGGACACTGACCAATAGTTAAAGAATGAAGATGGTTTCTGAATTTCGGGCGAAATTCGTCTAGTTCGATAAGTTTCTGAAAAATATCCTCGCTTACAACTAAGTGTCGGTATCGGAAAAAAGCAAAAAAAGGATGCGATTTATGGAGAACATTATCGAAGGTTGGGTGCTACGAAGTATCTCGAGTAACGTCGATGATCTGCCGGAATTGGGCGAAAACATCAGCGTAATTCCAGCGATCAAAATTGCTTTCGATGGCTATCAAGAGGATGACGACGGAATTGAAGATCTCAACGAACAGTCCTTCGCGGTCTACATCCATAAATGTTCTGGAGATGAAAACTTCATCTTCCCAGAACACGAGAAGACCGCATGGTCAGTTGTACAGAGACCAGCGGAAGAGATTTGTCACTTTGTGTGGGTAAGCATCGAATCTGGTGAATGCTCTGGCCCCGAGCTAGAGGACAGTATTTCAAACTCTGAGCTTGAATCGGCTCGGATTAAAGAAATTGTAAATACCCTCGCATCCAGGCATCCCGAATAACGAAGAGACAGATCTATGGCCATTAAGCTCCGAAAGGATACTCTGGAAATTAAAAACATCCAGGTAGAGAACCCATTGATGGCCGAATACCTGGCAGGTCTGCCCGAAGCTCAGCGAGAGGAAGCAGTTATTAAGGCTTTGGGGATCGGTATTCTCGCAGAGATAAAAGGTGAGATAGCTCAATTTCTGAATGAAACCGAGGGCGAAATTGGCAAGAGATTGGCAAATCTGAAAGCTCTGTATGAGTTACGTGAAATGCGGTATCGCGAGACGAGCAGTAAAGGTCTTGATGCTGAGCAGAAAATCCTTCAGGCACTAAAGGATATCCAAACTACTTCTGCATTTTCCGACGATGAAATTACGGATCTATCAACCGTTCGAGGTGTATTACCCAGGAACAAGACAGGAGACTTGTTGATTGAGGTGGACGGTTGCAACGACGTCACTATTGGTCTTGAGATAAAGCTTGATAAAGGCGTAAAGCTTGGACAAATCGATAATCGTGACCCCGCCGCCCAAACAGATACCGCGATAGGCCAGCTTTTAGAAATGCGCACTAACCGTGAGACCGACGCGAATGCGATTGTGTTTGACGAAGACAGCATGGATGCAACGGTTGCAGCGGCATGTCCAAACGGCATCAAATATGTCCAAGCTATCGGTTTCGTAGTGATCGTTAATACTAGGCGAGGAGACTACGAGAATCTCGCAATTTTTTATTCGATTGCTCGTGAAATGGCGAAAGCGCGTTTTGATGTGAACACTTTGGAGTCTGCATCTGTGGCCATGGTTGTCGAGCGTCTACTCTATCTTTTGAACGACTATCGGTCTGTTGAAAAAGAAGTGGGTTCTATCAAGAAGAGCGCAGACAAAATCAGTGCGTCGCTGACAAAGCTTTCAAAATTTGTCGGAATAACAGAGAAGTATCTTATGACCTTGTTGCAGAACGGAAAGCTCTCGGAGGAGCAAGTGATGCGACTCTATCAATCCGCTGAAATTGATTTCAAGGACAGCTGATCCTGGGGGCTCAATAGAGTGACAACCATAACGCCGCACCACGCCAAATACTATGCTCATGAGCTGACGTGCCGCCATGCTGCTGACAGTGTTGATCGCCTGTCTCAGTCGCTTTTTGATGCCAGTGTGGACCTTAACCCTCACCAGATTGAGGCAGCACTATTTGCACTACGGAACCCGCTTCAAGAGGGCGTCTTGCTGGCTGATGAAGTTGGCCTTGGAAAAACTATCGAAGCTGCTTTAGTACTATGCCAATGCTGGGCAGAGAGAAAGCGCCGATTGATCATTATCTGCCCAGCGGCGCTGAGGAAGCAGTGGTCTCAAGAGCTCGTTGAAAAGTTTGCTCTGCCCAGTGTCGTAATCGATGCTACGTATGTGCGCAGGTCTGGCATGTCTCCCAGAATGGCTTTGAGCGCGACTGCCTCAAAACAAGTGGTCATCATGTCCTACCACTTTGCCGCCAAGCTGGCGGATGATCTCGTGCCGATTCCATGGGATCTGGTGGTTATCGATGAGGCGCATAAGCTTCGAAACGCGCATCGTCCTAGCAACCGCATGGGGCAGGCTCTTAAGCTGGCCTTTAACGGTAGGCGCAAGATATTGCTAACAGCTACGCCCCTACAAAATTCATTGATGGAGCTTTATGGCCTTTCAACGTTACTTGATGAGCATTTGTTTGGTGATGAGAAGGCATTTCGTAAGCAATATATCAACGGCGAAGGCTCTAACGAGGAGCTAAGAGAAAGGCTTGCTGGCTTTGTCAAGCGTACACTACGACAGCAGGTACTTGAGTACGTTCGATATACAGAACGTTTGGCACTCACACAGCCGTTCAAACCCACTAATGAGGAGCACAGCTTGTATGAAGCCATCTCTGTATTCCTGCAAAGAGAGCACTCTTTTGCTTTGCCAAAGAAGCAACGGCACCTAACTGGCCTGATATTACGGAAGCTACTTGCGTCAAGCCCATATGCCGTTCTAGGAACGTTGCTAACAATTCGTGAACGTTTGCAAAAGTTGCGTGATGATTTTGATAATCAAAAACAAGAAGAAGATAATTTTTTAGCAAAGCTGGTCGAGGATGATGACCTTGAAGATGAATATCTAGAGGAGGCTGAGTTCGACCAGGAAGATGTCGAGCTAGGGCAGAGCGAAGAGCCGGCATTGTCAAAAGATGACTTGATTGAAGAAATCGGCGAGATTGAGGGGTTTATTGAAAAGGCAAGGTCACTCAAAACAGACACAAAGGCCCAGTCTTTACTAAAAGCCCTGGAGATGGGTTTTAAAAAAATGGCTGAATATAACGGCCCTCGTAAGGCAATCATCTTCACAGAGTCAAAACGTACCCAGAAATGTACGTCGTCAAACCCAGTTGGACAGTCAGCGGCCTGATTTAAGAGACAGTCTGGCCCATCAGGTTGTGGCCTAGTTGCCGACCATAATGTAACTGTCGGCGCTGAGCCATGGTATTTTGTTTAATCATTACTCGCTCTTCCAATATTTGCTGGCCTCGCCCGTAGTACACATCAGCGGGCGTCAGGTTATCCAACGACTCGTGATAACGCTCGTGATTGTAATGCATCACGAAGCGCTGGATGCTCTCCTCTAGCTCACCGGGCAGGTAATAGTGATTGAGCAAAATCTGGTTTTTCATCGAGCGATGCCAGCGCTCAATCTTACCTTGTGTCTGTGGATGATAAGGGCGACCTCGTGTGTGCGTCATGTCCTTGCTGTCCAGATAGTCGGCCAGATCACCCGAGATGTAGCACGGGCCATTGTCACTGAGCAATCGTGGCCGGTGGTTCACCTTGACCTGATCAAGCCCGGTAAAATCCAGCGCGTCGTTCAGTGTATCCATTACATCACCGGCCCCCATGCTGGTACACAAACGCCAGGACAGGATAAAGCGAGAGTAATCATCCAGCACCGTTGACAGGTAATACCAGCCCCAGCCAATGATCTTGAAGTAGGTAAAATCGGTCTGCCACAGCTCGTTTATCCGTCGACTCGGATGCTGGAACCTGTCACTCGCCTGCATCAGGATATAGGTAGGACTGGTAATCAGATCGTGCGCCTTCAGCAGCCTATACACCGTTGATTCCGAGATGTAGTAACGCTGGTTATCGGTATAACGTACCGCCAGCTCCCGTGGCGATAATTCAGGCTCTTCCAAGGCAAGATCGACAATCGCCTGCCGATGATTGTCTGGCACCTGATTCCATACTACTTGGGGGTGAGGCTGGTTATCTTCCAACGCATCAATACCGCCTTCATAAAAACGCTTCAGCCAGTTGTAATAGGTTGAGTGATGTATATCCAGCCGCCGGAGTGTTTGCCTGACAGACAAACTGGACTGTTCCACCAACTGGATAATCTCGTACTTCTCGGAGGCCGTGTATCTCATATACCGTCCTCCCCATCCCCGATCACGCTTTTTTTAAGCAGGCGGTTTTCCATCACTACTTCGGCCAGGGCTTCTTTTAGCGCCGCTGCCTCTGAACGCAACACCTTTACTTCATCGGAGGTGGCTTCCCGCACAATATCGCCAGATAGTCGCTTCTTGCCAGCTTCCAAAAACTCCTTCGACCAGCGGTAATAGATATTGGTATTGAGACCTTCACGACGACACAGTTCAGCGATACTGTCTTCGCCCCGAAGCCCTTCGAGAACAATACGGATTTTTTCCTCGGCAGAATATTGTTTGCGGGTGCGACGACGGATGTCACGAACGGTCTTTTCAACATCGGTTTTTTGCTTCATCATCTTCTCCTCTCAGAGTTAACGATGAGCCAAAACCGTCTCTTAGGCAATCAGGCTAATCTGTCCAATTGATGCTGACGGGGTACAAGCCCAGAACGGGGATGAAGTCTGGGATCAGGTCGATGGGGCGCAATGCGTAGCGTAGGCAACAACAATCATGACGAGGCATTTCGCATATCAGCACAAACCGTCAACATCTACCCCGCCGGCCATGATGCTCAGAGGCTGTACCAGTTCGGAAGCGAAGAGTTATACCAACGCATCTATGGGGGCGGCACATTGAATGCTGTGTTGTTGGGCCATTGGCTACTCATCCTTTTTGACAGCTTTCAGGAATTCCGCAAGGCTATCTTCGGCCGCTTTTTTGTTCGGGAATGGCCCGATATTTTGACCTTCACGGGTTAAAAAATACCAGTCACTGTTAATGGCGTGGATGCGATGTGTTCGAAAGTGTGGAGCTTCCTTCGGGTCATCTTTTCGTTGCTTGGGTGGATCGTTCATAGTCTTACCAGGGTATAAACCGCAATAAAAGAACGTTGAAAAAATCATGGGGAGATTCCTCCCCATGGTAGGGCTTTGGTTAACTATCAGTGTCGTGCTTAATGTCGCCTGTGGGAGTGGAGTTACTGGCACTTCTGCCATGCAACAACGCATAGAGCACAGGGAGTACAAACAACGTCAACAGGGTGGACGAGATAATCCCGCCGATCACCACGGTCGCCAGAGGACGCTGTACTTCGGCGCCGGTGCCGGTATTGAGTGCCATGGGTACAAAGCCGAGGCTTGCTACCAGGGCGGTCATCAATACCGGCCGTAAGCGGATCAGGGCGCCTTCGACAATGGCCTTCATCAGGTCACCCTGCTCGTGCCACAGATCGCGGATAAAGGCGATCATCACCAGGCCGTTTAACACCGCCACCCCGGAGAGGGCGATAAAGCCAACACCCGCCGAGATCGACAGGGGCATGTCTCGCAGCCACAGGGACAGAACCCCGCCGGTGAGGGCCAGTGGCACGCCGGTGAAGATGATCAGGGCATCCTTGAGGGAGCCGAAGGCCATCACCAAGAGTGCGAGGATGATGGCGAGGGTCACGGGCACCACGATGGCAAGCCGCTGACTGGCGGACTGCAGTTGCTCGAAGGTCCCGCCGTAATCCAGCCAGTATCCGGGAGGTAGGTCCACGTCGTCCGCAATGCGCGCCTGTGCTTCCTCGACAAATCCGCCCAGGTCGCGGTCCCGCACGTTGGCGGTGACCACCACCCGACGCTTGCCGTTTTCCCGGCTGATCTGGTTGGGCGCCGGAGCCAGCTCCAGCTCGGCCACTTCCGACAGGGGCACATAGCCGCCGTCCGGCAGGGGGACTGGCAGGTCCGCGAGGCTGTCCACATCCCGGCGGATGTCTTCGGGAAGACGCACCACCAACTGGAAGCGGCGGTCGCCTTCGTAAATCAGGCCGGCGTTTTCGCCCCCGACACCGGCCGCCACCAGACCCTGGAGATCATCCACGGTCAGCCCGTAGCGGGATAGCGCCATGCGCTTGGGGTGTACCGACAGCATGGGCAGGCCGGTCACCTGTTCGACCCGGGCATCGGCGGCGCCCTCCATGGATTCCACAACCTCAAGGACGTCGTTAGCCGATGCCAGCAACTGATCCAGGTCATCGCCGAACACCTTGATGCCGAGGTCGGCACGCACGCCGGAGATCAGTTCGTTGAAACGCATCTCGATGGGCTGGGTGAACTCATACTTGTTGCCGGGAAGCATTTCCACCGCTTCTGCCATTTCCGCCACCAGTTCATCCTTGGTTTTGTCGGGATCCGGCCATTGGTCGCGGGGCTTTAAGATGACAAAGTTGTCCGCCACGCTGGGAGGCATGGGGTCGGTGGCCACTTCCGGCGTGCCGATCTTGGCGAAGACCTTGTCTACCTCCGGAAACGCCTTCAGCCGTTCTTCCAGCTGCGACTGCATCTCGATAGATTGCTCCAGTCCGGTGCCCGGGATGCGCAGGGCATGGAGTGCAATATCCCCTTCATCCAGTTGTGGAATAAATTCCGACCCCAGGGTGGTCGCCAGCCAGAGACAGACCGCTACCAGCGCGGTCGCGCCGCCCAACACCAGCCAGCGGAACCTCATGGCCACCCGTAGCGCGGGCCTGTAGAGCGATTTGGCGCCGCTGATTACCGGGCTTTCCTTTTCGCTGATCTTGCCCCCCATAAAGACCGCCACAGCGGCGGGCACCACGGTCAGTGACAGCACCATGGCCGCTAGCAGTGCCATTACGACAGTGGCCGCCATGGGGTGGAACATCTTGCCCTCGACCCCGGTGAGTGCAAAGATCGGCAGGTACACCACAGTAATGATGGCGACACCAAAAAGGCTGGGACGAATCACTTCGTTGGTAGCCTCGAACACCAATTGCAGACGTTCCTTGAGAGCCAACTGACCCTGGTGCTGGGCCTGGGACAGGCGCCGGATACAGTTCTCGACGATGATGACCGCGCCGTCGACGATCAGGCCGAAGTCCAGCGCCCCCAGGCTCATCAAATTGGCGGATACGCCAGACCGCACCATGCCGGTGATAGTGGCAAGCATGGACAAGGGGATCACCGCTGCGGTTATCAAAGCGGCACGCAGATTGCCGAGCAACAGAAATAGTACCACGATCACCAGCAGCGCCCCTTCGAGCAGGTTCTTCTCCACCGTGGCAATCGCCTTGTCCGCCAAGGCTGTGCGGTCGTATACCGCCTCCACCTTGACGCCGTCGGGCAGGGAGGGCTGAATGGCCTCCAGCTTTTCGGCCACCGCCTGTGCCACCGCCCGGGAATTTTCCCCCACCAGCATCATGGCGGTGCCCATCACCGTTTCCTTGCCGTCGCGGGTGGCGGCGCCGGTGCGCAGCTCCTTGCCAATGGCCACTTCAGCTACATCGGCTACCCGGACTGGCACACCATCCCGGTTGGCAATCACCACCTGTTCAATATCACCAATGGTGGTCAGCTGCCCGGGCGAGCGCACCAGCAGCTGTTGGCCGTTGCGTTCGATATAGCCGGCGCCGCGATTGGTGTTATTGGCCCGCAGGGCGCTGACCAGTTCATCCACCGTGATGCCGAACTCCAGCAACCGTTGGGGCGACGGCGTGACGTGGTACTGCTTGTCGTAGCCGCCAATGGTGTTGACCTCGATCACGCCGGGCACCTGGGCCAACTGGGGTTTGATGATCCAGTCCTGGATCTCACGCAGTGCCGTAGCGTCCAGCGGACTGCCATCCGCTTGAGTGGCACCGGGCAGGGCTTCTACGGTGTACATGAAGATCTCGCCAAGACCGGTGGCGATGGGACCCATCTCCGGCTCCAGCCCGGGTGGCAGCGCGCTCTTGATGGCGCCCAAGCGCTCATTGATCAGGTTGCGGGCGAAATAGATGTCCGTGCCTTCCTCGAACACCACCGTGACCTGGGACAGGCCGTAGCGGGACAGGGACCGGGTATAGGACAGGTTGGGCAGGCCGTACAAGGCCGTTTCCACCGGGAAGGTGATGCGTTGCTCTGCCTCCAGGGGCGAATAGCCCGGTGCCTCGGTGTTGATCTGTACCTGGACATTGGTGATATCCGGCACCGCGTCGATGGGCAGGCGCTGAAAACTCCACACGCCCACGCCGACCAGCGCCAGAATAAGGGATAACATTAAAAACCGCCGCTCTATCGAGAGACGTAAGATGGCATTGATCATCATAGCCTCCTGGTTAGTGGTCGTGGGATGCGCCGGATTTTTCGATATCGGCCTTGATCAAATAACTGTTTTCCACCACATAGCGATCGCCTGCTTGCAGGCCGCCCAGCACCTCAGTCAGGTTGCCGTCGCTGCGGCCCAGCTCCAGTGGGCGGATCTCGTAGGTGTCATCCACCTGAATAAACACCACGGTCCAGTCCCGGAAGGATTGCAGGGCGCGGTTGTCAACCACCAAGGGGGCCTCCACCGTTTCCACCACGATATCCCCGGCCACCAGCAAACCGGGGGTCAGCAGTCCCTCGGCATTGTCGACTTCGACCCGGGCCAGGGTGTAGGGCGCGTTGCCGGGTGCCGGCAGCAGGTGGCGGATGGTGCCTTCCCGGTCAATGCCGTCAGCCTTCAGTCGGACTTTCTGGCCAATGGCAACCTCGGCCCGTTGGCCGGGGAAGACCTTGAATTCCGCCCACAGAGTGGTCAAATCGGCAATGGCGAATAGGGGTTGCTCCCCGGTCATTTCTCCGTTGCTGATCCGACGCTCAATGACGATCCCGTCGATGGGCGCTCGCAGTGCGTAGGTTTGCAGGCTTTCGTTGGACTCGACTTGAGCGAGCACGTCACCACGCTCGACCCGATCGCCCAGATTGACCTTCACCTGGCTGACCACGCCCGGGAAACGGGCGCGGATCCGGGCAATCTGCTGCGGTGCCGTGGTCAGGCTGCCGTAGGTGGTGAGGCTGCGCTCGATGGCACTCGGCCCGGCTGCGGCCGTTGTGATACCCGCTTTTCGGGCGATAGCCGGGGCGATCCGGGTGCGACCTTCGTGGGATTCCCAGTGCCAGCGGTAGTTCTTGCCGTCCATGGCGAGGCTCACTTCTACGTCGAAGGAGTGGGGTTCGGTCACCACGCCATCCCCCAGCCAGTAGTCCCCCTGGTAGGCGAAGTCGAAGGTGTCCACTTGCCCACCCAGGCGGGTGAGCTGGACATTGAGGTCAATATCATCAGTAACGGCGCGGCCATCCCTGGTGACCCAGGCCCGGTATTCCGGTGGGACCCCCTGCTCGAAGATCTGCAGTTCGACGGTGGCGTCGTTCTGTTGCAGCAGTATGCCGCCGTGAGGCCCCCTGGCCTCTGCCTGCGATTCGTCGTGTTGTTCCTCGGCAGCTTGTAAGGGGCTGATGGCAAGGCAGGTGGCCACCAGAATCAGACAGAGTTGTTTTATCAGTTGCATGGTGTGAATCCTGAATTTGTGGGTTAGCGCGTCGGGGCGCCCGGAACAGTCGCGAGTGGCTGCGCCGTAAGTTGTTCGATCAACGCCTGGTTGAGCAGCGCCGTGGTGGCGGCGTCGACCAGTGCCTCCCGTGCTGAGAGCAGCTCCCGCTGTGCGGCGGTCCACTCCACATAGCTGTAGCGGCCGTTTTCATAGGCTTCGCGGGTCTGAGTGAGTGCCTCGGTCAGGTCGGGAAGCATTTGGCTGCGAATCTGCTCAACAGTCTCGATACTCTGTTGCCGCAAGTGGTAGGCGTCGAACAGGCGCGAATGGAGGCGCAGCAGGGTATCCTCCCGGCGGAATCGGACCTCATCCCGCGCCGCCAGGGCGGCCTGCACCTCGCCGCGATTGCGCCGTCCGGAAAAGAGCGGTACTGAGAAACCAGCGGTCAAGGCGGTATCGTCCGTCTCCTCGAAACGCCGGACGCCCACCTGCCAACGGATATCGCTCTCGGACTGGCTGCGCGCCAACTGAATCTCCGCTTCACGGATACGCTGTTCGCTCGCGTAGATTTGAATGGCCGGGCTGTCGCTGACCCGCTGGTACAGGGCATCGAAGTTGTCGGAGGAACCGAACTGGAACAGATCGCCTTCCAGCATTTGAAAGTCCGGGCTGGTATCACCCCACAGCGAAGCCAGAGCCATTTTCCGGCTCTCGTAGGCGGCTCGAAGACGGGACTGCTCAATACGACTCTGGGTGAGCGCAGCCCTGGCGCGCAGGACTTCGGCCTGGGGCGCCGCGCCCCTGTCGGCGCGGCGGGTGACGATCTCGTGGGTGGCCTCGGCCAGCGCCACGGCTTCAGCGGCCAGTTCGAGTTTTTCCTGCAGGGCCAGTGTGGCGACAAAGCGCTGGGTCACCTGTCCCAAGAGATCCAGGGTCTCGGCCCGACGCTCGGCCTCGACCCGCCCGTATCGTGATTCAACCACGCTGACGCGGGCCTGACGCTTGCCGCCAAGTTCGAGGACCGATGACAAGGACAGGGTGTACTCCGCCCCGTCAACTCCTCGCAGATTGTCGCTGCCGAGGAAGTTTTCCACTTCCAGTCCGGCCTCCAGGGCAGGATTTTGATCTGCCGTAAGGCGGCGGCCCTCAAGGCCCTGAAGGCGAAAATCGAAGACCTGGAGGCCGGGGTTTTGCGCCATGGCCCGCGAGAGGGCCTCGGACAGAGTGAGCGGTTTCTCTCCGGCGTGTGCCAGGGCGGAACCGAATGCCAGCGCTAGAAGGCAAAAGGCATGGATAATAAAGTGGCACGGCATTGCGCGCCGCCCGTTTTTTACGGGCATTCTGAAAAGCATGGGACTGCTCCTACGAAAGTCTAAATGACAGTTGTTCCCCGGGTGGGGAAGGTATTCGCAGGATCAGACGATAGGAGGGCGGAAAAGGGAGGATTGAACCCCGGTGGTGAAGTTGGCTTGGTAGTCGGACAGTACTATTCCTGCAGTCAAGCCGGAAATGTTGGTGAGGGTTCCCATCAATACCATGTGAAAGCAGCTATGGCTGTGATGGCAATGGTCCGCTGAATGATAGGGGCTGTCGGGAGACGACTTGGTTGCCTGATTTTCGCTGGAAAAATCCGCTGATTCGTGTGAATGCTCATCATAATGTGGCATTGCGGGGTTGTGCGGTTGTGCTTCATAGGCAATAGACGCCACTGACTGCAAAGCAATCAACAGCGTCATTGCGACTATGAAACAGCGTTTAATCATGCAAGTGGTCCCGGAATTTGATCGTAAGCCTAGCAGAAAGGCAACCACATGTAAAGGACTGGACTCCCATGGCGTTACGTGAGTCAGTAGTGCGCTGGCCTGAGCAATTCAATTGGAGGCGATAATTAAATTGCGTCATCAATATCCCCATAGATAGATTGATACCGCTATAGCGTATAGCCACAGACCGATAATGACGCCTGCCGCGACCCGGCTGATCGGCGTTGAGTGGTGGAGTCTAGCGCGTTCGCGATTCTCATGAATGACAATCTCTGGAGTCATTTTTATTACCAGCCAGATGCCCGCCGGAACGATCAATAAGTCATCCAGGTAACCAATAACCGGGATGAAGTCTGGTATGAGGTCGATAGGGGAAAAAGCATAGGCACCGACGACGAAGGCCAGTATTTTGGTGTGCAGAGGGGTGCGAGAGTCCCGCGCAACCAGCCACACCGTATACATGTCCTGCCTGATAAGCCTGGCTCATCGTTTCAGGTGCCTTCGCAATGTCTTCACCGGTATTTCGGCACTAATCGTTGAATGACCTATTTTAAATACGATCGCAGTATGTCGATGACATCATCGAGTTCCTGCTGACGCTGTGCCTGAGAAATGTCTTCTGCGCCCAGATGTTCACGCAGATGACCTTCGAGCACTTCGGACATCAGGCCATTAATGGCGCCGCGAATAGCCGCTATCTGTTGCAGTATGGCGGTGCAATCCTTGCCCTGATCCAGGGCTTTTTCAATCACTTTTCATCGGAGCCGGGCAAGAATCGAATTCCTTTTTGCAAATTCTTGCGCAAACCATCGTTGGCCCCGTCGCGGCCTTTTTTACTTTTATCGGCTCCATGGGCAACATTCCGCTAGCGGCCGTGTTATTCGGGCAGGGGGTAAGTTTCGCTGGAGTAATGGCGTTTATCTTTAGTGATCTGGTGGTATTTCCAGTGTTGCGGATTCAGGCGCAGTACTATGGCTGGAAAATGGCCATTTATATACTGATTGTATTTCTATGTGCGCTTGTGGGCGTATCGCTCGTCATGCACTATGGACTCGATCTCTTGGGACACTTGCCTGATGCTTCAGGATTTCAGTCAATGACAGATCGTGAGTTTTTTAACATAGACTACACGTTTTTCTTGAACTTGCTCTTTCTCGCGCTAACCACTGCATTCATCGTTTGGCAGTACTATAAAAAAGAAAAATCGATGTCAACTAATCGAAGCCTTGGCGACTGGATACTGCTGTCGCTTTCGATTGTCGCGTATGGATGGCTTGCAATTGGTGTGGCTGTGCTTCCATTTTTCTAATCTACAAGCGCATTTTTCTTAAATTGGGCGACTTGCATCGATCCTACTTCTAGCCTCGTCTATACAGTCACATCTGAATTGCTGATAACCGTTGTGCTCAGTTAGTTTTTTTTTGAGAGGGAACGCTCTGTATCATTTACACAAACACAAGTTTAGATTATCATGATAAGGTATTTTTAAGAGAACTGTATGTTTAAACCACTTTCAAAAGTCTTAGTTGTTGTTGCCATGCTTACTGCCTTTGTTGGGCAAGCATTGGCTTATACATCTATGTTTTGTGAAATGTCGGCAGATTCTCATCAATCTCATATGACTATGGAACACTCTTCAATGAAGTCTCATGAAGGTATGGAACATGGTGATATGAAGGCTAGTGCTTCAAGTTCAAAAGACTGCTGCGACGTAGACTGTATTTGTCCTGCAAATGCATGTACATCAGTCACATTATTGAATTCAAACAATGGTTCACCTGATATTTTGGGCTTTACTGAAGCTATAGTGAACCAAGGCGCTGAACACCCAAAGTCAATGTCTACTTCCCTTTTCCGTCCACCAATATTTGCCTAACACAGGGTTAGTGCGTCCAAAATTTACGCACAGAATAACTTTTCTTGTTAATTAATTAAGCGCTATTGCGCCTATATTTTATCCAGCATTGTCTGGGGGCAAAATGATCAAATTATTTTTTAAGTTAGCGGTAGCTATACTGCTAATACCAGCGTTTACTCACGCTACCGAGCATAATCATGAAAGTCATGTCGAAGCAAAGCTAATCGAGTTATTAGTTTACAAAACTCCGACTTGTGGATGTTGCAAAAAGTGGATAACCCATATTGAAGATGAAGGGGTGATTGCGCACTCCAAAGATTACCGCAACATCTCCAATATAAAAACTAAGTACGGTATCAAACCTAATTATCGCTCTTGTCATACAGCCGTTACTAGAAATGGCTTTGCGTTTGAAGGGCATGTGCCTGCCAAATTCATAAAACAATTTTTAGCTGAAAAATACAACAACGCCATTGGTTTGTCAGTCCCAGCGATGCCTGTTGGCTCTCCGGGGATGGAAGTAGGTGAACGTTTTATGCCTTATAACGTGTTGATTCTATTTAAAGATGGTACTAGCGAAGTGTATGCAGAGGTGAAAACCTATGAGGAGCAATTCTAATGAAATTTGGAATTCCAAGTCTGTTAAAGATTACTGTTAGTTTAATGATCGGATTTTCTGCATTTTATGCCCAAGCAGAAAAGATCATTTCACTTGATCAGGCGATAGCATTAGCACAGCAAAATGACCCTTGGCTGCACGGCAGCAAGTTGAAACAGCAAGCTGTTGAGTATAACAGTATAGCTTCTGGAACATTGCCTGACCCTATTATGTCTGTGGGCATGATGAATTTACCAACAGATACATGGAACTTAGATCAGGAAGGTATGACTCAATTTAAAGTTGGAGTTTCTCAAATGTTTCCTAGAGGAGATAGTTTGGAACTCAAACGACAACAGCTAAAAATCGAATCAACTAAATACCCGCTGTTACGCGAAAATCGTAAGGCGAAATTGAAAAGTGAAGTTTCCCAACTTTGGTTAGACGCTTTTCTAGCGCAACAAACCATTAAGTTAATCGAGAACGATTGGGAACTATTTGAGCAGATGGCGGAGATAGCAAAAGCCAGTTACTCAAATGTGATTGGAAAAACAAGACAACAAGATGTCATTCGAGCACAACTAGAAATCGTTCAATTGGAAGATAGGTTGACAGTCCAGAGGCAAAAATTAGAAACCTCAATTGCTCGTCTAAACGAATGGCTTCATCTTTATGATGACAGTAACTATGAAAAAGCGTTTGATTTTGATGCGCAACCAATGGCATTCAATGTCTCAGAAACTCTACCTGAAATTCGATTGCAAACCCCCGCATTTTTAAAGAAGGCTCATTATTCGCGAAATGCTCTGGCATTAGAATTAGAAAATCACCCTGCGATTCGCTCAATTGATGTTCAGAAAAAAGTGACTGAAACAGCTGTTGATATAGCCAAACAACAATATAAGCCCCAGTGGGGAGTAAACGCCAGCTATGCCTATCGTGATGATATGCCATCAGGAGATAATAGAGCAGACTTGTTTTCTGTTGGTGTGACGTTTGATTTACCGTTATTCACTGAAAATAGACAAGATAAACAAGTTGCCGCATCAATCGCGGAAACAGAAGCTGTCAGAACAGAGAAATTGCTGTTAACAAAACAAATGATTAGCGAAATTGAAAAAGAGCTAAGGCAGCTGAAAAGACTATCAGAAAGGCAGTCAATATATAAAGAACAATTGCTTACGCAAACCCACGACCACGCAGAAGCTTCGTTGACTGCTTATACCAACGATGATGGTGATTTTTCTGAAGTTGTTCGAGCTAGAATCGCAATGCTTAATGCCAGAATTTCCGCACTAAAAATAGATGTTGATGCATTGAAAACAGTAACTCGTATCAATTATTTCTTCGCACAGTCACATTCAAAATCAGCACCCGCACACACTGGTAAATTCGGAGAGAAATAATGTCATCTAATACAAAAATAATTATCGCGATCATCATTGGTGCAGCAATAGGTGCTGGGACATTGGGTTTATTCCTAAATCCTAACTCTGAAGGACCGAAAACAAATTCTGAAGAGAAAAAGCCGCTTTATTGGGTTGCCCCGATGGATTCTAACTACCGCCGGGACAAGCCCGGTAAATCTCCTATGGGGATGGACTTAATTCCTGTGTATGAAGATGAATCATCAACTGATGACTTCGGCCCCGGTGCTGTTAGGGTCGCTCCTCATGTGGTGAATAATCTTGGTGTTCGTACCGCACCTGTTGAGGTAGAAAATATGCACACTGAAATCTCTACGGTGGGTTATGTACAATATGACGAAGATAAACTAATTCATATCCACCCACGTGTTGATGGCTGGATCGAAAAACTATACGTTAAGGCTGAGGGTGACCCTGTAGAAAAAGGTCAACCCCTTTACAGCTTATATTCTCCCCAGTTAGTTAATGCTCAAGAAGAATTGTTAATCGCCTTAAAGCGCAATAACGGCTCGTTAGTTACGGCAGCTAAAGATCGTCTTAAAGCCTTACAACTTTCAGCAGGCTTGATTAAAGAACTAGAGCAAACAAAAAAAGTTCGACAAACAATTACCTTTTATTCGCCTCAAGCAGGTGTTGTAGATGGGTTAAAGATACGAGAAGGTTTCTATGTGAAACCGGGAGATACTTTGCTTAGTATCGGCAAACTTGACCAAGTATGGGTAGAGGCTGAAGTGTTTGAACGAGATGCAGCGCTTATCAAAGAAGGGTTGCCAGTATCGATGACTCTAGACTACTTGCCCGGAGAAGATTGGACAGGTGTGGTTGACTATGTTTACCCAGCATTAAACAGTAAAACTCGCACACTTAGAGTTCGCTTGAAATTTGGTAATCCTGATTTTCAATTAAAGCCCAATATGTTCGCACAAGTTTCGATCCATGCGAATCAAGCCGACAGTGCGATTATTGTTCCTAAAGAAGCGGTCATACGCACAGGCAAGCAAGACAGAGTCGTCCTCGCCTTAGGTGACGGACAGTTTAAATCAATTGAGGTAACTATTGGTCGAGTTGATAAAGATAGTATCGAGATTCTGAGCGGTTTAAATGAAGATGATGTTGTTGTTACGTCTGCTCAATTCCTAATTGATTCGGAATCAAGTAAGTCATCAGACTTTAAGCGTATGACACATGATGAGGTGCCGAACTCTATCTGGATGCAAGGTGAAGTAAACAGCGTCATGACAGGACATCGTATTGTCAATATTACACATGGCCCGGCTGAAGCTTGGGATTGGCCGGAAATGACAATGGACTTTAATGTGGCTGAGAATGTTGATGTTGACTCTTTAAAGTCAGGTCAATCTTTACACTTCGAGGTGTCTAAAACCGAAGATAGTGGATATGAAGTAACTGGTATTCATATCATGAGTCAGCCAGAAGTATCCTCTGCAACAGTCTCAGGTTTAATTAATGAAATAACCTTAGGCAATCGCACTTTCAATATTAGTCGAGGCCCAATAGAGAAGTGGGATAGACCTGCTGCGACGATGGATTTTATCGTCGCGGAAAATATAGAAATAGCTGACTTTAATGTTGGTGACAACGTCACTTTCACGTTTGAAGTGAGAGATGAATTGGTTATCACTGAAATTTCCCTTGAAGCAAATGAAAAAAACAGCGACGAACATGAGACAAATCATGAACAGAAAGCTGTTGTCGATCATTCGAACCATTAAATAGGGAGATTAGTAATGATTGAATCAATAATTAGATGGTCAGTGGGTAACCGTTTCTTTGTGTTATTAACCACGCTTATCATCGCATTTGGTGGAATATTTGCGTTAAAAAATACACCTGTCGATGCGCTTCCTGACTTGTCAGATGTTCAAGTAATTATCAAAACGAGTTATCCGGGACAAGCACCTCAGGTAGTACAAGATCAAGTAACTTTTCCTTTAACTACTGCGATGCTTTCAGTACCGGGAGCACAAACGGTTCGAGGTTATTCGTTCTTTGGCGACTCATATGTCTACATCATATTTGACGACGACACAGACCTTTATTGGGCAAGGAGTCGTGTGTTGGAGTATTTGAGTCAAGTTGCTTCGAGTTTACCAGATGCAGCAAAACCACAGCTAGGGCCTGATGCAACAGGTGTGGGCTGGGTTTATATATATGCGCTCACTGATAAATCTGGTAATCATGATCTTAGTCAGTTGCGAAGTATCCAAGACTGGTTTTTAAAATACGAGCTTCAAACGGTTCCGGGAGTTTCTGAGGTCGCTGCAATTGGTGGCATGGTTAAACAATACCAAGTTCAAGTTGATCCAGATAAGTTGCGAGCCTACGGTATACCATTGACTCACGTTCAAATGGCGCTGAAAAGAGGTAACCAAGAAACAGGTGCGTCTGTTGTTGAAATGGCCGAAGCTGAGTACATGGTAACTGCCACTGGCTATATTCAATCCGTTGGTGACATCGAAAAAATACCGTTAGGCGTTAATGAGCAGGGTACGCCATTGCGTATTGGCGATATAGCTGATGTTGGATTGGGTCCACAGATGCGCCGAGGGATAGCGGAGTTAAATGGTGAAGGCGAAGTTGTTGGGGGCGTCGTGGTAATGCGCTTTGGAGAAAACGCACAGCAAACAATTGACGGTGTAAAAGAAAAACTTGAATCATTAAAAGCCTCTTTGCCTGAAGGTATTGAAGTTGTTCCTGTTTATGACAGATCTAAGTTAATTGAACGAGCGGTTAGCAATCTATCAGATAAATTGATTGAAGAGCTAATTGTGGTTGCACTAATTTGTGCGGCATTTTTGTTTCATCTACGTTCTTCCATTGTCGCAGTTATTACCTTGCCTTTAGGAATTTTGGTGTCTTTTATCATCATGTACATGCAAGGTATCAATGCCAATATTATGTCATTAGGTGGGATTGCAATAGCGATAGGAGCCATGACGGACGGTGCAATTGTAATGATTGAAAATATGCACAAGCACATGGAAGCTCTTAATAAAAAGGGCGTGCCATTGACGGATGAAAACCGTTGGCAAATTGTTGCTAAAGCTGCAAGTGAAGTTGGTCCAGCATTGTTTTTCAGTCTACTTATTATCACAGTGTCATTCTTACCAGTCTTTATTCTAGAAGCTCAAGAAGGAAGAATGTTTGCCCCTCTTGCATACACTAAAACCTATGCGATGGCTGCATCCGCTGGATTGGCAATAACTCTGGTTCCCGTTCTTATGGGATATTTTATTCGTGGAAAGATTATATCGGAAAAGAAAAACCCATTGAACCGCGTACTGACCGCTCTGTATATGCCTGTGTTAAGACAGGTTATGAAATTCCCTAAATCAACCATTGTAATTGCGTTATTGGTTACCGCCGTGGGTTTTTGGCCTGTTAATAAGATTGGTAGTGAATTCATCCCGCCATTGGATGAAGGTGACCTGATGTATATGCCAACAACTTACCCCGGCATATCCATTGGTAAAGCTCGCGAATTATTACAACAAACGGACAAGTTACTTCGCACAGTGCCTGAAGTCGAGACCGTCTTTGGCAAAGTTGGTCGTGCTGAAACCGCCACTGACCCTGCCCCTTTAACGATGATTGAAACATTCATTCAGTTGAAACCACAAGAGCAGTGGCGAGACGGAGTAACCACTGAAAGTTTAAAAGCTGAATTTGATGAATTGGTTAAATTACCCGGCTTAACAAATGCTTGGGTGATGCCAATAAAAACCCGGATAGATATGCTAGCGACGGGTATCAAAACTCCTGTTGGAATAAAGGTAGCAGGACCTGACCTTGATAAGATTCAAGAAATAGGTCAGCAAATTGAACAATTGTTACCAGCGGTAGAGGGAACAGCATCGGTTTATTCCGAGCGTGTAGCTGGCGGCCGTTATATCAAGATAGATATTTCTCGTGAAAAGGCGAGTCGATTCGGGTTAAATATTGCTGATGTTCAGCAGGTGGTATCGACGGCTATTGGAGGCATGAATGTCACTCAAACTGTGGAGGGACAAGAGCGTTACCCTGTCAATTTAAGATATCCACAAGACTATAGAGATTCGCCTGAGCAACTCGCTAGATTGCCTGTTATTACTCCGAATGATCAGCGTATCGCATTGGGAGATGTAGCAGATATCCGTGTTGAGAATGGCGCTCCGGGAATAAAAAGTGAAGACGCTCGCATTAATGGCTGGTCATTTATTGATATCGAAGGCGTGGATGTCGGGACATATGTAGAGAATGCTAAAGAGTACCTTGAGCAAAATCTAGAAATTCCAACAGGTTACTCAATCTCTTGGGCTGGGCAGTATGAATATATGGAAAGAGCAAAAGAAAAATTGACATTTGTTTTGCCCTTAACGCTAGCCATTATTTTGATCTTGCTCTATTTGAATTTCCGCTCGTTTAGCGAAGTAGCCATTATTGTCGTGACATTACCTATGGCAATGATTGGTGGCTTATGGCTAATGTATTTGGAAGGATTTAACTTTTCCGTCGCTGTAGGTGTTGGTTTTATTGCGCTAGCAGGTGTTGCCGTAGAGATTGGAGTCATCATGCTGGTTTACTTGAATCAAGCTCTTACAGATCTCAAGGAAAAAGCGACCGAGCGAGCAGAACAGATTTCTGACGCAGATTATCAAGATGCCTTGTTACATGGCGCTGGTTTGCGTGTACGCCCTGTCATGATGACCGTGGCAACAATCATCATCGGTCTATTACCTATTTTATATGGAACAGGCACTGGTTCGGAGGTCATGAGTCGCATCGCAGCACCTATGGTCGGTGGGATGACGAGTGCAGTGTTACTAACTCTCATTGTACTGCCTGCTATTTATTCAATTGTTAAAAAGAGAGAAATAAATTTCTTTAATCAAGAGTTATCAAAAAGCTAAATTTAGTCGTTAAACCATAAATTTTAAAAGAGGTAAATATGAAAGCATTAATCAAAATCTTAGCGGTAATCAGCGTTGTTATTAGTAGCGCTGTGTTCGCACACGTAAATCTTGAAAAAAGTTCGCCTTCGGATAATGCAATGTTAATGACATCCCCAGAGGAACTTACACTTAAGTTCAGTAAAGAAGTGCGTTTAGTCAAAGTATCGTTAAAAAATAAGCAGGGAAAAAAAGTAAAGTTTGGCTTTCAACCTTCAAAAGAAGCGAGCAGTGAATTCTCATGGAAGCTACCTCAGTTGGCTCCAGCCAATTACATCGTAGATGTCACTTTCTTAGGTAAAGATGGTCACAAGATGAAGGACAACTTTGGCTTCATGGTTCATTAATTAAGTAGAGTAATTACTATGGAAATTAATATCTGGAATACGGTCATAGTGCTGACGAAAACTGCGTTCTACGTTGGCTTTGCCTGTATTGCTGGATATACATTTTTTGGCAATGTGTACGGCGGTAATACTTTGGAAAATGGAGAAAGAAGATCATTTAGTCAGATAACCCTTATTGCCGCCTTAATAGCTTTTCTAGCAAATGCAATTTGGTTCTTTGCTAACACTGGCGCAATGGTTGAAGAAGGAATAGTAGGAGCGCTAGACCTAGATATGATTAGTATCATGTGGGATTCGTCAATAGGCGATACCACACTATGGCGCTTGATTGGCCTGATTGGGGTTGCGATAGTAGTAATTTCTTCTCAATTTTGTGTTTGGAAGCTTACTAAATATGTCTTAAACGCCGTGCTTGTCATATGTCTATTTTTTCTTTCTTATTCATTTACTTTGGCTGGACACGTTTCCGTCATGGGGGTCTTTGAAAAAGGTCTATTAATGGTGCATGTCATTGTAATGGCGTGGTGGTTTGGTGCCCTTTACCCTCTTAAAAAAGCCTGCAATAAGTTGGAATTCGAAAAGCTTTATCAATTGATGGAAAGGTTTGGAAAACAAGCTAGTGTCATGGTAAGTCTGCTCTTAATCGCTGGCTTATTATTGGCAATTCAGTTGGTGGGTGGATTAGATGCTCTGCTATTTACTAATTATGGACAAACCATATTAGTTAAATTGTTGTTAGTGATTTGTGTAATGAAGATAGCCGCTACACATAAATTGAAATTAGTCCCGCAGCTCAAAAATAGTGATGGCAGAAAAACATTATCCAAATCAATCTCAATTGAAATGTTTGTAGCTATTGCCATTTTATCTGTAACAGCAGTGCTTACTAGTATTGTCGGCCCTGTAAATTAAACCTGAAAAGAGAATGAAAATGAAAAAAAGAAATATACTACTCGTTTTATTAATGACGGTTAGCTTTGTAGTTCACGCTCATGGTGATAAACAAAAAGATAAAGGAATGCTTAAAGGGCTGGATACCCCAGCTGCAAAAGTTGTATTAGCTTTTCATGAAGCGTTAGAAACAAGTAACAAAGAGCTTGCGCGTGCTCAATTAGCTGATGATGTCACCATTTATGAGGGCGGTCG
Organism: Aequoribacter fuscus; assembly: GCF_009910365.1. NCBI lineage: Bacteria > Pseudomonadati > Pseudomonadota > Gammaproteobacteria > Cellvibrionales > Halieaceae > Aequoribacter > Aequoribacter fuscus. The sequence continues at coordinate 1,935,882 of NZ_CP036423.1, read as the reverse complement.
TGTTGAAAGAAGCGCAGACGAATACGCTCATCATCATATGTTGTCTGATATGAAGTACTTGGCGGCTATGAAGAGCGAAACATTAGAGCACCAAGTGACAGTTCTTGGTAATACTGCGATATCGGCCTCGCGTAGTCATACTACAGGCTCTTACAAGGGTAAAGAGCGCGATTACGAAGGTATGGAAACAATGGTGCTAGAAAAACAAAATGGTGAATGGAAAATCAAGCACATTCATTGGTCTCATTAATTTATTGGTAAAAAAGACTGAGAATAAAATTGACTTCACCACAGTGTTATCTGTGCGAAGCTTTGAGAAAAAATGGAACCCAGTATTATCAGGAGTGCGCTAAAGCTTGTCGCAACTTAATTGATATATGTCGGAAAACCGTGAAATCGTGCTGTTGTTCGTAAGAGTTTAATTGCTTTTTTTGTTTGGAATTTCTTGCGAAAAAAGTTTGTAATAAAACGTAGCAGACCATGTCAGCATCATAAAGCCTAGAAGTGATTGCATCGCTGTGATGAATTTAATATGGCCTTCGGGGTTGAACTCACTCAACGCTAGGGTCGTCATAGTCACTAGTGGATACAAGCTAAAGGGTAGTGGATGTAATAGAAGAGTGCCTTCTGCGCGGCGATGGTATTTGTCGCATCATGCGACAGTGGAGGTTTAGCCATAGTTACAAAGCTTGTAAGTGCAGATGTAGCAGGTGTTTGATTGCCAATAGATTTAGACAAACACATTTCGGGAGCCAAAATGGCGGCGACTTGCAAAGAAGTTACAAACCTCATTTATATGAGCGTAACCTACTGTTTTACATGGAAAAAATACAGCTCTATTATTGAGTGGGAATGACGGGCACGTAAAGGCACTTACTCGCCTTCAATTCGGTTATTGAGTGACTTGGGCACCGAGTCTTTTCTCGCCAACACCGCCCCCGGCAAATGCGCTATGCTGAAAGGATGGCACTCCGGTAGGAGCAGTCATGGAAACAGGCAAGACCCTGCGCGGCGGCGCCCATCTGGTATTTGATGCCGTCGACGGTGTTACCCATATCGTCGAGGGCATGTACCGCAACATAGCCGCCGGGGCATGGCCCCTGGGCAAGGCCCCGGAGGGCTCCGCACCGGGGATTGCCGGGTTTGTGCATCGCGCCATCCGCAAGGTCAACGGCGTCTCCCGCAGCGCCCTCGATATCGCCTTGCGACGGTTTTCGTCGCAGCTGGACACCATGGCACCGCCGGGCCCCAACCGCGAGGCGATCATCGCCGCGCTGAATGGTGTCTGCGGTGATCACCTGGCGCGTACCGGCAATCCGTTGGCCATGCAAATGCGGTTGCGGGTCGGCCTGCCCGGGGAGGCCGACTGCAGCCGCAAACCGGGCCGCCGGCTGCTGATTGCCGTCCACGGCCTGAGCATGAACGACCGGGAGTGGACCTGGCAGAATCACAACCACATTGAGACCCTGGCCCGCCAGCAGGGCTTCACCCCGGTCTATGTCACTTACAATTCGGGGAAACATATTTCCTGGAATGGGCAGGAGCTGTCCGCGGCACTCGCCGCATTGGTGGCCAGCTGGCCCGGACCGGTGCAGTCCATTACCTTCGTGGGTTTCAGCATGGGCGGGCTGGTGGCGCGCAGTGCCATGCACGTTGCGCAAGAGGAAGCTCAGGGCTGGCTGGAACGGGTCGACAAGGCCGTGTACATCGGCACACCGCACCATGGTGCGGTGATGGAACGGGGGGTTTCTGGCTGCAGAAACTGCTCACCTACAGCCCCTATACCGCGCCATTTGCGGTGCTTGGCAGAATTCGTAGCGACGGCATTACCGATCTGCGTCACGGCAACCTGCGCGACGACGACTGGGAACATCACGACGCACACAGCGACAACGCCGACTACCGGGTCCCCACGCCGCTGCCGCGGAAAATCAAGCACTTTGCCATCGCCGCAACCCTGTCAAAAAAATCCGGGGAGCGAGCTGGCCGATTGCTGGGCGACGGCTTCGTACATCCCTCGAGCGCAACGGGAAGGCACGGCAACCCGCAGTACGATCTTGCCCTGCAACCCGACCACACGCGGATTCTGTATGACCTCAGTCACCTGGCAATGCTGCGCGATCGACGGGTCACGGATCAGCTGACGGCATGGCTGGGCAATGTGCACTAGCGTCCTGCCCCCGACCAGAGCACGGCTTGCGGTGAGTCACCAATGGACACTGGGAATCAGGTCCGGATTCGCTGCCTGCTGCCCCTCGATAGGGGTCTGACGCTATTTCTGGCAGCGTGATTGCCTGACCGTCATTTACTTGGCACTCTGTATCCATTGGTAACTGGCGTAAGAGGGGGGGCATGCTTCAGCGTATCAAGCACTTCATGAACACAGTGTCCACCAACTGGTCCGACGATCCTGCGGCCCGGGGAGCGGCAAAGATGACCGCCGGCGCAGTCCTGGTCGCCGAGGGGCTGTTCGGCACCATCCGCGGCGTGACCGATGGCCGCAAGGGCAAGAAGGGCGGGCTGTTCGGCGGCATTTTCGGCGTTGTCTTCGGACTCATCTTCCTGGGCGCCGGCAACCTGATGGCACCGGATGAATTGACCGATGGGGTGGAAACGCGAGGCACCATTGTCGAGGTGGAAGAGGGACGAAACAGCGACGGCGAAACGATGTATGCGCCTCGCTACGGCTATACCGTGGATGGCGAGGAATACCAGTTCACTTCCTCGGTACGCTCCAGCGGCCGCCCCACCATCGGCAAATCGGTGGACATCCTCTATTCCGCGAGCAATCCTGCCAATGCCTATCGCACCGACGGGATCGACGGCAAGTTTCACCTGATCTTCGTTGGCGCAGGGGGCATGGTGGTACTGTTGTCACTATTCAGTCTGCTGGTGAGCGTGGCGCTGATCATATTCGGCGTCTGGCTATTCATCGGCGGCCGGCGCGACCGGCGTGAGGCGGGGGCCAGCAGCGGATTTTTCTCCGACCTGATCTCTCTGGCGCAGCGTGCGCGCGCAGGGGCTGTGGATATCGAGCAGACCGCAGCCGTGTTGATTTGCAGTGAAATCTGACCCGCGATTTGCATTTTATACTGCCCCGGAGAAAGTGCCCCAACTAATTGGGCGATCTCGTGTTTTTGGATCAAAGACGGGTCAATCACATATGCAAATACCTCTGGAAACTGGATCAAGATTCAATGCAATTCAACAGGTGGGCTACCGGGTGAACCGGTGACGCTGTTTGACTACGACCCGACCCGCAACCAGACCGTGCCAATGGGCTTACTGGAAGGCTTTGCCGGCTATCTGCAAACCGATGGCTACAGTGGCTACAACGGTGTGGTGGCTGCCGGTGAGCTGAAGCAACTCGGCTGCATGGCCCATGCGCGCCGGAACTTCAGTGATGCGGTGAAAGGCCAGGGTAAGAGCAAGCGGGTAGGCAAAGCCCAGCAGGGTCTGGCGTGGATCCAGAAGCTCTACCGCATCGAGAAAGTGGCCCGTACCAAAGAAATGCTACCTGAGGAGCGCAAGCTGTACGGCCAGCAGCATGCCGCCCCGATCCTTGAAAAGATGCGCACGTGGCTGGACACCAGTCTGCCCAATGTGCCGCCGAGCACCCTGACCGGCAAGGCGCTGAACTACCTGAACAACGAGTGGCCGAAGCTTATCCGCTACCTGGAAGACGGGCGCCTGGAGATCGATAACAACCTGGCGGAGAATGCGATCCGCCCCTTCGTGATTGGCCGCAAGAACTGGCTCTTCTCAGACTCGGTAAAGGGCGTGAAGGCCAGCGCCAATCTGTATTCCCTGGTTGAAACAGCTAAGGCCAACGGGCTGGAGCCATATCAGTACCTGCGTGAGGTGTTCACCCGGCTGCCTCAGGCCGACACCGTGGAGGATATCGAAGACTTCCTGCCGTGGTCTTTGAAAAAAATCTCCGCGGAAACGTCATAGGCAACCCCGCGGTTAATAAACCGTGTATGGACTCCTCCTCTATTGCAAGCACTTTTTTGATCACGAGAAGGTACGACTGCCTACGTGTATCCGGTCTCTCCAATGATGCCGTTTTATAGGCATCGGACCCTGATGGGCTATTCGCACGCCGGTTCCCAATCGCTTACACGAGCTCGTGGCTCCACGCTCATAAAGGGTTTTCCCGGCGTCGGTTCGACCTGTTCGCCATCAATCAAAATGCCATGCAATCGCGGTGTTGGATGTCTCCCTTGGAAACTCTGTTTAACTCACTTTGTGTGCCACGTTCAGACGGCACCTCACATGCTGGCTGCAGCCAGGTTGTTGTCATAGTCCGTGTCGTTGTGCACCAGCGCCCAGGCAATTCGGGCTGTTTTTTTGGCCAGTGCTACCGTTGCCACATTGACATGCTTTCGGGAGGCAAGGCCTTTAAGCCAATGACTCAGTCCGTCGTCTTTGCCATCAACATGACGCAACACGGCTCGTGCTCCATGAACGAGCAGCTTGCGCAGGTAACTGTCGCCGCGCTTGCTGATCCCCAGCAGACGATCCCGACCCCCGGTGCTGTGCTGTCTGGGCGTCAACCCAAGAGAGGCGGCGAAGTCCCGTCCTCTGCGGAAAGCCTTCGCGTCGCCCAAGGCGCCCGACAAGGCACTTGCTGTGAGCGGCCCCACGCCACGCAAGGTCATCAAACGTTGCGCCACAGGATCTTGCTTGACACTGTCAGCGATCCGCTCGTCAAGCTTTGCGACGCGATCATCCAGGTGCTGGAGATCCTCAGCCAGCCCATTCAGCAGAATGCGGAAACTATCGCTAAGTCCGTTCTCGGCGTCTTCCAGCCATGTTGGTAAGGCCCGGCGGAGCTGCTGGATGCCCACCGGCGCGACAATGCCGTACTCTCCCACCAGTCCCCGGATCTGGTTGGCTTTGGCGGTACGCTGTCCCACAAGCTCTTCCCGGATACGGTGCGCTGCCTGAATGTCCTGCTGGGCAACCGTCTTGGGGGCGATATAACGCATGTTCGGCCGGCTCATGGCTTCGCAGATCGCCTCCGCGTCCACCCGGTCATTTTTGTTACTTTTGACATAGGGCTTCACAAACTGTGCGGCAATCAACCTGACGTGATAACCCCGCTTCTGCAGTTCCCGGGCCCAGTAGTGAGATGAGGCACAGGCTTCCATGCCAATCTCGGCGCCGGCCGGTACTTTCCGGCTGATCGCATCAAGCCACTTGTGGCGGGAGTATTTGCCTTGCCATTGAGTTTGATCGTGACGGTCTACGCCGTGCACGTGGAAGACTGACTTGGCAATATCAACACCGACGCGGATAATATTCATCTGGGCTTCTCCTCATCTTCATGATGGTTGGCTTATCACTCACCATTTTGGCACGTAGATGCCGGTTAGGTGAGGAGGAGTCCATCCCATTGCTTACATTTATCCGACAGGACAAACCAGGAAATACTAGTGATGAGGATGGTTCATTTCATTAATACCAATGGAGTCAACGAACATCAAAAATAGCATCAAATGGTGTAAGATATCGATGTTATTACTCCAGCATCGGAGAAGAAATTATGAGAACCACAGTTACTATCGACGACCAGTTGATGTCCGAGGCGCAGCGGATTACCGGGGTAGTTGAGAAAGCGGCCCTGGTACGCGAAGGTCTCAAGGCTCTTATCGAGCGTGAAAGTGCGCGTCGACTAGCGAAGCTAGGCGCCACTGATCCGGAGCTGAAATCTGTGCCCCGTAGACGTACATGATTTTAGTCGATACATCAGTCTGGATTGACCACCTGAGGTCTGGCGATAAGCTTCTGGCGCAGCTGCTGGACAGTACCCAAGTACTAACCCACCCATTCGTTATCGGTGAGCTGGCCTGTGGTAATTTGGGCAATCGAACGGAAGTTCTGGCGTTGCTGGCGGATCTACCGAGGGTGGTGACGGCGACAGATGAGGAAGTTTTATTTTTTATTGAACAGCACCAATTGATGGGGCGCGGCGTGGGGTATATTGATGCGCACCTGCTATCGTCAACGTTTCTTGGCGGCCCCACAAAGATTTGGACGCGAGATAAGCGGTTGGCGGCACTTGCCGTCGAACTCGACAAGGCTTATCAGTAGCTGTCCGGAATAATTTGGGACCACCATGGGACCATCCTCACGCCTTCTGACGCCCTCACATGCCGGGCCCATTTTTTAACTCTCTGATTTAGAAGGCATTAAGGGGCATGGCGAGGCGCCAAAACGCATGGCTCAGGGTTCGAATCCCTCGTTGTCAAAGGGTTGGTAAGTAATCCAGGGGGAATATTTCAAAGAAATTTCTGAGCATGGTGTCTTTCACGATATCGCCGTTCAGCAGGAAAATAAGCTATTGAAACCCGAGTTGAGTACTAATTTCCGGGGCGCCTGAGCTTTAGATATACCATCTATAAGGCTACGTCCTCCCAGCGCCTTTTCCGCTTTGCAAGTTGTACGCTGTGAGTGAATCTCCAATTTTTGGTACACCATCAATCACCAGTCACGGAGATTTCCGTGCCCTTTAATCCTGACGAGGCTCTCCAGTCGTCATATAAGGGCGATGACGGGGCACGTTTAATATTCTGTTTCAGGATCCCCGACTTCAAGTGCCGCTGCATCGCCTGTCTTGAGGAAACCGAGGATCATGGCTAGACGACGGTCAAGGGGCGCCTTTCGGCGCAGGTTGGTGTCATTGATGCTGCTCATGCACAAGCCAATCATGGTCATCAGCAATAACTCCGATGTCACGCGCAGCGGAATACCAGCTGCAAGCTCGCCAGCCGCCTGAGCCTGACGCATATCCTCCAGAATCGCATGGTATACCTCATAGAACGATCGGTTGTTCGCCTCTTCCACTAAGGGCAGAGTCACCCCTTGATGCCAAAACGCGACACGCACTTTCCATTCATCATAAATCGTGTCGGTGTAGGGTATCAGGTTGCGCAGGCGCAGTTCGAGCGCCTGAAGCCCACTTTTTTTATCAACTGCCGTCTGCACGCGTTTCAGATATGTGGCATTTGCCCAATCGTTGGAAGCCACCAATAGCGCATTTTTATTGCGAAAATAATGCTCGACGAGCCCCCGTGAGCAGCCTGCAGCCGTGGCGACAGAACGGACCGAAAGGGCAGCCAGTCCCTCCCGCGCAATCACGCCGGTAGCCGCCTGAATAATATGTTCGCGCCGTTCCTGCGTTGAATCCGATACGCGGGGAAAAGCGCCCTCCTTAGTTGTTGAATCCATAGCCAATTGTTCCAGTTCACATCCCGTGGATTCGCGCGAAGCGACACCGACAGGTCAGGAAGCCATCGTACTTCCTGCGCAGGGCGTTGACATTCTATTGACTGATGCTCCCGGTGTGAAGCCCCGCAGCAGAGCTGGAGTTGTTATCCGGCAATACAGCCAAAACTGTAAGCCACTCAAATTATGATTGGCGCACGAAAAGACAAGTGACTTTACAACAAGACAGCCGTCTTGTATAATGGTGAATTCTGTTCGATCCAATAAATCATCTCTTGAGGAATTTCCCATGCCAATGATCCCGCACGTACCGTTACGTCTATCGAGCGTCGCTCTCAGCGCTTTGTGTTCCACCGTGGTGTTGGGTCAAGAGCAATTCGGATCCCGGGGCGGCCTAGAGGAAGTCTTGGTGACAGCCGAACGCGTTGTCGCGTCCCAGCAAGATACGCCCATCTCTTTAACGGCCTTTGATCAGCAAAGCCTTGAGAATCTTGGTGTTATCGAAAGCGGTGATATCGCGGCTTATACCCCTAACCTGCGGATGAACAAGACGCCCGCAAGTCAGAACGCTTACGGGATCAGTATTCGTGGCATTGCTTCCAGCGAACCCTCTTTGGCCATCGACCCTACGGTGGGAATTTATATCGACGGTATTTACATTGGGCGCAACTCGGCGGCCGCCTTCGAAATCGTCGATATGGAGCGTATTGAGGTGCTTCGTGGGCCCCAGGGCACTTTGTTTGGTCGCAACACCACAGGCGGTGCCATCAATATTGTCACCCAGAAGCCATCGGGCGAATTCGGTTTCGAGCAGAAAGTGACGATGGGTGAGCGCGAGCTGCTGCGCAGTGCCACTTCTATAGAAACCCCCGAGTGGTCGAACCTGTCAGCGCGGCTAAGTTTTACCCATGGCGAGCGCGGTGGATTGGTGCGCAGCGCTTATACGGGCGGTGACTTGGGCCAATACGATCAGCAGGCGGTGCGCCTGGCGGTGCGATGGACCCCAACAGAACGCTTGGTCGCGGACTACACCTTTGACCATTTTCAGCAGGACTCTAACACCAACCTCAGTCAAATCAGCTTTGTGCGCCCGCTGCAGCTGAGCCTCGGCGGCGGGCAGTATGAGCAGGCTGCGGCGGCCGCATCACCCAGGCGGTCGGGCAGCCTGCCGTTTATCGGTGATGGCAAGGATCAGTCGATGGAGATTGACGGTCACGCACTCACACTCGCTTGGGAGGCAGACAGCTACACACTGAAGTCGATTTCCTCGTGGCGCGAGTTCACCAATCGCTATGCCAGTCAGGGTTTTGGAGAGTTCCCTAGCGATGGGCAGACGCTTCTCTCAGCATCATTTGATGGTACGACAGTGCCTGCCGGTGACTTCGTGCAAATGTTTGATTCGCAGGGTTTTAATGAACACGAACAATGGTCCCAGGAGTTCCAGGTCATCGGCGCACTCGCTGATGATCGACTTTCCTACACTGCGGGCGTCTACTTTTTTGGAGAGGAGGGGCGGCAAGCCGATCCTCAGCAGTTTGTTTTCCCGGCGCTGCTGGCACTCGGAAGTTTGGACGCGGGAACGCAAGCTTTTCTCTGTGCCGGTGACTGTTTCGGCAAAAGCATCGTACTAAACTCTGGCGCGAACTATTATGAAGCAGACAACGATGCCTGGGCGCTTTACAGCCAGTTTACCTATGACATCAGTCCAAAGTGGGCGGCAACACTCGGGATGCGTTGGAGTGAGGATGAGCGCGAACTTCGCCTGACCAACACGTTTGACGACGTAGGCGAAACGACGCTGTCAGCCAGTGACTCCTGGAGTAAGTTCAATCCTAATCTGACCATGACCTACACCGCATCCGATGATCTGATGCTCTACGGCAAGATCGCAACGGGCTATCGTGCCGGCGGCTATAACGTTCGCGCCACCACCCAAACATCGTTTGAAGATCCTGTAAACGAAGAAAATGTTACCTCTTTTGAATTGGGTGGCAAGAGTGAATGGATGGAGAACCGGGTACGTCTTAACGGCGCACTGTTTTACTACGAATATGAGGACCAGCAGGTTTCACAATTTGAAGCGGGCTCCGGTGGCGCTTCCTCAAAGCTGGTCAACGCAGGGGAATCCGAGGCATGGGGGGCAGAGCTAGAACTTACCGTTATGCCGACTGATGCCTTGTTGGCAACATTCAGCTATGGCTACACCGATCTGTCTTACAATAAATTCATCACCAGTGTCTCGGATCCGATAACAGGTTTCCCCGCGAGGGGAGAGGACGGCGAACCACTGACTGCCGATATTGCCAATACCGCCAGCACCATTGCGGGATCACCCAAGAGCAACGCCTCGGCGATCTTGCAGTACACCTTTCCGCACATGGGCTACGGCCAGTGGATTGCACAGTTCGATGTTGCCTATTCCGGCGATAGAACCTTTCAGACGCAACTGAATCTGTACGACCGGGCTGATTCTTACACGCTTTTCAATGCGCGCCTGACGCTGGCCGATATTCCGGTGCCCCACGGTGAGCTGAGTGTAGCCGCTTGGGGCAGAAACCTCGGCAATGAAAAGGTGCGCGAATTTGGTGTCGATTTTGGTGCCCTCGGCTTTGCAGTGAACACGTACCGGGAATTGCGCAGCGTGGGTTTCGACCTCAGCTATCGGTATTAGGGGCTTACAGTGATGTTTACACACCTTATCGGCTATACAAGAGGCTCGACCTTGGTGACTGCAATTCTGGCAGGGTTGCTTTTCGCGTCTGTGGTTTGGAGCCAGGATGAGCCCTTAATGGATGGTATGGGTAACATCAACTTCCACGCCTTAAACGCCGATTCACCTGCGGCGAAAATCTATGCAGACCGCTGCGCGCAATGCCATGACAACGCCGAGGGACGAACGCCGCCGCGTGCCTCGTTGCGTTATCGCCCCCCAGAAGGTGTCTACCAAGCACTGCGTAGTGGTGCCATGGCACCTATGGTGGAAGGCCTTGCAGACGAGCAGATCAAGTCATTGGTGAAACTGCTCACCGGGCGCGAACCGAAGGAGATCGTCAATCCCGCCACGCAGCTGTGTGCCAACCTTCCAGCCAGCGTAGCGCTAATGGAAGGCGACTGGAGCAGCACTCACGGCGATATTCGTGGGCGTCGTTCTCGCCAGCACCCGGAATTCACCGCAAGCGCGGTGGCGCGCTTGCAGCTCAAGTGGAGCTATGCCTATCCCGGAGGGGCCGCGGGCCCGGTTACACAAGCAGGCGACTCCCTGTTTCTCGCCGGTACGGGTTACGTTGTTGCGCTGAATGCCGAGCGCGGCTGCGCGCAGTGGGCCTATCCCACGCAAGGCCGGATTGTGCGCGCGGTCACCGTCGTCGCGTTTGACGATAGCAGTGGACGTGATAAAAACGCGGCGTCCAGCGTAGCGCTGTTTGGCGATGATACGGGCACGGTGTTTGCCCTCAATGCGGCTTCCGGAGCAATCCTGTGGCAAACCAATGTCGAGAACCATGTCCTGACGCGCATAACGTCGGCGCCTACGGTATATGACGGGATCGTCTACATCCCGCTCTCATCCATGGAAGATCCCTTAACGCATGACAAAAGCTACTTTTGCTGTAGCGCGCGCGGCGGCGTGGCTGCGGTTGATTTACGCAGTGGCAGGCTGCTGTGGAAACAGCATCACATCACCGAGTCACTAGCTTCGCTAGTGCTAGAGTCACAACATCACAGCACTCAGAGCGCTGCTGCGCCACTGAGCAAAGAGCACGCATCCGGGCAGTTCCAGCAGGGCCCCGCTGGCGCATCAACCTACACGCCGCTAACTATTGATGCGAAAAGAGGTGTGGTCTATGCGACTACTGCGGAGGAATACGGCTTTACCGGTGCTGCAGGGCCATACTCTGTCATCGCTTATGACCTGCAAACCGGTAAACGGGCTTGGGAGCAATCATTCCTGCCCGAACCCGACGAACGCAGCCGCATTTGCGCCGAGCGGGTAACAGACTGCAGAAATTTCTTCTCCATGGGGACCTCTGTGCTTATTCATCCGCTCCCTGATGGCAAAGACATCCTGGTTGTCGGGCAGAAATCGGGTAAGGTCCACGGTATTGACCCGAACTTGGGCGGCAAGGTGCTCTGGTCCACACAGGTCTCAGAGGGTGGTGACCTGGGTGGCGTTATGTATGGCTTAGGGGCAGATGACAAGAAGATTTACGTGCCCATCTCTGATGTTGATTCTCCCGAGCAGCGCCTCACCGGTTCGCTGGTTGCGCTCAATCCCGCCAACGGAGAGGTGGTATGGCGCACCAAAGCTCCTCAGGCGGCTTGTAATTGGGATAAGAGCCAAAACTGTATCGCCGGCCAAGTAGCGGCGGTTACCGTGGTCTCAGATATGGTGTTCGCCGGCTTCTGGGATGGCTATGTGCGCATCTACGCCACAGGGGACGGACGTTTGCTGCGCGAAATTGATACCGCCATCGAATACGATGGGGTTAACGGCACGGCAAGTGGTGGGCAGGTCAGCGGCTACCCCGTCACAGTTGGCAGGGAAGCTCTCTTTATCACTTCCGGCGCAAGCTCTATCATGAAATCCGGCAATGCCCTGCTTGTTTATACGGTAGATGGTCAATGAACATTAGGAAAACAGGAGATCTCCCTGTGGTCATCAAAGCCGACAATCGCGTCGATGATTCATTAACTCGACGCGATATATTGCGCAACGGGGGATATCTGATGATGGGCAGCGCACTGGCGGGCTGCGGTAACGCTGCTGACACGGAGGTCGCCAGCGGCACGACAGTGCAGGGGCACCATGCTACGGAAGATCTCTATGAGCAAGGTAGTGTGCCAATCGCCAATAGCGGCTGGACCCAAACTTTGGGCGTTGCTCCCGATTACCCAGCGCTAGAGCAAGACCTGACAGCAGATGTTGTGGTTGTGGGTGCGGGACTCGCCGGCAGCTCCCTGGCTTTGCACCTGACCGAGCTGGGACTCAGTACTGTCGTGTTGGAAATGCACCAACCCGGCTGGGGCGCCTCGGGCCGCAATGCTGGTCATGTGCTGCCACTACTGCGTGACATGAGTGTCTTCGAGTCGTTCCCTGATCAAGGCCGCGCTTTTTTTGAACTCTTTCGGGAGCATCACGGTATCCCGTTCGAGATTGCGCAGCGCTACAATATTGACTGTGATGCCACGCAAAGCGGCTATCTTAATGCCATGACGTCGCAAAGTGCCTTTGAGAAGTTTCATGCGGCTTCGACGCAGCCCGCCGACAAGTTAGGGCAGAATCTGGAATCTGTCGATGCGCCTGCCATGCTTGCAATGACGGGTTCCAACTATTACTCCCACGGGGTTCTGTATCCCTCGGGAGGACGCATCAATCCCTACCTGTTTACCGCCGGCATGAGCGCTGCGGCGCGTGCGCAGGGCGCACGCATCTTTGGCGACACTGAAGTCACCAGCTTGTCGCAGAACGGCGACGATTGGCGCGTTCGCGTGCAGAATGGATCAACGGTGCGCTGCAAGCGGGTGGTTTTCTGCACTAACGCCTATGCAACCGACGTGGTACCCGAGCTACGGCAATCCTGTTATCCGATGACCGCCTATGCACTGTCCAGTGGGCCACTGCCACACGAGCTGCGGGACCAAATTATGCCCAGCAGAGCAACACTCGCGCAGGTGCCCTTCGACCTCAATCCATTTCTGATCGACGGTCACGACCGTATCATCACGGCTTCTATGCCCAGCCGGAGTAAACCTTGGGATGCCGACTGGCACTTTCAGCAGCATTTGGCGTGGATACATCGTACGTGGCCTGTGACACGAGAGTTCCCCATCAAACTCCAGGCCTACTGGACAGGAAAGGTCGCAATGCGGCAGCAGGAGTTCCCAGGAATGTACGAATTGAGGCCCGGCATCTACGGTTTGATGCACTTCAATGCCTGGGGCAACGTCATGGCGCCGTTGATGGGTAGGGCGCTCGCAACGGCTATCGCCCGTGACCGTCTCGATCAACTGCCGTTTCCTATTGAACGCCCACAAGCAGTCTCAAATCCTGGGAAGCAGGAGTTCTTGATCCGCAGCCTGATGATTCCGGCGGCACGTATAGCGCAGCGCCTCGGTATCCTGTAAGCAAAAACCTTTTACGGAGAACGTTAGTGAAACCTTTATATGCATGGCTGGTTGTTTTTGCGGCGATTGTCACACAAGGGTGCTCCGCCACTGGCCCTCAAAGCCAGCCACTTACCCATCGGGCGATAGATCCCCCCGGCTTGTTCGCAATGCCAGGTTTCCATCAAGTGATGGCGACAACCGGCCGCGAGACGATTTACGTTGCGGGGCAGGTCGCCTATGACGAAAACATGAAACTCGTGGGAATTGGTGATTACCGTGCGCAAACAATACAAGCACTTGGGAATGTCATTCTCGCGATTCGCGCGGCGGGGGCCGAGCCGGAAGATATCGTCAGTAGTACCTTGTATATTCGCGGCCTGAATGCAGAAGCTGCACAGGAAATCATGGCAGGAATGGCCGTAGCACTTGAGGGTCAGCCGTTTCCGGCACACGCTTTCAGCATGATTGGCGTGGAAACACTCGCTGACTCCAGAATACTGATTGAAGTTTCAGCTATCGCGTCGAATTAATGTCGGGTTAGCTCGCTATTTTGTGAAAGAAAACGTGACTATTTTGTGGACGCATATTCTATGACGACTCTCAAACACTTCCCTGTGACGGCTTCAGCCGCGGACATCCTCAACGAGCTTGACCTAAATGGCGCGCTCGTTATTGAGGGTTTTTTGACAAGCGAGGAACTCGATCGGTTAAACGCTGAGATTAACCCTGCGCTGGAAAAGAAACCGGTGAATCATGCCCATCCAAACGCAGCGGTTGAGTTCTTTCACGGTCCGCACACAAAACATTTGACCGGGGTTGCCAATGTGTCAGACACATTTGTGAATGCGGTATTGCTTCACCCTATTTTCAAGCTGGTAGGTGATCAGATACTGCTACCCAATTGCTCTGATTATACTTTAAATCTTGCTCACGTTCTCGATCGTGGGCCTGGGTCAGGGGATCAATTGATTCATCGCGATCAGGATGTCTGGCCCAGGGAGTTAACGAGTGCCATCGGTGGCCATGTGCAATTTGCGTCACTTATTGCTCTCAGTGAGTACACTGCAGATATGGGTGCGACTCGCGTGGTGCCAGGTAGCCATCGGTGGCCCCATGATCGAGTGCCAAAACCCGAAGAAATCGTCATTGCTGAAATGGCTCCAGGATCGGCAGTGATTTATCTGGGGTCTACGCTGCACGGTGCGGGCTCTAATAGAACAGACGCCGTCCGGCGAGGCATGCATACCAGCTTTTGCCTTGGCTGGCTCCGGACCGAAGAGAACAGCTATTTATCCATTTCTAGAGAGCGCGTTCGGAAAATGTCGCGTAGAGCACAAGAGCTCTTGGGCTTCGGCGTGCATGATGGAATCGCAAAAGGCGAAGGTTTTTTAGGGGCGGTGGATAACGGCATCCCAGCGGACATGCTGGCAGCAGGCAGATTGTAAAGTAGCCGGCAATGATGAGGCTGCAGAAACTCAACTAGAACGGGAGTATCGCGATGAAAACGGGTTTGGTGTGGGATGAGCGTTATATGTGGTACGACTTCGGTTCCTACGCTAGCGTGTTCAATGACTACCGTTTCATTCAACCAGGTACTCAGCCCGAAACACCTGAAAGCAAGCGGCGAATACTGAATCTGCTCGAGACGGCCGGGCTTCTGGAACAGCTTAAACTGATCAAGCCGGCGTGTGTGTCCAACGAGGAATTAGCACTTGTCCACGATCTGGACTATATCAACCGCGTGGCAGAGATTAGCGCGGATCATGGAGGCTACGCGGGGTCAGGCCTGCTCATGCCTAGCGGGGGTTTCGAGCTGGCCGCGTTGGCGGCGGGCGGCACTAAGGCAGCAATTGATGCCGTATTAAATAAGGAAGTCAGCAATGCCTATGCGTTGGTGAGGCCGCCAGGGCATCACGCTGAGAAAGACACGGGTATGGCGCTGTGTGTGTTTTCCAATATCGCCGTCGCGGTGAAGTCCGCTATGCAAGAGCATGGCCTGCGGAAAGTCGCAATAATTGATTGGGACGCCCACCACGGAAACGGAACCGAATCCGCTTTTTACTCTGATCCTTCGGTTCTGACGCTCTCGATTCATCAGGACCAGATGATTTATGGGCGTGGTTTTGTCGAACACAACGGTGAAGGCGACGGGGAGGGCTACAACCTCAATATCCCGCTTCCACCCGGTTCCGGGACTGGCGCCTACCTCACAGCTTTCGAGCGCATCATCATTCCAGCTGTGACCCAGTTTGGCCCGGACTTGATCGTTGTGGCCAGTGGCTTGGATGCAGGTTTCAGCGACCCAACGGCGCGCATGTTGTTGCACTCGGAAAGCTTCCGCCTAATGACGCGATATACCATGGAGCTCGCCGCTAATGTGTGTAGCGGTAACTTGGTGCTGAGCCATGAGGGGGGGTATGACCCGACGATGACGCCGTTTCTGGCACTGGCGATCTTCGAGGAGTTGAGTGGGCTGAAATCCAGAATTACTAAAGAGGACAATCCTTTTGAGGGCCCCTACACAGGGTTTATCGTTGAGGAGCATCAGAAACTTAGTGAGCAACAAGATCAATTCCTTCAGCGTGCTGAAAATATGTTGCGTTTTATCACCTGAGGTTTTAGTAACGGCAATGTTGAGCAGCGGCATAGATTTTGAAGAAGTAGCCGCTGTACCGGGTACCGATCCAACCTCTCTCGACAAAAGTCCGTTGGGGAAAATTCCCTGCATCGAAACACCCCGCCGCTTCTTGTCAGAAACCGGCCTGATTCTGGCCTATATTGAAGCCTGCTATCCGTAACAGCCTTTGTCACCGCCGGATATCTGGGGTCAGGCGAAAATGCACGAGCTCATGAAGATCTGTGAGTTTTACATAGAAAGCCAGAGCTGGCGCGTGATCCCTGCGCCCATCGGTGGAGCGCCGTTGGAGAAGTCAGTACTCGACGATGTTGCAGTGTTGATGGTCTAGGCACTTGTGTCCATTCAACGAGTGGGACACTTCACCCCCTTTCTGATGGTGAGCAGATCACGCTTGCGGATATCGTTCTGCGTTGCGCGCGAGTGGTTGTGACGGGCGGTACTTGGTTACCCAACGTGATTGCCGCGCGCAAAAATGCAGGCGGACTAATATCTCTTGCTTTAAACTCGCTAGCAGGGCCCACATTGATCGGAACTGTCCGGTTGTGAGTGAGTAGAGTCCTTTCAAGCTTTCTCGTTTAAAGACTACCCTGAATGCTGTGGAAAGCGCTTAACACACCAAAGCGGCGGGCACGAATAGAGAAGGCTAAACCGCTTGTCGCCTGAGTTTGAGGGTAGTGGCCGTTAGTACGCACAAGTGGACCTGCACTGCCCTCGACGTTCACGGCTATCCTGTTGAAAGAGTGTTCGAATGAGACATGCGGTGCTTACGGATTTGCCGAAAAATGAAACTTTTTGAAGGATTTTCTCAGCATGGTATTTTTCATGGTATTACCGATTAGAAGTAAAATAAGCCATTGAAAATAAAAGACGAAAATGGCTTATTGATAATAGAGTGGGAGTGATAGGTACTCACAGGCAACGTCTGGCATTGGCTGCCGTCACTGCTTAAGCTTCAAGATCTAGCGGCCAGGCGATAGGCTGCAAGAGCTAAAGTGCGTCACGATCTGAAAGCAGAAGTTTCGGTTGCAGTTGCCCGTTACCACACTGATTCAGAAGTCTGGTACCGGGCCCAGCCAACTACAGCTCGGTTTTGTTTCTTCCTGCGCGTCCCTTGTCAGTCTTGTCGGCAAAATTTTTCAACAGCTCTACCACAGGCGGGTTGGCTGCGCCCGAATAGCCGGTGAAGGCCTCGTAGGCGAGCTTGGCTGCCGATAACGTTAAGAATGGTCTCCGTGGCCGAGCGCACCGCCACTGCTCATTGGGCAGGATACGCGTGGCCATCTCCTCGGCGGCAAACTCCTGCCAGACTTCCCACAAGAGTTTGTGCATTTCCTCGTTAATGGCGTTCATGTCCTTGGGACGATTAAGGGTAACGTAAGCGATTCTCCCGCGTCTTTCGTACAGTACAGTGGGCATTGCAACCTCCTTGTCAGGTAAGTCGGTTTGATGGATAACTGATATAGGAACCATCATAGGACTGACGAACAAGTATGGCCCTGCGTAAAAGCACCCCCTGATAAGATAAAACGGCCCAACATAGTAATATTCTCAACAGTACACTTACCCAACGACGAAGCTGCATGAATCGGAGAATGCCCATTTATGAGTGCCGCGCGCGCAACTCCCACCCCCCGAAATTCCGTCACCATCTTGGCAGTTGATGGCTCGATGGAGATGAGTATTGTGATGGCACGAGATTTGTTCCACGCCGGAGCAGTGGCACAGCTGCACGCCGAGCCCGCAACAACCGTTCGCTCCAGAGAGCAGGTCTTGGTTGCCACTCAGGACGGTGAGCAGGTGCAAACCTCTAGCGGCTCACGGTACCAACGTGACTGTTCAATTGCAGATGTCGAGCATACAGATTTGATTGTGGTCTCCGGTATCTGGTGTGAAGTAGAGCAGCTTATTGAGACACACAGGACCACTATCGATTGGTTACTCGAGCAACACCAAAGGGGAGCCATGATCGCCTGCCTGCACACCGGTACTTTTCTCTTCGCCAAGACTGGTCTGCTCGACAACAAGGTCGCCACCGTCTTCTGGCACATGGTGGATGAGTTCGAGTCGCACTATCCCAACGTTAGTCTGCAACCGGGAAAAAATATCACCTCCACTGGCCACCATCTAACACAAGAACCATTAACTGTTCGCCTTCAATCCTGCAGATACCGCGATAGCGGCCAATTCGCAGACGATGTTGGCAGAATGGTACTCATTAATTAGCTAATGCCCTCTTTGATTTGCGCGATCTTTTTCGCCCGTATGGACTTGGGTTTGTGACAGACTGAAGCTACTCGACAATAGGTAGCACTCCCTATACATTGTGAGGGTCCAACTTTGTGGCGATAAGGATTCATTTTATGGAGTTTTATGAGGTACTTGATAAACGACGTGCGACGCGAGCATTCTATCCTGAGACGATAGATCAAAACGTCATCGAGCGAGTGTTTCAGAACGCGCTTGCAGCACCCAGTAACTGCAATACGCAGCCGTGGTATGTCCACATTGTTAGCGGCCCTCAGCTCGAGGCGTTACGCGCGGTGTTGCCTAATAAAATGAAGGCGGGCGAGATCGAACTAGATTTTCCTTTTGACGGCGCGTACGAAGGGGAATTTAGGGAGCGACAAATCGCATCCGCGAAGGCATTGACAGAGGCAGCCGGTATTGACCGGCACGATAAAGTGAATCGCGACATCGCCTTTATGCGTAACTTTACGTTTTTTGATGCGCCTCATGTCGCGTTCTTTTATTTGCCCGCGGGCTTTGCGGAAAGAGAGGCGTGCGATCTGGGGATGTTTGCCCAAAGCGTTATGTTGGGTTTGGTAAACGAGGGGCTCGGCAGTTGTCCGCAAACGGCTTTGAGTTTTCATGCAGGCACTTTGAGGGATGCTCTGGGCATTACTGATGGTCGCAAACTGATGTTTGGTCTGTCGTTTGGCCGGCCTATAGAGGACGCGCCGGTCAACCAGTGTCGCACGGCTCGTGCTGATTTTGGCGATCTGATTCAGTGGCACACAGACATTTCTTGATTCAACAGCCACCGCAATTTCTGGGTGCGCTTTTAACAGAGCTGCTTGGTGCTGCTCCATGTTTGAATGGCTGCGTCTAGATCAGTGGAGTTAAGCTTGGTTCTAAAGTGGCCCCCGACTATGCTTACCGCACCTTCAGCAATATTGTGGCGCGCAGCTACGATAGCGGAGGCTTGTTAGCGTTGACGCATCGCACTAGCGATCTCTGGCGAGTAGGCTGAGTGGCTTATCCGCGCTTCGACAACTTCAACTCCCGCTTTTTCGAGCCGATCTTGATCCTCTCTCTGCAGGATCTCGGATCTATTGCGCGGGAATTAGCATTACTTTCTTATTGCCCTGCAATTTGCGAGCTGTTGCTGGGCTCTAAGCGTGGACGAAAAATGGGGAAGAACGCACTCAAATATGGTGCTGTTGCGGGGGTTGGCGCTTTAGCCTGGAAGGCTTATCAAAACTATCAAACTAACACACAGCAAGCAGCTACGCCGTCTCCCTCGGTCGAGCAGCAAGGCCAGCAGCTTGATCAACTTGCTAGGGTGCCGCAAGAGCAGCGGGGCTTGCAAATTCTTCAGGCGATGATTATGGCCGCACGCGCGGACCGGATTCGATTCAATCCACTCACAGAGTTGATTCGCTGCCCTCATGGAGTTGACTCGCCGATTCAGGCTAGCTACCTCGCTCAATCCAAGTTGTAACTCGCAAGGCCAAAAAAAACCCAGCCGAGGCTGGGTTTCTTTGAGACTCGTAATGGATTAGAACTCGTAGGTAAAATCCAGACCGTAGGTTTTAGGATCGCCATAAGACTCAGTGATGAAGTTCAAACCACCAAAGTTAATGGAGTAGTTTGGATAGTCATCATCGAGCAAGTTGCGGCCCCATAAGGTCACGGTTAACGTGCCGTCGCCCACTTGAATATCTTGCCAAGCCAACTGTGCATTAACTAAGGTCTTTTGATCTAGAATCTGTGGTGGATTTACGCGTGGAAACGCTGCCCTACCATCAGCATCGTTCAAAATCTGGGACCACAGTGCGTTCTCAGCAATCTCGTCTGAATAAGACGCGTTAACAAAACCCGTGATTTCACCGTTACTCAAACGCGCCACCGTAAAATCAGCGAACACGCTGTACTGATTGCTGGGCGAGGTACCTCGTGTAGCCGCCGATGTGCCGTCAATACAAATACCGGAGAAGCCACACACGTCAGGGAATTCCTCGAAATCACCGTTGATATAGCTGTAGTTAAATCCGAGTACGAGGTTGTCACTCAAGGCGCCCATCAGCTCAATTTCGGAACCCCAACGATCTGCTTCACCGGCGTTAACCAAGCCAGAAGTGATGCTACCAGAGGAGGTATCACTTACCGCAACCTGAATGTCCTCCCAAACGTAACCCCACAGCGCAAAGTTTGCGCGTAAGCGACCATCCATGAGTGAGCTCTTGGCACCCAACTCCCAAGAGTTTACTTTCTCTTCCTGGAAAGCATCACTACCTGCCTGTTCACCGTTAAAACCGCCAGATCGATAACCGGTAGCGTAGCGACCATATACGTTGAGATCATCACTTGGCTGGTATGACAAAGCGAGCGTATAGCTAATGTCATCAAAACTCTCGGCATCATCACCCACAAGCGCAGGCGCGGGGCCGAAGGGCGTATTGTATGCGGGATAGTTATAGGCTATCGACTTGTCTTCCTCCGTATAGCGAATACCAAAAGTCGCAGCAAATGGGCTGTCTTCACTTGGGCGGAAAGTCATTTGGCCATAGACTGCTACAGCCTCCGTTTCTAGCCGATACTTCTGCGAGCCATTACCGGTAAGCGGCGCCGCGAAGATAGCGTAACGATCGTAGTTACTTTCATCTTCAAAGTAGTAAATACCAAAGGCATATTCGACAAGATCTTTGGAACCAACCACCTGAAGTTCTTGGCTGAATTGCTCGTAGTCGCTATACGTATCCTGATAGCTCTGGTTAGCGCCTTGGGTATCAATGGCATTCCAAAGCGCTGCGGTAAATGGCGATGCGAAAGCGACCCCCGGGGTTCCCGGGCCAAATAACCCCGCGGTTGCAGCTACCGTGCCACCGTAAATCTGACCTAGTGTCAAATGCACGAGATCACCATAAGCACCGATGCCATTTGCGTCCAATCGGCTATCAAGATCTTCAAGGTCACCGCCCACGTAGCTCTCAATTTCGCGCTGCGCGGTGATCGACTTAACCTGAAAATCATCAAAGTCCCAGGTCAGAGACAAGTTATGACCGTCTGCTTCAGTTACGGTTACCGGAGTCGAATCTGAAGCGCCCTTGCTTTTGCGGCCACTACCCTCTGCAAGACGCGCTTGGTATTCAGCGATGGTCTTTTGCAGCGAGGGTACCCACCGCGATGCTATCAATGGGTCAGCCGCAGGGTTACTACCCCAAAACTGAGCACCTTGAAGTAAACCTTGCAAAGTCCCAATTAACGGCACGTTACCGGCGGGATCAAGAGGGTTAACCCCAACGATACGTTCCAAGTTATTGAGTTCATCGAGCTCACTCTTGTCGTAGATGTAGTCAATCGAGAACCGCTCGCTCACGTCTAAATTAGCCGCAAACCGATAGGCCTGACGGTCTTGATCGTTATAACCGGGCTTTGACGGATCCACATCATCATAGAAAGGGTCACGCTCGCGTGTCTGGTAAACGAAGTTAGTTGAAAGCTGACCTAAACCGCTGCCTACCTCACCCACCGCTGGCAGGTTGGTCACTACGCGGAATTTCTTGGCGCCGTAGTTGCCTACACCCGCTTGGATTTTCATATCGAATTCGCCCGTTGGCTTTTTCGAGATGAAGTTAACTGCACCGCCCACGGTGTTACGACCGTACAGTGTGCCCTGCGGGCCACGCAGCACTTCGATGCGCTCAACTTCTGCCACGTCGAGTGCCGATCCTACCTGCTTCCCGATGAAGACACCGTCGACATAAATCCCGATCGCTGGATCCACCGACAAGTTAGCCGGCTGACCCGCACCAACGCCCCGCATATTAATCGCCGTTGTACCCTTTGACCCAGGCGACTCAAAACCGCCCATACCAGGGGTTTGAAGCAGCAAATCCTGCGTGTTCTGGATGCCCCGCTTTTCCATCATCTCAGCACTCATTGCGGTAATAGAAATCGGGATATTCTGGTTGCTTTCTTCTCGTTTCTGAGCGGTAACGATTACTTCTTCCATCAACACGCTCTGCGAGAAGGCTGACGGAACGCTAAATCCACCCACTGCAGCGGCGACCGACAAAGCGAGAACCGACCGTTTAGTTTGCTTGTTTAAGCTCATGTGCTACTCCCATTTTGGTTATTGTTAATCTTTGTTAACGTTTTACTACATAGTCAGAGGTTTTTATATCCCACGTTTGTACTAAGACCCCTTTTTCTTGCAATTGAAACTTCTGCACCTTGTTCGTTGGCGTATAGGGCAGAGCCTCAAATTTGGTGATGTACCTGGGCACAAAATAGTATGGCCCGTTTTCATTTATAAATTCGCACAACGCTCTTTCATCCACTTTAGCACCTTGAGCCTCAACGATAGCGAGCGCGAGTTCATGCTCCCCGGGCACGTCAGGGTGCGGCATGCCATAGGCAGCGATATCCGCAATACCAGGAAACTTTCGCGCTACGCCTTCAACTTCCAGCGTCGAGATATTGCGACCACCAAAGCGAATGGCGTCGCGCTTTCGATCAATGTAGAAAAACGCGCCGGTAGCTGGGTCTTGCCTACCCATATCTCCAGTGCAATACCAGTCGCCATGGAAGGCTTTTTTTGTGGCTTCTGGGTCATCAAAATAGCCGTTAAAAATAAGGTAGGGCTCGGTTGGTTTTATGGCGATTTCCCCCACCTCGCCCACGGCAACTTCATTACCTTCATTGTCCAGTAGCGCAACTGGGGCGAGTTCGTCGGCAAAGCCCAGCGCGTACACGGGCACATCATCACGTTGGCTGGCATCACAGCTGAGACTTCAATATCTCGCAGCTGAGCGATAAACTGTATAAAAACACAGTATCGCAAGGATGCGGATCATGCCCCAAGTGGCGGCCAGGATGGCCAGCCGGGACGAGAACACTGGTCGTTACCAGCGTCACCGGCCCGAGCAAACCCTGCTCTATCGGATCGTCGAAGAATACTACCCGACGTTCGCTGCCCATTTGGCGGCGCAGGGCAGGGAACTGCCCGGCTATGTGCAACGCGAGTTTGACGACTACCTCAAATGCGGCCGTCTCGAACACGGCTTTCTGCGGGTGCGTTGTGAGTCGTGTCACGCTGAGCACCTGGTTGCGTTCAGCTGCAAACGTCGGGGCTTCTGTCCTAGTTGTGGCGCACGGCGTATGGCCGAAAGCGCCGCGCTACTGGTCGATGAGGTTCTGCCCGTACAGCCCATGCGCCAATGGGTACTCAGCTTTCCCTTTCAATTGCGCTTTCTGTTCGCCAGCCGGCCGGAGGTCATGGGCCGGGTGTTGGGCATCGTTTACCGCGTCATCGCCACGCATCTGGTCAAGAAAGCGGGCTATACCCACCAAGCGGCCAAGACCGGTGCCGTCACCCTGATCCAGCGCTTCGGCAGTGCACTGAACCTCAACATTCACTTTCACATGCTGTTCCTCGATGGCGTGTACGTTGAGCGTCCCAATGGAACAGCCCGGTTCCTCTGGGTCAGGGCGCCGACCAGCGCCGAACTCACCCAACTGGCGCACACCATCGCCCATCGGGTCGGCCGCTATTTGGAGCGGCAAGGCCTACTGGAGCGGGATGCTGAAAACAGTTACCTGGCCTTGGATGCGGTGGATGAAGATGCGATGACTCCACTGCTGGGGCATTCCATCACGTATCGCATCGCCGTGGGGCCACAGGCAGGGCGCAAGGTGTTCACCCTGCAGACACTGCCCGCCTGCGACCCGGAAGATCAGTTTGGTGACATGCCCGGTAAGGTTGCCGGTTTCTCGCTACATGCCGGCGTAGCGGCCAAGGCCCATGAGCGCAGCAAACTCGAACGGCTGTGCCACTACATCAGCCGCCCGGCGGTGTCTGAGAAACGGCTGTCGCTCACGAAGAATGGCAACGTGCGCTACCAGCTCAAGACGCCGTACCGGGACGGCACCACGCATGTGATCTTTGAGCCGCTGGACTTCATCGCAAGACTGTCGGCGTTGGTGCCGAAGCCACGTGTGAACCTTACCCGGTTTCATGGGGTGTTTGCGCCCAACAGCAAGCACCGCGCCCTGGTTACACCTGCCATGAGGGGCAAGGGGAGCAAAAAGGTCAAGGTATCGGATGAGCCGCCAACACCCGCTGGGCGGCGAGCGTCGATGAAATGGGCACAGCGGCTCAAGCGTGTATTCCAAATCGACATCGAGACTTGCAGCGAATGCGGCGGTGCCATGAAGGTGATTGCCTGTATTGAAGATCCGGTAGTGATCAAGCAGATCCTCGACCATCTGAAGCAAAAAGCCGAAACCAACGAGTCCAGCCCGTTGCCCGAGAGCCGGGCACCACCGGCTGGCCTGTCGCCGGGTCTGTTTACCTGACCCGTCCCAAACGATTCCGATCACGATGCTGCGGTAATTCAGCCGCGGCAGGGATGCGTTATGCCGGCGGCTTGGGTTGGCCCCGGCTGTCGGGAAAAACGGGTGAATTTTCGGCGGGATCGATGGCTACACGGGCCGGATTCAGAATCACCCACTGGCAAAGCAGGCCGTCATTCGCGGTCTACAGTGGCTGGACTTGGAGAAAAACGGCGTTTATTCTTCCTATACTCCGTGGCGACCTAGTGAAGTGGTTCGTACCAATTAATGGTTTTTTAAGGATAAACTATGCAAGCTAACACGAACCTTGAAGCGTTTCAGTCGCTTAATGATGCGATTAACCGTGCGGTTGTTGGCCAAGAGCAGGTGGTTAGAACCTTACTGTTTTCTTTGCTGATCAATGGCAATGTTTTACTTGAAGGGCTGCCTGGCACGGCGAAAACCCGAGCGGTAAAAACCTTGGCGCGTTGTTTAGAAACCAGCTTGGGGCGTATACAGTTTACGCCTGATTTGCTGCCTTCAGATGTTACCGGTAACGAGGTCTATCAAGAAGTTGAAGGACGTCAGCTGCTTCAGTTTCAGCAAGGCCCGGTATTTAATAATATCGTACTTGCCGATGAAATTAACCGTGCGCCTGCAAAAGTCCAAGCTGCTTTGTTAGAGGCCATGGAAGAACGTACCGTGACGGTTGCCGGTAAAAGCTATGAGCTTCCGCCTCTATTTATGGTGTTGGCCACTCAAAATCCGATTGAGCAAGAGGGTACCTATCCTCTGCCTGAAGCTCAGATGGATCGTTTTTTGATGAAGGTTAATGTCGATTATCCTGATGATGCTGCCGAAGAAGCCATTATTAATTTGGTTAGAGGGGAGGAGGCCGGTGAGGCAATAGAAGAGCCTCGTTTTTCTCAAGATATGGTTTTTGCTGCAAGAGAGGAAGTAGCCGCTATTACCGTATCTACTAATATCAATAAATACATTGTCGCTTTAGTGATGGCTACACGCGACCCTAAAAGATATCCCGATTCACCTTTGAAAGATTGGATTAGAGTGGGTTCAAGCCCAAGGGCCAGTATTGCCTTAGATAAATGTGCGCGTGCCTCAGCATGGCTTGCAGGTCGGGACTATGTCACGCCCGATGATGTTCGAGGTGTTGCACACTCGGTTCTGCGCCATCGCTTAATTTTAAGTTACGACGCACTGGCTGATTCAGTAAATGCTGATGCTGTTATTGATGAAATCTTAAAGCAGGTTCTTCCTGCATAAATGACCCCTGCATAAATTAATCCTAAATAAGTTCCGATGAAATGGTTTAAGGGCATTAATCAAGAGGCTGATAGCGAACAAGACGATCGTGTTGCGGTCAGTCTTGCGCGTTTGCGAGCCTTAGAATTTACAGCCCGCGGCTTCTCTTTTCTGCCACGCCAGCCGGTGAATAGTATTCTTAGCGGCAGACATGGCTCAAGGCTACGCGGTCGAGGCCTAAATTTTGAGGAGCTGCGTCACTACCGTCCAGGCGATGATATTCGCACCATGGATTGGAAAGTGACCAACCGTACCGGCAAGCCCCATGTGCGTGTTTATACCGAAGAAAAAGAGCGGCAGATTTTTCTCTTTGTGGATCAACGCGTCAGTATGTATTTTGGCTCAGAGCATGCAATGAAATCTGCAGTTGCTGCAGAGATTGCCGCATTGGCTGCATGGCGCGTATTAGGATCGGGTGATCGAGTTGGTGCTTTGATCTTTGATGATCAGAATAGTTACTATTTTAAACCGCAGCGCAGCCGAGAAACGGTATTTAATATTCTTAAGCGTTTAGAAAAGACTAATGCTGCTTTAAGCTCGGGCTGTCAAGCTAATGCCGAACAATTTAACGAAGCATTCGATGTGCTGCTCAGGTATGTCAAACACGATGCTCTAGTTATCTATATTGGTGATGGCTTTGGCTGGAATGAACAAAGCGATGAGAAACTAAAAAGACTCTCAATCAAAAACGATGTGATTGCCATCAAGGTATTTGATCGTGCAGAGCAAGAGCTGCCTAATCTTCAAGAGCTGGTGGTTTCTGATGGCGAAATGCAGATTATCGTCTCGGGCACACATCAACAATTACAAAGTCGTTTCGAAGACAGTTATCTAAATCACGTAAAGCACATGAGTGATGCGCTTGAGCGCTTCGGCTTACCTTTAATTGAAATCAACACCGTAGATGATCCTTTAAGACAGCTGCTGATTGCCTTAGGTTCTAAGATAGGTGCCAAGATATGAATAAAGTGTTTGATTCAACTTGGGGGAATCCGGTACTGCGTTCTTTTATTGAGCCAGAATTTCCTGAGCAGATTTCATTATGGCCTCAAACACCTGGCTGGTGGTTACTTTTAGCACTGATTGTAGTACTTATCATAAGAACGGTTTGGCGGATCAGACAGCGATATTTAGCCAATCGTTACCGCCGAGAAGCTTTGGCTGAGCTTTCTGAGATTAAATTACGATTGAAAGAAAATTCTAAAGAAGCGGTGAGAGATATTGCGCCCTTGCTTAAAGCCACCGCAGTCGCCGCGGCAGGTCGAGAGGCCATGTCTAACCTACAAGGCTTAGCTTATGCTCAGGCTTTGTCTGAGTTGGCACCTGATGAAGAGTGCTTGCCGATAGAACAGCTTGAATATCTTGCCTATGCACCTCTTGTTGAAGAAGAGCTAGAGCTCATAGATCTAGAGGCGGTAATAGCGGATGTTGAACGCTGGATCATACGACATAGGGTTCAGGATAGCCATGCTTGAGTTTAGCGAAGCTTGGGCTTTTGTTTTTCTTCTGGCGCCATTATTGATTCGTTGGTTAGCCCCAGCCCACAGAGAAAGCAGTGATTCGCTGCAAGTGCCATATTTTCAGCGCTTGGTTGATTTAAGCGGTGAAACCCCACGCTCAGGTGCCAGCGTTCGCAGGCGCCTGGTCATTCAGGCCGTAGCGAGTTTGATCGGTTGGTGCCTATTGGTATTGGCTCTAGCTCGCCCTGTTTGGGTTGGTGAGCCGATTAAAATTGAGAAAACCGCACGTGATTTAATGCTGGCTGTGGACATCTCAGGCTCGATGGAAGCTACCGACTTTGTTGATGCAACAGGCAAGCAAACAGATCGTTTAAGTGCAGCAAAACAAGTGCTTAAGCAATTTGTAGCAGGGCGCGAGGGTGATCGACTAGGCTTGATTGTGTTTGGTAGTGCAGCGTACCTGCAAGCTCCGTTTACCGATGATCGAGAGACTTGGCTGGCCTTACTCGATGAGAGCATTGTTAACATGGCAGGACCAAGCACCGCATTAGGTGATGCAATTGGTTTATCGATTGCACATTTTCGTGAGTCTAAAACCAAAAACAGAGTATTGATTGTACTGACTGATGGTAATGATACGGGCAGTAAAGTCCCTCCCTTAGATGCTGCACAAGTGGCTAAGGCAGAAGGTGTAACTATCTATACAGTGGCGGTGGGTGATCCTGAAACAGTTGGTGAAGAAGCCTTAGATTTAGAGGTTTTAGACTCTATCGCACAAACAACCGGTGGCGTTAGTTTTAATGCTGCTGATTTGAAAGCTTTGCAAGAAACTTATCAGCGCATTGATGAATTAGAGCCTGCGAGTTACGACAGCCTTTCTTACCGTCCGCGTACTTCTCTGTTTCATATACCGCTGATGGCGTTTGCCTTGTTGTACGTGATTGCCATGCCGTTGTTTTCACTCTTAGGTCACAGGAAGAGGAGGCTTAGCTAATCGTGCTTGCAAACTTTCACTTTCTAAGACCTGAATGGTTTTTATTATTGATCCCTTTTGCGGCAATCACTTATCTGCAATGGCGTACAGGTGATTATGCTCGTCAATGGCAGGCGGTTATTGCACCGCATCTGCTGCCAAAAATGATCGTGCGCGGTAGTCAGCGCCGCTTGTTCTCTCCTTTGTGGGTTTCGGCCTTGGTGATTCCCCTATTAGTTATCGCTCTGGCAGGCCCGAGTTGGTCACGGGGTGAGTCGCCCTTTGCCGTAGACTCTGCCGCGCTTGTGATTGCGATGGACTTAAGTGACTCCATGAGCAGTGAGGACCTTCAGCCTGATAGAATGCAAAGAGCAAGAAGTAAAGTCTTAGAGTTAGCTAAAGCTAGAGGGGATGCTTATACAGCCTTGCTTGCCTATGCAGGTTCTGGCCATATGGTATTACCGTTATCGGATGATAGAAATCTGCTACTGCATTATTTAGATGCTTTATACGTGGGTATGTTACCTAAAGAGGGCAAGTCACCTGAGTTGAACCTACCTATTGTTCGAAAATTGCTTACAAAAGGAAAAGATCAAAATTCAGCAACATTATTGATCGTTACTGATGGGGCCTCGCAAGCTTCCATCGATGCATTTAAGGAATTGGGTAAAGCATCAGGTATGCAAGTGATTGTTTGGGGTATGGGTAAAACCGTAGATGAAATGAATAAGGATGCGGAACGAGGGCTTGAAAATTCTGCTTTGCCACTTCAAGAAGCAGAATTGAAAAAACTGGCCAGTGCCGCTGCTGGCTCCTACCAGCGAGTAAGCGCTAGCGATGACGATGTTAAACAAATTCTTAGCCGTATTAATCGACATTATGAACTTAGTGAAGACAGTTCAAGACCATGGATAGATTCAGGCTATTACTTTGTTGGACCTATTATGTTGCTGTTCTTATTGTGGTTTAGACAGGGCTGGTCGCTGAAATGGTGAAGCATGCGAAGCGTATAAAAGATGTAAGCAAAAGCAGGCGTATATCGGCCGTGTTTATAGCCTCAGTGTTAGTTTGGGCGTTTACCGACACGCAATCCTTTGTGAATTTATGGCTAACCCCAGATCAACAAGGGCGGCTATGGTTCGAGTTGGGTGATTATCAACGTGCTGCTCGAACTTTTGAAAACCCTAGATGGCAGGGCTTTAGTTTATATGCCGCTGAAGACTTTGACGAAGCAGCTAATTATTTTTCACGCTTTAAAGATGCACAGTCTTTGTTAACTCGAGCCAATGCATTAGCTCATCAGCGCGAATACATACCTGCAAGGCGTGCTTACCAAGAATTGGCGAAACACTACCCAGACCACCCTGCGCTGAAAGTTAATCTGCCAATTATTGAGCAGCTGATTAAAGATAATCAGCGCTTGTCGGAAAGCCAAGCTAGTGAAAGAGGTGAGCTTAATCCAAAAACCGATGAGGGACCAAAATCTTCTGAAGGTAGTGAACGTCAAAGCATGGAGGTAGAGCAACTCAGTGCCGATGAGTTATTGCAAGACCCCAATCTAACCGATATGTGGCTTAGACAAATACAACGTGATCCTTCTGAATTTCTAAGTACTAAATTTTATCTTCAGCTTGAGCAAGACGAAAAAGAAGGAAAGGAAGCAAAAGAAGAGGGCTCGCAATGAATAAATCCATTCGTTTGTTATGGCTCATGCTGCTTTCACTAAGTGTTCAATTTGCGCAGGCAACAGAATCAATAGAAATCAAAACCATTGAAGATCTTATCTCAGCAGGTGAGTTAGAGGCGCAGCTTGTTATTGAAAAAAAACCACCGCTGTATCAGAAAGCACCGATTGAAATCTCGGTCGAAGTCGGTACTGATCGTTGGTTTAAGCGTGGCACTAAGGTACATGATTTCATTGTGGCTGAAACTTTAGTGCGCCCAACCTCAAGTTTTGCTTTTAATGATTCAAGGCGACGAGATGGCGATACCTGGTCGTTTCAAAGTTGGAGTTTTTACCTCTATGCCCAAAAAACAGGCCGTCTGCAGACTCCCCCTCTAACGGTTTTTATTTCTGTCGATACTGAAATGCATGGTGTGATCGAAGGAGAAATTACGCTAGAGGCACCAGAGCTTGAAATACAAGCACCACCAGGATCAGAGGCTTTGGATTATTGGGTCGCATCGACGGATTTTACGGTGGATGAATCTTGGGAAGGCGAGCTTGAAGAGTATCAGGTCGGTGATGCCGTCACCCGTATTAGGCGCTTCACGATTGATTCAGCCCCAGCTATGTCGATACCAGACTCCCCTGAGATTAAGCTTGACGGGCTTCAGGTATACCAAGCACCGGCAAAGGTGAACGACAAAACGGTTAGAGGATCAATACAGGGTATTCGAGAAGAAAAGACAGTCATTACTTTTAACACCGCAGGTTCATTCACTATTCCAGATGATCAACTCTTTTGGCTCGATCTAGATACCAACTCAGTTGAAACAATAGAATTGCCGGGGCGTGAATTTGAAGTATCAGGTTTGAGTTTAGGTAGCCAAATTTCATTAAAGCCTTCGTTTAAAGAGAATAAATGGCTTTTTCTATACACAGGCATTGGGATACTTGCATTGGCCTTGAGCTTCTTTGTGATTCGAAAGCTAATTCAATTACCTAGTTTTATATCAATTAGAAACAGACTAGATCTAGCAAAGCAAAAGCGTCAGCTAAAAGCAGGCTATATGCGTGCCGCCTCTGAACAAAATACTCAGCAGTGCTTAAACCTATTATATGAGCGTATGTCTGATTATTCACAATGGCAATTAGAGATGGCCTGCGCGCATGATCAAGAATTGAGTAGGGTTTCAGCTGCTCTTCTAGCGCATGCTTATGGTGTTGGAAAAGCGCCAGAGGTGAATGAGCTTAAGATGCTATGGAAAGTGACTGATGTAACTAAAAATAATATGGATTGTGAGGTGTCACTTCAGTTAAATCCAGAGTCCACTCGAATCCCGTCGGTTAATAACTGAAATGCAAACCATGGCATTGGACTTCCCAGCCCTTGCTAGACACCTAAAAGAGTTAAAATGTAACTCAACCAGAGGTGTTTATGAGCAAAGGCAAACGATATACAGAAGAGTTTAAAAAAGAGGCGGTTAAACAGGTTATTGAGCGCGGCTACAGTGTAGCCGAAGTCGCGGAGCGACTCGGCGTTTGTACAAAGACGCTTTATCAATGGCGTACCGACTTCCACGGCAGCCCAAAAGAAATAAAGTCATCCGACGATCAGGCAGAGATTGCTAGGCTCAAAGCTGAGCTTAATCGAGTCACAGAGGAGCGCGACATTCTAAAAAAGGCCGCAAAGTACTTTGCCAACAACCCCGAGTAAAGTACGCCTTCATTCGTGATCACCGCGATGAGTTTTCTGTGGTGAGTATGTGCCGCGTGTTTAAACTGCATCGCAGTGGTTTTTATGCTTGGCTGCATCAACCGCTTTCTAACAGGGCACTAGAAGGTCAGCGATTGATGAAGCTCATTAAAGAATCTTATATGGCCAGTGGTGGCACCTATGGCAACCCATGGATTCATCGCGACTTACTCGATGCAGGTGAAAAATGTAGCAAGCGGCCAAGACCGGTGCCGTCACCCTGATCCAGCGCTTCGGCAGTGCACTGAACCTCAACATTCACTTTCACATGCTGTTCCTCGATGGCGTGTACGTTGAGCGTCCCAATGGAACAGCCCGGTTCCTCTGGGTCAGGGCGCCGACCAGCGCCGAACTCACCCAACTGGCGCACACCATCGCCCATCGGGTCGGCCGCTATTTGGAGCGGCAAGGCCTACTGGAGCGGGATGCTGAAAACAGTTACCTGGCCTTGGATGCGGTGGATGAAGATGCGATGACTCCACTGCTGGGGCATTCCATCACGTATCGCATCGCCGTGGGGCCACAGGCAGGGCGCAAGGTGTTCACCCTGCAGACACTGCCCGCCTGCGACCCGGAAGATCAGTTTGGTGACATGCCCGGTAAGGTTGCCGGTTTCTCGCTACATGCCGGCGTAGCGGCCAAGGCCCATGAGCGCAGCAAACTCGAACGGCTGTGCCACTACATCAGCCGCCCGGCGGTGTCTGAGAAACGGCTGTCGCTCACGAAGAATGGCAACGTGCGCTACCAGCTCAAGACGCCGTACCGGGACGGCACCACGCATGTGATCTTTGAGCCGCTGGACTTCATCGCAAGACTGTCGGCGTTGGTGCCGAAGCCACGTGTGAACCTTACCCGGTTTCATGGGGTGTTTGCGCCCAACAGCAAGCACCGCGCCCTGGTTACACCTGCCATGAGGGGCAAGGGGAGCAAAAAGGTCAAGGTATCGGATGAGCCGCCAACACCCGCTGGGCGGCGAGCGTCGATGAAATGGGCACAGCGGCTCAAGCGTGTATTCCAAATCGACATCGAGACTTGCAGCGAATGCGGCGGTGCCATGAAGGTGATTGCCTGTATTGAAGATCCGGTAGTGATCAAGCAGATCCTCGACCATCTGAAGCAAAAAGCCGAAACCAACGAGTCCAGCCCGTTGCCCGAGAGCCGGGCACCACCGGCTGGCCTGTCGCCGGGTCTGTTTACCTGACCCGTCCCAAACGATTCCGATCACGATGCTGCGGTAATTCAGCCGCGGCAGGGATGCGTTATGCCGGCGGCTTGGGTTGGCCCCGGCTGTCGGGAAAAACGGGTGAATTTTCGGCGGGATCGATGGCTACACGGGCCGGATTCAGAATCACCCACTGGCAAAGCAGGCCGTCATTCGCGGTCTACAGTGGCTGGACTTGGAGAAAAACGGCGTTTATTCTTCCTATACTCACAGCAGTCTCTGAGCCAAGCGGGTTCGAATCTACGCTTGCTCTATACCTCCACAGATGGAATATCGAATGACCGAATTGTTCCTGTGTCTGGTGCTCTATATCTGCCTAAAGGTGAGCCACCAGCCAGTGGGTGGCCTCTACTGGCTTGGACACACGGTACCGTTGGGATTGCCGATTCTTGCGCGCCCTCATGGGATGGGCGACAAGCGCAGGATGAAGCTTACTTGAATCATTTTCTGACACACGGCTTTGCCATCGTGGCATCGGATTACCAGGGGCTTGGGACAGAAGGCACGCACCCTTACCTCGCATCAAGATCGGCGGCATACAGTAACTTGGATATCATCAGAGCCGCTCAGCGGGCACCTTTTTCCGTTTCAAACGACGTGATTCTGATAGGTCAGTCTCAGGGCGCCGGTGCCGCTGTAGCTTCCGCTGGCTATGCCTCGACCTACGCACCGGAGCTCAGCGTCATCGGTGTGGTCGCAACGGGAGTCCCGTTTTTTGTACCTGCTATTTTTGAGGCAATGGAGCGCTTAAGGAATCCCAGCAAGCCGGATCCTCTGCTTGGGTATTCTTTCTTTGCAATGACCCTAACAGAGCAACTTGATGCTGAATTTTCAATGTCAGCGTACGTGTCTGAGAAAGCCATGCCTATCGCCGCGCGGGTCGATGATCTCTGTTACCGAGAAATGAAAGAGCTCGTGACGGAGGCAGCCCTCACTTATTCGGAATCTTTTGATGAGTCGCCGAGGCAAGCTTTATTCAAAAGTTTTGAGGCGATGTCGTATCCCAAGTTTGCTCTCGATGTTCCCATATTTGTAGGAACGGGCGGGCTTGATCGAGATACGCCGCCGAAGATGCAAAGGATGTTGATTAACAAAATGTGCGAGGCAGGAACCGCCGTTGTTTCGAAGTTTTATCCGGATTTAGATCATAGGGGTGTCGTGCCGGGTGCCACCGCAGATGTGCTTAATTTTGTGCAGGATCGTTTTCTCGGAATTGAAATTGAGACGACGTGTGATCAATCTCACTAACTGAGAACTTGTGGTGTTGTGTCGTTCGCAATACGCATTGGTCTAGAGACGAGGGGCTCGGAGTCCACTCCGACCCCGGCGTCACTTTAATCCTACCGCTGGTTCGGGAGTGCGCTCTCACACTCTTGTTTGAGTGCGCTGTCGCTCTTTGACTCACTCCTTTGTACCTTTCCTAGGTTCTTCTCGTTTTCAAGCCAATCCGATGACGTATGGTGATAAACTGAGCCGGAACTACTCATCAACGCAATTAAAAGGCCTTTGCTATGTTTTCAGGGATCGTAATTAATAAAACCGATGAAGGACAAACGGTTGCTGTTCAGCAGATAGAAGACACGCAACTACCCGACGGTGATGTATCAATTGACGTCGAGTACTCCACGATCAACTTTAAAGACGGACTGGCCATTACCGGCGCATCGCCCGTTGTGCGATCTTTCCCCATGGTTCCGGGAATTGATCTTGCGGGGCGTGTGACGGCCAGCGACAGCGCCGATTTTAAAGTGGGCGATCGGGTCGTGTTGAATGGCTGGGGCGTAGGCGAGGGCCATTGGGGTGGCCTTGCACAAAAAGCGCGACTCAACAGCGAATGGTTGATTCCTTTGCCGTCGGCTTTTACGACCAAGCAAGCGATGACTATTGGTACGGGTGGATACACAGCAGCTTTGTGTGTTGATGCGCTGGTCGATTACGGCATAACCCCAGATCAGGGCGAGATCTTAGTCACCGGCGCCACAGGTGGTGTTGGCAGTTTTGCTGTATGTCTGTTAGCCGCTGCGGGTTTTTCGGTGGTCGCTGCGACGGGTAAATTAAGCGAGGAGGCTTACCTGAAATCACTTGGTGCCAGCGCGGTGATCGACCGTGCAGAGCTTATTGAAAAGGGCCGCCCCTTACAAAAAGAGCGCTGGGCAGGCGTGGTCGACGCGGTTGGTAGTCATACACTTGTTAACGCATTGGCCTCCACTCAATATCGCGGCGCGGTTGCCGCCTGTGGTTTGGCACAGGGCGCCGATCTACCGGCAACGGTCATGCCGTTCATTTTGCGCGGCGTCGCTTTGCTAGGTGTCGATAGTGTGATGGCGCCTAAACCGATTCGCATGAAGGCATGGGAGCGTCTAGCGCGCGATCTCGATGCTACCGTCTTTGATTCCATTGCTACTGAAATCGGTTTAGCCGATGCCGTTAAAGCCGGCGAGGATATCTTGCAAGGCAAGATCAAAGGTCGGGTTGTGGTGGATGTAAATCGGTAGTAGTGGATGTGAATCGCTAGTGGTGGATGTGAATGGTTAGTGGTGTCTTGCCGCTCTTCAGGGCTGCCCGTTTCACACTATAACTGCTTGAAAAAATGAGATCAGAACTAAAGGGTCGCGAACATCGTGGGTGGAGTCTAGTCCGCCCATTTGTTCGACGCCTGCTCATTGTTTAAAGCTCGATCGGATCGATGGGGTCGGAGTGCACTCCGACCCCTGTGTTCAAAGTCGAGCTCCATCGGTCGAAAAGCGGTGTTGTTCAGCCCGATATTCTAATTAGCCTTTCCTGGGCTCGTATATTCTCTGGAGTGAGTTGCAGGTGTAACTCGCGCTAGCACAACGATGGAGACGGAGTGCACTCCGACTCCTGTGTCGTACTTCGCCCCATTTGTTTATTCATCAAAACTCGTTCGGGATTCCAAAGTAGGATTGGTAGCGCTGATAAAGGCCGCGCTTTCGCTCGATCTCTTGCTGCTCCCCAATCGAGTAGTTGTGCTTACCGAACTTACCCTGGGGCTTGTGTTCCAAGTAGCTCTGCATCGCCGTCAGCGCATCCGCGGTAATGGGCTCACCGAATTCTTGATACAAACGCGTCAACGCCTCGGCGGGGGTGCTGACCAAATCGGCGTATAAAAAGTGGTGAATCTGAGGGGTAGGTACGGTGCCGCCTTCAAGTAAATCGACCACACCGTTAAGTCTCGCAGCGCCCGCCTCTGGTGTCATCAGGTTCTCGAAGGCGCCCGCATCAAACGCTTGGCTACTGCGCATCCAGTAGAGCGTTCCCAGCAAATTTGTGACCGACGCCTGTGCGACAATGGGGTCTCGGTGAGTGATAACGACCCGGGCATCGGGGAAGGTATCAAACACGACAGGCAGGTTGCCCAAGTGCGATGGTGCTTTCAAGAGCCAGTGTTTGCGCGGGTTTTTCCACTGTAAAAGCTTAAGCATACGCTTGTAATCGGCATAAGCTGGGCGTAAATCCTGCTGGTAGTACCAGGCGTTGTAGCTTGGTATTTGGTACTGCCCCGGCAAATTCTCGGTTAAGAAAGTGTAGCTCATGGCTACGATACATTCGTTTGGAATCTCTGCTCCTAGTTCGTGCATCGCCGCGAATGTAGGCGTCACCCGATTCCACTGGGTGACCAGTTGTTCACACTGCTCGATTCTGGGATCCGTATGGTAGGTCGCTGTTTCAGGAGGGGGGTAGGGAAACACGATCTCCCAGTTGCGCGGCGAACCGAACTGGGTATCCTGCGCCAGTAGTTCGAACAGGATGGAGGTGCCGGCACGAGGTAGGCCGGTTACCACGACGGGGCTATCGATCACTTCATCTTCGATTTCCGGGTGCTGAGCGTAAGCTGCTTCTATCCCCAATCTTGCTTGCAGCCAATTCAGTATGTCCGAACGCGCCATAAGGCGCCCAAGCAAGTGCAGTTCAGCCTCATTCTCGAGGGCGTCGATAAAGACATGAAATCCCTCGAGCCAATAATCGGCACCAAAGTCGCTAAAGCCGGTTGCCTCGATCGCGGTGGCCATGAGTTCGTCTGGATTCAGCGGAACCACCCGCTTAATATCCATGTGCTCGCCTTCTTCAATGACTTTCGCGACCCACTCGGGGCGCTCTGGTGGCGTCCAGTTACTCATTTTGTGTCTCCTTGTGGGTCGGTGGTAGTGCAGGTCGATGTTTATCTACCTGCATGCCGGTTGGGTCTATAACATAAGTGGCAAAGATTGCTCACTAGGGCATCCACGCACCGCCGCTCACCGAGATCATCTGGCCGGTAATGTAGCCGGAACGCTCTGACGCAAGGAACAAGGCTAGCCAAGCGATGTCTTCTGGGCGGCCCAGTTTTGGAATAGGTAGGCTGCTCATGTTGTACAGCGTGCCGTCTTGCAATGCTTGGTCCATTTCGTTTGGACGACCCATCATGTCAAAGCCAAAGCGGTTCCAGAAGCTGCCCTCGCCGACTTCTGTCTCGTCGCGCGGTACAATCCAGCCCGGGCAGATGTTGTTGACGCGCACGCCTTTACGCGCCCATTCCCAAGCGAGCCCTTTGCTGAAGCTGTTTACGAACCCTTTAACACCACCGTAGTGCACGATGTTGGCAGCGGCTTCGCCCAAGAGCGATGAATTCGAGGATATGTTGATTACGCTGCCGGTTTGGCGGGACAGCATGTCTTCAGCAACGGCTTGACAACAGTTCACAACGCCGTCGATGTTAAGGGCTTTTTCCCAATCGCGGCTTTCCGCTGTCATGGCTTCAAAATCCGATGGGATAGCGACTCCGCCTGCGTTATTAACAAGCACGTCTACTAAGCCGAAAGCCTCGTGCGTTTTGGCGATCATGGCATCGACACTTTTGCGATCGGTCACGTCGGTCGCAACGGCGAGGATCTTACCCGCGAAACCTTGCTCTTCGGCAATGGCCGCCAGTTTTTCACCGGTCGCCGCATCGCGCGAAGCGCTTACGACATTCAAGCCCTCGCGGGCGAATTCAAGCACTAAGCCTCGGCCTATGCCGCCGCTGCCCCCGGTGATCACTGCGGTTTTGCCTTGTAGTCCTAGATCCATAATTTACTCCTCGTTTTTATACTTACTGTGTTTGTGTGTACTCGTAAATCAAATGCCAAAGCGCTGAACGACACCCCGGCGCCGCGTTGCGATCTGCTCGACTCGCTCTTCCTGTGTCAATTTTTTAGCCTGAGGTAACAGGTTCCCCAGTTCGGTCAGTTTAAGTTGTGTTGCGATGGGCGTCGGGTAGTGATCCGCCTGCATCCAGCGAATGGTGACATAGCCCTCGCTAAATCCCGCGGGATCAAGCCAATTGGCGTGCCCCGTATCTTGGTGAGCCACAACCACAATGAGTTCGCCGTCGTCCTCGAGCAGAGCATAGTGGCAGTTGGTATTGCTCAAAATGCTGCGGTAATCCATGGAGCACCACCAGTAGTTGCCAAACTCCACCGCCCAGTAGACTGCCTCAGGTGGTTTTACGCGAATCACAATGGCCTCATCGGCAGGTAACTGCCAATACATGATCAGGGGCTCGCCGCCCGGCGTCGCGTCGATCTTGTTATCGTCGAGTTGGCGGTAAGACAAAAACCGGTTGGGCTGTGCTTTCCACTTTTCGATCATATCGGCCCAGTAGTTCAGCGAAACACCAACCCAGCGCGACACGGCGTCTAAACCTTTGCTCAGTCGATCGGCATCCATTACGGGTTTGGGCGCAACCATGGGCGAAATACGGTCGATCGCCGCGTGCATGGGGCGCTCGTTTTCCCAATCCGCAAAGAACTGCCGGAAGGTGACCCGAAAGGTATTGGGGGTGGTTTTTAACCAGTTGCCGGGGTGCGGCTCTGGGCTGCAAATGATTTCGAAGTTGCCGTCTTCATCGACCTTCATATCTTGGCCAAACAGCGTACTCGCAACACCGCCGCCCCAGGGTGTATCGCCGGTCTCAACCGCGGTAACCGCGAAGTATTTTGCTGAGCCGCGATTGCCATGGATTCGGTAAGTATCGGTGCCGTTAATGGGCCCACCGACGTATACCGCGTCGGGGTTGTCGCCCCCCTGCTTACGAATGGGGTCGAAGTAATGCAAGAGTTCCGGGTGCAACGGGTCATCGTTCTCTAGGTAGAACTGTACGCCCAAGCCGATATTTTGAACGAGGCAGCGAAAGCCCGCTACGCGGCTCAAGTCACCTGCTGGCACGCCTTCTCGAAAAGGTATCTTGCCGGCCTCTTTGAGCTGATCACAGAACTGATCCCAGGCTCGAGCGAGTTCGGTATCTTGAGACGTAGATGCGCTCATATGGATTCCTTTTTATTGTCTTTCGGTGCTTCGGGTCTCGGTTTAAACGGGTTGTAACCGAGTGCACGTAATCGTGCTTTTGTTTTTGACGATATCAGAATAGCAGTGCCTTTGACGAGATGACTCGTACAAACGCAGGAGTTTTGCAGAAGCGATTTTAGGTAACGTGTAAAGGTAAGTTGATAACGAAGGGGTCGGAGTGCAATCCTATTCCTTTGTAAGAAAACAATAAAAACGCACTCTTCGAACCTATTTAGCTGAGTGCCTAAGGAGAAACAGGTTAATGACTACCCCGAGTATCGTCACGCTCGAACGCTTTCGTGACACCAGCGCCGCTGAACTCGCGGCACGAGCCAAGCAGCTCAGGCTTGAAATACTGGATGTGATCAGCCACGCCCCAATGGGCCACTATTCCAGCAGCTTATCCTGCGCCGAAATCTTAGCAACGCTGTATAAACACGTGCTGCGGTTGCGTGCAGGCGACCCAGCGTGGGCTGATCGTGACCGTTTCTTGCTCGGCAAAGGACACGTGGCTGTAGCCCTGTGGCCACTCTTTGCGGAACTTGGCTTCTTTCCAGCCGATTGGCTGAAAACATTCGGCAGTCTCGACAGTAAATTGACCGATCATCCGGATATGCATCGTGCTCCGGGGGTGGACTTTAGCTCTGGCTCCCTTGGACACAATCTATCGGTCGGTTTGGGGATGGCTCTGGCAGCAAAGCGACGCGGATTTGATCATCGTATGTACGTCTTGCTAGGTGATGGCGAAATCCACGAGGGGCAGGTTTGGGAGGCCGCGATGGCGGCCGGTCACTATAAAGCGGATAACCTTGTGGCTATTGTGGATGCCAACGGATCTTGTGCAGATGGTCCGACCGAGTCGGTTATGAGCATCGAGCCCTTGGTCGATCGTTTCAGCAGTTTTGGCTGGCATTGTGTCGAGGTCGATGGCCATGATACCGCAGCACTCATGCAGGCCTTTAAGCAGGCATCTGAGAGCCCGGGTAAACCTTTCTGTGTGGTAGCGCGCACGCTGAAAGGGAAGGGAATCTCATTTATGGAGGCATCGCCGAGGGAGTGGCATTTAGGTGCATTGATGGGTGAAGACTTGGTTAGAGCCAAGCAAGAAATTGAGGAGGCCGGACAATGAGCGGTATGAGTGATCCTTTTAGCTTTAACGCGGGTGCGGTCGAAAGCAGTTATGTCGGCAACTTAGGCGAAGCCTTTCGTTTTTACGGTGCTCAAGACGAAGATGTTTTGTTGATCTCGCCTGATTTGGGCGGTGGCCCTGTTACCGGTCCATTTATACAAAGTTTTCCCGATCGTTTTATTGACGCCGGTATCGCCGAAGGCAATGCGATGTCGATCGCAGCGGGCATGGCCTGTTACGGGTATAAAGTGTTTGTTCTGCAAATGGGCGCTTTTGGTGCGATCAAATGCGCCGAGCAGATTCGTACCGATATCGCCTTTACTAAGACGCCGGTGCGTATTCTTTCTGCGTGGAGTGGTTTGGCAATGGGCTTTTTTGGCACCTCTCACCACGCGGTAGAGGATATAGCGATAACTCGAGCGATCCCCGGGCTCACGGTTTTCGCGCCGGCGGACGATAACGCGGCAACGGCCATGTTAAAGCTGACTGAGCAGGCCGATGGTCCGGTATTCATTCGACTCACTGATGCGAACATAAATCCTGTTTATGAGGCGCCGCCCAAACTCGAGTTAGGGCGCTTCGGTTTGGTTCGTGAGGGGTGTGACGCCACTATTATTGGTACCGGTTTGGGTGCGCAATTGGCAGTCGGCGCAGCCGACGAGTTGGCTAAAGAGGGTCTCTCGATTCGAGTCCTGGATGCATATAGCCTTAAGCCATTAGATGAAGAAGCCATTCGCGCGGCGGCCGCTGAAACAGGCGCCATCCTCACCGTAGAAGAACATATCGTGAGTGGCGGCTTAGGCACTGCTGTGGGTGAAGTATTGGCGCGTAATCGTTCGGGAATCCCCTTCTCGATTTTGGGTTTGCCGGATGAGACTCTCACGGTCGGTATGCCGGACGAACTCTACGCGCACTATGGCCTGACGGTTGCGAATACGGCGCAACGTATGCGTGAGCTACTGCCTTCTCGATAGGTTTACTCAGGCGCACACCGGCAGGGCTCCTCGCGGATATTGGGGTGTGCGTCTATTTTTTATCCTGTCGCGAAGTTGGTGTGCGTTCAATGGGAGCGCCTAAACCGTTCTAGCCACAAGCGACAGGCCTTTGCCTGTGCGTTTCACCATTGCGAGAGAGTTGTAGTGTGGTGAACAAACTTTGCTAGGCCGAGTGGTTAGACGCACCGTTTAGGAAAATTTGGGCGAATTGGTTCGCGCTGATTGCGCGCCATCCACGCTGAGCAATACGCCATTAATGTAGGACGCTTGATCCGATACCAAAAATAAAATGGCGTTTGCGATTTCTTCGGGCTGACCAAAACGCCCCGGTACCGTTTGCGCTTCCCAACCTTGCATGCCGCCGGGTGCGTATTCCGCGGCCGCCAGCATGGGCGGTGTGGCAATAGGGCCAGGTAAGATGCAGTTGCATCGGATGCCTTGCTTGGCGTTTTCTACTGCCGTGGTTTTTGTGAGATTTGCCAAAGCGGCTTTAGCCGCACCGTACGAGCCCAAGCCTTCTTCACCGCCCAGCGCCGCTCCCGAGGAAATATTCACAATAGCGCCGCCCGAGGGGGTTTGCGCAAGCATGTGTTGAAGCGCGGTACGGACACCATAAAAGCTGCCTTTAAGGGTGACATCCATCACGGTATCCCACGCTTCATTGGTGCATTCAGCGAGGGGGCCAAAAATCGATATCGCCGCGTTATTAATCCAAATATCGAGTTTGCCAAAGTGCTCTTTGGCCGATATAGCAAGCCTATCGGATGTGCTCGATTCTGCGATGCTGCCCACCACCGCTTGAGCAGATTGAGGCTCTTGAAGTGAGCTTATCGTCTCGGTTAGGGCTTCGGCATTTTGATCGTTTAAAACCAGTCGACAGCCTTCGCGGCTGAGTGCTTGTGCCGTAGCGCGACCGATGCCGCTGCCTGCGCCGGTGACAACAGCGACTTTGTGTTTAAGGTCAGGATACATGCGTTCTCCTATTATTGTTCTAGTAAACGTTCATGATGTCTGTAAAACGGTGCGGTAGCCTCATGCAAATTTATGAGCTGAGATTATCAGGCATCAGGCATCAGGCATCAGGCATCAGGCATCAGGCATCAGGCATCAGGCATCAGGCATCAGGCATCAGGCACTGCGCTGCAAACTATGTGGGTTTCGCTACAGGCCATAAATAGCCCGAATCACATGGCTCACCAAGGCGGACTGCTGGGTGACGCCGACCTTCCGAAAGCTTGAGTATAAATGTGACCGCGCCGTGTTTTTGCTCACCCCCGTTTCTAAAGAAAAATCTTCAAGTGTGCCGCCGTTGGCCAAAGCGATGACCAGTCGCGCTTCCTGTTTGGTTAGAGAGAAAGCTTGCATGACCAGCTGGGTCTGATCGATTTGGCGGAGCTCTGGGTCGGTCATGTAGAGCGCGATATGGTGTTTAGATTCCAGCTGATCTTGCAAAGAAAGCCTGTGCGCAGTGATGAAAAGCGGCGAGGACTCGCTCGCTCGTTGAACCGGGATCACTTGCGGGACCGCGTGTCCGTCATCGGTCAACAGACTCTGCAGTACTTTCTGTAAATTCTGATTTTCATGCTGTCGCGCCAGCCGTAACTTACTGGAATGCACGGTGATGTCTTTGTTGTCCTCGAGGAGCTGATCGGCCACTTGGTTCGCAAAGACGATCTTCAGTTCATCGTCTAAAATTACGGTGCCGACAGCAAGCGTTGAGAAAGCTTGTTCGTAGAGAGAGTGTTCACGGGTGTGGCGCTGGTTGTGTTCCATCCAATGTGCGAGTTCATGGAATAAGGGAATCAGTAATTCAACAGTCGCTCGCTCTTCGATACTGAAATCGGG
Source organism: Aequoribacter fuscus (assembly GCF_009910365.1). Taxonomy (NCBI): domain Bacteria; kingdom Pseudomonadati; phylum Pseudomonadota; class Gammaproteobacteria; order Cellvibrionales; family Halieaceae; genus Aequoribacter; species Aequoribacter fuscus. Next base: position 1,892,663 of record NZ_CP036423.1, on the reverse strand, counting down.
TTCGCCTTCATGACGAATGATTCGCAAATAAAGGGCCATTTTACCTTTGCGATGTACGTCAAAGCCCATGATTTGCGAGTGCCGTAGCGGTTTCATGAAGGTTTGGTAGAAGTCGGTTTCGATCAGCTTTTCTCTCGGTATGACATCGTCAAGCGAGACGAGTGTGCCCTCGGGTAGGCCCAGCAGTGGATCCAGCGAGGCGTGTTTGTTAGCAAAGCCGAGTTTGTCTTCAGGGGAAAATTCGCCGCCTTCGATAAATGAAATTCCGGCATCGCCCGGCTGAGGAAGATCCAAGCCGATCACCACCATGCAGGGCGATAGTTGCTCTCGCAGCGCTTTCAAAAAGTCGCTCCATGGAGCGTCTTGCAGTGGGCCACGCATGAGTGCCGCTGCTAGAGAGGCAAATTCGCTTAGTGTGACTGTTGGGTTGCTCGGAGTGGGCATCCGCCGTGGTCTCTAGTTTTGGCCGATACTGGGTAACAAAAACAGACCGGTCCTTGTTAACGAGGGTACGCCGTCCTTCCGGCGCACAGGTGTGTTGATCCTTGTGTGCCTTAGCGGTTCGGTTCCTGTAGATGTCAGCATGGGCTCAGCATTGGTTCGATTTATTTTGTGCAACTCTCGTTGGTTAGATAGTAGACGTTTGCACCCAAGGGTACCACTCAAAGTGCGCAGACGATTTGCTACAAATGCATGATGTTGATCTGAAGAGGCTCCGATAACCTGAGTGCAACTAAAACGAGAATAACGCCATGAATTTAGAAATCGTGCTCCGGAGCTTGCTCACCTTGGGTCTATTGGTTGTGGGTGCTTGGTTCACCTACGGTGGAGTGCAGTTAGCGAGCTTGGGCGGGTCTCTATATTACCTCGGCTCAGGTGTTCTCATGCTCGCCTGCGCTGGGCTCGTTTGGCGAAAGTCCGCCTCGGGCATTGTAGTTTATGCGGCACTGAGCGCGCTGACTCTGATTTGGGCCCTGTACGAAGTGGGTTTCGCCTTTTGGCTGTTACTGCCGCGTTTGGCGATGCCCTTTGGTATTCTATTGCTGATGGTGATTTGGGCTCGGACTTCTCGGGAGCTCATTGACGCGCAGTTCGAGCAAAGCGGTCGTAGGCTTCAAAGCAGTGCCTGGGGCACCCTAGGTTTGGGCGGCCTCGCTCTGATTTACGCTTTCTCGATAGATGGGCATTTTAGCCTTAATGGCTCGATCGACGAGGCGAATCCCTCAATGTGGTCGACCGACGCAAATCCGGCATCGGTTGAAAGTGATCCAAGTCAGTGGCCTCATTACGGCAATACACAGGCGGGAACGCGATTTGTTGGCGCCGATCAAATCAACGTGCTCAACGTTAAGGATCTAGAGGTCGCCTGGACCTACCAAACCGGTGTAACGCCCGAGGCCTATCCGGGTGGTACCACGGCGTTCGCTTTTCAGGCTACGCCAATCAAAGTGGGCGACACGCTGTATGTGTGTGCTGGTAATAACAGCGTGCATGCACTGGATCCTGAGACGGGCGAGCCTAAGTGGGTATATGACCCCAAGATTGATACCACAGGGGTCTTTATGTTTGCCTGCAGAGGCGTCTCGTACCATGAAGACGCCGTGTCCTCTGTAAGCGAATCGGTATCATTAGCTGGTGCTGATGCTGGCTTGGCCAAAGCCGAGGCCTCTGCTTCGGACTTCGACGCCGGCGCCGGCTTTGCAGCTGAGGCTTTTGGCTCAACCATAGGTTCGGCAATAGACGCGGATTCGGATTCAGCTGAAGCCTGTAGCAGCCGAATTATCACGGCAACGCTCGATGCCCGTCTGATCGCGCTCGATGCCAAAACGGGTGAACCATGCGAAGGCTTTGGTCAAGGCGGTCAGGTTTCTTTGCTTGAAGGAATGGGCGAGGCTAAACCGGGTTATTACTTGGTCTCTTCTCCGCCGGCGATCGTGGGTGATGTCGCGGTGGTGGGTGGCTTCGTATTAGACAATATGTCGGTCGATGAGCCGCCGGGCGTGGTGCGAGGCTACTCGGTTAAGACGGGTGAGCAGCTGTGGGCTTGGGATTCCGGTCGACCTTTGGATGCGGGTCGCTGGCAGCCCGGCGAAGCGTATACTCGCGGCTCACCCAACGCCTGGAGTTTATTCAGTGCTGACGAAAACTTAGGCATGGTCTACGTTCCAACTGGGAACACCACGCCTGATTACTATGGCGCGCATCGCACCGAGGCTCAGGATAAACACTCAACCTCGGTTGTTGCGCTCAATGCGGCAAACGGAGATGTCGTTTGGTCATTCCAAACGGTGCATCACGATCTGTGGGACTACGATGTGCCCTCGCAGCCCACTCTGCTTGATATTCCTGTGGCAGGCGAACTGATTCCTGCTCTCATCCAGCCCACAAAGCAGGGTGAGCTGTTCATGCTGAATCGTTTAACCGGAGAGCCCATAGCAGAGGTGCAGGAGAAATCGGTGCCCAAAGGTGATATTCCTGGCGAGCGCTATTCACCTACTCAACCCGTGAGTGTGGGTATCCCCAGCTTGAATCCACCCGAAATGACCGAGGCGGATATGTGGGGCGCTACTGCTTTGGATCAGTTGTGGTGTCGAATTGAATTTAAAAAATTACGCTACGAGGGTCGCTTTACGCCCCCAGGGCTCGATGCCTCTTTGCAGTGGCCGGGTAACATGGGGGTGATGAACTGGGGCAGTATTACGGTTGATCCCGAGCGCGGCCTGCTCGCAACGAACTCATCAAATGCGCCCTTGGTGGTGCAGCTGGTGCCGCGCGAAGAGATGCCCGAGGGCGAGCAGATCTTCTTTGATGAAAACTACGTACCGCTTTCACCACAAATCGGCACGCCCTACGGCGTTAGAACCGAGCGCCCGATGCTGTCGCCCTTGGGCATCCCTTGCAATGCGCCACCCTGGGGCAAGATGTCCGTGATCAACTTAAAAACACGCGAGCTTGTTTGGCAGCGGCCTTTGGGAACCACTAAGGACAACGCTCCATTTGGTATTGCCATGTCGGGTGCCTTCACGCAGGGTGGCTCGATTCTGACAAAAGGCGGGCTCATTTTTGTAGGTGCAACGCAGGACAGCTACCTTCGTGCTTTTGATGTCGCGACGGGGGAGGAGCTGTGGAAAGGGCGACTACCGGCGGGCGGCCAAGCGACCCCGATGAGTTTTGTATCGGAAGACGACGGTAAGCAGTACGTTGTGATTGCGGCAGGCGGGCATCAGTATATGCAAACCCAGATAGGTGATTATCTGGTTGCTTACTCCTTACCGAATTAGTGGGATGGGGTGGTGCTGAGACCGACGTAGCGGTGTGTGGTGGTACTGAACGTTCGCTTAACGAAGGGGGCGGAGTGCACTCCGACCCCTTCGTGTAAAGTTGCTAGAACTCACTACCCCAGAAATCATTCGCCTAGAAATCGATCTCGGTAATCGGATTTGGGTTCCGCGTTGCCAAAATATCCTCGGTGCGCTCGCGCAAAATGGGCGCGAAGGATACATCGGGCACCAGCCAGAACTTATTGGCATCGATGCCAGCAAACACCTGAGTCGCAAAGGTATCTGCATCAAGCCCTTTGGCGACATTGTCCGCCACGGCATCGTGAAACTGTTGTTCGGCTGCGCCCAGATCAAAGCGCTCGTCGTCGCTTCTATGGCGATCGGAATGCCAAATTTGAGTGGCCACCTCGGCGGGACACAGTACGGATGCTGTGATATCTGCCGGCTCTTGTTCCAGCTCTTTATACAGGCTCTCGGATAAGACCGCGACAGCATGTTTGGTGGTTTGATAGGGGCTCATGAAGGTGCCGCCGCCCAGTATGCCGCCGATGGACGCGGTGTTTACGATCCGCCCCGGGGCGTTTTGCTTCAGCATTTTGGGAACAAAATGATGTATGCCGTGTAATACGCCCATGAAGTTGACTTCGATAATCCAACGCCAATCGGCGAGGGGACGCTCCCAGCATTTGCCATCCACCAGCACGCCTGCATTGTTGAACATAAGATTCACCTGGCCGTGCTCAGCAAACACCTGCTCCGCAAAAGCGCCTACCGCCTCGGCGTTTGTTACATCAAGCGTCTGATATGAAAACTGCGCGGCTTGATCCCCCAAGCTGTCTGCGACTCGCTCTAGCCCTTCGTTGTCGATATCGGCGCCGATGACGCGCATGCCGCGGCGTATGGCTTCGCGTGTTAGGCCGGAGCCAATGCCGCTGCCGGCACCGGTGATGACACAAATAGGTGATGAATTTGGTGTGCTCATACGTGATGCGCTCCCTACGTTATTGTGATCAGGGGATTAAGCTTACCGCGAGATGCAGGTATAGCGTATGGTGCATATGGATGAGTTGGGTGCAGGCATGGCGTATGGTGCATATGGATGAGTTGGGTGCAGGACAGTGAAGAAACGACGTTGACCAAAGGCCTCCGATGGAGCGGCCGTGACACTAAGGTCGCGACACTGGGGGCGGAGTGAATTCCGCCCCCACATAGTTCACGGGCAAGTCACACCGAGGCGATCTTCGATAATTTGTTTATCGGCCTCGTCGGTTAATCCATCGAGATTGATGTCATACCAGCTTGATTGCCCCGAAGTCTTGTTTGCCCAAAACTCCCAGTCATCAATATCGCGTTGGTCGATTACACCATCCTGATTGCCATCGCCAGCACAGTTGGATGTGTTGGCAAGAGTTTTATCAAGCTCTGCGGCTAAGTCGTCGTAGTTAAGTTTTTCATCCACTTCGAGCGCCAAAACACCGTCTGTAAGCAAATCTTCCACCGCAAAGTTATCGAGATTGGCTTCTGGGTTGTTCGTGCCCGCTGTAAGTCGGTAGAGCTCCTCTCGAGCCGAAAGCACGCCCCCCGCTGCGCAATTGGGCTCCTCGAATCGCAGTAACTTGTAGTCGCGGTTACGGATTGCCGCTTGTGTTTCAGCAAGGATAGCTACTTGTTCTTGGCCCTGACTGGTAAAGTACTCATTTACCGCACAGCATGAATCAAATGATTGTCCGCTGACGACACCGCCTTCACCATACCAATCTCCCCCCTCGGATTGGCAAACAGCTTGCTGTGGGAAGAGTTGAAGGCAAATAGTGAGGTCCGGCAATACGCAAGGTGCGGGTTTTTCAAGCTGAATGTTGCGGCCGGAATACGTGAAATTGTAGTCTCGTTGTGGGGGTGGTGAGACCTCCGTTAGGTAAGGCAGTAGGGGTTTTACATCTAATCTATCTAGCTCGTCGCTGGACAATTCTTGCTCGGCCAAGGTCGAAAACAGCTGATACAGATCGACTACATTGGTCAGATGGTCGACACGCGCTCCCAGGTTGGCGTTGTACGGTGTGGTTACTAACATGGGGATCCACACGCCGCCTTGATAGATGGATGCCTTGGCTCGAGCCGGTATGAAGGGCGCTTTCACCGTCGTGCCCAGGCTGCCGTTGTCTCCAATAAAAGCCACCACAGTGTTACTTTCTGGATCGTAGACCAATTCGCCCGCCTCATTGGTTTTCATAACACCTATACCTTGAAGTAGGCGCCCGATCTCTGCATCAATTCCCGTCAAATTCTGGTTCATGAGTGCTCTGACGTCCCGAATGCCCGTGCAGCTAACGCCCGATTCTAAGGGGGTCGCGCCGGGAATCAGATCGTCGGGGACGGGCTGAAGGGGCGCATGCGCCGATGAATAACCGATGGTAAGCATCCACGGTCTGTTCTGCTTGCGCGACTGAACCCAGTCGAGCGCGAGGTCCGTTTCCAGCGCCGTCCGGTGCTTTCGTGTTCGAGGGTCCGTGGTGGGAATTGTGCGAACGCCAAGGTCATCGCTGATGATCAGATCGGCCGTGTAATAGGCGTTGGCTCGGCTGAAGTCAACGTGAGCAGGGGGTTGCGCTGCGCAAGACGCATTGGGATCCAGGATGCCCCCGCGATCCAAGCACTGTTTGCCCGCTGAGGCCGTAGCTGAATTACTGATGTCTTGGCAGGTGCCGTCTGCAATATAGCATGCACCTTGATCAGCGCCCTGGGGGTGATCTGCGCTGGTTGGTATGAAACCGCAGGTATAGGGTTCATCGGTCGCTAGTCTATTGGTTAAGCCTGCACTGCTGTCGATGGGTCGGGGCCCACCATCTAAATAGCCTGCGAAATAATCCCACCCCAGTGTTGTAATCGTTGCATCTCCGAGCGGGTAATTGGCTGGATTGACGTCCGAGCCGGAGGCATGAATCTTGCCGATATAGGCGTTTTCATAGCCTGATCTCGCGAGTACTTTGGGTAGTGCGAGTTCGTAAGGCGACATCTGCGAGTTTGCGAGATCGATTGATACAATCGCCGTGTTGACGTTGGTTTGCGGTGGATAACGGCCGGTGAATAAAGCGACGCGCGTTGCTGAGCAGGTCGGCATTGACCACGTGTTGGCGAATCGCACGCCAGATTCAGCGAGTGAATCGAGTGTGGGTACAGCGGGGGCGTCGAGTCCTCCGAACCCAAATGACTCGAATTGATCCACCCCGACATCATCGGCTACGACAAAGATGATATTGGGTAGGGTATAGCCCTCTTCGAAGGGAAGGGTACCGCTGGCGTCGCCAGTGGCATCCAACCCGTTGCAGGTAACCGATGTGTTGGTAATTTCGTTCGAATCGAGTGAGCCATTACCGTTGGTGTCGGTCCCACTGTTGATTTCGACACCCCCAGCTTCGCAACGCGTATCGTCGGCACTGAGCTCCGTTTGGGTGGTTATGGAGTTCGCGCCATTTAGTCCATCGGCTCCGTCGTCGCCACTGCACGCGACAAGAAAAACGGTTAATAAAAGAAAAAGTGTGGTCTTTGGATTCAACATAACGTCTCCTCAAGAAACCTGTTTTTCTTTCAGTCTGACAGCTCGCCTGGCCGAGTGTAAAGGGCAAATGCCATTTTTTGTCACAAAAAGTGCCAAAACATACAAAGGGTCGGAGTGCACTCCGACCCCTTCGTCGGTAGCTTCGCGCTGGATCAGAGGGCTGTAACGATTAGCTTAAGTAGCACTCAGCGCATTGGGCCTCGTAGCGCACCGAGGCCTCATCGGTCATGCCTTAACTGCCTTCAAAGGGTCGGAGTCGACTCTAACCCTTTTGTGTGACGTCTCGGCGTCTCCCCAATAATTTTTCGATTAGGCTAGGTAGCATTCAGCGCACTGCGCCTCATAGCGCACCGTGCCCTCATCGATCATGACTTGGCTACCCTCTTTGGTTTTGCCGCTATCCGTTAGGCGCGCATTAAATATGGCTTTCCGGCCACAGCGGCAGATGGTTTTCATTTCTTCGAGCGTGTGCGCGACCTCGAGTAAACGCTGGCTGCCTGGGAACGACTGCGTTCGAAAGTCGGTTCGAAGGCCGTAGGCGATGACGGGCAGATTCAAATAGATTGCGACCTCGAGTGCCTGATCGACTTGAGCGGGCGTTAGAAACTGCGCTTCGTCTATTAGAACGCAGGCGATGGGTTTGCCTGTATCCGTATGCCGGGTTTGTTTTATTGCCACCGCTTCCCTCAGGTTTTCCGAGGGGCCGAGCAAGATATCAACCTGCCGACTCACGCCGAGCCGTGACACTACGTTCGTTTTGCCTTTGGTATCAACGGCGGGCTTGACCAAAATAACGGATTGATCTCGCTCTTCGTAGTTGTGTGCCACCTGAAGCAGCGCGGTGCTTTTACCGCTATTCATTGCGCCGTAGCGGAAGAAGAGTTTACTCATATGGTCGAACCTTGGATTTCTCGCGACCGCCAGTGTAACACTGAAGTTGACTCCTCTTAAGACTCCTAAGTTAAGCGCTGCGTAAAATGAACCGGCGTTGCAAGTAGACCAGAGCGGCCCAGAGGGATTGCGTTTTAGTCTCAACCGCGATTGGTAGTGAGGAGGGCCGATCGACAAACTTCTGGCACTCCGAACTCCGAACTCCGAACTCCGAGCTCCGAACTCCGAACTCCGAACTCCGAACTCCGAACTCCGAACTCCGAACTCCGCATTAACTCTCACCTTTTAGATTAACGCGGAATGACCTATACAGAGCGCGTGCTTGCACACTATGATCAGAACAAATAAATCGAGAGGTAACGCACATGCTCAAACTCCATTTTGCACCGAACAGCCGCGCAAGCCGAATCAGCTGGCTACTTGAAGAGCTCGAGCTTCCCTATGAGCTCAATATGATGTCTTTCCACCCCAAAGATCCTAAATCGGATGAGCACCGTGCTCGGCATCCGCTCGGCCGAGTGCCGGTCCTAGACGACGGAGACGTCTCGATTTATGAGTCGGGTGCGATTGTGGAATATATTTTGGAACGCCACAAAAACGGTGGTTTGAAACCGAGTGTCGACAGCCCGGAGTTTCCCATGTACTTGCAGTGGTTCCATTACTGCGAAGGTATGGTGATGCCGCCCGTGAATACCATAGTTGTTCACACCTTATTGCTTCCGCCGGAGCGCCGCGACGAGACCGTACTCGGCCAGGCCAAACGTTTGCTGACCAAGGCTTGGGAGCCGGTAGAGGCCGCGCTTGAAGGTAAGGACTACCTGATTGGCGATTTTTCTGGCGCGGATATCATGCTGGGGCACGCAGCCTTTATGAGCAAGCGTTTGGGTCGCACCTCTTGAGAAAAGGCGAAGAAGGGCACGACCTCGGACCAGCGCCGATGCCAGCTAGCCACTACGGCAGGATATTTCTCGCCCCAGGGGCCCGTCTCAAACTCCTTCAGGGCCTGAGCCGCCGTCTCAGCATTCACAGCGCCGTAGATCGGCCTCAGCGCTTTTGCGAGAGACCTCCGCTCTTTCCAGGCGGCAAATTGCATGGAGTAACGGATTAGGTGGACGATGCAGGTCTGGACCACGCAGTCCGGGAACGCACTGGTAATCGCCTCTGGAAACCCCTTCAGGCCATCAACGACAGCGATCAGGATGTCGTGTGTGCCACGGGCCTTGAGTTCATTCATAACCCGCAGCCAGAATTTGGCGCCTTCGGTCTGCTCGATCCACAACCCGAGGACGTCCTTGTCGCCATTGCAGGTGACACCGATGGCAAGATAAACCGCCTTGTTGCGCACCATCCCCTCATCGCGGATTTTCACTCGCAAGGCGTCGAAGTAGACAATCGCGTACGTTTCCTCAAGAGGCCGGTTCTGCCAAGCGTGGACCTCATCAATGACGCTATCGGTAATCGCCGATACCAGGTCCGGCGATACATCAATGCCATAGATCTCACCAATATGGTCACGGATATCGCGCGTACTCATCCCCCGGGCGTACATCGCAATGATCTTGTCGTCGAAGCCGGGAAAGCGGCGCTGGTACTTGGCGATCAGGACCGGATCGAAACGGCCCTGGCGGTCGCGGGGTATGTCCAGGACGATCCGCTCAGAGCCGGTATCGACTGTCTTGGGGCTTGTGCCATTGCGATGATTGCCCGTGGCTTGCTCCGATTCACCATCCAGATGCACGTCCAACTCAGCATTGAGCATACGCTCCGCAAGCGCTTTCTTGAGCTCGGCAGCCAGAGATTCAAAGTCAGCAGCCCCCACGGCACCTCGCTCTTTGATCAACTGATCGAGGACATCTCGATTAATGCCATCAGTGCGTTTTTTTGTTGCCATACTAGCGCCCTCCAATAAGGCCATGGTATGGCTCAACACACAGAATTATCTACACCCCCGGATTTGGGAGGTTATCTTCAGATACGCCGTAAAATGGCGCATTTATCCGCTCAAAATAAATTTTTTACAAGAAATTTCTGAGCATGGTATTTTTCATGGTATTGTGAATATGCTTCTTTGTAACTGTTTGAAAATAAATAGAAATATGCTCTCATTTACAATCGAGTGGGAATAATTCCAATAGGGGGGCGATGATGCCTTCGTTTGATTGAGGAGAGAGCCATCATGGAAAGTGAAGTAGTCGGCGTCGTCGTTGCTGTCATTATTTGCATCGCGATTGTAGTGATCGCCTCCAAACAACGAAAAAGTCAATCTGATTCAGACGGCGATGAAAAAAAGTAGTCGAGTCACGGGCATTTATTAGCGTCAACAGCTCGTCATTGACAACGCCGTTTTTAAAAGTTTCTGGCACTGGGTCGAGGTTAAATACCTCCCCCAAAGGCGTTTGCAGCACAACCTCTGCCCTAAGTGCGTCCCAATAGCAGGCGATTGCGTCATGGGTACATTCATACCGCAGAGAAACCAGAGGCCTTAACAAACCGTTGCTCGGACAGCGCGCGCCTTGTGTGGTATTTGTATCTGAAACTCGCTTTAATACAGACGGTCATAACCCAACCGTTACTTTTTGATGGGAGAGAGCATGAACATAATGTCTGTACTTAACCAGATCATGAATCAAGCCGGCACTTTGCAGTCAAACCAGCCCCAGCAGACGCCCAGTTCATCGGGGGGTGGAATTGACATGAAAAGTCTAGTTGGTGGTGGGGCTCTTGGGCTGTTGCTGGGCTCTAAGCGTGGACGAAAAATGGGGAAGAAGGCGCTCAAATACGGTGCTGTTGCGGGGGTTGGCGCGTTAGCCTGGAAGGCTTATCAAAACTATCAAAGTAATTCACAGCAAACAGCGGCGCCGTCCTCCTCGGTCGAACAGCAAGGCCAGCAGCTTGATCAGCTTGTCGGGGTACCGCAAGAGCAACGGGGCTTACAAATTCTTCAGGCGATGATTATGGCTGCACGCGCGGATGGTCACATAGACGGTAAGGAACGCGAACTGTTGTCTCAGGAAATTGCAAAATTGCAGCCTGACGATGAGCTCCATGCGTGGATTCAGCAGCAGTTTGATGCCCCCCTTGATCCTTCTGTCTTCGCGCGAACAGTTGATTGCCCACAAGGTAAGAGGGAGATTTACTTGGTGAGTGCAGCTATTATCGATGACCAAAATCCAATGGAACGCGCCTGGCTTGATCAGCTGGCAAGCGCCTTAGAGCTTGATCCGGTGATCACACGCGAGTTGGAACGACAACTATTGGCGATGTGAAGCGCACGATAGATGGCTGCACCGGCCCTAGGTTGCTGTACCGAGGGCGATTGTAAACTAAATGGCGACCGCATATGTCCCGCATCAAAGTCTATGAGCCAGCGACCTTAATTGAGGCACATCTTCTAAAGGGAATGATGCGGCAATTCGGCGTTGAAGCCGAAGTCCACGGTGACACGCTCGTTGGCGGTATGGGTGAACTACCCGCCGCCGGATTAATCTTCATTTCCGTTCCTAACACGCAGACGCAAGAGGCTTTTCAAATCCTTCAGGATTATGAAAGCTCGGCGTCCCGTTAGGCTGTGAGCGATGTTAGAGCCTGTCTGCGTCGATAAGCTCGCGCTCCAGTCGAGCTGATTCATCTGCGCGGGGTTTCGCAAACCTCGCGAGCCACAGATACAGCACGGGTGTTAAATAGAGCGTGAAGAGTGTTGCCAGCCCTAGACCTCCAAACACGACCCACCCGATCGAGTTTCGCGCTTCGGCGCCAGCGCCGGTCGATAAAATGAGCGGAAGGCCCCCAAGAATCGTTGAGATAAGCGTCATCATAATAGGACGCAATCGAATGGTAGCCGCATGCTCGATCGCGTCGCGGACGGTCTCTCCGCGATCTCGCAACTGGTTTGCAAATTCAACCAAAAGAACCGAGTTTTTCGCGAGCAGTCCGATGAGCATTACGAGGCCTATTTGCGAATAAATGTTTAAAGAAATTCCAGTCAGATACAGGGCATAGATCGCAGCAGCCAGACCAAAGGGTACGGTCAATACAACAACGACAGCGCTGTTGACACTCTCGAACTGAGCGGCTAATACCAGAAGCACAATCAAAAATGCGAGCACGTAGGTCATCACGACTTCTCGATTGGTGTCCTCAAAGGTCTGCGCTTCGCCCAAAAACAGCAAGCCCATGCTGTCGGGCAGTAATTCTTGGGCAAAGCCACGCAGTGCTGCTGTTGCTTCCGATAAGGGGTAGTCTTCGGCGATTTCAAATTGCACTTCGATGGCTCGGCGTTGTCCATGTCGCTCGAGCTCGGCCGATACGCCCTCTTCAACAATCTCGGCGACACTGGAAATCGGTACCAACTCGCCATTACGTGCGGGGACGTAAAGATTCTGCATGTCTTGAGGCGATCGTACGGCGTTGAGTCGTGTTTGCAGATAGACCGGAATTTGTTGGTCGCCAATATTGAGGTCGGCCACGTTGTCCCCGTTAATCGCCGCTCTTAGGGTAGAGGATATATCGGACAGCGCAACGCCGAGGTCCGCGGCTCTGCGGCGATCTATTTTAAAGCGCAGCTGTGGTTGCGTCGGCTGGTAAGAGATGTCGGGGCGACTGAACTTCGGATCTCGTTTTACGACTTCTTTTGTGAACGCTTGCGCAGCCGCAAAAATATCGCTGTAGTTTTCGCCGGTAATAGCCATTTCAATGGCGCCGCCGCCGCGACCGCCGCGCACATTGAGTGAGTTCGATCCAAAAGCTCTACCGGGAGCGCCCGGTATATTGGCCAGTTCTGGCCGTATTTGCTGAATCACTTGCTGCTGCGAAATATCTCGCTCTTCCCAAGGTTTCATATTGGCCGTAATGAAACTCAAATTGACATCCCATTGCCCCACGACTGTATACACAGAGTCAAATACACCTTGTTCAGTGTAGGGGGCCAAGATCTCTTCGAGCTGACGTGTTTGTCGGTCCATGAAATCAAGCCCTACGCCGTCTGGTCCCCTCGAGAACACGCGGACTGTGCCGCGGTCTTCGCTGGGTAGTAGTTCAGATGCCACCTCGTCGTAAAGTGTTACCGCACCCAGTGCTGACGCTAGCGACAGCCCTGCAATCAACCAAGCTTTGTTGAGCGCCCAATGCAAGGTTTTTTCGTAGACTCTCGCAAACCCTCGACCGACAAAGGCAAAGTGGTTTTTTTGCCCCGCAGATTTAGGCAATTTAGCCGTGAATGCAGGCACAAGCGATAGCGCGACAAAGGACGAGATGATGACCGCAGCGGCTAATACACCGCCGAATTCACGAAACAATCGCCCAGCAGTTGAGGGTAAGAAGGCAATGGGCACAAACACGGCGACCAGCACCGCAGTCGTTGCGACGACGGCGAAGAATACTTCGCGTGTGCCCAGCACAGCCGCCGCTCGGGGGCCTAAGCCCATACTGCGTCGCCGCTGGATGTTTTCTGTTACTACGATGGCGTCGTCTACGATCAGCCCGGTCGCAAGTACGAGAGCCAGCAGTGTCAGAATATTAATCGAGAAGTCCATTAGCCATAGCGCGGCGATGGCACCAAACAGCGCTATAGGTATGGAAAACGCGGGAACGATGGTGGCCCTAAAAGACCCAATAAATACCCACAAGGTTGCAACAACGAGTACGACGGTGATCGCAAGTGTCGTAATGACCTCGCTCACAGATTTTCTAATGAACAGGGCGTCGTCATTGGTTACTGTCATCTCTAAATCGGGGAAGCGGTCACGCAGTTGATCGAGCATTGGCAACGCTTGATCGGATATCTCGATCGTGTTCGATCCCGCTTGACGTATGACGCCCAAGCCCACGACGGGCTTGCCGTTCAGTCGCACAAAGCTCCCTGCGTCTGCGGGGCCAAAATAAGCCTGAGCAAGATCGCCAATTCTGGTGTTGCCCGATACGATAATATTCTCGACTTGCTCCGCAGTGACCGAGGTTGCATCCGCACGCACGATCAATCGTTGATCGGTAGATATCAAACTACCAGCGGGCACATCGAAAGGGGCCTGGCGCAAAACATTCGCGACTTGAGAGATAGAAAGGCCAAAGCTCGATAGTTTGAGCGGGTCAATGGCAACGCGCAAAACGCGCTCGCGCGCACCGTTCAGGCGAACATCGGCGACCCCATCGATGGATAAAAACTCAGGCGCAATATCCGTTTCTAAGCGTCGCGATAATTCCTCTAGGCTCAGCGTATCGCTGCTTATGGCTATATCCAAAACGGCTCTGGCATCATCATCGGCCTTAACCACATTGACCTGCTCTACATCATTGGGCAAGCGACGACGGATTTGATTGACCGATTCCCGTACCTCGCTCGCGGCAACGTCAAGGTCGACGCCTGGGCGAAATTCCACAACGGTTCGCGCTGAATTTTCTTCCGATTGTGATCGAAGCGATTTCACGCCCGAGACTCGTGCTGCGGCCCCTTCTAATACGCTGGTGACTTCCGCATCGACCGTCTCAGGTGCACCTCCGGGTAGATTCGCACGCACGGTGACGACGGGGCGGTCGACGTCCGGGAGCTCTCGTACCTCTACCCCATTGAGGGCGGCAATGCCGGCCAGTGCCACCAGTATATTCAAAACGACAATCAAAATTGGCCGCCGGATAGATACCGAGGGTAAATCGTTGGCCGAAGGGGCCTCTGTGCGTGATTGATCGGTCATTATTCTGCCGCCTCCATTCCCGGAGGAGGAAGGTCTTTAAATTTGAGTGCTTGTTCTTCACGGATATTTTGAATGCCCTCGGTGATCAATAAGTCATTGAATAAGATATCCCCCGAGACTAATACCCGCCCGCGTTGGCGTTGCTCGATCTGGACGGGAACACGTCGAGCGACGCGGTCGCGCGCTAACCAAATATAGGGCGCGTTGGGGCCCCACGACAGAGCGGCCTCGGGGATTGCGATAAACTCCTCACCAACGCTTTGGATGATTGTTCTGAAGCTTGTTCCTGGCAGGAAATCGTCTCGGCGGTTGTCTAATTCTGCACGAACTCGGAATAATCGCGTTTGCGGATCGATCCGTGAGTCTTTTTCTACGACGGTGGCGGTCACAGGATCACCACTGTAGCGCCAAGGCTGCACGGTGAGCGTGGCGTCGGTTGCCAGCAAACTGACCGCTGCCTCGGGGACTTTAAGATCGATGATCAATGTTTCACGATCGTCGAGCGTGGCGATTGCCGTTTGGCTATTGATTCTGTCTCCTGGCTCAATGTCAGAAAGACCTAAATAACCGCTGAACGGTGCAATAATTTGGCGATCCTCAACCTCGATTTGAGCTTGGTTTAAATCTACGAGCGCGAGGTCTCGTGCAAGTTTAGCTCGATCAAGGTCTGATTGCGGCACGGCTCCTTGCTCGAAATTTTTGCGTACGCGCTCAAGAGTGCGTTCAGTATCCTGCAGATTGAGTTGAGCTTGTTTCAGAGCCACTTGTTGCCGGCGGTCATCAAGTTGCACCAGTATGGCGCCTTGCGTAACGTAGTCGCCAGATTTGAAATTGACGGCTGCCACTCGCTCAGCGACGGCGGCGTAGAGTGTCACGGAGCGTCTCGCTTCTGCGGTGCCAACCGCTTCGAGACGAGTTTCTTCGTTCGCATAAACAATGGGCTCTACTAAAACGAGCGCTTCTCTGCTCCCGTAAGGTTGTCCAGTGGCATGAATGCTCAGCAACAAACACCACAGCGTGAGGTGAGAGGTTAAAAATTTTTGGCGCGAGCGGTTCGTCATTGTGGTGTAACCCTTCGATGGAGCAATCGTGTATTTTGAAACACGCAACGTTATAGGGTATTACGGCGTGTCTGTATTCAAGCCCACAACAAGACACTCAACCTCGCCTACCATTGTCGACTCGCATTGTAGCCCAAAAGGTACTGGCGCTGGCTCGGTTTATGCTCTCGCGCTGGCCACGCGGACGCCGTTGGCATCGTTTGGGTACTGGGCTTTATTCAAGCAGCAGGGCGTGCCAGTAGTTACGTCGGCAAAGTGATGATAGATCAGACATGCAATGGAACAGCATGAACGTTAACATCATGGGCACAGAGGCCAGTGCGCCCTATGCTGGCAACCACAGCTGCCAACGATGGTCACTGTACACTAGTCAATCGCACAGTAGACCGCCGGTTCATGCGATCCTCAGCTAAAACTGGCCAAGCCAGTCTGTGAACGCCCTAGAATTAGAGCGTGAATATCGCTGGTGCCTTCGTAAGTGTTCACCACTTCTAGGTTCATCATATGGCGCATGACCGGGTATTGATCAGATATTCCATTACCGCCCAGCATGTCGCGCGCTTGTCGAGCAATGTGTAAAGCTTTAGCGCACGAGTTGCGTTTGATCAGGGATATGAGCTCTGGTGCGATCCCGTCATCACAGAGTTGCTGCCCAGCCCTAAAGCAGCCTTGTAAGCCTAAAGCAATATCGGTTTGCATGTCAGCGAGCTTGAGCTGAATCAGCTGATTCGCGGCCAGTGGGCGACCGAACTGAGAGCGTTCGAGTGTATAGGCTCGTGCGGTTTGCCAGCAGGTTTCTGCTGCACCCAAAGCTCCCCAAGCAATACCATAGCGCGCCATATTCAAACAGCTGAATGGTCCTTTCAGCCCCTTAACATTGGGCAGTAACTGCTCTTCGCTGACGAAGACATCCTCCATCACGATCTCGCCCGTGATGGAGGCCCGCAGTGCAAGCTTCCCTTCAATCTTAGGAGCACTGAGGCCTGGCATACCTTTTTCCAGAATAAATCCGCGAATTTGCCCGTCATCGGTTTTAGCCCACACGACAAAGACGTCGGCAATAGGACTGTTGCTAATCCACATTTTGGCGCCGCTCAAGCGATAGCCACCCTCAACACTTCGAGCGCGAGTGATCATGCCGCCCGGATCCGAGCCGTAATCGGGTTCAGTTAGACCGAAGCATCCAATCCACTCGCCGGTCGCTAGTTTGGGCAGGTACTTTTCGCGCTGCTCTTCCGTGCCAAAAGCGTAGATGGGATACATCACCAGCGAGGACTGCACGCTCAACATAGAGCGATATCCAGAATCGACGCGTTCGACCTCACGAGCGATCAGGCCGTAGCTGATGTAATCGACACCCGCACAGCCGTAGCCCTTGATCGTCGAGCCCAATAGGCCCAAGGCACCCATCTCTTTGAAAATGCTGGCGTCCGTGCTTTCTTCTCGAAACGCCTGAGTCACACGGGGTAGTAATTTCTCTTGCGCGTATTGCTTTGCGGTGTCCCGTATTAGGCGCTGCTCATCGGTTAGCTGTTGCTCGAGTAGGAAGGGATCTTGCCAATCGAAAGTGGTCCAAGGTGTTTTTGAAATGGTGGAATTCGTCATAACGTTCGCCGTGTTGTGGTGTGCTGGTCCGATACGGGTCGTATGCTAGGTTAGCACGTAATTTTATCGTACTCTGAGCCTGTCGATGTGCTGTCTGATTTAATGTTCATGAGTTTTAAACGTATTCGGGTCAAGCACCTAATTTAAGTTGCTGACGCAACGCAGGACTTCTTCCTGGTAGCACTTGCCGCGCTCGTTCATTAAATCCAGCATGTGGAGCGACGTGGGCACAAATGCAAAGCCGATCTCATGCTGGGGGTGCCACTGGAATAGGGAGCCCCCCAAGCCCATCCAGCCGTAAAAGCCTTCGCGTCCTTGATTAAAGGCGCGCTGAAGCCAGTTGGAATTAGAGCTAGAAAGGGCATAATGTGCGACACCGCCTTGCGTGAATGCGCACGGAAGGAAGCCACCCATGGTGGCGTGTACGGGGTCGGTGTGCAGTAGGTCCCAGGCTTCTTTACTCAGAATTGTATGATCCTCGAACATGCCGCCAGCAGCCATACCTGCTGCCACTTTTGCAAGTGCCCGGGCCGAAGCGCTGGTATTTGCCGAGGGCGTTTCACCCATCGCTAGATTCTTATCATTAAAAAAACCAATGCCGGTCATTCCTTGAATGGGGGTGGGCCATTTTTTCGAGGGTCCTCTAAACAGGGTTTTAATCAGCATGAACAAGCGTGCGAACAGCTGAAAGGTGTTATGCAAAACGCGACGTCCAAATAGTTTGGGGCGGAAGGTCGCGAGCAAATGTTTAAGTGGATGAAGAGGGGTTATCGGTACGCGACGCTCATACTGCTCTTCGGTAACGCCTATGGCTAGGTCGAGTTGCAGGGGTTGGCTAATTTCCTGTTGTACGAATTCGCCTATGGTGCGGCCTTGTGGGTCCACACGTCGGAAGAGTTCGTTAGCGATCCAGCCACGTGTTAGCGCATGATATTCTCTTGCGGTGCGTGCTCGGTCTTTGAAATGTTGTGAGTGCTCTTCGATATACTTCCCGATCGCGTTTTCTTTGATTCGATGCGTGAGCAAGTCTTCGGTTTCAAGTGAAACGTCAAAATTAGCCAGCCCCGCTTCGTGGCGCATGAGATCCGCAACCGTCACTGCGTCTTTGCCCTGAGCTGCGAATTCTGGCCAATAGCGAGCAATGGGTGCGTCGTAGTCTAACTGCCCAGCGCCTGCTAGATGAGCAATTGCTAATGCTTCTAGGCTTTTGCCGCTGCTGAAGATGTTGATCAGGGAGTCTGGCGTAAACTGCCCGGTGTCGCCCTTTGAACCCCACAAATCGACGACTTTTTGACCTCTGTGATACACGCAAAGCTGGGCGTGCTCTTCTTCCCATTGGTTCATATTTTTTGTAAACAGGTCCCGAACGGATTCAAAACCTGGGCTGGTATCACCAAAAATGTTGGTTTTCGCAGGTGCTTTCGTCATTGTGCTTTCTCATGTTCGGGGCGTTTTAGAGTCGTTCAAAAAACGTTACTTGTGCCGGTTTTCTGCTGTGCCCTAACTAAAGCAAACGCTTTGGAACGCCGATTCTGGTCGCAGTGTAAAAACACTAATGGTTCGTACTGTGTGAGTCTATCACTTTTAGGGGATTCATAGCGGTGCTTTGCAGACTGCAACATTGATGTAGAGCGGTTTAGGTGCTTACAATTTCTCGGTAAGCTCTTCGCTAGCTCGGCGTCTAGGGTGTAGCGCTACGTTTCGTTGTCGAAAAAAAGAGTGTATTGTGTGGTGTTGGTGGCGTCAGTCAATTTGATTTTAGAGGATTAGTTCTTTGGTCAGTATTGTAAAAAAACAGAAGGCACAGCCGCCCAACGAAGAGGCAGACCGGCTTCCTAATCCTATCGGACGTCGCCTGCGACAGCTTCGAAAGGAGCAGGACTGGACGCTCGCCGATGTCTCGAAGAGAACGGGTATCTCGGTAGGAACGTTGTCGAAACTGGAGCACGGCAAGACAGATCTCAATTTTAGTAGTGTCAATAAACTCGCGACGGGGCTGGGTCTTGCTGTAACTGATCTGACCAACCCGAGTAGCCATATGATGGGCCGTCGAGCAATTACGATTGGTGGTCATGGGGTTATGTTTAACACGACCGATGTCGATTACGAGGTGCTGTGCAGTGAAGTCGCTAATCATCGGCAGGGCTATCTTAAGGGTGTCGTAAACTCGTTCACTTTTGATGATTCTTTGCCCTGGCATCGCCACCAAGGGCAAGAGTTCCTGTATGTCTTGAGCGGTGGACTAGAGCTGTATACTGAATTGTACGAACCTGTGTTGTTGAATGCGGGGGATAGCATCCTGTTCGACTCTTCGATGGGTCATCATTACGTATCGGTTGGGCCAAATCCTGCGGAGATATTAATTAGTATGTCCTTAGAGGGCTATCAAAACGTGTCGGATACGTTTCGACCAATGAAGAGGGAAAAAGATGAAAGAGACTAGACCTGTCGGGAAAGAGATTATCTTGCCGAGTGGCGATAAGGCACCCTTGTCGGCTGCCTACCGATCCAACGGATTTTTGTTTACCTCAGGGCAGTTGGCGTTTGATGCCGACGCTCGGTTGAATACTGGTGACATTAAAGAGCAAACGCAACTCTGTCTCGCGAATATTCAGAAGTTGCTTGAGCTTGAAGGTTTGTCGAATGAGCATGTCGTCAAAGTTACGGTTTGGCTTACACACATAGACGATTTTGCTGGATTTAATGCGGCGTATATCGAGTTTTTTGGCGGGCATCGTCCAGCGCGCTCTACTGTTCGATCGGATCTTATGTTGCCTGGTGCACGGGTTGAAATTGAAGCTGTCGCAACCTATCAGGAGGTTTAGTGATGGCACTGTGAAGGCAACTTAGGTGGTTTTTTTTGGGCCTAAATTTTCGTAACCGAAAAATTTTTTCGATAAAATATTTTCGATATCGAAATTTCGTGTTACGGTTAGAACCAACACATAATTAAGTTGAACGGAGAGTAGGGCTCTTGGACGTGTTCGATGTCATAGTTATCGGCGCAGGAATGGCGGGCGCATCTGTCGCGGCGGAATTGGCTCCGACTGCCAGCGTATTGGTGCTTGAGCGAGAAAAGCAGCCCGGATACCACTCTACGGGGCGATCCGCTGCGGCGTACATCCCGTCTTACGGCTTCGATAACCCAAGCCTTCGGTTTCTAACTGAGTGCAGTTTGAATTTTTTGGCTGAGCCTCCAGCCGATTTTCAAGTCGAGACCCTGCTGCATCGTCGTGGATTGCTGTCTTTGTGTCCGCCTGATTGCGCCGTGTCGGTCGAAACCGAGCTCGAAAAGCTGCAGGTGGTTATACCGAATATTGTCAAGGTTGGCCGAGAGGTCATTCGACAACACGTGCCGATTATTAACGACGAATATTCAAAATCCGGATGGTTTGAGCCCGATGTGTTTGACATGGATGTTCATGCCTTGCACTTGGGATATTTAAAGGCTTTGAAGCAGGCGGGTGGGCAGTTGGTGAGTAACTGTACGATCGGCGCGTTAACACGAGATCATGGGGTTTGGACCGTGTCGACCGACAGTGCTAGGTACTCGGCGCCTGTCGTCGTCAACGCAGCGGGTGCGTGGGCTGACGAATTAGCTGCGCTCGCCGGTGTGGATCGCCTTGGGCTTATGCCTTTGAGACGCACAGCAGTGTTGCTTGACCCGCCAGTCGCTTGTGATGTGTCTGCCTGGCCGCTCGTTATGGCAGTCGACGGTTCTTTTTACCTCAAGCCTGATGCTGGCTTGATCTTGGCGTCCCCGGCCGATGAAAATCCATCGTTAGCCTGTGACGCTCAGCCAGAAGAGTTAGACATAGCGTATGCGGTTGACTATGCACAAAAGGCTCTAAATCTTCATGTTAAGCAAGTTCGCCATCGCTGGGCGGGTTTGCGCACCTTTGCCCGAGACCGGACGCCCGTCATCGGTTTCGATTCCCGTGTGGCGGGATTTTTTTGGTTGGCAGGGCAAGGGGGGCATGGCATCCAGATTGCACCAGCAGCGGCTCGATTAGCAGCGTCTCTGATTTCTAAAAATCAGGTTCCCCCGGATTTAGAGGCGGCTGGTTTTAAACGAGACTTTGTTGCTCCCGACCGTTTGAACTCTAGATCAGAAGAGGTAGGTGGATTGTTTGAAGCGGCGGCGAGTTAATGCCAAAACACAAAAAGTACCAAGATAAAAACACAAAAAAGGCTACGGCCGGGAGTATCACTATGCGTAAGACACTATTAGCACTTCATATTGGGGGGGCCGCACTAGCAATGGCAACGATGTCGCCAGCGATAGCACAACAGGCGGCTAAAGGGTTTGTGCTTGAGGAGGTCATTGTTACCGCCCAAAAACGGAGCGAGAGCAGCCAAGATGTACCGATCAGTATTCAAGCCTTCGGAGCGGAGTCGATCGAGAAACTCGGTGCAACCGAACTCTTTGATTTGGCCGCAAGCGCGCCTTCATTGAGTGTTGGTGGTATTCCAGGTAGTAATACGCAGAGCGGTTTGAGGGGCGTAGTAGACTTCGCTCGAAACATCGGTATCGATGCTCGGATGGGGGTTTATATTGATGGTGTTTACCAAGGTAGGTCTTCCACAGCGAACCAGCCTCTGCTGGGTCTGGAGAGCGTTGAAATACTGAGAGGGCCGCAGGGCACCTTGTTCGGTAAAAATACGGTGTCGGGCGCCATTAACCTGAACACCAGGAAAGCATCCGAAGACTTTATGGGAGAGCTCAAGGCCGGTATTGGAAACGAAGGTTACTGGACGGGTTCTGGTTATTTAAGTGGGCCTTTGAGCGAGACCGTCTTCGCATCGATTGCCTACACGAAACAAGAACGTGACGGCTTGTTCAATAATGTTGTACTCGGTAAAGAGGTCGGCGACTGGGCGCAAGAAGGTGCGCGCGCACAATTGCGATTCCTTCCGAGTGATCAATTAGAGATGGTTTTTGCTGCAGACTGGGGTAAGTCTTCGAATGAGGCTCCGGTTTTTACTACCGCAGCGCGGCCTGCTTTTGAGTCGGGTAAAGATGATGAGTTGGATGAGGTGGATTTTTGGGGTACTGCCTTGACGGTCAACTACTCAACGGACAGCGGATACACAGTGTCGTCAATTTCGGCCTATCGAGAGAATAAGTATTACCTGTATGGTGACGAAGACTTTACCCCTGCTGTTGACGCATTTCAGACCACCTTTGACGAAGATTCGGACCAGTTCTCGCAAGAATTTCGTATTGTATCGCCAGAGTCCGAAGACTTTGATTGGGTCGCCGGCCTCTACTATTTTGAGAGCTCTGTCGCCACAGGGAGAAATTTGCTGTTTGGGGCCCCTGTGCTACCCAGTCAAGCACTCAGCGGTACTATCGCGATTCCTAGCGTAGTCGATGTCACGAGTTACGCCGCCTACGTCCAAGGCAATTATCGTTTCGCTGACAAATGGGAGCTCACCGCGGGATTGCGCTATACCGACGAGGAAAAAGACTTTGATTTTAACCAGGTCAATGCGCCGAGCGACCCAGCGACCGGAGCGGTCGTGTTAGAGGTAGGACTCGGACTTCCTGCTGCGACTGCCGCTTTCCTCGCTTCTCAGGCTCCGGGAGCTTTGTTTAACGCGTTTAACTTAAGCTACCAAGATAAGTACAGTGATAGTCATGTGTCGCCTACTATTGGCTTGAATTACAAGCTAAACGATAGCGTTATGTACTACGCGAAGTATTCTCGAGGGTATCAAAGCGGTGGATTCAATGGCGATTTCAACCCTTACCTACCTGCTATTCAGTTTGATTCAGAGTATGTCGATGCGTTTGAAGTGGGTGTGAAGTCCACGTCAGCTGATGGCAAGCTTCGCGTCAATGCCGATGTGTTTGTTCAGAAATTCTCTGACTTTCAGTTATTCCAATCAGTACCGGTTGGCAATACAAACGTGCAGATTGTGTCTAACGCTGGTGAGGCGACCAGTCAGGGCGTAGAGTTGGAAACCGTTTGGTTGCCCTCGGATAGCCTGCAGCTGACCGTTAACGCCACGTATTTGGATGCGACCTACGATAAATTTGAAAACCCCATATCTGCCGTAGACCCAACTCAGCCCAAGGATTTTAATGGCAATGATTTGAATTACGCGCCGAAAACTAAATTGTATGCGGGACTTCAATATGCTCAGCCAGTTGGCAGTGCCGGTGAGCTTATTTTTAATCTTGATTACACCTATCAAGATGATCTGTACACGAACAATACCAATACGGATATTGTGTTAGTGCCTAGCTATGACTTGTGGAATGCGCGCGTGAGTTACACCCCAACGAATAACCAATGGCAAGTCTCAGCCTGGGTTCGCAATCTTACAGACGAGGAGTACATTGTGAATCACAGTCAGACGGCGCTGACAGCGGTTGAGCGCAATATTTGGGGTATGCCACGTTTATTCGGGGTCGAAGTGAAGTATAACTTGGGTCAGTAAACGTTTATGTTTTTGCATCAAACGACTATTTGATCTGGGTAGATAACGCGTTGGGTACATTGTCTTTTGCCACTGTGCTCAACGCATGTTGTTGCTATTTTTCTGCGAGGCCGCTATGAAACGCCTGATGCCTGTTTATGTTGTACCCGCCGCAGTCTTTATCTCGGTAGTAATGGGGGGCGGCTATGGTACAGGTAGGGAAGTTGTCGAGTTTTTCACGCGCTACGGTTTGCTCGGGGGCTTGTTTGGCATTGGGGTCTCGGCCTGTCTTTTTTCTCTTGTTCTGGCCTGTACTTACGAATTTGCTCGAGTGTTTCAGGTTTACGACTACCGTTCTTTTTTCGGTAAGCTCATTGGGCCTTTTTGGATATGCTTCGAAATTCTGTATTTACTGTTGTTTTTGCTGGTGCTTGGGGTTGTAGGCTCAGCAGCTAGCACTTTACTTGAGCAGGAATTTGGTATCTCTGGTGTATTTGGCATGGGCGCTGTCTTGGGCTTAGTCATTGTGCTGGTGTACTTTGGGAGACAAGCGGTAGAAAAGGTACTCACTTGGTGGTCCATAGGTATGTACGGGGTGTTTATCGCTTATTTTGTGGCTGTCATAAGCAATGATGGCGTCATACTGTCGAAAGCGTTTAGTGCTAGTGGCGTTGAGCCCGGTTGGCTTCAAGGCGGTGTTTTGTACGCGATGTACAACTTAGCGATCGCCCCCGTGCTATTGTTTTCGACTCGTGCTATCGCCTCACGCAAAGAGGCGGCCATGTCGGGTTTGGTTACCGGCGTTGTGGTAATGATCCCAGCCACGTTGTTTCACTTAAGCTACGCTGTCGGCTATCCCGAGGTGCTGGACAAGCCAGTCCCTAATTATTGGATGATGTCGGAGTACACCAATCCGCTGTTGTTAGCCGTTTTTTTGCTCGCTTTACTCGGCACCTTGGTGGAAACCGGTGCTGGTCTGGTACAGGGTCTTATTGAACGTATTGAAGTTGTGCTGAAGCCAAACGAGGGGGAGTCTTTGGGTCACTTCCCGAGAGCCATGATCGCAATATTCGCCCTAGGGGTGGGCGGTCTGTTAGGTACCTTCGGTATAGTATCGCTCGTGGCTAGCGGGTACAGCGCGCTATCAGTGGGTTTTGCGATGGTATACATAATTCCTATCTGCACCTTAGGTATTGTGAAGATCGTGAAATCGTCTGGTATTACACAATCGTTAGAGGCAAGCCCGGAAAGAGGATGAGTTTTTCTTTAGACGTTTGTTTCTCGCGGGCTTACAGGGTTTTAACTTTCCATAGTGGTGAATGGTCATGAGAGTGAATACAAGGTTTTGGTTAATAAGTTTGGCCTTGGTTGTTATGCTTGCCTCAGCAAAGGGTAATAGTCAGCCGCAGCAAGTTGGCTCTGCGGTAGCGCCCGCTAAAGTCGCATTGGCACTACATACAGTGACCTCAGGTTTGGTTGGTGTTGCCGGAGTTGCTGCCCAAGATATGACCACCGGCGCTCAGATATTTTTGAATGGAGACGAGCCATTTCCGATGGCAAGTACGTACAAGATCGCCATAGCGATGACTCTGCTAGCCAAAGTTGATCACGGTGAACTTAACCTGACAGATATGGTCGATATTGACGATAGTGAATGGGTCTATTCGCAAGTCATTGCGGCAAATTTTATTCATCAAGGGGTATCGCTGTCCATTGCTAACCTATTAGAGGTAATGATTACGCAGAGCGATAACACTGCCACTGATATCTGTTTGAGGCTTGCTGGCGGACCCTCGGCCGTTAATCAATATTTAGGGCAGTTGGGTATTGATGGTATGCGCGTCGATCGCTCTACGGCTGATCTTCTGAGAGATTTTTACGGCGTCGAACCGGGCCGAGAAAATCTAGGAAAAATAGTGCGCATCGCTGCGGCTGACCCCAACAAAGCCATTGCGGCTAACCCTGAGTTTGAGGCAGATCCGCTAGACAAATCTACTCCTAGGGCGATGCTCAATTTGTTGACGACCTTGAGCAGCGGACGAGCGCTCAGCGATGAAAGCACCCGGTTGTTGATGGATACAATGATGCGAACGGTGACGATGCCCAGACGTCTTAGCGCATTGCTTCCAAAGAACACGGCAATTGCACACAAAACCGGTACTGTCGGAGGGGTCGCTAACGATGTCGGGTACATCACACTGCCCAATGGACGCGTATTTGCGATTGCTGTGTTTACCCGCGGTAGTCAAAGCCCGCCGAGCGACCGCGAGCGTGCAATAGCCGAAGTGGCAAGAACCTTGTATGACTATTTTTCGTTTCTCTGATGAGTCATTACATCCGTCCGTTATAAACATTGAATTTATGAAGTAGTTATTTTTGTGGAGAACATAACCCCATGACACCCATCAAAAAAATCTTGTACATACTGCTAGCTGCTTTATTTGCTTCGGGCGCGTCAAACGCAGAAGAGTACGATCTCGTTATTGCGAATGGTCGGGTGATGGACCCCGAGACCATGTACGATGGTGTCGCAAACGTCGGCATTAACGACGGTAGGATAGCTGCAATTTCTCAAGAGCCCCTGGCAGGCAAGGAAGTTATCGATGCGACCGGTTTGGTTGTTGCTCCGGGATTTATTGATACCCATTTTCACTCCGTAGACCCTTTTGCGACAAAACTCGCTGTGCGCGACGGCATTACCACCGGTATGGATCTGGAAGCTGGAGCGAGCCGTGTTGGCGAATGGTATAAAAATAAAGAAGCAACTGGTTGGCAGGTTAATTATGGTACGACGTCGAGCGTTGGTGTCACCCGATTACTGGTGCACGATCCAGAGGTGGTCATTGACCAGTCTGTTGATGCATCGACGCTTGGCACAGTTCTCGATCAGGCAGCGATAGATGGTACGCCGGGCTGGTCAATGAAACGTAGTAATTTGTCTGAGCTGAATCAAATAATACAACTGATTGACGAGGACCTGCGGCAGGGAGCATTGGGTGTTGGAGTGGGTGCCGCTTATATGCAGCGTGGCATGACGAGTTATGAGTTGTTTGAAATACAGAGAACTGCGGCGCGTTACGGCAGGCTTGCTTCGGTGCACACTCGGTATCATCTTAACGCCAAGACTCCGACAGAAGCGCCCATCGCCCTTGATGAGGTGTTACTAAATGCAATGCTGTTGGATGCACCTTTATTGCTGGCCCACGACAACGATTACGGTTGGTGGGAGAATCAAGAAAAGTTAAGGCTTGCTCGAGCAAAGGGTTACAACGTTTGGGGCGAATATTACCCGTTTGAAGCAGGATCCACGTTTATTAGCGCCGATTTTCTCAAGCCTTCTATGTGGGAAGAGGTTAATGGTTATCAGTACTCAGAGACTCTCTATGATCCCGGCCTAGATAAATTCCTGAGCAAGGCAGAGTATCTCGAGGCTGTTGAGAAAGACCCTGCGCGCGTGATTGTGGTTTTTATGCCGGCGCGAAAAGATTGGATGAAATATTGGTTGAGCATACCTGAGATGGTGGTCGCATCTGATGCAATGATGGGATTCGATAAGAACGGAGATCTGTTGCCCTACGATGCCGATCCCAGTGAATACGCAGGGCATCCGCGCACAGTGTCGACTTTTTCAACCACCTTAAAACTAGCGCGCGAGCAAGATATCCCTCTAATGTTCACCTTAGCCCAGTTAAGCTACTGGAATGCGAAACACTTGGGTGATATGGGCTTGGTCTCGATGCAGGAGCGCGGTCGTGTTCAGGTCGGCAAAATTGCCGATCTGACGTTGTTTGACCCTGCGACTGTTGGCCCTAGGGCAACCTACAAATCCGGCGAGAATGGGCTGCCCTCAGCGGGTATTCCTTGGGTCATTGTTAACGGTACTGTTGTGGTCCGCGATTCAGTTGTGCAGCCCGTAAAACCTGGACAACCGATTCGTTTTCCAGTGTCGGCTGAGGGCCGCTTTGAGCGTGTGGAGTGGAGTAAGTGGCTGGATGACAATACCACCATGTCGCTCCCTATTGAATTTCAGGACGAGCACTTTTCTGATCCGCGAGCGCATTGAGTTAGTTTACAGGGTAAGCACTCGTGGCTGGCGCTCGCGTGGCCGTGAAATGCTGCAACGATTAATGCAGAGGTCTCAGTGAACGTTCGTCTCACGGGGCGCTGACTCGAGTGCAGCGAGCGCAGCTCGTCAGGCGCAAAAGGTTGTGGCCGTGCCGCCTGTCTAGGAGATGGCGTCGCCCTAGGGGTAGATACTTAGGTTACGTGCAACCTGACCCGATGGGCAATACAAGATTGAAAAATGCCAGACCTCGGGGTTATTCATGGTAATTACCGAATTTTTAGAGACACATATGATGATTGATAAGTTGAAGATCGGTTCAAAGCAACTTGGGCTAGTATTCCTTGCTTTTTTGATGGGGAATGACGGAAGTTATGCCTCGATCCCTCCGAATGTCGCGAATTCCGATGTGGTTGAGGCGTTCGTGGATGGTGTCGTTAAAGCAAGCATGAAGAACGCCAAGAGCTCTGCCGGTGTCGTAGCTGTCATGAAAGATGGTGAGATGATTTTCTCCAAGGGCTATGGTTTTCTTGATGTAGAAAAACGTATTCCTGTTGATCCAAACACGACACTTTTCCGCCCAGGCTCCATTTCTAAACTGTTCACTTGGGTTGCGGTCATGCAGCAAGTAGAACAAGGTAACGTGGATTTAGATGTCGACGTTAATGGGTATCTTAAGTCTTTGAAAGTTGCGAATACGTGGCCTGGGCAGCCGGTTACGCTGCGTCATATTATGACTCATACCGCAGGATTTGAAGACGGATTCCTCGGATATCTGATTATAGATGACCCTAGCCGTATTATGCCGCTCGAACAATCGTTAGCTAAATATCAACCGCAGCGCATTAATCCGCCCGGGGTGCATACAGCCTATTCAAACTGGGCTACCGCATTGGCCGGTTTGGTTGTTGAGGAAGTATCCGGGATGTCATTTAATGATTATGTCCAGCGCCACATTTTTGATACTTTGGGCATGACTCATTCCAGTTTTTTGGAGCCCCTTCCACCGCAACTCGCCTCGAACGTGGCCAAGGCTTACGGCTATTCACAAGGACGTTATGTCGAGCTAAATTACGAGATCATCTCTAACTTTGGACCGGCTGGCGCGGCAGCCGTGTCTGCGCGTGACATGTCGATTTTCGCGCAAGCTTTACTGAATGGGGGCGCTGTTGATGGAAAGCGAATTTTAAAATCATCAACGCTGCAGCAAATGGTGGATGGCGGCTTTACGCATGACCCGCGAGTTCGGGGAATGGGCCTTGGATTTCTCAAACGCAGATATGGGCGAGATGATCTAGACGTTTTCGGCCACGATGGTGGTACCACCATATTCAGTTCCCATTTGGGTTTGTCGTCTAAAGAAAACTTTATGCTGTTCTCTTCTTTTGGCGGCCCGGGTGCTAAAGAGGTACACAGTACGTTTGTTAAATCGTTTTACGATGAGTTTTTCCCGAGCGAAGCATCGAAGGTCGATCCACCTGCTGATTTTTTCGAGCGGGGTAAGCGCTACGAGGGCACCTACCATAGCTGGCGCTCGAGCTTCACTAAGATCGAGTCGTTGCTTCGTCTTATCACAAGTTTGAAGGTGGTTTTATTGCCCGATAACACGCTGATGATTGGAGGTAAGCGATACGTTGAAATCGACACTAACTTATTTCAGGAAGCGGACGATAATGGTCGAATCGCCTTTCAAGAAGACGTAAATGGCAAGATAACGGGTCTCGTCATCGATGGTTTTGGCGTCATGCAGTTTTATCGAGCACCGTTTTACGAAACAGGTCGATTCATAATGCTCTCGCTTGGCTCGGTGCTTTTGGTTTTTATGCATGTTTTGTTGCAAGCGGTGTATCGAAGGCGTGAATTTAATACGCTTGTAGCGTTCGAAAGAAAAGCAGTGGTGGCTTCAACTCTCTTGGCTGCGACACACTTTTCATTCCTTACTTTTGCGGCAGTAGGCGCCAGCGGCGGTCTTATAGCCCTTATGTATGATGTTCCGCTTACCTTGAAAATTGCTCTGATTTTTCCAATATTGGCTGCTTTGTTGACCCTTTACCATATTTATTGCACGTTTCAGGTCCTGCGACATGGCGAACTTGAAGGCCCTAGGGCGCTTGCCAAGCTAATCGTAGTCAATCTAGCGGGGCTATACATGGTCTGGTTTTATAGCTACTGGAATCTCTTGGGTTTTAATTACTTTAGCTAGGTTTTTTAGGAGCACCTAAAAGGTTTTGCAATGCGGATTACTAGGTCAAGAACGCACAGCGATAAATCAATGATGTAGACTGGGAGTACCGCTATGCTGAGAATAGTTATTGTCGTTGTTTTGAGCGTGATTGCCACCACTGCGGCAGCGGTTGAGTTCGATGTCATCATCCGCAATGGCAGTGTTTATGATGGAACTGGTGCAGCACCCTACATTGCAGACCTGGGAATTCGTGAAGATCGCATAAGCGCTATCGGGCAAATTCCCTCTGGCTCCGCCACTCTTGAAATTGATGCTACGGGTCTTGCGGTTGCCCCCGGCTTTTTCAATATGCTGAGTCATTCGCACTTATCCTTAATCAGTGATGGTAGAGCGATGAGCGATGTAATGCAGGGCGTGACTTTTGAGGTCCTTAGCGAGATTTCGTTCAGCCCCTTAACAACAACGTCTGCGGCCTTTTGGTCGTATTTCTCTAAAGAGAAAGTTGATATGACGTGGACTACAGTCGACGATTACCTTCGAACCGTTGAAGCAGGCGGTGTCTCGGTAAACTTCGCCACCTTTGTATCAGCAGCCACCGTGCGAATGAACATTATCGGTACGGATGACGTCGATCCAACCCCAGAGCAGCTTGATAAAATGAAGCTGCAGGTGGCTCAGGCAATGGAGGATGGAGCACTGGGTCTTACCACGTTTTTGATATACGCGCCGGCCACCTACGCTGAGACTCAAGAGCTCATCGAACTTGCAAAAGTCGTTAGTCGCTACGGTGGTGTTTATACAGCGCACATTCGTTCTGAGAGTAATCGGCTTATCGAATCCGTTGACGAGACCTTGCGCATCGGCCGAGAGGCTAAGCTGCCGGTAAGAATCCACCATTTAAAGGCAGCTGGAAAGCCGAATTGGCACAAGATGGATTTAGCTATCGAAAAAATCGAAGCTTCGCGCCGCGAAGGTGTTCCCGTTACGGCAGATATGTATACCTATGTCGCGGGCGGCAGTGGTCTGGAAGCAGCAATGCCAACCTGGGTGCAGGCCGGTGGCTATAGAAAATGGGCTGAGCGTCTCAAAGATCCCAAAATTCGCGAGCGAGTTAAAAACGAGATGGGTGTGAACACGCAGGAATGGGAAAACTTGGGTTATCTCGCTACGCCCGATGGAGTGGTATTTCTCGAGTTTAAGAACGAAGCACTGCACAAATACGTGGGCAAAACACTGGCTGAAGTAGCCATGGAACGCGGACAGGACCCTCGTGATACGATTATTGATTTGGTTCTTGAAGATGGTTCTCGGGTCGCTACGGCGTATTATTTGATGTCAGAAGAGAATCTTAAGAAGCAAATGCGTCAACCTTGGGTAATGTTTGGCTCTGATGCCACGGCGCCCGCCGCAGAAGGTAGGACGCTGAATAGCGGCGTCCACCCAAGAACGTATGGCAACGTGGCCCGATTGCTGGGCAAGTATGTCCGCGAAGAAAAAGTTCTGGCTATGGAAGAAGCCATTCGGAAACTGACTTTGCTGCCAGCACAGAGTTTGGGGATCCGTGAGCGAGGTCGTATTAAACTGGGTTATTTTGCGGATATTGCTATTTTCGACCCCGACGCTATTGAAGACAAGGCAACGTTCAGCACACCTCACCAGTACTCGGTCGGTATGGAGCATGTGCTGGTTAACGGGCAACCTGTTGTTTTTGAGGGGAGGCATACCGGTGCTAGGCCTGGGCGAGCTATTCGCGGTTCAGGCTGGATGCGGTGAGCCACGCTTACAACGATGACTAGGATAGCTGGATGCTATTATTCTCTGGGTCACCCACACCTCTTACGCTCACTGTGGTTTCGTTTTTTCTTCGATAACTTTTCTGAGATTGCTCATTGCGGGGTGAGCTACCGTGGTTTTTAAAGTTACCGAGAACCAGATCGCAAGCTCTTCTGGATTGATGGGAAGTTTGGCCATGAATCCGGCGGCAATTTCGTTGTGAACGGCGCCCGGTGTTGACAGTAATATGAGGTCGCTGTGCATGACTGCGTCCCGCAGAACGGCAATGTTGTCACTCTTTATTGCGAAGTGAATTTCGTGTCGATCCCGTAAATTAAATCGGTCAGCTAACGCATCTAGCAGAGTCTCTGATAGATGTGCCCCTGCAAATCGGTACGGAAGTAATGATTTGAAATTAAGATCGTCGTCTTTTAACAAAGGGTGATTGGCGCGACAAAATATACCACCGACCTCGGGAGGAATTGGTATCATTTCAAGGTCAGAAGAGTGCGACGGCAAGTCGCGTCCATCGCCTATGATGAGGTCGAGCTGCTCCGCTTTCAAAAGCTCTATCAAGGCGGGCGTGTCAGCAACGGTCACGTCAGCGCTCATTTTTGGATTTTGGGCTTGCCATTCGCCTAGAATCCTTCCTCCCATGCTGCCCGATGATTGCGCGGTGAATCCTATTCTGAGCTCGCCTGCCATACCTCTCCCCAGATACATAACCTCTTTTTCAAAGTTTTTTGCCTCTTTTAGGAGGCTCTCAGTCCGAGACAATAAATTACGCCCCACAGGCGTTAATTTAATGGGCCTTTCACTACGGTCGAAAAGCTTTAGGCCCGCGCGTTCTTCGAGTGTTCTTATGGAGTTACTTAACGCGGGTTGAGTTATGTGAGCACGCTTCGCAGCTTGAGCAAAATTTCCTGTCTCGGCGACCAATGCGAAGTGATACAGCTGATTCAAGTTAAACATGATGAGTTCCCACTGTGTGCATGTTGACGCATGGCGTTGAGCTTTCCTAGCTTTGCGCGCTTGGCATACTATTTTTAAAATCTATTAATAATAAAAAAAAATAAAATTAGCATGAATTATCTGACTTGTTTAGAGTTGATTACGGGCAATTCCGCTTTTGTCTTTACGTAGCGGAAAGTAGATTCTCCACGGAAACATTTAAGAGAGGTTCTCTGCGATGGAGCGGCACGCAATGAGTAACGGTAAACAGATAGTTAGGATTGAACCTTTACCTGGTAAAACGTTTGGGGCAGTCGTGACTGGAGTGCGACTCAGTGAACTGGATGAGGACACTTTCAGTTTGCTATACCGGGAATGGTTGCAGTATGCACTGCTCATTTTCCCTGCACAGTATCTAACGGACTCGCAGCAGCGCGATGCGGCGTCTAAATTTGGCTGTTTAGTGGAGGGCCTCGAGGCAGTCGAGATTAGTAACCTGTTACCAACCGGCGAGGTCAGAGCGGCTCCGGATGACGATATGATGAAGATCATTCGGGGTAACATGCAGTGGCATCAAGATAATACCTATATGCCCCTGCAAGCAAAGGGTGCTTTGTTCAGTGCCAAGAGAGTACCGTCGAGCGGAGGTGAGACAGGGTTTGCCGATATGCGCGCAGCGTGGGACGCTTTAGACACTGAGACTCAAGACCGTTTGGCGAATCTATCCGCTTATCACTCGTTGGCGCAAAGTCAAAAGAACCTCGGGGAAGATGTAAAAAGCAGCGATAGCGAGTATATCGGGTACGGGCTCGATGTGAGTACGGTTCCGCGTCGATCTTTGCTTAAAATTCACCCTGAGACAGACCGAAAAACCCTCGCGGTAGGCCGGCATGCGTTCGGGGTGACTGGTATGGCAGAGCAAGAATCGACTCAGTTTGTGAGTGATTTGATCGATTTCGCCGTCGCCGATGAATCTCGCACATACCATCACATCTGGTCAGAGGGTGATGCTATTTTGTGGGATAACCGCTGTTTGATGCACCGAGCATGCCCTTGGAATTTTTCACAGCCTCGCGTTATGCTTCATTCGCGGATTGCAGGTGACCCGAGTACCGAGGCAGCATTAAACAGTTAAGCGAGTATCGAAAATGTGTCGTTTTGGGTGACACATTTGAGTTTCAAAGAGATCAAAAATGCCTATGGGTTATCTTTAAGACTAGGAGAGCGTCATGAATAAAAAAGACTATCGTGAATCTATCGAGGCCTGTGCCAGCTATTACGGTGACGAGGCTGATTCGGTGAGGAAGTACATGACCGAAGGTCTCAGAAAAGCGCGTGAGCTGGGTAACAGAGGGCCAATCTTGTTCAATGACGATGGCTCACTGGATCAAGGTATCAGGGATGCGTACTCCGAGTTCGGTTTCTATGTCTTTGAAGGGGTAATCGGCGACCAAGAAATGAAAGATATCCATGCCGATATTGATGAGTTGCGCATGCGCTTGCCAACCCACCCAGGCTCAGCAGTCGATGCTTTAGGCAGGCCGGCCCTCGGGGTGGACTGTAAGGGACCCGGACTCATGTGGAGCAAACCACTGAGCGATCCATTGGGAGGCACCGCAATGGCTAACGGGCGTCACCAAGTAAAACTGAAGGATTTAGATGCAGGGCCCGACGCGCCCAAAGATGCACCATTTATATTGCTTGGCTCCCTTCAGTTTTCTGAGGCCGCCCTGCGTTTATATGGTCATCCGCAGCTGCTTCGTGTTGCCGCAGCTATAAACGGAGACGATTTCGCACCGTTCAACGAAGTGCTGTTCATTAAAGATGCTGGGCTGGGTGCCGCGGTATCCTGGCACCAAGATGGTGATACGCACTGGGAAAGCCCCAATTTTGATGAGGATATTCATGGCTTTAACTTTATGGCCCAAGCTTACGGTAGCACCCCAGTAAATGGTGTTTGGGTTGTTCCTGGGACGCACAAAGTAGGAAAGGTCGACATTAAAAAGATGGTGCAGGAATCTGGAAGCGAACGATTAAAAGACGCCATACCTTTGGTGTGTGATGAGGGAGATGTGGTTATCTGTAATCGGCAGTTGGTTCACGGTTCGTTTGCCAATTCTGGATTTGAGCCAAGACTCACGATTAATTTTGGTTTTCACCGACGCTCTTCGGTACTCGATGTCAAAGGCGCGGGGATACATAGTCCTGCGGCAGTATATGACGCAGGCGTGATTAAAGAGCGATCTCGCGTCATCGGGTATGCGATCGATGCCCGAGCTAAGCAGTATCCACAAGAAACTCCCTACCAATACAAGCCGTTCCTCGAGTCCGATGAACGTCACGAATGGGACGAGGCTGCGAAAAAGGCGATACACGACTACAATCTTCTAGATTTGAGTATTTAGGGTGTCTAACTGTGGAGGCGCTCGTAAGCAACTCTGCTGTCGCATAGAGCTAATCTGTTGAAATGTTGTTTTGAAGACGGAGTTTTGGCACGTCTAACTCAGAGTAGGTTGATCCAGTTTAGACGCCAGTAATCGGTTTTGAAAATTTTGTGCTTTAGGGGGCGGATAGCACAGCGCAGCTATCTCGTGAGTGGGTATGACGAAGACCTGCGCAAGGTGCTTAGGCTTGACACTTCACTGGGTGTGCCGAAGAATACCCCCGCAAATTCATAGACAGGAATAAAAATTATGCCACGCGTAAATTTAGAAGGTAGCTCATCAATCGTAACCGGCGGTGCCTCGGGCATTGGTGAAGCGGCGGCACGTCAACTCGCGGCTGCGGGTTCGAAAGTTGTCATCGCTGACCTCAACGAAGAAAAAGGTGCAAAGGTTGCCGCCGAGATTGGCGGTGTATTTGTAAAGTGTGATGTGACTAAAACGGAAGATGCAGACGCGGCTGTGGAAGCTGCAGTTGCCATGGGCCCATTGCGCGCGTGTGTCAACTC